>JAITUU010000024.1 GCA_031286165.1 Bacteroidales bacterium
CAAATCTTATTGCAGGATTGATTGCATATTGTTTTTTGCCCAAAAAACCGGCTATTACATATCAAACCAATCAAAAATCTACTCAATTAGCATTGTTTTATTAATCGAACTCAGGTTAAAAGCGTTTGACGTGTCCGTTTTGCGCGAAATCCTTTCGGATTACCATCTCTCTTACAGCAACGAAGATTTATTGGCACTTTACACCTTTACCGGAGGAGTGGCTTGGTATGTCGAGTTGTTTGTAAAGTACAAGGCTTTTACTCGCGACAAAATGATACGATTGATAAGCGAAGAAAACTCACCGTTTTTGAATGAAGGTAAAAATTTGCTTATTGAGGAATGTGGAAAAGATTACACTATCTATTTTTCCATATTGGAATGTATTGCTCGCGGTTTAACTACAAGAGGCGATATTGAAAGTTATTTGGGAAAAATTGAAATTGGTGGATATTTAGCACGATTGGAAAACGATTTTTCTGTGATTCGGCAGCAAAGACCAATCTTTGCAAAACCGTCTTCTAAGCAGGTTCGTTATGCCATTGAAGATAATTTTATAACCTTTTGGTTTCGATTTATTCACAAATATCAGAATTTTATCGAGTCCGGAAGTTACAAAATGTTGGAGAATATCATAAGAAGGGATTATGATATATTTTCAGGATTAATGCTCGAACGGTATTTTCATGCAAAATATAGAGAAAGTGGACAATATACAAATTTAGGTCGTTTTTGGGATAGGAAAGGAGGAAACGAAATAGATTTGATTGCGATAAATGAATTAGAAAAAACAATAGAATTTGTAGAAATAAAGCGTAACTCTGCGCGTATAAATGCCAATGAATTAAAAACAAAATCTGCGTACTTTTTGCAACACACAGGCGAGTGTCAAGATTATCGAGTTTCGTATAAAGAACTCTCTTTGAATGAAATGTAGAAATCGTAATGACTTTTAACAAAAAAAAGAACATCAAACAATGTACCCACTAAAATTCAAACCCATACTGAAAGAAGTGCTTTGGGGCGGCGAAAGGATTTTCTCTCTCAAAGGTTTGCCTGCTGACGGACGTTGTGTTGGCGAAAGTTGGGAGGTTTCTACCGTGCCGGCGTTTGTGTCGGTAGTGGAAAATGGCGCGTGGAAAGGAACTGCTCTTACCGAACTCATCGCCCGCGAGAAAGGAGCAATTTTGGGCGAGAAAAATTACCAAAAATATGGCAATAATCTGCCGCTCTTGTTCAAATTTATTGACACCAAAGACCATTGCAGCGTGCAAGTGCACCCAAACGATGATTTGGCGCAGGCGCGGCACGCTTCGCCCGGCAAAACGGAGATTTGGTATGTGATAGATGCTGCGCCCGATGCTATGCTGATTTCCGGTTTTTCAAAAGAAATTTCGGAGGAAGAGTATCGCCGGCGGGTGCAGGAAAATACGTTGGAAGAGGTGCTGGTGCATCACGCAGTGAAATCCGGCGATGTGTTTTTTATTCCTGCCGGGCGCATTCACGCCATTGGGCGGGGACTTTTGGTTGCCGAAATTCAGCAAAATACCGACATTACCTACCGCGTGTACGACTACGGACGCAAAGATGCGCAGGGCTGTTCGCGCACGCTGCACACCGAAGAAGCGGTGGCGGCACTCGATTTTTCGGTACTCTCCGAAGATGATTTGAAACAAGAAACGGCGCACATTCACGCCGAACATACAGAATTGATAGATTGCGAATTTTTCAATGTGAATTTGCTGAATATATCCGAAAACACACAGAAAGATTATCGTTCGTTGGATTCGTTTGTGGTGTATATGTGTGTGCAGGGCGCGTGCGAAATAGCCCCTCTAAATCTCCCCAAAGGGGAAGATTTCAAAGGGGAGGCAGTTTTTCTGCGACAAGGCGAAAGCGTGCTTATTCCTGCCGTCATGGGTGCTTTTGAAATTCGCCCGAACGCAGGCGCAGACGTGAAATTATTGGAGTGTTATGTGTAACATCACTCCACTCCCTCATATTTTCGTACTATCCATTCTACTGAAAAACTAACGAGAAGTGCTATGAGCAGCGGTAGAATATCAAGCAAAGAGCGGCGTTTGGTGCTGCTGTGAAGTACGGAAACCACCGATTTATTTTCTTTTAAAGTCTGCGGAAGTTCCTGCATGGTGTTCGGGAAAAATACTGCACCACCGGTTTTTTGCGCCATTTGCCGCAATAGTGCGTGGTTGGCGCGAGTTTGTCGAAATTCTATGTGCAGTGGCAATACGGTAAAACTTCCGTTTCGTGTCAATTTTGTTCCGTCAATGGTGGTTGATGCGCTAAATGTGTAACTGCCGGGGGCAAAATTCCCTGCATTGAGTTCATAGAGCGCATTATTTTCTATTGCTGTAAACGGAAATTCTCCTCCTTCGCTATTGCGAATTACCACCGAAATATGCTTGCCACTCACCGGTTCAAAACTTTTATTGAACACCTGTATTTGCATCGTAATCGGTTGATTTTCATAGAACAACTGTTTGTTTTGCACCGAAAATACATCGCGCTGTTGCGTGAGTGAAAGATAACTTACTATTTTATTGACTAACACGTCGAACGCCTCAAACGAGCCACTTTGACGAAACGAATGTATGCGCCATCGCCACAGCCCTTCACCGGCGAGCATGGCGCATTTTTGTTGTTCATTCTCCCAAAAAAATAGTAATTCTTTCGATGTTTCAATTCCCGAAATGGTTTGAAACAAGAGTGTTTTTATTGGATTTTGTGCTGAAATAACGGTGTAGGGCACAATGAGGGGCGGTGCTGATTCTATCACCTTTTGATGTTCTTCATTTGTGGAAAAGAGGTCGAAATTGGCATTGAATCGCGCCTGCGCTTCGTCAGTTTGCGCCTGTTGTTGTTGCACAAATATTCCTATATGCGAAAGTTGCGGCAGTGCCGTTGTGGAATTATACAGCACCCACAGCGGAATGGTATTTTTTGTAATTTGCGAAAAAATTTCGCCACTGCGAGCGTTCGTAGAAGGTGCGCCGTGTAAAATTACACAATTATAATCCTGCACATTTCCCTTCCATGTGTCTATGCTCGAAACACTGATTTCAAAATTTTCGTTCGTTTCCACCGCGCGGCGAATGGCAGCAACATCGGGGTGGGGGGCTTCAAAAAGTAGAGCAATTTTGCGGCGGCTGTCGAGCACTTCCACCGAAAACGTGTATTCGTTGTTGATGCGATTAATTTCGCCTTCGTGCTGTTCTATCACCACGTTGTAAATTTTTTGCCCGGCTGAGTGCGCGGTAAGAGTGCAGGGAATTTCGTGGAAATCTTCGGCAGTGCGGGCGGAAATAGTGGTTTCAAAGAGTTTTTTGCCTTCGCCAAACACTTGTACTTTCGACTGTTTCCCTTGTAAATTGAAGGATTGGGTGCGAATGAGCACGCGAAACGGCACGTCTTTAAACGCAATGGCATTGGCAGCAACCGATTGAATAACGTTGTCGCGCTGCTGAGTGCTATCGCCAAGCGCAATGCCGTACACCGGCTCGGTAATACCGCTATTTTCAAGCGAGTAGAGCGGATTTTCGCCGCTATTGTAAATTCCATCGCTGGCGAGAATAATTGCGCCAATATTTTTGCCTGCATATCGCTGCTGAATTTCGTGAAATACCTGCGAAATATTGGTTTGTCGCTCGGTAAAACTAAGTGCGGTGTCGGCTGAAAAGGCTTCGCCGAAGCGGTAAAACGCTACGTTGTAGGATTGTTCCAATTCTTCGCATAGGGCGCGTATTTCGTTCGGATACTGCGTTTTGAAAAATGTGCTATCGGGCAGCATGGCAATAGACGAAGAATTGTCGTGTGCAAAAATAATGGTAGGTTTTTCCACCGTTTGCGTGCGCAAATCCACAAAAATATGGAGCAATAGCGCACACACAAGGCTCATGGAAAATGCCCGCAAGCAAAACAGTGTGATAATTGTTTTTCGTGGTGTGTCGCTGTCGCGGAATTTTTTACGATAGAGCACCCACGCCAAACCCACGCCTACTATTATGCAGAGCGGAATAAACCAGAGTGATATTTCGGAAAAAATGTGCACATTATTGATTTTTCAATGCTTCCAATTCTTTTTCGAGAGCCGACACGCGGCGCATAATTTTATCTAACTGCATAAATCCTATGTAGGATTTTTTGTACTGACGTGCCTCTATACTCGGTGCGCCCATTTGCACTTGATTGTCTTCAATATTTGCCATTACTCCCGATTTTGCGGCTATTTGCACATTGTTTCCAATTTTCAAATGTCCCGCCACACCTACTTGACCGCCTATCATGCAATTATTGCCTACTTTGGTAGAACCCGAAATGCCGGTTTGCCCCGCAATTACCGTATCGCTGCCAATTTCGCAATTATGCCCTATTTGTATCAAATTATCTACTTTGGTGCCTTTGTGAATAATGGTAGAACCCATAGTGGCGCGGTCAATAGTAGAATTGGTGCCAATTTCTACGTTATCTTCCAAAATTACATTACCCGTTTGTGGAATTTTCATGTATTTTCCATCGGTAATGGGGGCAAATCCAAATCCATCGCCACCAATTACGGCTCCGGGAAGTACTATGCAATTATTGCCTATCACACAGTCGTTCAGTACAATAGCACCGGCGTGAATTAAGCAATTTTCGCCGATAGTTACATTTTCATAAATCGTTACGTTGGGGTAAATTTTTGTGTTATTCCCTATGGTGCAATTATCGGCAATACTCACAAAATCACCAAGATACACATTTTTGCCGATTTTGCATTTTTTGTGCACTCGTGCTCTGCACGATTTTCCCTTCAATTCTTTGGTGCTTTTTACGTAAATATTGAGCAAGGTTGCAAATGCAGAATATGCATCGTCCACGCGAATAAGGGTAACTTTCACATCGTGTTCCAATTCAAAGGATTTATTGCAAATTACCGCCGTAGCCTTTGTGTCGTATATATACGAAGTGTATTTCGGATTTGCCAAAAACGATACGCTTCCTTCCTCACCTTCTTCTATTTTCGAGGGTTTGGTTATAATCAAAGTTGCATCGCCTTCTACGGTTCCATTGAGTAATTCGGCTAATTGTGCTGTTGTATATTTCATTGAGTTCGTTTTTTTAGACTAATAGACATACGACTATCAGCCATTTCTTTCAGTTTCCTGCAAAAGTACGAATTAATTGTAAAATGTACTGCACAACAATACATTATTTTCTCGTAATTTGCAAAATCTATTTATACCATTATGCGATATATTATTTCCATTCTCGTAATTTTTTGCAGTACCACGCTTGGTGCGCAAACTGCCGTGCAAACCTTCCTTGCACACCCTGCCTTGAAACACGCCACTGTGGGTTTTGAACTGCGCGAACTCACCACCGGAAAAACGATTGCAGCGCACAATGCACAAACCGCCTGCACGCCTGCTTCGGTTACAAAACTTATTACCACCGCCACCGCCATGGAAATTTTGGGAAGTGAATATACATTCAAAACCAAACTCGCAATTTCGGGGAATATAGATAGTGTGGGTATTTTACATGGGAATGTGTACATTATAGGTGGCGGCGACCCCACGCTTGATTCGCGTTATTTTCCGCACAACAATGTTCTGCCAGCATGGATTGCGGCTATTCGCAGTGCGGGAATTGTGGGCATAGAAGGAAGCGTGATTGCCGAAACTTCGCTTTACGATACTAATCCTCTTCCTTTGATGTGGCTGCGCGAAGATGCCGGAAATTACTACGGTGCTGGAGTTTTTGCCCTCTCGTGGGCAGATAACACCATTGGCGTAACCATAGAAAATGGAAAAATTACTGCGCAATCGCCGAATTTTGGCACAGTGCGCAATGAACTGCAATCTGGTACAAAAGATAGCATTTACTTCTACGGCGAGCCGTTTTCCGCCGAACGAAGCATGTATGGAACCTTTCGACCCGGCACTACGCGCACCGAAAAAATGGATATGGGAAATCCGCCGGAATTTTTGCGGCAGTACTTTACTGCACAATTACAAGCAAACGGCATTTCTGTTGTTGGAAATCAAATTGCAAAATCTTCAAAAAGAGTGATTTATACAACTCTTTCACCACCGCTCAAAGAAATTGTCAAGCAAACGAATTTTGTGAGTAATAATAATTTTGCCGAACATTTGCTCAAACATCTCGCGCTGCAAACCGACAGTATTGCTACACTCAACGCCGCTCTACATGTGCAGCGCACATTGTGGACAAAACGCGGAGTAGATATGTCGGGTGTTTCGCTCTATGATGGTTCGGGGCTTTCGCCCAAAAATGCCATGCCTGCGGCTTTTGTGTGCGATATTCTTGTGAAAATGAAAAACAATACAAGTTTTCGTAATTCACTCCCCGTAGCAGGAGAGAGTGGTACGGTTGCAAAATTTCTTGCAACTACGCCGCTCAAAGGAAAAGTGCGAGCAAAAAGTGGGAGTTTCCGCGCTGTGCAGTGCTACGCAGGGTATATTTCACAGGGCGGAAAAGAATATGCGTTTTGCATACTGGTAAATAATTTTACCGGCGCACGCCCCGTGCTGGTGCAGCAAATAGAGCAGTTGTTGGTACAGGAATTAGGTGCTAATTTTTAACTTTCAATGCTCAACTTATTTTTCTCGTTCGGGGTAGGCATAGTAATTCAATTCCACCTTCATGCCGTTTTTAATTTCTTCTTTCATGCCTATAAGGGTTCTTCCTTTTGCATCGGGAGTTTGTGCTTCGGCGGAACGGAGCGTTGAGTGCGTGTAATCTATATAACCATCGGGGAAAAGCACCAATTCAAAATACACATCGGCACCATCGGCACCAACATACCAAAATCCGCCTCGTTCACCGGCGTATTGGAATACATTTACATCGACTTCAAACGCACGAATGTACCAGCGACCAAAACGCAAGTATTCGTATTCATAATACACTGTGTACGTGCCTGCATTTGTGCGATAATAGGTATCGTAACGAAAATTTTGCGGCACCACATTGCCTGCATCTACATAGAGTGGGGCTTGTTCTTCCCAATTAAGTTTGAAATACGCGCGACCATCGCGACCATCGTTGGCGCAGGGTTCTTCGTAATATGCTACGCATGATTGTAATCCTATTACCGCCATTGCTATGAATAAAAGATGTTTCATATTCTGTATTTTTATGAGATTTAGTATAGTTTTTCTCATAACGATACAAATAGCGTGCCAAGAATTTATTTGAGTTGCTCTCGGTAGAGTTGTATGGTTTTTTCTAAACCCAAATATAGTGCATCGCACACGAGCGCGTGCCCTATGGAAACTTCGTGCAATACGGGTAATTGTTGCTTAAAATACGCGAGATTTTCTAAACTCAAATCGTGCCCGGCATTTACTTGTAAACCGCAATCGGCGGCAAACTGTGCGCAGGCAATATAGGGCGCAATGGCTTGTTCTTTATTGAACGAATAATTTGCAGCGTAGGGTTCGGTGTAGAGTTCTATGCGCTTGCAGCCGATTTTTGCTGCGTATTCTATCATTTCTTGTTCAGGATTTACAAAAATAGAACTGCGAATGTTGTGCGCGTGCAATTCTTGTATAATTTCTTGCAACAATGCGAAATTCGTTTTGGTGTCCCAGCCTGAATTTGAGGTAATTGCCTGCGGAGGGTCGGGCACAAGGGTTACTTGCGCCGGCTGCGCGGCACACACTACCTGCATAAATTTTTCGGTAGGATAACCTTCTACATTGAGTTCAGTGTGAATTGTTTGCTTCAATTCTTGTACATCGCTGTATTTTGCATGGCGTTCGTCGGGGCGAGGGTGTAGGGTAATTCCCTGTGCGCCAAACCGTTCGCAATCCAAAGCCACTTGTACTACGTTGGGATTATTTGCTCCGCGCGAATTGCGTATAAGAGCAATTTTATTGATATTTACGCTTAAAATAGTCATAGGGGTATTGGTTATTTGAGCGAAGCCAAGTATGCCGATACATTTTTTTCTATACGTGTGGGAATATTACTCACATCTTCTTTTACAAATATTTCGCCGGTAATGTTTTCGTACAATTCTATGTAGCGTTCGCTAATGCTGTTCACTATTTCATCGGTCATTTCGGGCACCTGCTGTCCGGCTTTGCCTTGAAACCCATTGCTCATCAACCATTCGCGCACAAATTCTTTGGAAAGTTGTTTTTGACCTTCGTTTTTGGCAAGGCGTTCGGCGTAGCCTTCGGCGTAAAAATAGCGGGAACTATCGGGTGTGTGAATTTCGTCTATCAAATAAATTTTGCCGGCGCGTTTGCCAAATTCGTATTTGGTATCCACCAAAATTAGTCCGCGTTTGGCGGCAATTTCGGTGCCGCGTTTGAAAAGTTCCAGCGTATATTTTTCGAGCAGGGCGTAATCTTCGGGCGATACAAGTCCTTGTGAAAGAATTTCTTCTTTTGAAATATCTTCATCGTGCAACCCAAGTTCGGCTTTGGTGGTAGGGGTAATTATAGGCGTTGGGAAGGCTTGATTTTCTTTCATGCCATCGGGAATTTTCACACCGCAAATTTCGCGTATGCCTTTTTGATAGGTGCGCCATGCGCTTCCGCACAAGTAAGCACGCACAATCATTTCCACCGGAAAGCCTTCGCAGCGCAAACCCACCGTTACCATAGGGTCGGGCGATGCAAGTTTCCAATTCGGTACAATATCGGCAGTGGCATCGAGGAATTTTGCCGCTATTTGATTGAGCATTTGCCCTTTATAGGGTATTCCTTTGGGTAGCACCACATCGAATGCCGAAATTCTATCGGTTGCCACCATAACGAGTAAATTGTTTTTTACGGTATATACATCGCGTACTTTGCCGTTATATACTTTTGTTTGTCCTTCAAATTTGAAATTGGTTGTAGTTAATGCTTTCATGATTGCAATTTTGAGTACTTGAATAATTGAATACTTGATTTTTGAGAAAAATTATGTGCCAAATTTCGGTATTTTTTTTGAATTTTTGTGTGGAGTGAGAAATATTTTATTGTGAGTGCTTTGTACATTTCGTGTAAATAATGTAATTTCGCAGTTCAAAAAACATAAAAATACGAAGAATTATGGTAAACGTTCAAGGAAAATATGCTTTGATAACCGGAGCAAGCAGAGGAGTAGGTAAGCAAATTGCGCTGTGTATGGCAGATTTGGGTTGTCATGTAATTTTACATAGTCGTGAATTGGCGCACACCGCAGAATTGAAAGCGGAATTGGAGAAAAAAAGTGTGAAAGTATTTGCCGTGCAAGCCGAACTTTCAAATCAAGAGCAGGTGCAGGCTATGCTCAAAGAAATTGACAGTCTTGTGCCGCAGGTGGATATAGTGTTCAATAATGCGGCGGTGATGACTAAATATTATCCTGAATTTTGGACTGTGCCGGCAGAGGATTATCGCCTGAGTTTTGAAACCAACGTGATAGCGATAGTGAATATTTGCCAACATTTTGCTCCGAAAATGATGGCAAACGGGTTTGGAAGATTGGTAAATACTACCAGCGGAATCCGTCAGGAGCCTGAGTTGGCGGCGTATTCTGCCAGCAAAGCCGCACTCACCAAATATGTGCAAGATATTGCTCCTCGCTTGGAAGGCACCGGCGTAACCATGAATTTACTCGACCCGGGGTGGCTTCGCACCGACCTTGGCGGACCGCAGGCTCCCAATTCTGTGGAAAGTTCTATTCCGGGCGCAGTGCTGCCTGCTTTACTTGAAAACGGCGTGAGTGGTGCATGGTTCAGTGCGCAGGATTATACAGGCATGAGTATAGAAAAAGCCGTAGAAAAAGCAAGCATGGTGAAAAATCCGTTGCTTTGTGTGCCGGCGTAAGGAGTTAGGAATTAGAAAAAGAGGCTGTTCACTTGTTGAACAGCCTCTTTTTTTATAGTCTTTACCGCAACAATGTAATATACCCCTTTACAAATTGGTTTTCATTTTTGCTGTCTATATAGCGAATGGTGTATGAGTAAGTTTCCATCGGTTGGTCTTTGCCGTTGTAGCGACCGTCCCAGCCGTGATTGAGGTCGTTGCTTTCAAAAATTAATTGCCCCCAGCGGTTGTAAATGCGCAATTCCAAAAATTCTTTGATACCCCAACCGCGCACAAAGGCTATATCGTTGTTGCCATCGCCATTGGGCGTAAATGCTTGTGGTAGAGCGGCTTTTGTTTCTACTACTATGAGGAATTTAATATTTTCACTTTCTTCAAAGCAGCCCAGCGTGTCGTACATACGAATGGTGTATTGCACATCGAGCGGAAAATCCAAACAACTCGGCGTACCGGCAGAACCACATTCTAAGTGAATATTGGGGCTGATACAATTCGTACAACTCAAAAAATCGCTCGGAGACCATTCATATATCGTGCCGTCTATGGGCGTATTGTTCACATTGTAAATTTGCCCTGCAATTAATTTTGAATCGGGTCGCGATGCCAAAATCATTTCATGCGGTGTGCGATAATAGAGCAGAGCCGAATCGGGTGCACCTTGATAGCGCGGACGCTGTTGCACAAATACAAACAAACTATCGTGTTCCACACAGCCGTATTGCGACACTATTTCGGCGTAAGCCTTGCCGGAATGAGGTGGTGTGTGCAGTGTAGTGGGTGCGTTCGGGTGGCTGAAATGTTGCTTGGGTGTCCACGAAATGCTGCTGAAATCGCCCTGTGCGTTGATAGTAATATGTTCTCCCACGCAAATTACGCTATCGTAATCGAATTGCATGGTGGGTTTTGGAAAAAAGTAGAGTTTTTTCGAGGTTTCATCGTTACACACCACGCCATCTATGCTCAGGCTCACTTCGTAGGGTGTTTTTTTGTCGGCAAAGGTGTGTGTAGGATTTTGGTCGGTTGAGGTAGTGCCATCGCCAAAATTCCAGCGGTAGGAATTTGCTTTTGCACCTACCGAAGTATTGATAAAATTCACGGTGCGCGGTGCGCAACCAATACTATCCAAATCGCCGATGCCGCGCAAAAAGTTTGCTTCCACCGGATGCAGTTCTATGAGTTGGAAAATATCGCGAGGTTTACAGTTGGGTGCATCTACTATATATTGCACGCGAAAACGCTCATTGTCGGTATCGGGCAGGGTGGAATATGCGTGGGTAGTTTGTTCCAAATTGGTAAAATTCATCACACCATCGCCAAAACTCCAATACGATGTGTAGGCATCTACATTCACGGCATGGGTGCGGGTAAAAGTTACATCTTCGTTCACGCAGAGTAAATATTTATCGGCTTCAAATTCTACTTCGTAGCCCGGCACTATAATTTGCTGCCGTGCGGTGTCGATTTCGCAACCATAGTAATTACTATGGGTAATGAGTTCTATATTTTGCGTTCCGTAATTTAAAAAAGTAATTGCTCGCGGAATATTTGCGTTCGATACAAGTGTACGCGCGCCATCGTCTGTTTTATACCATTCGGTAGATTTGTATTTCCCTGAATACCAAGCATTGTCTATGTAGGTGATAAATACTTGACCTGGTTCTTTGCATTTATCCATATCGCGAATCATAATTTGTGCCGACACATCTTTTACTTCAATGGCAGAAGTGGTGGTTGCCGTACATTCGCGCGTAGCGTCAATAGGGCTAACGCTATACGCCGTGAGCGAAATAGTGAATTTTCCCGGAATACTTTCTTGGGTGTAGCGATGCCGCACTGTGTCGGATAAAATATATTCCGGTTGGGGATTGGAAGGGTTGCCGGTAATAGTGCTGCCATCGCCAAAATCCCAGGTAAAGGTGTGAATATTGTTGTCGTATGCCGGGTTAGAAAAATCGCGCGTGATAATAGCATCGTGATTGAGGCAGAGTTGCGGTGTGGCTACGGTGAATTTTGAATTTGGCACAATAGGTTTTATGTAATTTTGCTTGGTAATAGTGCTCACACAACCCAAAATATCCTGCACTTTGAGCGAAGGCGATACCAATCCTTCTTCGGTGTATTGTGTAACTGCGGTGCTGTCGGTACTTGTTTTGCCATTACCAAAATCCCACCAGCGGCGCGTTATGGTGGTGTCGGAATCCCACGAAGTGAGGTCGGAAAATTCGGTTGCAAAGGGCAAACAATCCGAAGTAATTGTTGCTTGAAAATTTGCTTCGGGTTGGTATATTTTTATGGGAATAATTGCCGAAGCCGGGCAGTTGAATACATCGGCAGTAATTACTTCTATGCGGCGAATACTTCTATCATCGAAATGAAATCGCATAGTGTCGGCGTAAAATTGCTCGCCATTGCGCAACCAATAGGTTTTCCCCCACTCCACATCTTGCGCAAGATTTCCAATTTGCACAAATGCCGAATCGCCCAAACATGGTGTAGCATTGGGAACTTTGAAATCGGCTTTAATATCGGTTACTTTTATTTCTACTTTCACTTCGTCTGTGCAATGACAGAGTGTAGGCGGTGTATTTTCGGGATAGCAAATTTCGTCTTCATTCCATGCTTTTGCAATTATTTCATAATCGCCTCTGCCATCGTTTTCGTAAAAATACGGGTGAATGGTATCTTGAAAATTTATTTTTACTTCATCGAGATTATGCCCTAAAAACATGGGAGGCACATTCACTCCTTTTTTCTTCAAATACCAATTCAAACCTTGATTGGGCGAGGAATAATCCACATTGATTTTTTGCCTGAATGAAAAGTTGTAGTGATAATTATCGTTACAATCTTTGGGTGAAGGAAGAATATCGAGAATAGGTCCGTGCACATGAATGGTGGTAAATTTATTGTTCACAGAATCATAATCTTGCTGTGGATTGCTTTTACAACCGTGGTCGGAAAGGGTAAACCACACGCTATGTTCACCCACCGAATCGCGGAGCATAGATTCTCCTTGTATCATACCACCCGGTGCTTGGGCGGTATTGTTCGGCATAGGGTAATTATTGGGATACCAATGCGGAAAACTTAAAAACAGTGTATCCCACCCGGAGTTCATAGGTGCATCGGGATTTCCATTTACATAATATGATTTTAATTTATCGGAAGCACACATCACTGTGTCGGGAAAAGTAAGGTCGGCACGTGGTTTTTCTCCTGCTTTCACCCATTCTTTTTCGCCGGGTATTTCTTTGGCGTAATCGTAAATCACACAGCCTTTGGTGGTGGTTGCTTTCACTGCCGCTTGATACACGCCGCGTTCGGTGTAGGTGTGTCCTGCACTGCCAAATCCGGTGGCATCGGTAGTAAAGGTGTCGTTCTCATAGTTAAAATCCCATTCTATTTTTGCAATATCATCGCGCGTGGTGTTGTAGGTGCTAACTTCGCCAAAGGCTGCCGAAAGTGGTACGCAACCACTATTTTTAGTGAGAAGTGAAAGTTCTATGGTGGGAAATACCAATTCTATATTGTTTGGTTTTAAAAGTGAATCGCGGCAACTATTGGGTGAAGTTACATACAGCGCATCACTATACAGCCCTTCGGAAGCAAAGGAATATGAAGGGGTTTGCCCGTGCAGCGTATCGCCATTGATAATCCACATGAACGATGAATTTGGAATGTTGCTATTGGCATTATATGGAACAATTGCTTGTTCGCAGAAAAATTCATCGCTGGGTGAGTAGCCTATTTGCAGCGGAACTTCCACTTCAAACGATTTTGTGATACTTTTGGTACATACGCCGTTATTGACCGTGAGTTTTACTTGTTTCAGTCCACTCGAAAGTTCCGATTTGGAGAATGTTTTTTTTGTGCCGTCCACACTGCCATCGGCTCCATAATCCCACGAATAGGAAATTGTGCTATTTGCCGGCAGGGAATTGTCGGTAAAGGTAATTTCGCCGTGGCAGGCTTTATTGCCGCTTATTGGTTTTATTTCATCGGCAATGGTAAAATCGGGTTGATAATCTATCAATCGAATTGTTTGCGAAGCGGTTGCCTCACATTCGTGAATAGATGTGTTTTTGAGTTGCGCATAGTAGGTGCCGTAGCCATTGTAGGTGTGCGAAGGATTTTTTGTGGTAGTATTCGTACTTCCATCGCCAAAAATCCATTCAAAGTGGTCTAAATTCGGGTCGGCAGGGCTGGTGTTGGTAAACTGCACTTGTAAATACGGGTCGCATACGCTGTTTTTATCGGAGGTAAAACTCGTGGTTGGAGCATCGTTGTATGTAGTAACCTGTATGGTGTGTCGCTCGCGATTGGTACAGCCGTTGGCATCGGTTACGGCACAAAATATATTGTGCGTAGCAGGATAGGTAAAACTATGAGCCGGCGGCGTTTCCATAGGGTAGGTAGAGCCGTCCGATACAATCCACATATATGAAACTATGGGAGAATCGCTTGTTTTTGAAGTAATTGAAAATTGAAACGGTTTATATACGCAACCTTCGGTTTTGCTGGCGGTAATTTGCACATCGGGGTCGCGAAATGCTTGAATTTGTTTAGAAACACTTCCTACCAATACATTTGTTACCGGGTCAAATGCCTTCATTTGTGCCGTGTAAATGCCGGGCTGTAAATAAGAATTTTCCACCTGATAGGTTTCTGTTGAAAATTTTCCCGCTTCCACCACCCATTCGTAGCGATAATTGCCTATAATTGTAGGGTCGGTGGTATTGGTAAATGTTACTAACAAAGGAGTGCACCCTTTGTTAGTCGAAAGGCTGAAATCAAAAGATTGCTGGGCAACAAGAGATGTTGCCATACAATGAAAAAATATTAAAAATAAACGAAGTTTGTGGTATTTCATAAAATTATATTTTCGCAAATGTAAAATTTTTCAATAAAAGTAACGTATTATACAAATAAAATATTGATTTTTGTGCGATTTTTATTTCGTTCAACATCACACGCAAATTAAAACTCATATTCTTGAAAAAAATTGTATTCATTATTAGTATAGTCTGTTTTTATGGACAAATAGTTGCACAGGATTTGCATTTTTCGCAATTTTATGCCTCGCCGCTCACGCTCAATCCGGCGCATACGGGTTGGTACAATGGCGATTTTCGTATAGCGGCAAATTATCGCACGCAGTGGAAGGCTATTGATTCTAAGCCATTTTCTACCTGTGCACTTGGGGTGGAAAAGCAATTTTCGCAGTACTTGAATTTTTATTCGGTGGGTTTGCAATTATTGAGCGATGAATCGGGTTACGTGGGTTTGCGGGTTCACAAAGCCTTGCTTTCGGGTTCCTACGCACGCAATATCAATGGACATAGTATTTCGCTGGGTATTCAGGGAGGTGCGGTGTATAAAAATACCAACATTGGTCGTTATACCTATGATGAACAATTTGATTTGGGTGGAAATTCTGTATTCAATCCCGAATTTCCTATATCTGAAATTTCGCGCGACCCTATTTTGTATCCGGTGTTTCATGCGGGAATATTGTGGAGTAAAACATTTAACGGAAAATTTGCTCCCGAAGTGGGATTGGCGTTTTTCAATGTGAATGCACCCGAAGATTCGTTTTACAACAAAGGAAATCGCTTGCCGCTGCGCACAAGTTTTTCTGTTGGCGGCGATTTTACGGTGTCGCCAAGCATTATTATACAACCTACTATACTATATATGGTAGAAACTCAGGCGAAAGAATTTTTGTGCGGCAGTAATGTGGTGTACACCAATTTCGATAAAGTGAAACCTTTTGTGGGAACTTTCATGCGCTACGGTGGTTACACCAATTTCGATGCGTGGGCGTGGGTGCTTGGTGCTCGCTATGGGCAGTGGCGCGCTGGCGTGAGTTACGATTTCAATATTTCTTCGCTCCACGTAGCCACTCACGGCAGAGGTGCTTTGGAATTTTCACTCGTGTATATTACTCCCAGCGCACGCAATAGTATGATTAAAATTCCTTGCGATAGATTGTAGGATTTAGACACAAGATAACAGACACAAGACCATTAGATAAGATAACAGATAGAACGTGAAAAAAATTAGTGCCATAGTATTTTCCCTTATAGTGTGCGTAAGTATTGTAGTAGCGCAAAAAACGCCTACGCAAAATATGAATCTTCCGGCGCATAAACTCAAACGCTTGGGTTATAATTCCTTGCAGTTTGGCGACACGTATTCTGCCATAGAATATTTTGAGGCATATTTGGCAAAAAAACAAAATGTGCACGTGCAATATTCCCTTGCCGAAAGTTATCGCGCAGCCCGCAATTACAAAGCCGCTCGCGATTTATATGCCGAAGTATATGACCAAAAACCAAACGCATATCCGCTGGCACTCTACTATAAAGCAACGCTTTTGAAAACCGAAAAACGCTACGACGAAGCGCGAGTGCTTTTTCAGCAATTCAAAAAATCGGGTGCGGCACAAGTGAATGGCATTGATTATAAAAAACTTACAACCTTGCAAATTCAGTCCTGCGATAGTGCATTGCAATTGCTTAAAAATCAGAAAAATACCGACATTACTCATGCCGACGATGCTATTAATAAAGCATCAATAGAATTTTCGCCGCAGTATTTGAGCGATAGTGTGTTGCTTTTTGCATCGCTTCGCAGCGACACCATACTCTACACCGTAGTGGATAGAGAAAAAGGGAAATTTCCGCAGCGAAAATTTTACACTGCGCGGCTCGGTGCGAAGGAATGGGGTTTTGTGGGCGAATGGGCAGATGCACGGAATTTAACCGAAGAGGATGAACAAGTGGGCAATGGTACATTTTCACTCGACAAACGCCGATTTTACTTTACGCGCTGCGTTACCAACAATCAGTTTCATGCCGAGTGCGCACTCTATGTGAGCGAAAAAATGGGGCGCACGTGGGGAAAACCCGATAAGTTACCCGAAAAAATTAATATGAAGGGCTATCAAAACACGCAACCCACTATAGGCATTAATTCCAAAACGAACAACGAAGTGCTCTATTTTGTGAGCAATCGCCCCGGCGGAAAAGGCGGTATGGATATTTGGTTCAGCGAATATCAAAAAAGTAAAGGTGAGTGGACAGAAGCAAAAAATGCAGGAAATGCCATAAACACTCCCGGAGATGAACTTTCACCGTTTTTCGATGCCAAAACGCGCGTGCTGTATTTCAGTTCCAATGGCTTGCCCGGTTTGGGCGAATTGGATATTTTTAAAGCAACCGGCGAATTGGGGAAATGGATTTCGGTGGAAAATGTGGGTGCCCCTGTTAATTCTCCCTTCGATGACCTATATTATGTGCTCCACCCGAACCGCGAAGATGGGGTGTTTACATCGAATCGCACCGGCGCGGTTACTGCTCTGCACGAACACTGCTGCGATGATATTTATTTTTTCCACATTAATAATGTAATAAACCTTACCACCGGCGGACTTGTGAAACAAAAATTGAACGAACAAGTGAAAAATTTACTTGAAAATCAACCCGAAACTCCCGCTACGCCTGCTGCGAATATTCCCGTAACGCTCTATTCCATAGACGAAAAAACAAAAGAAAAAGCCGTAGTTGCTCAGCAAAAAACCGCTACCGATGGCAGTTATCATTTTGATATAGAGGCGAATAAAAACTATGAAATAGAAGTGGAAGGTCCGCGCAAACCAAATCCTACGCTCGTATTTAATACCAAAAATACCAAAGAATCGGCGAATGTGCCCCAAACAGACGTGGTGATAGAATATATTCCCAACATACCATTTATTATAAAAAATATTTACTACGATTTCGATAAATCGAACCTTCGCAAAGAATCGGAAACAGTACTCGATACCACACTTCTGGTTATTTTACGCGAAAATCCTACCATTATTGTAGAAATCAGCAGCCACACCGATAGCAAAGGCGAAGACGATTATAATATGAAACTCTCGCAACGCCGCGCCGAAAGCGTGGTGAACTACTTAATTAAAAACGGAATAGATAAACAACGCCTTGTGGCACGCGGCTACGGCGAAACTCGCCCCATAGCATCGAACCAAAATCCCGACGGCAGCGATAACCCCGAAGGACGGCAAAAAAACCGCCGAACAGAGTTCAAAATTATAGGTACAATTAATAACTACGAAAAAATTATCTACGAAGAATAAAAAAAAATTGTGTCAGTTCAAAAAATAATACTACATTTGAGGCGTTTTTTTATGGTAGATAGAGTACTCATTATTAATTATTACAAATAGATGACACGTAAATATTTGATTTCATTGTTTTTGCTGCTTTTTACAATCTCTTTTGCATCATTTGCACAAGCCGATTTATCGAAGTTAAGTGCCGGTAAATTGAAAAAAACAGGGGCTACCTTATACGCCAAAGGCGATGTATTTGGAGCAATTCGTCATTACGAAGCATTTTTGAAGAAAAAAGAAGACCCTGCGGTAATGTTCCTTCTTGCCGATGCGTATCGCACCGCGCGTAATTATCCGCTTGCGCAGTTTTGGTTCAATAAAGCCTACAAAGCCAATCCGAAGAAAAATGCAAAAGCATTGTACTATTATGCCACTATGCTCAAAACCGCCTCGCAGTATGAAGACGCAGCAGCGCAATTCAAAATTTTCAAAAAAGAATATGCAGGATTTAAAGATTCTCCGGTGTATTTGAAATTGGTGAAAAACCAACTTGCGTCCATAGATTCGTCTATTAAAGCACAGGCAAATCCGCGACAAGTGCGCGTAACCAACATGGGCAACAATATCAATTCACCCATGAACGAATATATGCCTATTTATCTTTCGCAAACATCGTTCATTTACGCTACTCGTGTATTCGATACGTTGAATTTTACGCCGCAAATGCTTGTGCCAACATTTAGCACAGCGGTAAAATACGGCATTAATTGGTTGAACAACGGCGATTGGGAATTTAAACCCGATGGCGAAACCGTGAATATCAATCACGGTGCATTTTCTCCCGATTTTCAGCGATTTTATTTTACCCAATGCAGCCGCGATAAAAAAAATATAGAACGCTGTGAACTCTATTCTTCTAAAAACGTATTCGGTGCATGGCAAAAACCCGAAAAACTACCCGATTTTATTAATCTCAAAGGTTCTTCAATCACTCAAGTAACCGTAGGTAATGAATCGAAAAAAGGTGATGAGGTATTGTATTTTGTAACCAATCGCCCCGGCGGTCAAGGAGGACTTGATATTTGGTACACTATATTTATGCCGAAATCGAACGCATGGCGCGAAGCCAAAAACTGCGGAAATAAAATCAACACTCCTGCCGATGAGGTTACTCCATACTATGATGTTACCGCGCGTGCACTCTATTTCAGTTCCAACGGCTTGCCCGGACAAGGAGAAATGGATATTTTTAAAACAAACGGAGAACTCGGAAAATGGACTCCTGCCGAAAATATGGGTTCGCCTATCAATACTCCTTTCGATGATTACTATTTCAGCACCAGCCCCGATAGCAAAGAAGGACTTTTTGCATCGAATCGCCCCGGCAGCCAGTCGGCAGGTTGGGAAGGTTGCTGCGATGATATTTACCATGTGAATTTTGAAAACGTATTCGATATTCCGCTTGTGGGACGTGTGTATGAAGTAGAAGACCGCGATATATTCAATATCATTCGTCAAAACTTTGAGGCAGATGATGCCACCGAAGAAATTCGTTTCTTACCAAATAGCCCGGTTTCGCTTTTCATAGGCAATAGCAACGAAAAAGTGTTTATAGCAAGCACCAAAACCGATGCCAACGGACGTTTTGAGTTTGTGGTAGAGCCAAATCGTAACTACGTGTTGCAATTTGAAAATGCCCGCACCGGAACAGCACTTATGCCGCTTTCTACACAAGGCGTGGAAACTCCCGACACCATTTTCTTGAAAGATTACGGTATCAATTACATTAGCCGCGAAAAATTGTTTGTATCGAAAAATATTTACTACGAATTTGGGAAATACAAACTCACACCCGAACAACGTCAAGTGGTAGATACTTCCATAGTGGCACTGCTCCGCACCGCTCCCGATATTGTGATAGAACTCCGTAGCCACACCGATAATATTGGCGGCGAAGATTTCAATATGAAACTTTCACAACGCCGTGCCAATGAAATTATAAAATACGTAATAGCACAAGGAATTTCACCTTCGCGCATTTCGGGTAAAGGATTTGGATTTTCGGTGCCTATTGCGCCCAATAACCGTCCCGATGGCAGTGATTTCCCCGAAGGTCGTGCAAAAAATCGCCGAACAGAAATTCGTGTGATTGGAACCGTTTCGGGAGCACCTTCGGGTGGCGATGGCTATGATGATGAAAATTAGGAAACATTAGGATTTCATAAATAAAGTGGAAAACCCTCCATGTAGTGATTACATGAGGGTTTTTTTGTGGAATTTTCTATTTGCTTTATCGCTTTTTCGCGATGCTACAATTGACAATCCATTAGTACTCTGCATAATACGGTTTTTTAATGTCTTTGTTGTTTGAATATCAACTATTTGCAAAAAAAACATGCGCTTTCCCGAAATAAAAAAAACGAGGAAATGAATTTTTATATTATTTTTTTTCCTATACTTGCACATACATAAATAAATGAACAATCATGCAAAAATATTCCGTAAAAGAAATCATTGATTCGAGTAAATTGTTTGGAAAATTTACTAAGGACGAGAAAGAACTCATTATTCAAAAATCGACTATTTTACATTATAGAAAGGGCGAAAGTGTGGCAAAACAAGGTGCTTTTGCCAATCACATAATGTTGGTGGTGGAAGGTTTGGTAAAAACGTATCTTGAAGGTGCAAACGAAAAAAATCTTATTATAGAATTTGTAACGCCCACCCGTTGGGTAGAGTTGGCGAGTATTTACGATGCGAATTTTTCGCTCAGCGTGAGTGCTATCAAAGATTCGCAAATTATGTTCATTGAAAAAGGCACATTTATAAATCTTATTACCAAAAATTCTGCCTTTTCTTCGGAAATTATTCAAACGTTGATAGAAAGTCAAAAACATTATTTCCAAAAAATTACTTCCTTGGGTAATAAGCAGTTACACGGTCGATTTGCCGATGCCCTATTGTATTTGAGCCAAGAAGTAGCGCAAAGCGCGGTGGTTGATTTGGCGGTTACTCGCAAAGAAATAGGCGAATATGCCGGTATTTCTACCGAAAGTGCCATTCGACTGCTTTCGGAATTGAACCACGATGGTATTCTCAAATTGGACGGAAAAGTTATTATTATCCTCAAAGAAAACTTGCTCACTAAATTGAGCCAAATCGGTTGATTTGTATGCGAAAACTTGAAAACCTTAATCCTCAAAGTGTGTGGAAGCATTTTGAGGATATTTGTTGTATCCCCCACCCATCGAAACACGAAACGGCTTTGTGCCAACACATTATGCGTTTTGCCCAAGCCCTGAATTTGCCCTATCGAACCGATGCCGTAGGAAATATTGTAATTACCAAAGCCGCCACGGCAGGTATGGAAGATTGCAAAACCATTATTTTACAAGCGCACTTAGATATGGTGCCGCAAAAAAACACCGGTACCGACCATGATTTTTTGCGCGACGCCATACAACCCCGTATAGTGGAACAGTGTGTGAAAGCCACGCACACCACACTCGGTGCCGACAATGGCATAGGAGTGGCGGTTATTCTTGCCATTTTGGAAGCAAGCAACATAGTGCATGGACACATTGAAGCGTTTTTTACCGTTGATGAAGAAACCGGCATGACCGGTGCTATCAATACCACGCCCGATTTTTTGACCGGAACATACATGATAAATACCGATAGCGAAACCGAAAATGAAATTACGCTTGGTTGCGCCGGTGGTGTGAATGCTAATTTTGAATTTCCCTATACTACTATTTCATTACGGTCTGATTCCCAATCGTACCGTATAAATATTTCAAAACTCAGTGGTGGACATTCGGGTTTCGAGATTTGGGAAAATCGCGCTCATGCCAATGTGTTGATAGCCGACCTTGCGCTCAAAGCGGTGCAAAAATTTGCGGCGCAAGTGGCGCACATCAGCGGTGGAAGTATGCGTAATGCCATTCCTCGCGAGGCAGAATTGCAAGTGGTTATTCCTGCGGAATATGTGGCACAATTTGAACTGTTTTTAGATGAAACAGCTCTGCTGCTCAAAACACTCTATGCACAAACCGACCCGATTTTTTCGCTGAATTTTAAGCATATAGAATTGCCGCAAGCGGTAATAGAACCTACGCGAATGTTGCAAATACTGCAAGCACTCACGCAACTGCCGCAAGGAGTGGTGAGTGTGGAGCAGCAAACGGCGGCTATGGTGCGCACTTCTACCAATCTTTCTATTATTACTACCGAAGAAGGAAAACTGCTTGTGCAGTGTTTGCTGCGCAGTTCCAATAATGCTGAAAAACAGCAACTTGCACGCTGTATGCAGTTGCTTGTGGAACTTTACGGCGGCACGGCGCAGTTCGATACCGACTATCCGGCGTGGCAGCCGCGCTGGGATTCGCAGTTGCTGGAAATTACCAAACAATCGCTGCAAATTATTTACGGCAATCTGCCGCACTTGTGCGTGGTTCATGCCGGGCTGGAATGTGGTATTTTGAGTGAAATTTTTCCTTACATGGAATTTGTATCCATAGGACCGGCTATTCGCAATCCGCACTCGCCCGAAGAAGAGGTGGAAATAGATTCGGTAGAGCGATTTTTTCGCGCTTTGTGCGAAATTTTAAAACGGGCACCCAAACAATAACATTATGCAAATATCAGTTGTAATACCGCTTTTGAACGAAGAAGAATCTATTCCCGAACTCAGTGCGTGGATAGAACGAGTGATGATTGCTCACGGTTTTTCTTACGAAATAATTTTGATAGACGATGGCAGCAGTGATAATTCGTGGCAAAAAATAGAGGAGTGCGCGGCGAAAAATCCGAACATTCGTGCTATTAAATTTCAACGCAATTACGGGAAATCGGGTGGATTGTACAAAGGTTTTGAGGCTGCGCAGGGCGATGTAGTAATTACTATGGACGCCGATTTGCAGGATAGCCCCGAAGAAATTCCGGAACTCTACCGTATGATAACCCAAGACGGCTACGACATGGTGAGCGGTTGGAAAAAGAAACGCTACGACCCGGTGCTTACCAAAAATATGCCGAGTAAATTGTATAATGCTACCGTGCGACTGCTTACGGGTATTCATTTGCACGATTTCAACTGCGGACTGAAAGCCTACAAACGCCAAGTGATAAAATCGGTGGAGGTGTATGGCGAAATGCACCGCTATATGCCGGTGCTGGCAAAGTGGGCGGGTTTCAAAAAAATAGGCGAAAAAGTGGTGCAACACCAAGAACGCAAATATGGTACAAGTAAATTTGGCGTGGAACGCTTTATTCGCGGTCCGCTCGATTTGCTTTCGGTGCTTTTTATTGCAAAATTCAGCAAACGCCCCATGCACTTGTTTGGTGGTTTGGGCGTGTTGTGTTTTGTGGCAGGTGCCATTATTTTGGCGTATTTGAGTTATGCAAAACTCGCGCTCCACGTGTATAATATGACCCAGCGACCACTGTTTTTCTTAGGTATTATTTGTTTGCTTGTGGGCTGTCAGTTGTTTCTTACCGGATTTTTGGCAGAACTTATTTCTCGCTCTTCGGCGAGTAAAAACGAGTATTTATGCGAGAAGAAGATTTAGATATAAGATACAAGGAACAAGATACAAGAACAGAGATATTAGTAGATAGTCATTGATATGTATTGTTTCAGTTATTCAATTACTCAATTATTCAGTTACTTAAAATATGAAGAAGTTTCTCAGCATAGGTCCGGCATATCCGCTGCGCGGTGGTATTGCCGATTTTAACGAAACGCTCACGCGGAATTTGTGTGCGCAGGGCTTTGAGGCTTCTATTGTGTCGTATAGTACGCAGTATCCTTCGTTTTTGTTTCCGGGAAAAACGCAGTATTCTACTGCGGAAAAACCTAGCGATGTGGATATAGAAACCGTACTTCATTCGTATAATCCACAGAATTGGCTCAGGGTGGTGAAATATGTTGTACATCAAAAACCGGCGGTATTGCTTTTGCACTTTTGGATGCCGTTTTTTGCTCCGGCACTTGGATTTATTGCAAAACGAGTGAAAAAACTTCTGCCGAATATTACCATTTGTGCTATTTGCCACAATTTTTTACCGCACGAACGTTCGCGATTCGATGTGGCGTTTGCCACATATCTTGCCACTCGCTGTGATTGTTTTGTAGCAATGTCGCAATCGGTAGTTGCTGATATTGAGCGATATGCGCCCAATAAACGAGTGCTGTACACGCCTCACCCTATGTACGATAATTTTGGCGAAGCGGTGAGTAAAGCGCAGGCGGCACAGGAATTAAACCTGCCTGCCGATGCAAGCTATGTGCTCTTTTTCGGTTTGGTGCGTGCCTACAAAGGTTTGGATTTGCTTTTACAGGCATTTGCACAAAAAGCATTGATTGACAAGAAGATAATGCTGCTCGTTGCCGGTGAATTTTACGAAAACCCCGAATTGTATTACAAGCAAATTCGCGAACTTGGCATAGAAGATAGAGTGATTATCCACAATGAATTTATTGCGCACGATAGAGTGCGTTACTATTTTTCGCTTGCCGATATTGTGGCGCAAACCTACCATAGTGCCACGCAGAGCGGCATTACGCAAATTGCCTTTCACTTCAATGTACCTATGCTTGTAACCAATGTGGGTGGGCTTTCGGAAATTGTGAAACAGGGCGAAATGGGCTATGTGTGCGAAAAAAATCCTGCGAAAATAGCCGCTGCTCTTGCTGATTTTTACGAGAATAATCGTGCGGAAACGTTCCGAAACGTAGTGGAACGTGAAAAACACTACTACACATGGGAAACCTTTGTGCAGAGATTGGCGGAATTAACGCTTTGAACCTTCGCTGCCGCCGTAGTGTAACTGCTGTGCGTGGATTTCGCTGCCCCAAAATTGCGATGCTATGGCATTGAAATGTTCGCAGTTTTCGGTGGTGAAAAATTCTATGCTACCGTGTTTTTCGCAGTGCGTTTCTATTTCGGGGTGATTGCGCAAATATGCGTGCAAACTTTCGGCTACTATTTTTCCTTGATTGATTACTTGAATGTGCGCCGGTGTGTGTGCACGAATTTTGTCGTATAAGAGCGGATAGTGCGTGCAGGCGAGTAAAATTGTGTCAATTTTTGGTTCTTTTGCAAGGAGTGCGTCAATTTCCTGTTGTATAAAAAAATCGGCACCTTCGCTGTGCGTGTAGCCATTTTCCACCAGCGAAACCCACAATGGGCAGGCGTGCGAAATTACGGCAATTTCGGGAAAGAGTTTTGCGATTTCAATTTCGTAGGATTGTGAACTCACGGTACCCGAAGTTGCAAAAATTCCCAACGCTTTGGTTTTGGTGAGTTCTCCGGCAATTTCGGTGCAGGGACGAATAATGCCCAATACTCGTTTGTGGCTGCCAAGCCGCTGTAAATCGTTTTGCTGAATACTGCGCAGAGCCTTTGCCGATGCAGTATTGCAGGCTAAAATTATCAAATCGCAGTTGCGCGAAAAAAGCGTTTCTACGGCTTGCAGGGTGTATTTGTAAATGGTATCGAAGGAACGAGTTCCGTAGGGTGCGCGAGCATTGTCGCCCAAATATACGTAGGAATATTCGGGCATACGATGCTTGATTTCTTTTAAAATGGTTAAACCACCAAAGCCGGAATCGAAGATACCAATTTTCACACTAATTTATTCCAAGTTCTTTTTTGGCAAGCGGCATTACATCGGTGCTGAGTTTTGGGTTGTAATACAGCACTTGTGAACCTTTGCTTACATCGAACACATAAATAAATCCTTCGCGTTCGGCAATTTTTTTGATTGCGGCTTCGGCTTTATCTAAAATAGGGCTGAGCAATTCTTCGCGGCGAGCGGTGAGTTGCTGCTCGGCATTCATTTGAAAATTTTGAATACGTTGTTGTGTTTCTTGCAAATCTTGTTCGAGTAATTGCTTTGCCGAAGGGCTGAGTGATTCATAGGTTTTTTGCGCTTCTGCTACTCGTTTATTGAAATCTACCGACATTTCTTCGATTAAATTTTTTACCTCGCCGTATTCTTTTTGCAAAGTAGCAAGTGATGTGGCTTTTTCGGGCATTGCTTCCACAAGTTGTTCAAAATTGATGTGCGCAAATTTTTGTGCGTTTACCGCAGTAGGAACTGCAAAAAGAAGAGCAAGACAGGTAATTTTTAGAATGTTTTTCATTGATAAAAGTTTATAAGTTAGTAAGTTTATACGTTTGAAAATTAGTTTTCGGCAAATATAGTTTTTTTAGTTATTCGTTGTTAGTTATTTGGTATTAGATTGCTTCACTTCGTTCGCAATGACGATTTGTGTATTCCCTGTGTTTTGTGTTTCGTGTCTTATTTTATGTATCCCATTTTTTTGAGTACGGCATCGCTAATGTCTAATTTTACATCGGAGTAAATAATTTTTCCGGTTGCCACATCGAACACCAATCCGTAATTTTGTGCTATTGCGTTTTCTTTCACTGCGTTATAGAGTTCGTCTTGAATAGGTTTTACGAGTTCCTGTTCTTTTTTAAATCTATCGCCATCGGGAGCAAAGCGTTTTTTTTGCAATTCGCGAATTTCTTTTTCTTTTTCGGCAATTTCTTGTTCGCGTTTGGTACGCATATCGTTCGATAGCAGCATTTTTTCGGTTTGATATTGATTTTTCAATGCTTTGAGTGCAGCCATTTGTTCTTCAATTTCGGCGTGCCACTGTTTGGTAAGGTTATCTAACTGTTTTTGCGCCTCTTTATATGCCGGAATTTTATTGAGCATGTATTCGGTGTTGAGATAGGTGATTTTTTGCGCCTGCACTGCTGCAAATGTGCATAGTACAAGAAGGGTTATTAGTAGTTTTTTCATAATCTCTTAGATATTAGTTGATATTGAGATATTTATTGTATTGGTACATTGTTGTATTAGTACAGTAGGATATTAAAATTGCTGCCCCAGCACAAAACTTGGTTGCCAGCCGCCTACACCTTTTTTTCTATCTACTCTATCGAAACCGTAGCCAAAATCAAACCCCACCAAACCTATCATAGGCAGTATAAGACGAATACCTGCGCCGGCACTTCGTTTTATATCGAAGGGATTGTAATCCGAGAACTTCATCCACGCATTGGCTGCTTCGGCAAATGCCAGCACGTAAATAGTTGCTTGCGGTTTCAATGTAAGTGGATAACGTAATTCTAAGGAGAATTTATTGTATAAGTTGGCACCTGTTTCTCCTTGCGGAGTGAGTGCGCCCGATGCGTAGCCGCGCATAGGCACAATGTCTATACCGTAGTAGTACATATTTGAAAGTCCATCGCCGCCCACATCGAAGCGTTCAAAGGGTGATTGGAAATTTTTGTTATAATATCCCAAAAATCCGAAATCGGCGCGAGTTTCGAGTACCAAATTTTGATAAATAGAGGTATAAATTTTCGATTTCAAAGTCCATTTGTGATATTCTATCCATTTATATCGCTGCGCGGGAGTGAGGTCGGCAGTGTTGGCATCGCTGCGGAAGGCAGAAAATGGTGGTGTGAGTTCAAGGCGTGCGGTAAACATGGAACCTCTGCGCGGATAGAGCGGTTGGTCTATGGAATTGCGGCTGAGGCTGGTGGCATAGGTAGCACTGCGCGATACTATATCTTTGGGAAAATCTACGGGCAATCCGCCGTAGGCTGCGCCATCGTAGTTTTTCAGCGTGTATTGTTTTAGCCCCACTTCGTTGAAAAGCGAGAAAAAGTCATCGGGAACGGTGAGATTTTTACCCAATCCCACACTTGCACCGAGTGTAGTCCACGAACCGTAATTACTGCTCGAACGTGCGTATCCATTGCCGCGAATAGATGCAAACACGGAATAACTCATGGTATTTGGGCGTTTGCCGCCAAACCACGGCTGCACAAAGGAAATACTGTAATATTGATAGTAGCGCGGATTGATAGATGCGTTCAAACTCAAACTTTGTCCATCGCCCGAAGGAATGGGTCGCCATGCGCTTGGATTGAAGAAATTGCGTGCCGAAAAGTTATTTAAAATCAATCGTACCGAACCAATAATGTACTGACCGCTCCAACCTCCCGAAATTTCTATTTGGTCGCTCGATTTTTCGGTGAGTACGTATTCTATATCCACCGTGCCGTCTTGCGGATTGGGCGTAGGGTTGATTTCCATGTTTTCGGGGTCAAAGTAGCCCAACATTGCCAATTCGCGTTGGGTGCGAATAATATCGGCGCGGCTGAATAAATCGCCGGGAAGGGTGCGGATTTCGCGGAAAATGACGTGGTCATTTGTTTTGGTATTGCCGCGTACCGTAACCATGTCGATAGTTGCCTGCTGCCCTTCGTAAATTCTGATTTCTAAATTCACCGTATCGTTTACTACGCTCAATTCCACCGGTTCGGCATTGAAAAATAAATAGCCGTGGTCCATGTAAATAGAACTCACGCCTTCCATGCCGAAGAGATTTTCTTGCAGTTTATCATCGCGATATACATCGCCTTTTTGAATACGAAGAAGTTTGTTTAGCATTTCGGTGGAGTACACAGTATTGCCCAGCCATGTAATATCGCCAAAGAAATAGCGCGGACCTTCGGAAATGGTAATGCGAATGAGTTTGGTATTTTCATCGTAGTTAATTACTGTGTCGTGCGTTATTTGCACATCTCTGTATCCCAATTTGCGATATTTTTCGAGGATACTTTTTTTGTCTTCTTCAAAATCTTTGGGAATGAATTTTGAGCGTTTGAAAATAAAAATAGATTTTCGTTTGGTGTGTTTCATGGCGCGTTGCAGTTTATGCTGCGAAAGTTCGTGATTACCCTCAAATTCTATATCTTGCACTTTCACGCGCTTGCCTCTGTTTACATCTATGGTTATATCGGTTTCGTTGAAACGAGTCGTATCGGGTACTTGGGTAGTTTTTATTTGCACATTGAAGTAGCCTTTTTCGTAGAAAAAGTTACGAATGAGTTGTTCGGCTTCACTGATGCGATTTTCGGTAATCTGCGTATGTTTTTTCAGTCCTATGCGCTCCGTCAAATCGGTGCGTTCGCCTTTTTTTAGTCCGGTAATGGTGAGTGTGCCCACACGACCCAATTCTTGGAGTTCCAGCACTAAATAAATAGAATCGTTTTCAATTTTCGATGCGGTAATTTGCACGTTGGCAAATAAATTTTGATTCCACAATCGCTCTATGGCGTGGGTAATATCGGGACCGGGAATGGTGATTTTTTGCCCTGCTTGCAAGCCCGATGCTTTAATAATGGGTTTGGGTTGTAAATTGCTCACACCCTCTACGGCAATATCGGCTATGGTGTAGATTTGTGGATTTTGGAAGGTAAAATTGTTTTGGGAAAATGAGGCTAATGCGCTTATAATGAGCGTAAAAGATATAATGAGCGTTTTCTTCATGTATTGTATTTCTAAATTCTAATAACTAATAACTAATAACTACTGAACCTGTTCTCCGGTTTTTCCAAATCTTCGTTCGCGGCTTTGATAATCGGCAATAGCGGTTATAAATTCTTCTTTTGTGAAATCAGGCCACAGCGTTTCGGTAAAATACAATTCGGTGTAGGCTATTTGCCACAGCAAAAAATTGCTAATGCGATACTCGCCGCTGGTACGAATGAGAAGTTCCGGGTCGGGAATATTTTTGGTGCAAAGATGTGAATTTATTATGGTTTTATCTATATTTTCTACGGAAATTTTACCTTCAACACATTCTTGTGCAATACGTTTCACCATTTCTTCAATTTCCCAGCGAGCACTATAACTGAGCGCGAGAATTAAATTCAGTCCGGTATTTTGTTTGGTATGTTCCACTGCGTCTTGCAATTTTTCTCTTGTTCGGGGCGGAAGAGAGTTTATATCGCCAATAGTACGTAGAACAACATTGTTTTGTTGTATTTTTTTTAAATTATTTTCAAGTGCTGTTACCAGCAAATCCATCAATCCGAATACTTCGTCTTTGGGGCGATTCCAATTTTCGGTGGAAAAGGCATAGAGCGTGAGGTATTCTATACCGATTTCGGCGGCGGCGGTTACTATTTCGTTTACCGTGTCCACACCTTTTTTGTGCCCCAACAGGCGAATATTTCCCCGTTTTTTTGCCCATCGTCCATTACCGTCCATAATAATGGCTATGTGCTTAGGGAGGTTATTTTTTTCTACGGTTGTTGTTTTTTTTCTTAAAATCTTCATAGCGGTTTTTTGTATAAAACGGACAATTTTCCGGTTTCTTTTTGAATACGAATACTGCTGTAACTCCCAGCGTGGAATACCAATCCTTTGTTTGGCGAAACCACGCTTGCTTGTACAAATCGTAGTAGGGCACGCTTGTATTGAGTAAATCCAAATTGTCGGTAAATGTTTTGCGGAATACCCACTCCACATTCAATTCCACGCGCGGCGAAACTCGGTATTTTAATCCCACACCCATTGGGATTGCAAATATATCGTTAATTTCCGATTGGTCGGCATAAAAAAGTGCAATTCCTGCTACCACATAGGGGCTGAAAAATCGTTCGCGTTTTTCGCTGCGGTATTTTTTTTCGGCATAGGCAAATTCCAAAAAGTTAAATTCCATGAGTGCCGCGCCTTCGTAAATGTTGTTGTCGGAAAATGAATAGCGGCGAGATTGCTGATATGCGTTGTTGAAATCTTGGTCGAAACCTTTTAATTCTATATACGAGAGCGAAAAACGGGCAACATAGTGATTGTTTAATCGCATTTTATAGAGGAGCGATAGTGAAAAATGTGGTTTGTAGTAGGCTTTTGTCATATTCACATCGCCATTGTACTGCGAAGTGCCCACTAAAAAACCGAGAGCGTGATTTTGAACCAATTGCGCATGGGCACAATAAGAAAGTAATAGCATAATTGCCATTACAACTACCGTTTTCCGCACATTGTAACTCGTCATAGCGACTGTATTAGTCTTTATTTTTTGCAAATAAAGAGAATATTTTGTTAAAACGTAGAAATGTGCCTATATAGTGTAAATTTTTAACGGGTAAATTTCGGTGCTCCGGTGGTGGTTTCTTTCATTTTGTAGTGCACTTTGAAAAGACACACTATATACATATCGTTATTGAAAGAATTTCCTCGTTTTTCGTTGTACCAGCGATTTTCCTGCCATTTGGGATTTGAAAAATAGCGAGCGGCATCTTTGGGAATGTCGTCGGGTGCTACGGCAGCCACCAAATCGGGATTGGGGTAGGAGGTGCTTACATCGTCTATGTAGTCGGTAAAGGTAAATCGCGGACCGATTTCAATAGACCACGTCCAATACCGGCTGGCGGCGTATGATGCTTCTATGCCGGTGGGAATACAGAGTTGCACGCGCGAATATGGTCTGCGCGTAGCCATAAAATTTTGACCTTCGGTACCTATGGGTTGCAGTTCATACCATTTTCCTTCATAGGGTGCTTTGGGGTTAAAGTAAAATACTCCTAAACCGGCATTTACGCGCACCACAAATTTATTGCCCCTCTGACCTTCCACGCCTTTGAGTAAGTAAATGTGTCCGCGTGTTTCTTGAATGAGTTTGTATTCTCCGCGCACGTTAAATTCGTAAATCGGCGAGCGAAAGGTTAAATCGCGGCGGCTGCGAAATTCTTCTTCGGTAAATTCATCGTTGCCGCTAATCATACCAAAGGTAATAGCGGAATTGATAGAAAAACGAGTGTCTATAATATAGCGCATACCCACCGAACCGCCTATGCGAGTGGCAAGAAAGTCAAGGTCGGCTATGGAGTGCCGCCCTATGTGAGGTCCGCCACCCAAGTCGCCAAGAAAAAATGTGGGACCAACTCCTACCAAAAGTTCGTATTTATAGTGGTTGAATATGCGCTGTGCGTGCACCGAAAAACCAACCAATATAAGGAGTGTTATTGTATAAACTTTTCTCATAATTCTCATTTAAAATGCAAGATATATTTTTTTTTGCAAAAATGAATGTTTTTGCAAAAAAATCGGCAACAAATTTTTGTTTGTTGCCGAAACTGCGAACTCTTCATGTGGAAATTTTACGATTATTCCACTACAATTTTTACGTTTTGTTTTGTTTTTTTACTGGTGAGTACGCAGGTATATACTCCGCGCGGCATATTGGTAAAGTCTATTATTTTTTGGGTGGTTTCGCTTGCCGTAAGTTGCTCTTTCTGTATGAGTTTTCCTTCAATATCATATACCGCAAGGGTGTAGGTGGTAGGCACTGCCGGTGAAATAATGAGGGTGGTGTAGTTTTGCGTTACCGTAGGGAAGGCAGTGAACGATGTTTTTGGAACTTCGTTGATTGCCACCGAATTTTGTGTTACGGTAACTATTACCGTAATACTTGATTCCAAACCTCCTTCGGCATTGCGTGCTTTTACCGTTATTGGTTCGGTGCCGCTCCATGTAGGGTCGAGAACGGTAATGGTGCATTTGCCATTGCTTGCTACGCTCACCGAGAATTTACTGCCGGTATTTGGCGTGTGGTCGAATATCAATGTTTCTGCTATGCCGGTTTCGGGGTCAATGTAGGGAGTGAAGTATTGGCTCAATTCCAAAGGATTGAAAGTTCCTCCTTGTTTTATTTTTTGTTCGGAAATTGTTCTGATTTTCGGTGCTTCGGAATATTTGCTTACATACGCCGAATAGGTGTAGGTATTGCCATTGTTCAGCGTAGCGGTGAATATAACATCGCCTTTGGTGGTGTAGGTGTGAATAATTCCATCTTTATCTACGGTGGCTATGCTTGGGTCGCTCGAAGACCATGTTACGGTACTTTTATCGGCATTTGTCGGCGTAGTTTGGAAATTAATTTGCACCTGTTGGTTGAAGAAAATATTCGTAGGGTTGCTGCCAAGTGTTATGGCAGTGGCTTTTAGCGGCTCAACTTCTATAAATAGAGCGGTTTCTAACCCATTTGACGTGGCTACTTTTACTATTGTGTACCCCGGTTTGAGTGCTTGAACAACACCTTCTTGGTTGATAGAAATTGCACCGGTATTGGATTCCAAAGACCATGTAAGCGATTTATTGGTAGTATTTTCGGGTTTTACGGTGGCAGTGAGTTGTAGTGAAGTACCTGCGGTCATTTTTAGCGTACCTTCGGCGCCTTCGTTGATAATAACTTCTTCTGCTTCTTGTTCGGGCACTCGAATTGTTTTTGAGGTTTTCACTCCATTAGCGGCAGTAGCGGTTATTACTGCGGTGCCGGGAGAGAGTGCGGTAATCATACCTCCCTGCGTAACAGATACTATGGAAGAATTGCTTACAGTCCACACAATAGATTGGTCGGTAGCATTGGCAGGAGTTTTTTGTATGTTTAATAGGAGTGTTTGTTCGAGAGGCAGAATGATTTCGCTACCACCTTCTTTTATGGTAATTGCTGTGAGTTCCACATCTTCGGCATTTACGGTAATAGAGCAATAAGCCCTCGCTTCGCCACTTTGCGCTTGTACAGTCAATCGGGCTGTGCCTACGCTGATTCCGGTAATGTAGCCTGCTGCGTCTATGCTTGCAATGTCAGTATGGTCTATTGTCCACGAAAGTGCTTTGTTGGTAGCATTGGCAGGGAGCACGGTAGCAAAAATAGGCGAAGAAGAACGATTTCCAACTGTTACGGTAATAGTAGAGGGAGAAAGTGTAACGCTTGACGGCACTACCGGATTTACGGTAACAACTACGGTAGAAGTTTTACCATTGCTGGTGGTGGCAGTAATGGTGGCAGTGCCCACACTCACACCGGTAATTACACCGGTGGCACTCACCGTGCACACGCTCGGATTGCTCGAAAGCCACAGAGCCGATTGGTTGGCAGCGGCAGGGTACACAGAATGTGTGAGTTGGAGCGATTCATCTACTTTTACCGCAGGTTTATCGTTGGTAATAGTAATAGTTTGTGGAACTATTGGTTTTACCACTATGGTAGTGGTGCCGGTAATAGCAGTATTACCAACGCTGCGTGCGGTAATTACTACGGTGCCTTCACTGAGAGTTGTTACCCTGCCATTATTGTTCACAATGGCAATATTTTCATTGCTCGAAGACCACGTAACTGTTTGGATTTTTGCGTTTGTAGGAAGTACTTCTTTTACTATGTTCACCTGTTCGCCTACAAATACTTCGCTGTATTGCGGTTGCAGGCTAATTGCCGTTACTTGCACAGGGAGCACGGTTACGGTTACTCTGCTTGTAATACCATTGGCACTTTGTGCGGTTATTTGCGTTGTTCCGTCTGAAAGTGTTACGAGTTTTCCGTTTACAATACTTGCTACTGCGGTATTGCTCGAAGTCCAAGTAATGGTTTTGTTGGTAGCATTTGTTGGAGTTACAAGGGCGGTAAATTGATATTCATCGTCTTTGTCGAGCGAAAGTACAGTAATAGCACTACCACTTTCGCCGAGTATAGTAACCGATGTTACTGAAATTTCTACTTCGGTAACGCTCAGGTTGCAGGTTGCAGTTTTGCCGTTTGCGGTGGTGGCGGTAACTTGTGCAGTACCGGCAGCAAGTGCCGTAACAAGTCCGTTTTGGTCGATAGATGCTACGAGCGGATTAGTAATGCTGTATGTAACCGATTTATTGGCAGTGTTTGCCGGCAGTACGGTGGCTTCGAGATTCACTGCTTGCCCAACCGCCAATTCTAAGGTGCTTACACTGAACGATACTGATTGCGCCAATACCGGCGTTACGGTGATGGTGCAGGTAGTGGTTTTGCCATTGCTTGTGGTAGCGGTAATGGTGGTAGTTCCCACTGAAAGTGCGGTAATTTCGCCATTTACTATGCTTGCCACAGCGGGATTGCTCGAAGTCCATGTAATGCTTTGGTTGGTAGTATTGGCAGGCATTATGGTGGCGGTAAGAGTGGTAGTGCTGCCGTTGACAAGCGAAAGTGCTATTTGCGAAAGCGTTACGCTTTCGGCAAGCATTGGGTTCACGGTAATAATTACGGCTGCGGTTTTATTGTTCACCGAGCGAGCGGTAATAACTGCGGTACCGGCTGTTTTTCCGGTAATTATGCCTTCGGCACTCACCGTGGCAATGGTATTGCTGCTCGAAGTCCATGTTATGGTTTTGTTGCTTGCATTTTGCGGTGTAAATGTTACTATCGGAGCCGCAGTTTCGTCAATATCTATGGCAAGTGCGGCAGGGAGAGAAATTTCTGTAATAGGAATGGCAACATCTACTACGGTAACGGTGCAGGTAGCAGTTTTGCCATTTGCCGAACGAGCGGTAAGGGTGGCGGTGCCTGCTGCGAGTGCTTGTACTTCGCCGCTCGCGCTCACTTGTACTATTGCAGGGTCGCTCACTGTCCATGTTATGGTTTTATTGCTAGTATTTGCCGGTACAAAACTCACGTTGATTTGCTCGCTACCACCCACAGGAATAGAAATTGCTTCCGAAGGAAGGAGAATATTGTTAGCCACTACTTCTTGTACAGTTACTACTACGGTGGCAGTTTTGCCATTGCTGCCGGTGGCAGTTATGGTAGCATTGCCGGGTGCTACGGCGGTTATTACGCCATTATCTACTGTGGCTATGCCGCTTGCCGAAGAAGTCCACACTATGGTTTTGTCGCTGGCTTTGGCAGGAAGAATGGTAGCGGTAATAGTGGCACTTTCGCCGGCAGAGAGTTGAACTGCGGTTTCCGAAAGGGTAATACTTGCCACCGGCATAGGATTCACGGTAAGAGTTGCGATTGCAATTTTTCCGTTTGCCGTCCTTGCTTGTATTTCGGTAGTTCCCGCCATGAGTGCGGTAACAGTACCACCGCTCACAGTTGCCACCGTAGGGCTGCTCGAAGTCCACAATACGGTGGTGTTCGATACATTTTCCGGTATAAATGTTACGGTAAAGTCGAAGGTTTCGTCTATATTGACACTTACCGCCGATTGCGCTATGTGTATAGATTCCACAGGAATTTCCACTTCTTCCACCGTAATGGTGCAGGTAGCGGTTTTGCCATTTTCGGTACTCACGGTAAGTGTGGTTGTTCCTTCGTTAATAGCCGCAATTCTGTTGTATTGGTCTAATAGTGCGATTGATTCATTGGCTATTGTCCATGTGGTTGTTTTGTTGCTGGTATTTGCCGGCAGCACTGTTGCGGTGATTTGCACTTTTTCTCCTACGGAAAGTTTCACTTGTGTTTCGCTGAGTGTTACACTTTGTGCTGCAATAGGATTTACGGTAACAGTGCAAGTAGCAGTTTTGCCGTTGTGCGAGGAGGCAGTTATGGTAGTCGTGCCTTCGGAAACGGCGGTAATAGTGCCGTTATCTACGGTAGCCACTGCGTTGCTGCTCGAAGTCCACACAATAGATTTGTCGGTAGCCGATGTGGGATATATGGTGGCTTCTATTGTTTCGGTATCGCCTTCAAAGAGGGTGAGGGTATTTTTCGAGAGCACAACGCTAGTCGGATTTATTCCTTGCACGGTAATGGTAATGCTCGCGGTTTTATTGTTCATGGTTTGTGCTGTAATTACCGCAGTACCTATGGCTGCGGCAGTAACGATTCCATCGGAATTGACACTTGCCACTGCCGGTGCGCTCGATGACCACGTAAGGGTTTTATTGTCGGCATTGGCAGGAGTGAAATCTACGGTCAATTTTTGTATTGCGCCCACTTCCAAATCCAGTGCGGCAGGGAGTGAAATAGATTCTACAAGTACCGTGAGTTTATTCACGGTTACTTCGCAGGTTGCGGTCAATCCGTTTGTGGTGGTAGCGGTGAGTGTGGCTGTTCCTTCCGACACGGCGCGTACACTATTGCTTGCCACTATGGTGGCTACGCTCGGATTGTTCGATGTCCACGCTACGGTTTTGTTGGTAGTATTGTCGGGCACAATTTCCACTGCCAATAGTGTGCTTTCGCCTTCCGTCATTATCATAGCGGTAGGAATTGCAGTGATAGAACTTGCAAGAATAGGTGCTACTGTTATGGTACATTGTGCGGTTTTTCCGTTTGCCGAAGTAATGGTAAGTGTTACCGTTCCTTCTTGTAGCGCACTTGCCACGCCGGTAGTTTCGTTAATGCTCAGTACCAGCGGATTCGACGATGCGTAGCTAATGGTTTTATCGCTCGCATTGCTTGGGTTTATGGTTACAGCCGATGCAAATGAACGACTTTCGCCGAGCAGCAGGGTAAGGCTTGCTTGTGCAAAACTCACATCTTCCACCGGAATTATCAATTCCGTAACGGTAAATCGCACGCGGCGAGTGGCAGTTGCGCCATCTTCATCGGTTACGGTAAAGGTTATTTGTTCGCTGCCTATCCATGTTGCGCTTTTGGGGGTAACGGTGGCAACATTGTTCACCAAACTCACGGTGAAATTTTCGGCAGCAGACACAGTCCACACCAAGTTTGCTACCGGTGTGTTGTCGTCTGTTACGTAGGTATTCAAAGCAATAGGAGTAAAGGCTTGGCTTTGTTCCACTGTTTGTGCAGGAATTGCACTAATCACCGGTGCGGCATTCACGCGAATTTCTACATCGCTGCCAAAGCGCAGTTCGTCTATTCCAATACTTCCTTGTTTTGCGGCAGTGGTGCCGGCATCAAAGTATAAGCGCACGCCTTGAATGCTACTTGCACTTACCGAAGACAATACACTTGAAAAATCGAAGGTATATACATTATAGGTTGTAGAACTTGCAACTGCCTGTGCTGCTACTGTTGCTGTGTTTCCGGCATTGTCGAATATATCGGCACGCAGCGAAGTGGCTACGCTCGATTTTGCTTTTACCGACACGTAAGGATAGTTCGTAAGGTTCAAAATTTTATTTTCGCCGGCAAGTGCGCTGTACTGAATGTAGTCGCTGCCTGCGCCGCTGCGGGTGTAGGCTATATTGAGCACGCCCGCGCTGTACGAAAGGTCGTAGAGTGCCGAAGTTTCGCTCCATGCCGTAAGTGCCGGTTGCAAAATTTGGTCGGTAAGTCCATCAACTATGGAAGGATTTACTACAAAATGCACTATGTAATTGTTGGTTACAAGTAAATTTTCGCTCGTTACGGTAATAGTGGCATCGGAAGTGAGCGATGCTGCCTGTGAAATTTTCAAATTCGCTTTGGCATCGGCTTTGCTAGCCGAAATGGTAGGAATAGCAGTAGTGCCGGCAGGAAGAGTTACGGTGTATTCCATGGTAGCGGCATTGAAGGTAGGGGAAAGTACACCTACGCTGGTGCTAAGTGCTGCCAAATCTGCATTTGCCGAAAGATTTTTAACATCTTCTAATTTCGGACCTATCACTATTTTTTCAATTATCATCAGTTTGTTTTTTTGCGAACTTGTGTTGTTCGCGTCTAATACAAAACGCACGCCTGCAATTCTCGATTTATCGGCAGTTCCTGTGTTTGCAAAATCGGTTTCGTAGGTTTTTTTCGTAAGTTGTACGCTTAACGCTTCGTCGCTATTGTATGGACGATTACTTGCTTCGTATCCATAGAAATCTATCACGCGGTTGCGAACTCCTATGCCGGTATTTGTTACACCGTCTTCATCTAAACTGTAGCCTATAAAGGTTACGTATAAATCTTTGCCGGAGGCGTTGATTACGGTATTTTCGGGTAAGTGATATTCAAAATAACTATCGGCATCGGTTGCCCCGCGTTTGAATCGTATTTGTAATTTTCCGTTTCTGTCGCTCAATACATATTGCGAACTTGGTGTTGATACATTGCCTATACCGTTCGAGAAATCATCAACCCATTGGGTGAGTTCCAGCGGATTGGATTGATAGGTAATGGTATAATTTTGTACGGTATTGTTTTCACTCGTTACGCGCACTATGGTAGGTTCGGAATAGCGTGCGCCGTAGAGTATTTCTACTTTGGCATTGCTGCTATTGGCAATGGCGGTAAAGAGTGGTTTGGTAGAACTTGAAAAAGTGAGCGTGTAGGCATATACCGTGCTCGAAAATGCAGGGCTGAGGCTACCCACATTCACCGTGAGTGATTTCAAGCTAGCATCGCCCGAAGGGTCGTTGGCAAAACTCACGTAGTAGTCTGCCGTAGCGGAACCGTTTGCCGCAGTTACGGTAATTTTTGCTTTGCCGTTTACGCTCGAAGCCTGTGTTACTACCACTGTGGCATTGGCATTGATAGCCGTAGCCGAAATAACGGGTGCAGTGGTAACACTTGCCGGTAAAAAGCACACATATTCTTCCACGCCTTTTGCCACCGCAGGGCTTATGGTACCTTGCGATGCGGTGATTGTTTTCAAATTCACGCTCGAATTGGCACTTATGTTTGCCGCCGTAGGCGTGGGTTCCATTACTTCCCAATTATTTACAGTTTCGGGAAAACGTCCAAAACTGATGTTGGTGGTTTGTGCGCCAAAGGTTTTGGAATCTATTATTTCCAATCCGTTGGTGCTTACTTGTGCAAGCACCACTGCTTCGCCGCCTTTGTCTAAGGCAAAACTCAAATGGCGTGCGCCCAAACTCGCGCTATCGCTGGCAAATAGTGTGAGCCAGCCTTTGGCGGGAATGGTGGTTTCCGAAGGTGCATTGCGTTTTATGCGGTAGCGAAGTGAATAACTGAGGTCATCGCTTATGAAAAGTCCGCCCAAATCTACCGCAGTACTTCCTGCATTGTAGAGTTCTATATAATCGTAGTATTTGCCGTCTTCGGCTTGCAATATACCGGTATTTTCGGCTAAAATTTCGTTGATGGTAATACCGCTCACTGCCGCTTTTGTTGCAGTATTCACGTTTTTGACTGCCGGCGTAGGCGTAGCCAAATAGCGGAAGGCAGACGTATTGTTCGGATAGCGACCGTAACTCACATCTTCGCCGCTATTGCGGTAGCTAATGCTATCTATTACGTAGTATTGCGAACCGCGCATTTGCACAAGTGCTATTTGTCCTTTTTCGGCATTGAGTTTAAAATCCACGTGGTTTGGATTGATAGCCGTTTGTTTATCTGCCCACAATATCATGTAACCGCCGGCGGGAATAGTGGTTTTTGCCGATTCGCCGCGTGGAATTTGATACATGGTGTAGTCTTTGAAATCGTTGGTTACATACAATCCACCCAAATCCACCGCTTCGGTATTGGAGTTGTATAATTCAAACCAATCGGCATAATTGCCGGTTTCTTCTTTATTGATAGAAGAGTTTTTTGCCAAAATTTCGGTAATGTAAATACCGCTCACTTCGGGGTCGGGTTTAATTTCGTTGGTGGCGTTTGGTGTAGGTTTTTCAAAGGTAATAATGTTTGAGGCACTGCCATCAGGATAGCGTCCGTAAGAAATGTCGGTATTTTGACCGCCATAGGTCAGTTGGTCTATGGTAATAAAGCTGCCGTCTGATTTCTTTTGTGAAATAAGTATCACACCGCCGTCTTTGCTCAATTTGAAGGGCAGGTGAGTAATGCCGCTGTATGTATCTTTATCTGCCCACAAAAGCAAAAATCCTTTGGCGGCAATGGTGGTAGCCGCAGCGTTGTCGTAAGGAATTTGGTATTTATCGGGTTTCGCGGCATTGTCGCTTACATACAGCCCTGCTATGTTGATAGAAGCAGTGCCGGGGTTGTAAATCTCGAACCAATCGGTGTATCTGCCGTATTCGGTGGCTATGGTGGCATTGTTCGATGCCATGAGTTCGTTAATACGCAAATTGCCTGCTGCTAAATTTGCACGACTTTCAAATACTGCTTTTATGGTGCTTGCCGCAGTCATGGTGTAAGAGTACTCGCGCGAAGTAGAAAGTACCGTACCACTGCTGTTTTCCCAGTGCTTGAATTGATAGCCGTCTTTTGGAGTAGCCGTCATGCGAATAGGAATATTGAGCATTTGCTGACCTGTATAATTATTTGCTACATCAAGTCCGCAGAGTTGTACTTTTCCTTGCGAAGTGCTGTATTGCACCGTATAATCGGCAAATTGATTGCCGAATTTGGAAGATAAGGAAGAGCGAATACTACCTCTGCGACCACTGTTCCACAATTTCATGCTGCTAATAGAATAATTTGTGTTTCGTACCCACCCTTGATTTGTGTACATATCACGTTCCGAAGAAATTGCTTGTTCTATGGGGTCGGCTATGGCAGTCATGCGGTTATCGGAATACACCGTATTGAGCATATAGGCATAGCGTTGTATAAATTCTGCTTTAAATTCCGGCTTGGTAAGTAAACTGCGAAAAATTACCGTACTCCATGTTCTTGATTCACCATCTTTATAAAAATTATCGGAAAGAGCGTTATCGAATGTAGAATTTGAATTTCCCCACAATCCGTAGCCGAAATCGGTATCGTAGAGCGGAAAGCGGAATTTACCGTTTCCCACGCGAGGTCGCCACATACGGGCATTGTTGTGGGGCCAGTCGCCATTGTCGCAGTAGGTTTGGGCTATGTAGTAGTTTATTATGTTGTCTTTGTCTATATAGTTTGTTACTATATTATCGTAGAGTGCTTGATTGCTGCTCAAATCTTTTTTTGTACCGCTATATGCACTACTTCCGCCTAATAGATTGATTAATTCATCGTAGCGGTCGGCAGTTCCTTCGCTTATATCATAAAAACCGAGTTTTCCGGCACTGTTTTTACCGCCTATTTTGAGTAAATCTATGTTTTCGGCATAGTCGTGATAGCCGGCAAAATACTCTGCCGATAAGCGTTCGCGCACATTCATTAAACTCCAGTATTCGCCATTAATGAAAAGCACAACGGGTTGATAATCCTGTGTTTCCAAATCCACCTGTCCGCGAATAATTTGTTGAATAATGGCATCGCGGGCAAAGTTTCCGTCTGCCCAGTCATTCCCCGAATTGCGCAATACGAAGGATTGATAGGTTGGCAAGGCATCATCGCCAAAAATCGGATATTTGATTTCTGCATTTTCGTATTTATGCTTCACTTTTACGGCAAGTGATTTTAAATCGAAACTGCGGCTCGCGCTTCCGAATACTTCTATGGTGGCAGTGTTGTCGAATTGTTTAACACCGTTTTTATCGTAAAACTCTATATGAGCCGGATACGCCCAATCTTGTGCCCAGTTGTATTTGTCGTTCCCACCGCCATAATTGGCAGTGGCTCCATTTGTTCCCTTAATATATAGTCCCGAATCGGCACTGAACAAATATTTTTTGTCGATAGAGAGCGAAATTACCGGCAGAGTTGGTCTTCGTTCGTTGATAAAGTAGGTTTCGCCACTGGTGTTTGAGGTCATGTAATCGTTGTGAAATGCTTTTGCTTTCAATACAAAATTATAATCTTTTTTACCGGAATATTTAGAAGAAGAAGTGAATTGAGTAGGCCAGTTCTGTGCGTGCATAATAGCAGTATTACCAGCACCATAATTATAACCGGATTTTTGTGTTTCAGCGTTTTTCTTTTCAGCAGTAATTACGGTTCCGGGCGTGTAAATAGGCGAGGAAGAGGTAGGTTCGCTGCCATCGGTGGTGTAGCGTATGGTGGCACCTGCCAAATCGCAAGAAATGGTTACATTCTGATTGCTGTTGTACCAGCCGCCTTTTACCGAGAATTTCGGCTGCGGAGCCATGCCTAAAAAGTGTCCACTATTGTTGTTGCTCGCTCCGGCGGTAACTTTTTTCAAAAGTGCCCACGAGCCGGTGCCATCGGTAGTGCGTCCGTAAGAATAGGCGCGTTCTACAAGGGGTACTTTTACGCTATCTACCAGCAGCATAGTATTGCTATACAAGCGAATAGCCTCGCCCGCCGAAGAAATTTTGAAATTCGTGTGCGGTGCAGAGCCAAAGTAATCGTTGCCATCGCACCATACTACGGCAAATTTTCCTGCCGCAATGGTAAAATCTTTTTTAAATTCCCATTTGCGGGGTTTATCTTTGTTGTCGGTTATAAAATAGCCCTTCAAATTCACCGAAGAAGAGCCTCCGTTGTAAATTTCTATCCAGTCGCCGCTTTTTTGGTAATCGGGGTCTTTTATGGAGGCGTTGGAAGTTTGCACTTCGTTGAATTTTATTTGCGCATGAAGTGAGGTCATGCAGCAGAATAAACTAATAATACACACAAATCTTTGTATCATGATTTTTAATGTTTTTAAATATGAAATTACACACCATTTATAGCAAGACACCTTTTCTTGCAAAAACCCCATTATTTTATACAACACACGGAGTTTTGCATTTTTTAGAAAAAATGTCAAGTTCACAAAAGTAATAATGTTTTTTGGAAAACATGATAAAAATCATAAAAAAAATTACAAATGTGCTAATGCGATAATTAGCACATTAGCATATTGTCTAATTAGCACATTGATAATTGCCATATTGCCGCAACTCTGCATTTCCCACCGTTTCGCGGTACAGTGCTTTGCAGGTAATTATGGGCGCAGCCACGCCGCTGCCAAATGTGTCGCCGGTGGTGAATACGCGCATTTCGTCCCATACATTTTGCTGTATACAATCTTGTAAAATCTGCGCTCCACCTTCTATTATGAGTGATTGAATGCCGCGTGTATATAGGTCGGCACAAATTTCCTGCCACAATGTTTCTCTGTGTTCTATGCGCACGTATTCCACATTGTGCCGCGATTGTGGCGGGGTGAGAGAATATATCACAGTGGGTGTTTCGCCGTTTTTTACGTGTAGGGTTTCGGGTAGGGAATTATTGAGGTCTATTGCCAAACGCAGCGGATTTTTGCCATGTGCCACGCGAGCCGTTAGTTCGGGATTGTCGCAGCGGGCGGTGTTGGTACCCACCAAAATTGCCTGCTCTTCGCTGCGCCAGCGGTGCACAAGTTTTCTACATTCTTCGTTGGTAATGTTCACGCCCCGTGCCGAAACTTTGTCGGCAGGGAGTTTGTCTATATAGCCATCGGCACTTTGCGCCCATTTGAGTATAATGTAGGGGCGGTGTTTTTCGTGAAAGGTAAAAAATCGTTTGTTCAATTCTCTGCACTCTTGCTCTAATATTCCCACCGTAACCTCCACGCCATGAGCACGCAGTTTTGCAATTCCTCTGCCTGCCACTTCGCTGAATGTGTCCACGCAGCCCACCACCACGCGCGGAATACCGCAGTTTATAATCAAATCGGCGCAAGGGGGCGTTTTGCCATAGTGCGAGCAGGGTTCTAAATTCACATACAGCGTGCTTTCTTTGAGTAATTCTTTGTTTTCCACAGAATTGATGGCATTCACTTCGGCGTGCGCTTCGCCGGCGCGTGCGTGAAAGCCTACGCCTATAATTTCGCCGCTGCGCACTATTACGCACCCTACCATAGGATTGGGATAAGTATTTCCAAACGCCTGCATGGCAAGCGAAATACAACGACGCATATACTTTTCGTGATTCATGAGGCAAAGATAATCAATTACGGATTACAATACGCAAAACATTTATAAAGCCTCATTACCTTCGCTGAGGGCTACGCCGTTGCGAACGAAGTGAAGCAATAGAGACACAAGAAATAATTTACAATTTACAATTTACAATTTACAATTTACACTACTTTTGCGACATGACTTTTTTTGAAATCAAACAACAGTTTGCAACTGCACTTGCGCCGCTCTATCCGCCACAGGAAGTTGCTGCTATGCTGAAACTCCTTGTGGAAAACTGCCGTATTTCGTACACTGAAATGCTGATGACGCCACAGGCGGAAATTGTGCCGGAGCATGAAAAATGCTTGCAAGAGGCTTTGCAGCGATTGCTGGCGCAGGAACCCATACAATATATATTAGGTAAAGCCGATTTTTACGGCTTGCAATTTTCGGTGTCGCCTGCCGTGCTTATTCCGCGTGGTGAAACCGAAGAATTGGTGCAGCGTGCCATTTGCATTGCGCAATCCATAGAGCGTCCGGTAATTGTAGATGCCTGCACCGGCAGTGCTTGTATAGCCATTGCGCTGGCAAAACATCTTCCGCAGGCTCGCCTGTGCGCCTGCGATATTTCGTTCGATGCACTGAGCGTTGCAAAACGGAATGCCCAACAAAACAATGTGAACGTGAACTTTGTGCACTGCGATATATTGAAACCTTCCGAGTGGAAGAAATTACCGCTGTGTAACCTATTGGTGAGCAACCCGCCCTACGTAATGGAGAGCGAAAAATCGCTTATGCAGCAAAATGTGCTTGCCTATGAACCCGAAATTGCACTCTTTGTGAGCAACGATAATCCACTTGTATTCTACCATGCGCTGGCGCAACTTGGGCAGTGCATGCTACAAGCCGGTGGCATTCTTCTCTGCGAAATCAACGAAAATTTGGCTGAGGAAACGGCACAACTCTTTACCGATTACGACTACAAAAACGTGGAAATTCTGCGCGATATTCATGAACGAGAACGATTTGTTATTTGTCAGTGGAAACTGTGTTGAGATTTATTGAGATTAGTAGATATTTATTGTTTCAGTTGCTTAAAACTAACAACCAACAACTAACAACTAACAACTAATTTGTACTTTTGCAAAAAAAAAATAAAAATTCGATGACAAAACTTACCGACATACTTTCGCAACGCATTTTGGTGCTCGATGGTGCTATGGGTACCATGATTCAAAAATATACTCTTACCGAACACGACTATCGCGGAGCGGAATTTGCCGAGTGGCAATACCCCTTGCAGGGCAATAACGACCTTTTGAGTGTTACGCAACCGCACATAATTCGCGAAATTCAGCGAAAATACCTTGCCGCCGGTGCCGATATTATAGAAACCAATACGTTTAACGCCAACCGTATTTCACTTGCCGACTACGCTATGCAGGGTTTGGTGCGCGAAATCAACACTGCTTCGGTGCGTATTGCCAAAGAATTGGCGCAGGAATACACCGCGCTCACACCCGAAAAACCGCGATTTGTGTGTGCTTCCATAGGTCCCACCAATAAATCGGCATCGCTTTCTCCCGATGTGCTCAATCCCGCTGCGCGAAGTGTGGATTTTGCTACGCTGGTAGAAGTATATACAGAACAAGTGTCGGTACTGATAGACTGCGGTGCGGATATTCTGCTGGTGGAAACAGTGTTCGACACCCTGAACGCCAAAGCCGCCCTCTACGCCATAGAGCGCGTGCAGGAAGAAAAACATAGCGATATTCCCGTGATGCTTTCGCTCACCGTAGCCGATGCCGGCGGTCGCATACTTTCGGGGCAAACCCTCGAAGCCTGCGTTAATTCCGTGCGCAATTTCAATCTTTTGAGCATTGGTTTAAACTGCTCGCTCGGTGCGAAAGAAATGCAACCCTTTGTGAAACTGTTGAGCGAAATATGCCCCTTCCGCGTGTCGGCACACCCCAATGCCGGATTGCCCAATCAATTCGGCTTGTACGACCAAACTCCCGACCTCATGCTCGATATGATTCGCCCCATGTTGGAACAATCGCACCTGAACATAATAGGCGGCTGCTGCGGCACAAGTAACGAACATATTGCAAAAATTGCAGAAATAGCCCCGCAATATAAACCGCGACCGCTGCCGCGCAAAGATGTTGCTACACGTTTGAGTGGATTGGAGGCACTTGTGATTGATAGCGCACAAACCAATTTTATAAACGTGGGCGAACGCACTAATGTAGCCGGTTCCTTGCAATTTGCCAAAATGATTCGCGAAAAACACTACGAAAAAGCCCTCAGTGTTGCCCGCTTACAGGTGGAAAACGGTGCGCAAATTATCGACATCAATTTAGACGATGCCATGCTCGATGCCAAAGAGGAAATGCAGCATTTTTTGAACTTGATAGCCTCCGAACCCGACATAGCGCGAGTGCCCCTAATGATAGATTCCTCGAATTGGGAAGTTTTGGAAATTGGCTTGCAAAGCGTGCAAGGAAAATCCATAGTCAATTCCCTGAGTTTGAAAGAGGGCGAGGCGGAATTTTTGCGCAAAGCACAAGCCGTGTATCACTATGGCGCGGCACTTGTGGTAATGGCTTTCGATGAACAAGGGCAAGCAGATTCCTATGAACGAAGAATAGAAATATGCCGCCGTGCCTACACGCTTTTAACCGAAACAATCAATTTTCCGCCCCAAGATATTATTTTCGACCCGAACGTTTTGACTGTGGCAACGGGAATAGAAGAACATAATTCCTACGCCATAGATTTTATTCGCGCCGTAGCGTGGATTAAGCAAAACCTGCCTCTTGCCAAAGTGAGCGGCGGCATTAGCAATGTGTCTTTCGCATTTCGCGGCAATAATGCTGTGCGCGAGGCTATGCACTCCGTGTTTTTGTATCACGCCATTCAAGCGGGGCTTGATATGGGAATAGTGAACCCCGGAGCGGTACAGGTATATGAAGAAATTCCGCAGGAATTGCGCGAAAAAATTGAGAATGTAATTTTGAATACGTCTGCCGAAGCAACCGAGCAATTAATTCACTATGCACAATACATAAAAGGCGAAAGCGGCGTAAAACAGCGCGTGGACGAATGGCGCACCCTGCCTGTGAGCGAGCGATTGGCGCAAAGCCTTATGAAGGGGGTGAGCGATTTTTTGGAAAGCGATTTGGCAGAGGCTCGCACGCAATTTTCGCCCACACTTGGTATTATAGAAGGTCCGCTTATGAGCGGTATGAACATGGTGGGCGAACTTTTTGGACAAGGAAAAATGTTTTTGCCGCAGGTGGTAAAAACCGCGCGAGTAATGAAACAAGCCGTGTCGATTCTCATGCCATATATAGAGGCGGAAAAAACGCAGGCACAGTCGTCGAAAGCAGGGAAAATACTGCTTGCTACGGTGAAAGGCGATGTGCACGATATTGGAAAAAATATAGTGGGCGTGGTGCTTTCGTGCAATAATTATGAAATTGTAGATGTCGGCGTAATGTGTTCGCTGGAACACATTGTAAACGCTGCGCAGGAACACAAGGTGGATATAGTGGGACTGAGCGGATTAATTACTCCTTCGCTTGCTGAAATGATAGCTGTGGCGCAGGAAATGGAAGCACGCGGCATGAATATTCCGCTGCTGATAGGTGGCGCAACTACGAGTAAAATACACACCGCCGTGAAAATTGCGCCGGTGTATTCCGGTGCAGTGGTGCACGTGGGCGATGCCTCGAAAAGTGCCGCTGTGTGCAGTGCTTTGCTGGGCGCACATAAAAACCGATATTGCGCCGAATTGCGCAAAGAATATGCCCGCATACAGCAATTATATACTAATCGCGCGGTGAACGATATGCTGCCGCTTGCCGAAGCGCGTGCCAACTCCCTGCACCTTTTGTGGAAGGAGAGCGATATTGTAACTCCAAAACAAACAGGACTACACTATTGTAACGAAATTCCCTACGAAAGCCTGATACCATATATAGATTGGACCTATTTTTTCCACGCATGGGATATGAAAGGTCGCTATCCACACATTGTGGAACAGCCCGAAGCGCAAACGCTCTACAACGATGCGCACGCAATGCTCAAAACACTTGCAGCGCAGAAAAATTTGCACGCACAAGCCGTTGTAGGTATTTTTGCCGCGCAGTCGCAGGGCGATGATATTATTGTGAGCAATGACGAGAATTGTGAAATAGTGTTACACAATCTTCGCCAGCAAACCTTGCAGGCAAACGGTGCGGCAAATGTGTGTTTGAGCGATTTTGTAGCACCCAAAACTTCGGGCGTGCGCGACTACATTGCCGCCTTTACCGTAACTGCCGGCAGCGAAATTCAGCATGTTGCAGAAAGTTTTGCCAAACACGGCGATGATTATTCGGCACTTCTTGTAAAAACCCTTGCCGACCGCTTAGCCGAAGCCGCTACGGAATATGTGCACGAAAAAATCCGCAAAGAGTTGTGGGCATTTGCACCGAACGAAACCCTGAGCATAGAACAAATGCTGCAAGGCGAATATACAAGCGTGCGCTCAGCCTACGGCTATCCTTCGGCTCCCGACCACAGCGAAAAAGCAACGATTGCCCAACTGCTCCACGGAGAAAAAATAGGCGTGCAACTCACCGAAAACTATATGTTGCAACCGGCAGCATCTACTATGGGAATTGTGATAGCCCACCCGCAGGCACATAATTTTGGCGTAGGCGCAATTTCCGAAGAGCAAATCAAGGACTTGGCACAGCGCAAAAACGTGAGCAAAGAATTTGTGGAAAAATTTGTGGCAGCAAGGTAGTCTAACCACTAAATAGTATTACTTGCAATTCACGCAGCGAATGATGCCTGTTTTGATTGCACTGCTCACTTCGCACGCAAGCGAAGTGCTTAGCACAGCGCGAAATTCATAACTGCCCTTTGCTAAACTTTGCGTTGCCGTGTATTGCGTACCTGCTATTGTTTGTACACTTCCTATATTAGTCCACTGTGTACTTCCTTTTGCGCGGTATTGAAATTGTACGCCGGTGGCATAGTCGATGCTCGCAAGAGTAGCAGTTAAAATTACTTGAGAAATATCGGTTTCACTGAACGATACGCTGAGCGCAGGGTTTGCAATATTGGCAACTGTTATGCTTTCGGTTGTGCTGCCGGAGCATTTGCTATCTTCATTTGTTACCGTGTAGGTAATTACGTGTGTGCCCACTCCGGCGGTACTTGGCGAAAACGTTGTTCCGCTCACCCCATTTCCGCTAAATGCACCGGAGAGCGGAGCCGAAAGAGATGCTGCATATTGACTTAAATCTATTGCCGCCGCACTTGTGGAGCAAAACGAAGGGAGCGGATTTAATACTGCTTCTATATTGCCGCCGCTACCTACGGTAATGGTGAGCGATGCAGTTATTTCATTTGCTGCTACACTATTGCAAGCATCGCCGGAAAGACCTATGTCAGCAAGCATTGTTACGGTTACAACTTCACCATCTACAAAACTGGTAAAGGGGCAATTTCTTTTGTCGCTTGATAGTGGACCACTATCTTTCCCTTTGCTGCTTGTCCATTTATATTGAGGGAAAAGACCGGCATATTGCGGTGTTGCTCTCAGGTTGATAGCATTATCAACGGTACATACGGTAATACTACTACTATTAGTACCGGTAATAGTTTCTTCGCCATCCATCCAATCAATGCTCACTTTAGGGTCAAAATGTGTTTGACTCATTGTTACCCCGTTCGACATTTTTTTACAGTCTCCTTTATACACCGCAAAGGCAATTCTATCGGTTAATGCCGGTGTGTGGGTAAATGTTGTTCCATTCTCTCCGTCCACAGGATTATCGTTTATTAACCAATAAATAGTAGCACCCGATGGCACGCCGCCTGCGGTAAAGGTTGTAGAATTACCCACTGTAAAAGTTGTAGGACTTATGGTAGGAAAAAAATCACAACCGGCATTGGCATTAGTGCAATTAAGCATAAGTTTAGCCTTACCCCATCGTGGGCTAGTTGTGTTTGGGGCTTGGCTTGGAAGTGAAACCCCCGGTGCTATGCATATTGTAAGTTCATCTGCTACATCAAATGTGTTTGTTGCATTAAAATTGCCAAATGATTCAGTAACAAAAATAGTTCCCCCACCTTTTACATTACCAAATTTTCCATTTATGTCGCCAAATTTTTTTGTAGTTACAATAGAACCATTTCCCATACACATAGGGTCATTCTGACCTTGAATACTACCAAATTGACCACAGGAAAGTTTTCCTTGATTGGTAAAATCTCCATCTATATTACCAAACTGTCCGCTTATATTCATTATTCCTGAATTTGCAATGGATCCCCCTCCGTTTATGCCCAAATTTCCGGTTCTTGTTATAGTTCCTCTATTAAAAAGATAAATTTTGTTAAGTGTAGCGAAAGAAATAATTACATTTACTCCTTCGTGAATATATACAGAAGCATGGTAATTTCCTCCGGTAGTTATAGTATATGTTACATTTGGGTTTGTAAGGTGTAATGTAGCATTATCTTGTAAGTAAGCAAGACTAATATCGCCACCCTGTGTTGCACACCGTACACCATATATTGGGTTGGTGCCATTAGTATATTCTGTGCAGTTAGAAGGAAGCACATAATCGGCATCGTTATTGGGAATACATAAACAACGGCTGTCTTGCCCGTAGCCATTCAAAATTCCGGAAATTACCATAATTCCCGCTGCTGCAAAGCTTCTAAAAAAAGTGTAGTGTTTGTTCATCTTGTGTGTGTTAATTGGTTAGTAATACATAAAGTACGTTGATGTGCGTATTTTGTGCTGCAAATATATTTTTTAAATTGAAAAAAACCGTGTTGCACTAAAACTTTGTTTGGCAAATATGACGAATGTCATAAAAAAACAATTTGAATAGCACTTGTTTTTAGGCGATTATATGCTTATATTTGAAATAATTATCATAGTTTTGCTGCGCCAATTATTTAACACCATAAATAAAAACATATTTGGTGCTTTTGAAAATCAACCCACCACGTTATTGCGAGGGCAATAGCCTGAAGCAATCCATAGAAAATAACTTCGTTACACTCGCAATGAAGGAGAAATACAATTTTTAAAAGTAACCTTAATTTAAAAAGACCTACAATTATGACAAAAATTCAAGAAAATTCGCTACGCCGTTTCATTACACTTGTGTGTTTTGTAATGCTTTCTATTGTTTCGGTTTTTAGCCAAGCGAGTGAGGAACTAAGCCTTCCTTCTATATTGCTCTGCGATGATGAAATCGATGTAATTGACTTAACCGATGCTGCATGGGGTATCACTCCGGCAGGAGGGAGTTTTAGTGGTGACGCAATATCAGCCGCAGGAGAATTTGACCCGGTAAGCGCAGGTGTGGGAGTTCATACTATAATATATACTACCACCGAAGGCAGTGAAGAGTTTACTATAACAATAGTTGCTGTGCCCACTATTACTTTTGTCAATCCGCTTCCTATTCTCTGTGCAAATAGTGATGAAATAGCACTCGCCACAATTCTCGATGCCGCTGCCACCGCAGGAGGTACGTTTTCGGGAGATAACGTTGTCAATGGAAATTTTGACCCCAAAACTGCGACTATTGGCGCGAATACCGTAAGTTACGAAGTGGCGTTACATGGTTGTACAAAAAGCGATGATGTGATACTGCCGGTTAATGCTTTACCATCGGCAACAATTACCTATACCTATAAAAATCAGGCGGAGCAGGATGAAGACGGCGATGATGCCGATTTTTGTGCAGTGGGCAATGCTGTAGCCACCATTACCGGTACCACAGGAGGTACGTTTTCTTCTCCCACAGGTTTAGTGTTTGTTAGTGAAACTACCGGAGAAATTGATTTGGAGGCAAATAAACCCACAGGAACTACGCTTCCTTCTACTAGTACTCATACTATTGTATATTCTTTTACCGGAGCAAACACCTGCCAAAATACCGCAACAACTGCCATAACAATAAACGGATTGCCTACGGTAGTTCTTGTGGCGGACGAATCTGCACTCGCTGTAACCTGTAATGGCGATACCGATGGAGTAATTGCGGTAGATGCTACCGGCGGCAGCGGCGATTATCCGTATTTTTGCAACACCGGCGGAGCAAATTGGAACGCAACTTCCGGTATTCTTCCGTTTGCGGCAAAGCACAAATTTACCAACGTAGCACCCGGCGCACATTATTTGTGCGTAAAAGATAGTAAAGGTTGTAAATCGCCAATAAATACGGTAGAAGTAACCGAACCTACAAAAGTAACAATAAGTGTGGCGGCAACATCGCTTACAGCCCTTACTTGTCAAGGCGATGAAACCGGTGTGATAGCACTTACCGCCGCAGGTGGAAATACCGGTGGATATTCATATTCCAATACCGGAGGTGCTACGTGGCAAACTACGCCAACCTTCTCCGGTTTAGATGCACGTACCTATACCATGCAGGCGAAAGACAGTAAAAACTGTACATCGGCTACGCAGCAGGTACAAATAACAGAACCCGCGCCCTTTGATGCAGGGAGTATAGCCACCACAGGCGATATACTCTGCCCCGGAGAAAGTGTGCAAACAATTACCAACGTAACAACACCAAGCAACGCCGGTGCTGTATATCAGTACAGTTGGCAGAGAACCATAGGCGGCGTTACGGTAACGGTACCCAATAGCAATTTTCAAGATTGGACACCTGTTGTGGATTTAGAAAACAATGGAACAACCAATATAGAGATTGTATATACTCGCGTGGTGGAAGGCGAAACCTGCCCTCGTAATAGCGGAGTGTCTGCCGGTGAGTGGACCATAACGTTGAAACCTACTCCTCCGGCACCCACAGTGCAGAGTTATATTGCTTGTCCGTCCTCTACTATTTCACAAACGTTTGCATGGTCATCGCTCGTAAAAAGCATGGCAGCAGGTGCTACTCTTATATGGTATAGTGCCGATGACGATGGAAGCAGTATAGCAGGCGAACCGGCAGAATTTGGCGTGCAAGATTACATAGACGAAAGTTATTGGGTAAGTCAAACGGTGAATGGCTGCGAAAGTGAACGCACACAAGTAGTGGTGCGCATAAGCAGTGCAGTAGAGGCACCTATTGTGAATAATTACGAAGCCTGTGCCTTGGAAAGCGGTTCTACAATTTCCTTAGATACTCGTGTTCCGGTGGCAGGCAATAAATTGTGGTACACCGATGCAACTACGGCACAGAGTGATAACACGGGTGCGCTGGGATTTCCCGTAGCACCAACATTTGACCCAACAGAAGCACAAACTTCTTCGTTTTGGGTACGGGTGCGCGATGCCGAAAATTGCGTGAGCGACCCGGGTGAAGTGCTTATAACGGTGAAAGCATTGCCAACTGCAAGTATAAGCGATGACCTATCAACCTTAGCAGTTACCTGCTTTGGCAACCACGAAGGAGTGATAGTAGTAAACGCAAGCGGTGGTAGCGGTAGCGGTTTTGAATATTCTATAACCGATGGTGCTCTCAACGATTATGGCACGGCAAATACCTTTTCCAATTTAGGTGCAGGCACATATTATGTGCGCGTGAAAGATAGCGAAAGTTGTGAGTCAATGTCGCAATCGGTGCCGGTGCACATAACACAACCCGATAAATTCAATGCAGGAACAATAGCAAGTACCGGCGAAGATGTGTGTGCAACTTCAACGCCACAACTTGAAATAACCGAACTCACTCCTGCAAGCGGAGGCAACGGAGCAATTACCTACGAGTGGTATAAAACCGCAGCACTGACAGGAGGAATACCTACAAAAATAGATGGAGCAACCGCAGCAACCTACACGCCGCCGGTAGAAGATATGGTAAATACCGGAACAACGAATGAATACGTACAATATATGCGTTATGCAAAAGATGCTGTGTGTACGCAAAACTATGAACTCTCTGACGGACAATGGGAAGTAGTGGTGAAACCGCTGCCAAAAATAGAAATATCCATAGACGGTAATTTTGCACAGAGCGGTACTGCCTGTGCCGAAACTGAAATCACATTTGCTGCCGACCGTGCAGATGTTGCTCCGTACACATGGACTTACACCCAAGATGGTGCAACCGTAATTTCCGGAGGTGAAGAATCCGATGATTATATCACCCTGAAATGGACAACCGCTACCGATAAAAACGTAGAAGTACAAGTATTTTATGCGTTTACCGATACCGAAGGCAATGGCTGCGCTACGGTGGCAGGTGTTTCCGATGTGCAGGGTATCATGGAATTAATTATTAACCCCCTACCCACAATAAATATAGATATAGATGACCCCAATATATCGGCAAATGGAGAAGTGTGTGCCGAAACCGAAATTACCTTTATTGCCGACCGTGCCGGTATGGCTCCGTACACATGGACTTACACCCAAGATGGCGCAACAGTAGTAGCCGGAGGTGGAGCAAACGATAGAACTATCACCCTGAAATGGTCTGCCGCTGCCGATAAAATCGTAGATGTTTCAGTATTTTATTCCTTTACCGATGTCAATGGCAATGGTTGTGCTACATTAGAAGGCTTTACCGATGTGCAGGCTACAAAAGAATTAACGGTAAAAGCATTACCCGAAATCAATATCAAAGACAATGCAAATTTGGCGGCAAACGGCAATCAAATATGCGCCGAAGCCGAAGTAACCTTTACCACCGATGCCGGCATGACCGGATATGCGTGGAATATAGACGGCGGTACGGTAACAGCAGGTTCTATAACCGGTAATACTGTAACCGTGAAATGGGAAACACCCGGCACGAAATCGGTAAGTGTGTTCTATGAACTTACCGGAGGCAATGGTTGCGGTACCGTATCGGGAGCATCAGATGCCATTCAGCAAGTAATAGTAAATCCATTGCCGGAAATATCAATTAGCAACAATGCAAGTTTGGCGGCAAATGGTAATCAAATATGTGCCGAAGCCGAAGTAACCTTTACCACCGATGCCGGAATGGCTAATTATGTATGGTCGATTGACGGCGGTACCGTAACAGCAGGCTCTGTAAATAGCAATACCGTAACCGTGAAATGGAGTAACGATACGCAAAGCAATCAAGAAAAAACAGTAAGCCTATTCTATGAATTTACCGGCGGAAACGGTTGTGAAACAAAATCGGGAGTGAGCGATGCTGCGCAAACGGTAATAGTGAAACCTCTGCCGGAAATCTATATTAATAACAACGCAGCTTTGGAAACAAACGGCAATCAAATATGTGCCGAAGCAGAAGTAACGTTTATCACTGCGGCGGGAATGACTAATTACCTTTGGTCAATAGACGGCGGTACCGTAACAGCAGGTTCTGTAAATAGCAATACCGTAACGGTGAAATGGAGTAACGATACGCAAATCGACCAAGAAAAAACAGTAAGCATATTTTATGAATCTACCGGCGGAAACGGTTGTGAATCAAAATCCGGCGTGTCTGATGCTTCACAAACGGTGATTGTGAAACCATTGCCGGAAATTACAATTAGCAACGATGCGAGTTTGGCGGCAAACGGCAATCAAATATGCGCCGAAGCCGAAGTAACCTTTACCACCGATGCAGGCATGACCGGCTATGTATGGAATATTGACGGCGGTACGGTAACAGCCGGAGCAACAAACCAAAATTCTATAACGGTGAAATGGCGTAATAATACGCAAAGCAATCAAGAAAAAATTGTGAGTGTATTTTATGAATTTACCGGCGACAATGGCTGTACAACAAAATCCGGAGTTTCAAATGTATTGCAAACGGTAATTGTGAAACCGCTACCGGAAATTTCAATCAGCAACGATGCAAGTTTGGCGCAAAACGGCAATCAAATATGCGCCGAAGCCGAAGTAACATTTACCACCGATGACGGTATGACCGGATATGAGTGGAGCATTGACGGCGGTACGGTAACAGCAGGCTCTGTAAATAGCAATACCGTAACCGTGAAATGGGAAACACCCGGCACGAAATCGGTAAGTGTGTTCTATGAACTTACCGGTGGAAATGGTTGTACTACCGTATCGGGAGCGTCCGATGCAAGTCAGGAAGTAATAGTGAAACCATTACCCGAAATCAATATCAATGACAATGCAAATTTGGCGGCAAATGGCAATCAAATATGCGCCGAAGCCGAAGTAACATTTATGACCGAAGCCGGCATGACCGGATATGAGTGGAGCATTGACGGCGGCACCGTAACCGGCGGAGCAGTAAATAGCAATACCGTAACCGTGAAATGGGAAACACCCGGCACTAAAACAGTAAGTGTGTTCTATGAAACTACCGGCGGAAACGGTTGTACTACCGTATCGGGAGCGTCCGATGCAAGTCAGCAGGTAATAGTGAACCCATTGCCGGAAATATCAATTAGCAACGATGCAAGTTTGGCGGCAAACGGCAATCAATTGTGTGCCGAAGCCGAAGTAACCTTTACCACCGATGCCGGTATGAATAATTATGTATGGTCAATAGACGGCGGTACCGTAACCGGCGGAGCAGTAAATAGCAATACCGTAACCGTGAAATGGGAAACACCCGGTACGAAATCGGTAAGTGTGTTCTATGAACTTACCGGCGGAAACGGTTGTACTACCGTATCGGGAGCGTCCGATGCAAGTCAGCAGCTAATAGTGAACTCATTGCCGGAAATATCAATTAGCAACGATGCAAGTTTGGCGGCAAACGGCAATCAAATATGTGCCGAAGCAGAAGTAACCTTCACCACAGATGCCGGCATGAACGGGTATGTGTGGAGCATTGACGGCGGTACCGTAACCAGCGGAGCAGTAAATAGCAATACCGTAACCGTAAAATGGAGTAACGATACGCAAAGCAATCAAGAAAAAACAGTAAGTCTATTCTATGAAACTGCCAATAGTAATGGTTGTGCAACAAAATCGGGAGTGAGCGATGCCGCGCAAACGGTAATAGTGAAACCTCTGCCGAGAATCACCATGGGCAACGATGCAAATTTAGCAGAGAATGGCAATGAAGTGTGTGCCGATGCCGTAGTAACCTTTACCACCGAAGAAGGCATGACCGGCTACGTGTGGAATGTGGGTACAGATGCAGTAGTGATAGGTGCTAATAATAGAAGTTCTATAACGGTACGCTGGAACTCACCGGGCACTAAAATAGTGAGTGTGTTCTATGAATTTACCGGCAGTAATGGTTGTGCAACACAATCGGGAACTTCGGCTGCCACGCAAGAAGTTATTCTCAATCCATCGCTCGAATGTAATCCATTGAATGCAATAATACTTTCGCAACGAAACACCAACTATGGTAAAAACAACGGAAGTGTGGAAATAGCAGGTATTTACGGCACCGCACCATATCAATATGCTATCAACGGTGGTGCATTTCAAGATAGCGGTTTGTTTGAAAACTTGGCTCCGGGTCAATACCTGCTCACCGTGAAAGATGCAGAAAATGCCACTCACAGTATTTATGTGGTAATAAGCGAAGGCGATGTAAGTGATTTGAGTGGTATAATACTCTCGAAAATTGATAGTAGCCCCGATAGCGCAACCGGTGCTGTTGATGTAATGGGAATCAACGGAATGGCTCCCTATGAATATTCTATTGACAGCGGAGTAACCTTCCAATCGAGCGGATTGTTTGAAAATTTAGCCGCCGGCGATTATGTAATTATTATACGCGATGCGCTCGGCGATACTTTCGACCTGCGAGTACGTATCAATACCATAGGCGATACCGAATTGCAAGGAGAAATAGTAAATCAGGAAAATAGCGACCAAAACGTGCCAAACGGTATGGTTGAGGTTGTGGGCGTAAACGGCACCGCACCATATCAATATGCTATCAACGGTGGCGCATTTCAAAATAGCGGTTTGTTTGAAAACTTGGCACCGGGCAATTATGTGGTAACGGTGAAAGATGCGAGCGGAAAAACTGTTGATGTGCCGGTAACAATAGGTGTGCGTCCTCCGTATTCCGATTTGAGCGGAATATTACTCACAAAACAAAACACCATACGCGGCAGAGCAACCGGACGATTTGAAGTTGCCGGTCGATTTGGAACACGTCCATATCAATATGCGGTGAACGGTGGTGCATTTCAAAGTAGCGGATTGTTTGAAAATTTAGCCGCAGACGACTATCTTGTTGTTATAAAAGATGCTGCCGGCAATACCTATGAAATGATTGTGCGCATTACAGAATCGGGAGATTGTGTAGATGTTGTAGTTCAAAAAGGAAACACCACGCTTGTAGTAAACAATAATAGCGCAACGAACGGAGGTTATACGTTTGTTTCCTATGAATGGTTCAAAGCAGGATTTGCAATAGACGACCGCAATCTGGGTAAAAACTTAGGCTATTTCTACGATGCCGATAATCGTAGAAACCCAAGAAATCTTGATTTTGGAGCCGAATATTACGCACTTGTGGTAGATTCGCAAGGAGTTCTCTACCAAACCTGCCCAATCTATCCTGAGCAAGAAGCAGAGGCATCAATTACAGTGTATCCAACGCCGGCGGTGCGTTCAAGCGAATTTGTGAACGTAAAACTCGATGGTTTCAAATGGCAGGAAACAAAAATAACACTCTATTCTGTTGCCGGAAGTTTGCTGAGCGTAACCAATGCTACGGGCGATATTACCCCAATACCGGTGCCGAATGTACAGGGAATATATATAGTGAAAATACTATCGGGAACACAAGAAATAGAAAAAACCATAGTAAGAGAATAATCGGTACAGATAAAAAAAGAACACACCTCATAAACACTACAATATGAAAAAGAAAACAATACTCTATGCACTCCTTATGGCAGTAGGATTTGTGTCGTTGCAAATTACCGCGCAAGCACAGGCGCAAGATACTACGACATTGGGCGCAGATACCGAACAATATGAAATAATTACTCCTACCGCAAAAAAAACACGGAGTTTCTGTGAAAATGAATTTTCAGCGTGGGCTGCGAGTGGACTTTCTACCTTGTATTACAAACCTACGTTTGGAAACAAAACAGAAGGCTTCGGCGGAAATTTCGGATTGGGCTACACCCGTTATTTTACCCACTATTTTGGAATTTTGATAGGAGCAGAAGCAGCACTCTATACTGCAAAAATAACCATTGACGGGTTGCAAGATGCCTACGATACCAACGATAAACACAATGGCGACCTCATAAATTACAGAACTGAGTTTACTCAATACACCGAGCATCAGCGTTTACTCAATATTGCTATTCCGGTGATGTTTCATTTTGAAACCGGCAATACTCATAAATTTTACGGCGCAGCAGGTTTTAAATTAGGACTACCCGTTTTGGCGACATATAAAAGCAGCGATTATGATTTTCAAGCAAGTGGGTATTATTATGCAACCAACCAAATACTGAGCCACCAAGAAGATTGGAATTATGGCGATTTTCAAGGTCAAAGCATACACGGAAAGTATAAGGTGGGTTTGTCATATACAGGAAGTGTAGATGTGGGTGTAAAATGGGCGTTGAAAAATCCGCAATATGCGTTATACACCGGAGTATATGCCGATTACACCTTCAATAATGTGAATAAAGTCAATACCAAAAACTTTTTAGATTACAGTGCCACACAAGCGGCTATGGATGAGTTTGCGCAAAACAGCGTATTGGAATCGCAATACACGCACAATGGCGTAACGCAATCGTTTGTAAACAAAATGCAGCCTGTGGCAATAGGACTGAAAGTGCGCTTGGGCATAAACACCTGCGGCGGCAAAGACAGCGATATGGACGGTGTGGTTGATAGCAAAGATATGTGTCCGGGAACACCGCCGGAGGCTCGTGGCTTTGTTGATGAAAAAGGTTGTCCGAAAGATAGCGATGGTGATGGTGTGCCCGATTACTTAGATAAATGCCCGAATACTCCGGAAGGTATTGTGGTTGATGCCGATGGTTGTCCGCCTGATACCGATGGCGATGGTGTGCCCGATTACTTAGACGCATGTCCGGGAACTCCTGTTGCGGCTCGCGGTTTTGTTGATGCCAAAGGTTGTCCGCTTGATAGCGATGGCGATGGCGTGCTTGATTACTTAGACGAATGTCCGAACACTCGCGCAGGTGCACCGGTAGATGCCAAAGGCTGTCCGAAAGATACTGACGGCGATGGTGTGCCCGATTACGCAGACGTGTGTCCGGGAACTCCGAAAGAGGCTCGTGGCTTTGTGGATGAAAAAGGTTGCCCCAAAGATAGCGATGGCGATGGCGTGCCCGACTACAAAGATAAATGCCCAAATACTCGCGCAGGAGCAACGGTAGATGCCAATGGTTGCCCGAAAGATACTGACGGCGATGGAGTGCCCGATTACGCCGATGAATGTCCCGGAACTCCGAAAGAAGCCTACGGCTTTGTGGATGCCAAAGGTTGTCCGCTTGATACAGACGGCGATGGTGTGCCCGATTATTTAGATAAATGTCCGAAAACTCCGGGTGTTCCCGAAAATGGCGGCTGCCCTGCAATAAAAGAAGCCGAACGAAAAGTATTTGAACGCGCATTGCATGGTATCAATTTTGAAACAGGTAAAGACGTGATTCGTCCGGAATCCTATGCAATATTGAACGAAGTAGCAAAAATAATGGTGAACAATCCAAATTATAAACTACAAATCAATGGACACACCGATAACGTGGGTAAACCTGAGGCAAATCAATCCCTTTCGGAACGAAGGGCTGCTGCGGTGAAACAATATCTGGTGAATGTAGGTATTTCGGAAAGTAGATTAACTGCCGCCGGCTTTGGTCAAGACCGCCCTGTGGCACCAAATACCACAGTAGCAAACAAAGCCCTTAACCGAAGGGTGGAATTTATAGTACTTTTTGAAGAATAAATGAAAAAGAGGCTGTTCTAAAAGTGGACAGCCTCTTTTTTTAATTAGTTGAGGGTTGAGAACGCTGGAATGTTGAAGCCCTAATTTTGCAATCCAACTATAAGCCCAATATTTTCAATTTTCTGAACTTCGCCAAATTTGATTGATTTTGGTGATTTTAAACGAAAATCTCTCTGCAAGTATGAATCGCTTGCAGCACTTGCAGCAAACCTTGGAGAAGAATATTCTTGATACTATTTGATAAACGATGTAGTTTTTGTGTTTTAAAGAATACAAAATCAGGTTCTACCATTTTTCGTGTGGAAGCATATCGAGATTACCGTAAAAAAACAAGATTGCAATTCTGAAATTTTCGGTGTTTCGATAGCCTCTTCCGATTGTTTTTAATGCCTGTATGGAGCCGTTCAGACGCTCGGCTCTGGCGTTACTTATGTTTGTGCAAA
>JAITUU010000014.1 GCA_031286165.1 Bacteroidales bacterium
TCAAATCTTATTGCAGGATTGATTGCATATTGTTTTTTGCCAAAAAAACCGGCTATTACATATCAAACCAATCAAAAATCTACTCAATTAGCATTGTTTTATTAATCGAACTCAGGTTATTATTATTTTTCTCATATTGTTATTTGTTTGAGTTTTTTTGAGAGGGGGGAACCGATTATCACAATCGCTTCCCCACTCAAAAAAGCGTGTTAAAAAATTAATTTATTGCACCACAAAACTACCGGAACAAACTCCCACATTGGTTTCAATGCTCAGAATGTAAGTTTGCCCATGCGTTAAACCGCTTGGTTGTACATACATAGAGTGCGTACCTGCTCCCATTTGGAGTGGTCCGAAAGCGGTTTGCACCAGAGTACCTGTGGTAGTATATACTTTTGCCGTAACCGTGCTGAGTGCATTCAGTGTAAACGAAACATTACTTCCGTAACTTGGCATAGGGTTTGGCGAAATTACCATATTGCAAGAGTTTGTTTGTCCTTGCTTTTGCCCTGTTACCGCAAAGCGGAATTTGGCAGGTGCAGCACTATTTATCACATTAATATAGGTTGTAGCCGTAGCATTTGCCTTATACGTTACCGTAAAGGTTGCCGACTGACTCGGTTGTATTACGGTATTCTGCGCTATATATGCTGAAAACGAAGTAGTGTCATCAGGAAAGACTCCATTTATGGTCAGAACTTCGCAACCTATATTTGTTATGGTAAAGGTATGCGTTGCTGCCGAATTGTTTAATCCAAAATCAGTATCATTAGTCGTAGATGTTATTGTTGTACCTGCATTGATAACCTGATTATTTCCGCTTATTTGAATATTCGGAGCACCCGAACCATACATAGGTTGCATATAAGCCGATTGATTGGCTCCTACATATATTAATGGTGCATACTCCCATGTTGGAGATTCTAATATATATTCGTAGCCATTTCGTTCAAGGCGTACTTGTATTGTATCTCCTATATAAAAACCATCTTTATAATTGTCGCTCAGATTAGAATCGCCAAATGCTTGAAGAGCGGCAATAGCCAAACCTTGTGTAACTGTAGTAACACCGCCCACTTGATAATTGCCACATTCATTTTTAAAATAGGATTTCAAAACATCTCCCGGTATTGCGGGTCCGCACATCATGGTAATAAGAGGTGTAAGTACTTGAATGGTCATTGGGTTACTCGAAGATGCTGGAGTTGGTGAAACTGTCAATGTTCTTGGATTTTCAGGACTTCCATACCAACCTTGACTATCAAAATTATCGGTAGCAAAAAGATAATAAGACAAACCTGCATCATCCACAGCCTCGCGAGGAATAGTAGCACAATATACATCTACTCCACAAGATGGACACGGTGTCATATCTATTGAAATATACACACTTGGTGTTTGTTGGATTCGATAGTGCAACTCTTTTTTCACCAAAGAAGAGGTATTATCCACTATTTTAGAACAAATAATTATAGGGTCGCAATCGCGAACAGGAGAAACCGTTACGTTAGAAATATTCGGTGGGTAATTTGGTAATACTGTAATTACCCATGAAGAATAAGAACTACTTGGCGTTGGCGATTTTATCATAGTACTATCTGCGAAATAGGCTTCAAAAAGATATTCTACATTCGGATTTTGCACGGCACTTGCGGGAATGGTTGCTGAATAGGTATAGCAACCGTTGCCGGAGGCTACACCATTCGCCAACGTCTGCACAGTAAACGTACTTGCATTGTATTGTTTGTAGCGAAATTTCACTTCGGTAATAGCAGTATGCGGAGCGCAAATTTCAACAGCAACTGTCAGTGCTTGGTTTTGAGGTTGCGCCACATTATCTAATGCTATTGTTGCCGGAGTTCTGGTGATTGAAGGTAATTTTTTCGGCGTGTAGCACAATTCGTCATTCACGCTTGGATTTGTTTTCATTGCGATTTTGAACGGGCGGCAAATACTATCTACTTCTACATATTCCAAATCAGTATTCAAACAATACGTTAATATGTACTTGTCGGCTATAGTTTGTCCGATACTTGACATGATAGGAGTATAATCAGAAGAATAAACATTATACCACATACCACCTGTTGCTGCTGCAATAGGTTGATAATCGGCAACGGAATAAGTGTCATTTCCTGTAATCGTAAACACCTGAATACCTTTTTGTTGCAAATCGGCAATAGCCGTTGCTTGATACGTAAGATTATAATTACAATCGTATTCATTTATATCTCCCGTAATAGATTCATCACCCAACAAAATAAATACTTTTTGGGCATTTGGTCTATAATCTATGGTTTGATTGGCTAAATACGAAAGTGCGTGCCAACCCGGTTCGTAATAACCATAAGTCGTATTTGTTGCCCAAATAAGATTGAAAAAATCGTTTAACGCATAATTTGTTTTATTTTCCAAGTACCAAAAATCTTGTCCACTGCCGTTTGGATTTCCCTCAAAATTGTAGTTTGTAATAGGGCATGGCGGATTCCCCCCACCATCTATTCCCCAACGGAATAATCCAACTCTGAGGTCGAACTTATTGTTTAGAGCAGCAACTAAATCTTCTACATTTTGTTTCACTTGACTCATGTGAGAACCCATACTACCGCTATTATCTATCATAAAAATGACATCTACTGGAGTTTGGATTCGACCAACTTCTCGCAAGTGTAAACACGATAAATTATTCAGATTATTATCCAAATATTTAAAATCATTTATATCCAAACCCGACACAAAATTTCCTTGTGCATCAAGTGCCTTAAATTCGGCAGTTACAAGTTTTGGAAAATCGTCAGACTTAACGTTTAACATCTGGATTTGAGCAACATTTGCAGCGTTCAACGAACGCAGGGCAAGTCCGCCTTTGGTGGACGACTGCCCGGTGGTAAAAATCGAGATGTTGTACAAATTCCAGCCTTTGCCAAACTCGGTGGCATCGGCATTGATGTTGAAGTACAAAGTTATGGTTTGACCTGCAAACTGCGTTAAGTCGGCATAATCGCTTATGCGATTGGTCTTGCCCGTGTTGTTGTAAACCAACGTAGGAGAGGTAGATTTACTACTGTTTGTGCTGATAAACACTTGCACAAAGTCGTACTTATACTCCACCTCGAAGGCTTGGTCTAACTGCAAAATCAGTTTTTCCGCGCCGCTTACCTGTGGCAGCGTAATTGCCGGACTTTGCAATTTTTTAGGTGTATCGTACTTGCCGCTGCTGAAAGAGGTTGTGTTTCTTGCGCTTTTCGCGGCATAGCCGCTACTCGTAAAATCGCTCGCAATTTTGGCGGCGTTGGCAGTGTAAATAGTAGTACCTACTTGGAAATTCTGCTCCGGAATGTAGATACTTTCGTACTTCCCTTTCGGGTAGCTGTCCGTTTGTTGCTTTTGGGCTTGGACTGCACTCGCTCCGCTTATCAGCAGAGCCGCGAGTGCGAAAATTGGTTTGAAAAAAATCTTTTTCATGATATTTTAAATTTTGGTTAAAAAAACAGGTGCTGCGACCTATATAATTAAGTGCGCTTTTGCGGAATCGGGCAGTGCAAACCCTTAGTCCCTAAATTTTTTCGGTGTTTATGTTCCGTTGTTCTGTTCTTTTTTCTACCTTCGCACCCGCCTTTCCGCACAAGAGAGGAAAAAGCAGGTGGCTTTGTGCCTCCTTTCTTTTTGGGTTCTGCGTAGTGTTCCTGCACCGCGCAGAACTTTTTTTGTTTTTACAAAAAATGAATTACAGCAAAAATAACTCTTTCCGAAATACGTGTCAATAACGCCTAAGTGTCATGCGGATTATAATTTATTGATATTTAGCCATTTGCAAAAACAAAATTCTACTAAAAACAGTAAAATAGTGCAAAATGGGCGTTCACAACCTCACCAACGCCGTAACTATGTATTATTCGCTGGTGTGAGGAGGATTGGAAATTATCAAAACTTGTAATTTTTGCAAGTTTTGATAATTTTTTATATATTTGCCCTATGAAAAATTTGATACTAAGGAAAGAATATATTGATAAATTAGTGTCGTTCAAAGACAAAGATATTATCAAAGTGGTAACGGGTTTGCGGCGGTCGGGTAAGTCCACGCTGTTGAAATTGTTCCGAAATCGTTTGTTGGAAAGCGGTATAACGTCTGCACAAATACAGTTTTTCAATTTTGAATTGCCCGAAAACTTTTTGAATAAATCGTGGGAAACTCTCTATTTCGACATAAAATCGAGAGTGCAGGCAAATAAGCCGAACTATATTTTTCTCGATGAAATCCAGAACATAACCAACTTTGAAAAATTAGTCGATGGGCTATATGCAAGCGAAAATATTGATGTGTATATAACCGGTTCAAATGCGAATTTATTGTCGAGCGAATTATCTACTTTACTGAGTGGCAGGTACATAGAAATCTCTATTTTGCCTTTCTCTTTTGCAGAATATTTGGAAATAAGAGAGATTGACACCGGCAATAAATACTTGAATTACGAGGCGTTGTTCTACGATTATGTGAACGAAACGTCATTGCCCAAAGGGGTGGATTTGCGAAAAGAGGGTTTTGATGCAATTTACGAATATTTAGAGGCGTTGTATGCCACCATTATTGAAAAAGATATTACGCAGCGTTACAAAATTTACGATAAACGCGCCTTTGGAAATGTGGCAAAATTTGTGGCGGCGAATATTGGCAGTGCCATTTCGCCAAGTAGTATATCAAAGGCATTAAAAATTGATAATCAGACCATTCACCATACAACTGTCGAAAAATTTATTGAGTATTTAGTCGAAAGTTTTGTTTTTTATCGGGTTCATCGGTTCGATATTAAGGGCAAAAAACAACTTGCTACATTGGAGAAGTATTACCTTGTTGATGTTGGTTTGCTCAACGTGTTGGTGGGGCGCGATAGAATGGCTGACCGTGGACACATTTTGGAAAATGTGGTATATCTTGAACTGATGCGGCGCGGCTACAAAATTTGGATAGGCACACTGCGCAACGGCGAAATAGATTTTACGGTTAAAAATCGTAACGGCGATGTGGAGTATTACCAAGTGGCGTGGGAAATTTCGAGTGAAGAAACCAAAGAGCGTGAATTTTCGCCGTTGGAAGCGGTAAAAGACAATTACCCCAAATTTTTACTTTCCACCGAAAGTTTTCCGCAAAGCCGTTCGGGGATTATTCACAAAAACGTGTTTGAATGGCTGCTGCATTGGGCGTAAACACCCATTATGGCAAAAGCCCCCTAAATCCCCCGAAGGGGAACTAAAAGAAAAACCCCTCCTGCAAACTTCGCTTCGCAGGAGGGGTTTCATTTTCAATTCTCTACTTTCAATTATTTAAAAACTTTCTCCACCCGTCCGTCAGCATATTTCACAAGGAAAATGCCTTTTTCGGGGGCTGCATTGAGTTTTTGACCCAAAAGATTGTAATACGCCACCGGTTGTACAGCCGGTGCCTGCACCGTCTCCACGCCGGTTTCCGTGTGGAGAACCCATTTAGCATAGAGCGTGGTGTGCGCCGTTACGGTATTCGTAGCAAAATCCCATTCGTTTTCGCAGGCTGGCTCTGTAAACCAACCTACAAAATCATAGCCTTCGCGTGTAGGGTTTCCGGGGCGGGAGGCTACGCTTCCGTGCTCAATTTCTTGTTGCTCAATGGTAATTTCCTCGCCGGAGAAAGTTACGAAATACGCCGGTGCTTTTTCTGCATAGTCGAACGTTATGGTGCCCGAAAGTTGATAGCCCGCCAAGCCGGTTTCTACCGTAAATTCTACCGAAGTTACGCTGTTATCGGTGCAGGTGAGTACGCCGTTTGCGTAGGAAACAGCCGCATTATCAAAGGTAGGATTATTGAGCGGAAGAGCAAGCGAGTAGCCGTTTTCGGCAGTGCCGGTGAGGGAGAGGGAAACGGTTTGAGCATTTCCGGCGAAAGATGTTAGTGCCGTTTGATTGCTCAAATCTAACGAAGTTAAATGATTTCCTACACAAAACAATAAAGTAAGATTGCTATTGTTAGAAACATCTAACGAAGTCAAATTATCGCCTGCCAATATTTTTAACGAAACGCAACTCGACAAATCTATTGTTTGTGCATTACTACCTGTCCATGAAAGTTGCTCTAATTTTGAACAACCGTCCACATTTAAAGAATTAAAAAACAACGCTGCTAAAGTCGTTAATTTAGTACACCCCGACACATTTATAGATTCCGCATTTGCAATGTTCAAAAGTTGTAACTCCGATAACTCCGAAAGATTAACTTCACCTGACATGGTATAATTCGGAAGTATTGTTACTCTCTCAATTCTTTTGGGGATTGAATTGCTCCACGCAACAAACGACCAATTTTCGGGTTCGTCCACATTTGATTCCTGCAATCCATTTTCGGTAATAATGCGGTTGATTACGGCAACATCAGTTGGGGAGTATTCGTAGTATTTTGCCATTCTCATTTCAGTATGCAATAGAGGTGATTTTACTCCTTGCCTAATACTTCCACTCTCGGCAATAAGAATTATGGAATCTTGTGTCATATATCCTAACACAAATTCACTGTAACTAACATTACCGTACATATCTGTTCCGAGAATTTCAACAGGTTCTTCCACTGCAAACACACCGCTTTCGGGGTCTAAATGCAGTTGGTCTATTACCAAAGAAATAACCCCTTGACTAAGATTTTCAGTAATGGTATAACTTCCATCGCTTTGTTGTTGTAGATTGAAACTACGAGACCATTCATTCATCAATTCCCCTGTGGGAATATAATACATCTTTGAATTTCCCTCGTATCGGATTGTAGGTGTTTGTTCTTGTGCATTTATGTGCGAAACACAAAAGAACAGACAAATTATAAATATTATTTTTTGTTTCATATTCTTATTTTTTATGTGATAAAAAAACTAAGAATTAGCCTTTAAAAGGCTAATTCTTAGCAATAAACTTATTGGAAAATAACGGGGGTAGAACATATTGTATTGTTCCTTTTTACAATTAAAAAATAGACACCCGGAGTAACTCCGGAACTATTTATTAGTGCATAACCTTGACCGGCGGGCGAATTAAGGCTTTGATAGAATTGTTTGATGTAAACACCGGCAATAGACGTGAGATAAATCTCTACGTTAGTACCGTTTGTAGGAACATCAAAAAGAACTACACTTCCGGCAGAAGTTATTGGATTGAACACAGTTATACCATCACACGGATTTGCAACAGCCAGATCCCCTTTTATATTGAACTTATACGGATTTTTAGTTGCTGCATTTGTGGAAACGGTAACTGTTGCATTCGCACTTGCAAGTCCTTGATAGGTAATAGTAAAATTCTCAGAATAACCGGGTGCTATTAGTGTATTATTCGGCATGGTTGCAGAAAAATTCGCATTATCACTCAATGCAATAGATTTTACAAGCAATCTGTCGCAACCGGTATTTGTAATCGAAAATGTTTTGGTAACAGGTACAGAAGATATTTCAAAATCTGTGGAATCTGCTACACTTGGAGTTATATCATTATGCTGAATAACAATATTGTTTCCTTTGATAGAAACAGCAGAAGCAGTAGCACCGGAAGCCGCAGTAATTAGAATAGGAGTTCCCTGTGAATTATAATATACCGGTGGAGTTGCTAAACCATAATCAATCCCATTTCTAATGAGTTTGAATTGTACTAACTCTCCATCATAAAAACCATTTTTATAATCGTCATTCGGATTGTCATCACCATAAATGGGGAACATGAGACTACTTCCTACGCCATTCCATTTAAAACGGCTTGAAAGTTGCAATTCACCACAGTCATTAGTGAAATACACTTCTATGGTATCTGATGTTTGCAATGGTTCACATTCTATTTCGATGTTTGCGTAATAGCCAACCATAACATAGCAAGGGTATGATGAACTGAGAGGTTGAGCGGAAATATTTATTTCTTTTGGTTGCGATACCGTTCCATACAATCCCAAAGTTCCGTAATTATCTTTTGCTACTATGTAATATTCAATTCCCGGAACTTGAACCACAGAGGCAGGAATGGTTGCGCAATATCTATGGCTATTGGGCGCAATCGGCTGCATATTTTCATGAAGAAATATACTTGGAGTTCCTTTTGTGCGAAAATACAATGTGGGTGTGCCGTCAATAGATTGAGTATTATCGGTTACGGTTGCACAAACTGTAATTTGCTTACAAGGCACAACATTTTGTACCGACATGGTTACAGTATCTATTTTGGGAGGAAAATTAGGCATTACGGCAAATGTCCATGCAAAAAAGTCGGGATTATAAGGTGGTGATGACACTTCTTTATTTATCAAACTGCTACCTGTATTAAAGGTGGTATTTGCTTTAAAATAATATTCCACCAGAGGGTCTTGTACTGCACCGGCAGGAATGGTAAATGTAAAAACAATATTACTTCCTACCGCCGTTCCTTGTTGAGCAGTTTTTCTCACGGTAATATAAGTGTCGTTATATTGTTTATAATAGAAATCAATATAATTCAAGGTATTTCCATTTAAAACTACCGTTGCCTCTACTGTTACTGCCACATTATCGGGTTGTGTAGTATTGTCCAATGTTTGGGTTGCAAGGCTTCGCACTATGTTCGGCGAAGAAATTGGAAAATAAGAAATCGTATCACTTACTTGTGCTGCATTGTAGGTAACTTCTACAATATGTGAAACCGTAGGATTTACCGTTGCTGGGTCTGTATCTAAGCAATAGCGCAAAATGTATTTTTCTGTCATTGCTTGTGAAAAATTATCTAATATATCATCATACGTATTTTGATAGATATTTTCAATTAAACCTCCGGTTGCAGCAGCAATGGGTGCAACATCGCCTGCATAAGACATGGACCAAATAAAGAAGGCTTGTATGCCTTTTTGGTTCAACGTATTGGCTACACCGGTTGCTGTTAAAGAAGAAGCGGTTGTGTGATTACACTGATAATTATTGTAATTATCATTTACTCGTTCGTCCCCTATCATAATAAATACTTTTTTCGCATTTGGTCTATAAGCCAGAGGTTGATTTGCAGCCCAATTTAATACTTCGTAGTATGGTTCATAAGCACCGCTATCTTCGTTTCTTGACCAAATGTCAGTTAAGAAACTTCGGATTCCTGCCGTATCAAGATTATAAAAGAATTGCGCACCACTTTCTATCGTTGCATAGTTGGGGCAAGGTGGCTCCGGATATTGACCAAAACGTAGTAATCCAACTCGTGCATCACATTTACCTTCTAACTGAGGTAAAAACGCCGTAATTGCGTTTTGTATTTTTGCAATATCGTCAGACATACTTCCCGAATTATCTACAAGAAATACAATATCTACGGCTTCTTTCATACCTTCACTTACCTTTAAGAGTTTCGTGCAACCTATGCGAGGCGAATAGTCATCGGTAACAGTAAAGTCGTCAAGTGTTAAACTATCCACAAAATTTCCATTACCGTCTTTCACGGTAAATTCTATAAAAATTGCATTAGGAAACGTTTCGGTATTCACACTTAAAATATCTAAACTGTGATTGCCTCCGCCTCTCAATGTTGGGCGCGTTTTGGTAGAAGCACTACCTTTGGTTTGAGTTTGGCTTTTTGTTGCGTTGTATAAATCTATCTTCACAATGCTCCAGCCGGTACCTTCGTAACTATCGTCAGCCATCAAGCGAAACGACAACTCTATTCGTTTTCCGGCGTAGGCAGTAAGGTTTATATGGTCGTCCACTTCATTTGTTTTTCCGCTTCTGCGATACACTTCTGTTTCAGTGCCATTTTCCAATACCCACACGGAAATGAAATCATAATTATTTTCTACCTCATAACTTTGAGTTAGTTGTAAGATTAGTCTTTCGTTTTTGCCCACCGAGGGGAGTAAAATACTTGGACTTGTGGTTGAAAGTTGTGCATTTGCAGCATAAGTTCCTGTGCCATACAAAGATTTTCCTTTTTTTGTTTTTTGTTGCGAGAATGAAGTACTTTTCCAATCGTTACTCATTGTTCCCGTATCAGAGGTATAAATACTACTGATTTTTTGATACAAGGACGGTGGTGTGTAGGCATCAGTAAATTCCCCTTTCGGGAAAACATCGTTTGTTCTTTGCTGTGCAAAGGTATTCGTTGCTACCAACCCTAATAGTAGGGCTGTTAGCAACATTTTTAGTATTTTTATAAAATTTGTCATATCTTTTTTGTTTTTAATTAGACTTTAATGAAAAAATAAGACATTCTTGGGAGATGCGGTGAATATCAGACCTCAAAACCAATCTCCCCATAGTAGGATTATCGGTAAAAATGTGTATTTTTGTAATGTGTAAAGGGCACCTCCTTTCTTTTTTAGAGCCTCGTGAGTATGGGAACACTTGCGGGGCTTGCTTTTTCATACTTTTTTACAATAAATTCCCGGAAACAGGGCTATCTCTTTTCCGGTTGCCAATCGGAATAAAATATCGGTGCAAAGTCCGGCGGTAATCCACGAGGCAACGGACAGTTGCGGTGGCGGGATTTTCTCCGGTTCGTTGCGATAGGTCTGTATCATAGTTTCAAGATAGCGCATATTTTCTCCTTGTGCAGCGAGTTTTTCGATAATAAAATCGGCACATTTCAGTTCAAATCCTTGCGGATTGGTGGAAATGTGCGAAAGATTTTCGCTTTCATCCGTTACCACAAACACACAACCAGCCCAGCCCAAATTATAGGGGTGAAGCGCAGGAATCCCGCGCAAAACGCATTCCCGGTCGAACACAAAGGGTACGTCCGAAGTAAAATCTATGGCATTGATAGCCGCATCTGCGACTTTCAAAAACTGCGCCGCATTTTCGCTCGTAATATATTGATTATGTGATGTTATCTCCGCTTGCGGACAAATGCTAAGCAAGCGATTTCGCAACGCTTCGGCTTTGGGAGAACCAATATCATGCCATGTATAATTTTGTCTGTTGAGATTGCTTTTTTCCACCACATCGCCATCTATAATGCTAATGCGCCGAAAGCCCAAGCGCAGCGCACACTCGGCTATCACGCTGCCCAAGCCGGCACCGGCGAGCACAATATGAAAATCCGCCATAGCCGATTGTTCTTCGGGCGTAATATATATTCTGTTTCGACTATACATAATGCAAATGTTTGTGTTTTTCTAAAAACGGCTGTAAATCTTTGGTTTCGATAAACACAGGAATTGTCTCCGAACCGAGTTCGATTTTGGGTTCGGCAATAGGTTGCCACCGAAGATTCATTAGTTGAAATGTTTCAAATAATTTTCGGTTCTACCATTTTTCGTGTGGAAGCATATCGAGATTACCGTAAAAAAACAAGATTGCAATTCTGAAATTTTCGGTGTTTCGATAGCCTCTTCCGATTGTTTTTAATGCCTGTATAGAGCCGTTCAGACGCTCGGCTCTGGCGTTACTTATGTTTGTGCAAAT
>JAITUU010000013.1 GCA_031286165.1 Bacteroidales bacterium
GGCGCAACGAACACATTGTTGCCAAAGGTAATTTTGGCGCAATCCAAAAACACGCAGTTGTGGTTGCTGTAAAAATTTTCGCCCACCTCCATATTGTAGCCGTAATCGCACCAAAACGGTGCGGTGAGAAAACAATTTTCGCCCACTTTGCCAAACAATTTTTTGATAATTTCCTGCTGACGCGCCGTATTGCTCGGACGAAGCACGTTATATTCGTGGCACAAATCCTTGCACCGCTCTCTATCGGCGGTCAAATCGGCATCGGCACTAAAATAAAGTTCGCCGGCGAGCATTTTTTCTTTTTCTGTTTTCATATTTTTTTGAATGTTTTTTTATTCATATCGGTAGTGATTGGTTTTGAACCGTAAAATCTAAGATATTTCGCCATATTCGCCCGAATATATTCCGCGCTGTGATTGCCTTGAAACAAATGATTTTCAACCGTTATTCCTCTCTTTTTGAGTTGATTATACAGAATTTTGCACCCTTCAAAAAAGCGACCTTCGTCTGTGTCGCCGGCATCTAAATAAACTTGTAAATCGCGCGGAATTTCGGCGGTTTCGGCAAGGTTCAATGGATTGTATGCCTCCCATGCCTCTCTATTTTCGTAGAACGGCGCAGATTCTTCGTCCATTTCGAGTTCCAATGACGGAATATGTCCGCCAACTTTTGAAAACAAATCGGCATGACGAAAAGCGTTGTGCAACGCCGCATAGCCTCTGGCAGAAACGCCGCCAATGTACCTCCCTTCTTTCGCGCCAATGGTTTTGAACGTTTTGTCGATAAACGGAATAATTTCTTCAATCAAATAATCTTCATACCTGCCGAGTTGTATCGTTCGCCCACCGTTCGTAGGGTCGGGAATTGTTTTTGCAATCGCTGCCGAATTTACGCCTCTACTATATTCCATTCGCGGACACACAATCAGCAGCGGTTGCATTATGTTTTCATTTGTCAGATTATCAGATATTTGCGAAATGTCAAATATCTGCATACAATGCTCGTTTCCACTCCGTCCGTGCAAAAAATAGAGTGTCGGCAGCGTTGCAACACTGTCGTAGTCGGCAGGTAAATAAAGTTGCATCGGCATCTTTTTTTCAAGAATTTCGCTGTAAAAACCGATGCTTTGTGTGGTAGAAGTTTTCATTTTTCGCTATTGAGCCATTCCTCGCGTGTCATTTTCGTAAAATATTCGGTGCGATGCTCGCCCAGCAGCGGCACGGGTTTGTTGTGTTCAGTATGGTGATAGCGAAAACCGGCTTTTTCCTGAGCGCGTTTCGATTTTTCGTTGCCTTCGTAGTAGCCGCACCAAAGGGCGGTGAGGTGCAAATCCTCGAAAGCATGCCGCGCCAATTCGCGCACGGCTTCGGGAATCAAGCCCAGCCCCCAATACGGCTCGCCAATCCAATAGCCGATTTCGCCTTCGGTTTCGCCCATTTCGGCGGAGTGCATTATGCCTTTTTCGGTCATCAAACCAATACTGCCAACGACTTCTCCGGTTTCGCGCAACACTACGGCGTAGGTTTCGGGCACGGAAAGCACCGCGCGAATGATTTCGCGGCTATTCTCCACGCTCGTGTGCGCTTGCCAGCCGGCAATGGGTCCAATGTTCGGATTTTGGGCGTATTTGTACAGACTTTCGGCATCGCTTTCTCGCCATTCGCGCAGAATTAATCGTTGGGTTTGCAAATTCATTGTGTTGTTTTTTAATTTGTTATGTTTTTATTTTCTTCTCATTGTCTGAATTAGAATTTATAGGTTTTATAATTTTCAGGATTATTATTTTATGTCATTATCGTATATGTAATTTCGTCTATATGTTATACAGCAATCTTGTAAATCCTAAAATTCGGCAAATCCTGATTCTGACTTTTTTTCGCCACCTGCGCAATCCACAGTTTAAACGGCTCTGCCTTCGGCGAAGGAATGGATTGTATGAGGCGAAATAGTTGCTCGGTGGTGGCTACATCGGTCAGGCGCATTTTGCCATCTTCTGCAATCATTTTCAACTGTCCCATGTTTTGGGACAGTTCACTTCCTTCCTCTTTTAACTTGGTTTTCAGTGCGTTCCAATATTTTCGAGGTCGCGGACTATCCGTCAAAACCTCAATGACATCAACCACCGAAAAATACCACTCTTCCGTAGTTTCGTCCCACGCGGTGCGCACTTTTTTTTCTTCAAAAATTTGTATATTCGATTTCATATCAAATTGATTTACAATATTTTACAATCGGTTCAATCTGTGCTTTGTTGGTAAAATCAACTGTTTTTCCGTAAATGGAAAGGAAACTCTTTTCGCTGGCATTTCGTTCGTTTTCGGGTATTTTCGAGAATTTCGAGTAGGGAAATTTGAGCATGAGGCGATACCACCACGAAAGGCGGGCAAAGTCGATGCCGCCGCGCAGGTGAAAAATGCGTATCTTCGCGCGAATTTCGGGAGTGAGCACCGTATTTAAGGCGCGGTCGGTGTCGGCGGCAATGGCTTCGTTGCTCACGTCCAACGCGCCGCAGGTAAATAGCAGCACTTTTTTATGCCGTATGCGGTTGAAATACTGCACTATCAACTGCGCTGCTTTGTTGGCACCCGCATACATTCCGCTGCCGAACACAAGGGTATCGTAATCTTCCAACCGAATGTTTTTCAGGTATTTATCGGTATATATATCAGCGTTCAATGCCTCCGCAATCCACTGCGCATACTGCTTGGTGTGTCCGTATTTGGAATGATAGATGATTGCCGCTTTGCTCATATTCTGCATTGTTTTTTACAATTTTGCTTTCACAAAGGTAGTAAATTTCGTGGCATAACGGCGCGAAAATTCATTTTCAAAAATGAACGCCGAGTGCGTGTATTGCTAATGCAACAACCCAAAGCACTGAAATAGAGGCGAAAAATCCGATTATTCCAAGCAAAATAACGTGAATCCACGAAAAGTTTTTCAGCAGTTTTTGCTTGAAAAGTTGCCGCAGAATGGCGATAGATAGCGGAAGATTGATGAGTAATGCAGTGATAACGCCGGGCGAATAGGTGCGCAACGCAAGCGAAACGGCAATGTGCTGCACGGCGTTCACCAAAAAAATGCCAAGTACAACGCCCAGCACGCGGTTGTCCCACTTTCGGCGGATAGCCAACAGCGGAATGATAATCAAAAGCAGCGTTACTATCAGCAGTCCGATAGGGAAACTTTGTTGCAAATTCGCAAGCGGAATGATTTGATTGAAAGGAAGTTGCGACTCGTGTGCGCCTATCCATTGCGGCATGGTGAGAAATTCCTCCACATTGTGAATTGTCCACGCGATTGCCACAAAAAGCCAATATTTTTGAATGGTCATTTGGCTGTTTTTTAATGGAGTTTATTGTGCAAAGGTAGGAATTTTTTCGCGAAATTTCCTATTTTAATTCCCAAAGCAGAACGCTCCGAATTCCTGTTTTTGTATGGCGTTTTTCGCTCAATATCGAAACGGCGGTAAGGAAGGGGAAAGATACCGCAAAAAGTGCCGCAAGCCATATCAACCCTTCGTTTGAGCGGATTTGCGGAATGAGCAATGACACGCCGAACAATGTCAAAAGAATGGCAAGTGCGCAGAAATACCGCGCAAGTCCACGCCAATGCTCCACCATTCCAAAACATAGTATAAACGCACCGGAGTACAGTACGGAAACCATAACTCCGTGTATGATAAACGCAGCCGGTACAACCAAATGCGCCCCTTCAACTCTTTGTATAAAAACGTATAACAGATTGTAAATCACATATAAACAGGCGGAAACCATAAACGTTACCGCCGCCATTGCCTGCCAACTAACCTCCATTTCTCTGCTCAATTTTTTCATAGATTTTCCGATTTAGTTATTCCAACTCGCTCACATTCAAAATCTTACATCCTTTGCTTGCGTAGTATTCCAACATTTCGGGGAGTTTGCGTTTGTCGTAACTTGTGATGCAGTCGGCAATCACGTTCACCGCGTAGCCCTCTTTTGTAAGGTTGAAACAGGTCGATTTCACGCAGGCAGTGGCATCGGCTCCGGTAATGTAGAGTTCGCCGATTTCGTTGCTGCGCAAAAAGTGAGCAAACTCCTCACAGGTGAGCGCGTTTCCCTTCGATTTCGTAAAAATATGTTCGCTTACCATGTTCATATCGGACACCAATTCCGCCCCGCGCGTGTCGGGTTTAAAGGTGCGCGTGCCGGCAGAAAGGTTGTGATGGCAAATATACACTACCGGCATCTCTCGGCTCGCCGCCCACGCTATGGCAGCATTGATATTTCCGATTATCTCTTTGTATTTTTTGGTTATATCGTTCTGAATATCAATAACTACGAGTGCTTTATTCATTTTTTCTGATTGTTATTTTCTTGCAAAGGTAGAGTATTTTCGCCGAAACAGAAACTACCGACTGAATTATTTTCACTCCGTCAAGCCCAACAACTCTGCAAGATTTCCACCTGCAATATTTTGTTTTTCGGTTTCGGAGAGGTGAAGAGCGTTCAATCTTTCAAACCTGAGTTCGATTAATTTTTTATCTAAATATTTTGTAAATAAGACAGATTTTGTTATCTTTAAACACTTGAAAATTAAAGTATTAACAAAAAACTGTCTTATGATTTGCTTCGAT
>JAITUU010000039.1 GCA_031286165.1 Bacteroidales bacterium
TTTACCTCCGATACCGTCCAAGAACTATTCAAGGGTAAAAGGATTTTGTTCAATATCTCATGCGTTTCTTTCATGCTGCAAATTTACTACTTTCCACACGAAAAATGGTAGAACCAAAACATACTCACCTTTGAACCTCGCGAAGTTCCGAACGGTTCTCTTTTGCGAGTGGTGTTCGAGGAAAGTTTGTTTACCCCATTTGTTACCGTCAATACACCCGAATATTTCGACAGTGTGTATGATAAACCAACCAACAGTTACACCGTGAAAGTGTACATATGTTACTCAAAAAAATAAACCGCCATGCTTCACCGATTGATAGAATTAGAAGAAAAACGCTTGCACGCACTCGGCTACGACACCATAGTAACCCCGGTGCAACTGCACGTAACCGATAGTTTGCAAATAACCATAACCGGCAATGATAGTTATGTACTTGCCGGTATTCGCGTGAGTGCCGATGATGTGCTTTCCAATCGCCACAGCATTAGCATACTTTCGCCCACCGCATGTTTACAAGGAACGCAGCAAGAAATCGCTACGCTTGGCACCAGCAGTATGCAACTGTTCAAAGAATATATACTTGTGAAAACCACCGATGAAAAACCATACAGCGGCGACAATGCGATACCGCCCTTCCGCTTGGATTTTTTGAAAATTACGCCACTGCCTAAACGATAAAAATACGAATAATGCTACGAATGACACAAATAAAAACTTTCCCCAACGGAATATATGAATTGGTGGTTGTAATAGACCGCCGAAACAAAATTCTATCAGGGAAAAGTTTCAGGATTAATACCTAACTTGTCTTGTGTTCTGTGCCCAAGTCTTTACGTCCGAAACAGGGGAAAGGCTTTTACATAATCCCTAAAAGCATAACGCTTTCTTTTTCTGCAAATATACACTCAAAAAATAAAAAACGCAACTAAAAACACTCAAAAAAATGAATATCAGTCAAATAAACGAACAAATAAACGAAACAAAAGCCCGCGTTGCAAGTCTTGACAATGGCGGTAAAAGTCGTTTGTTTTACGAAATTCTGGGTTACGACCCTGCCATATCGAATGAGTACTACAAACTCGCCATAGGCAATAATAAAACCGGTTCGTGTGTTGCACAATTCAATGCTGCCCTCGATGCGGCAACTGCCAATAGTAGTATTGTAGAACTGCGTGTGATACTCAAAAACAATAAATCAGTGTTTGGCGACACAAAAATTGTACTCAAACAAGCAACCTACAATACCCCGATTATAGTGCCTGCACCACAACTGCCGCAAACGCAACAGCCGGCACAGAACCAACCGGCTGTGCAAGCCGCACCCGAACAAGCACCGCCCATTGTTCAATCTAACTCATTGTTTGGCGGCTTAGGATTTTTACAACTACTCGGAATTAACACACAAGGCTTGAACGGTGCCGATGAACAAACCGCCAATATGAACGCTCTTGGTGCTATTTTGCAATTTCGCGATAGCCAAACAGCACAACACTATGCCGCTCGCGACCGCGAAAACGAAATAAACCGCCTTAGCGCAGAACTCGCCGCCGCAAAAGCCGAAAAACAACAATTAGAACGCGAAATTACTTCGCTCAACGGCACCATAGATAAACAAGAGGACGAATTAGCCGACTTGGAAGAAAAACTGAGCGAATATGAAAAACTCAACCCCAAACGCGACCTATACAGCGGTATTGCCGCTGCCACTATACAAAAAGCCGCCGTTTCGATGTTGGTAAAAAGCCCAAAACTTACCGGCTTACTTGGCATTGACAGCGATATTATTGCCGAACTCTCTCAAACTACGGCACCCACAGCACCGCAAACAAACGATTGTTCGCCGGTGCAAATAGATATGGAAGACGATAGCCCACGAAGCAAAGCAAGCACGCAAATAACCGTGTGGTTACAGCAGTTGAGCGAAGAAGATTTTGCAGCCGTATATCAATTCCTTACCCTTTGCGCACAAGGCAAAGCAAATATTCACGAAGTATTGACCGCGCAAAATACCTCTATTGGTATGGTAGATATGGAAGACTAAAAAAACAGAAAAAAAATGGCAAAAAAAACGATATTCAATCCATTTCTAAAAGGGAATTTCGACAACGTGAATGATTACGATGCCGAAATTGCTGCTATTTTAAAATATCTCAAAAAAGTAGAGGAGCAGTATGCCAACAACGATGAGAAAATTTCGGAGATAGAAACTATTCGTGAAATTGTGAAAAGCATACAGGGTAACCTCATTATAACAGCCAACCCGGCAGGCTCGCAAAGCGGCGCAAATCCTGCGTTTTTCAATATTTCCTACGAACAGTACAACGTTCTGAACGGCTCACAAAAATTTTTCGTAACTCTCGATAATCCTTATTGCATAGACAATCAAGGAAATACTATATCCGCGCCCAACCAATATGCTAAGGTATATTTACGCATACAATATAATAAAGTGCAATACGAATACCCTGCCGTGCCGCACAATGATTGTACTTATTCCGATAGCAACCCTTTTTCAGGTTTTGTGGGTTGGCACAAAATAACTGAAAACACAAGTATTGCGCTTTATAGTACCTACGATACATTCTATGCAAAATTCAACGGCGGCTATGCTTCGCCCGAAGATTACGATAAAAAATATACCTACAAAATAGACAGCAATGGAGCAGCGTGGTTGTGGGACGATGCAAAAAATTACACAATACAGGAAGCCAACGATGTGGATTTACTTGTAGGCAAACCGCAATTCAGCCCCGAACCCGATGTGAAAATTGAAAGTCGCGATGCTTTGAAACTTGATTTTGGCACGCTGTCAGGGCAGGTTTGGCATTTGAGCGGTAAAGTAACATTCACGCACTCATATTGCTACCAAAAAGAAGGCACTGCCGACCAATATATAGATGTGCAAGCACTTCATTCGCGCACACAAGAAGCGCAGTTCATGGATTGCGTGGACAAACGAAGTTTGATGCGCGTGAATATAGATATGGAAAACAAATTAAACAGTTTGGCATTTCTGATAGGTTCTCAAAAACTTACCGCACCGGCTCCACAGTACAATGCCGACACAAAAAACTTGGGACACATAACCTACGATGTAGAACTCACTCACGCCGAATACCCTGCCGATGAAAGCGTGATTTATATACATTCCGCTGAAAATATGGCACATGCTGACGAATGTGCGCGAATAGTATATAATGAAAATCCCAATCCGGCATTTATTACCGACCGCTCGTTCAGCATATATTTAGATACAAATGCTCCGAAAAATATACAACTATGGCACAATGGCGTACAACAACCGGAAGACCTTGTACCCGGCGGCGTAGTGTATTTATTTTGGAGTTATACCGACAAAGTGTGGAGTGTAAAATTGCAAGAAAAAGCAGATAGTAATTTATCAATAATTCACGTAGATGACACATGGGCACGATACTATAACGATTGGAAAAAAACGGAATACACCTCGAAATTAGTAGATGTGGTAGATTTGGCGAAAGGTGCCGAATATTTACGCAATTTGATTAGTCTCGACAAAACTATATTTTTGTGTACTAATACTGATTTGGCTGATACCATTGGGGAAGAAGTGAAAATACCCATCGCCCAACTACACAATCCAAACGGCACTCCTTATGAACCAGACTTGCCAACAGTAATGAGACCGCGTATTATTTTCGATGCTCAGGGACGTATTGCTGTAAATACACCGAGAAAAGGGACATCACAACATGTTTTCTGCACTACTGTATATGCGCAGCAAACCGGCGACACTTCACAATTAGAGGAAGAACTACGACAATTAATTGAAATAGAAAAGCAAACTCGGACTATTGCAATCAATTCCCTTAACGATTGGAAACTAAATGCGTATGCAGATATTTTTGTATGCGATAAAAATAATATTGATACACTTGTTGGTTGGTGCGAAAGTCCAAGCCGCGTTGTTTTAGAAAAAAGAAGAATGCCCTTTTTCCCTATGATAACAACAGGAACATATGATGCGAACGCATTAAACGGCATGGACGATGTGGGGGTATATCATTTGCCTTCGAGTAATATAATAAACACGCCCTCCGGTGGTGCCGGCACACCTTATTTGGTAGTATTTCCATTTTTACGTGGTGTAAGCGGTGATTGTACAAGGCAATTTTATATATCGTGGTGGTGTATGCAATCGCGATATATAAAAACAAATGGAGAATGGAGCGAATGGGAAGATGTGGAGGGAAATAAACAAAGTATCACAGCAACGCCCATAGAAAGTTTCCCCTTTGCACTATGCGAGGGTGCGCAAAATTTTAATCCCGGTTTTGTGGGTGTTATGGTAATTCCTGCCGTAAATACTACCGTGAAACAAGCGCAAATTTGCGTACAAACGAATCACACCGGCGGTAACTTTTGCGTAGCGATTTACGATTGGAACATGACTTTTGTTCGCAAAACGCTTATTGGTTATCTTTCTCGCAGTGAACCGTGCGCTATTACTGCCGATTTTGAAGACGAAGTTTTGCTTTATGCCGGACAGCGATATTACGCCGTACTGTTTATAGACCACACAAGCGCACGATACTTGGCGGCAAAACGCATAAAAAGCGAAATTCCCAATTCCATGAATGTACTGCAAACCGTTATTGCCGGCAGTGAAATTGTGCCACCAATAGTAAACGGCGGTTATGTGAATTTACAATCATATATCGCACAATCCTTTCCGGGTCAGTACAATCAAGTAGATGTACCATTTATACGAATTTTTTAACCCTAAAAAACTATGACCTTTGAAGAAATACACATAGCAGTAGTAGGCGCGGTGGGAGCAATATCCGGTGTGGTGAGTTATTATTTTGGTGCAAAAAAGCAAAAAGCCGATGCGTACCGCACCATTACCGAAACCTATCAATACGCGCTTGAAAGTCTGAGAAATGAAATGATTGCCCGCGACAAAAAGTGGGAATTGCGTATTGGCGAAATTGAAAAAGATGTACAGTTTTTCAAAGGCAAAGCCTGCAAAAATATGAACTGCGAACATCGCGTAAAATATGATAACTAACCATTATTCCCTAATACCATGACAGGAAAAGCATCAATCCAAATTACCGCCGCAAGTGCAGCGGAAATTCAAAACCTTGCAAATCTTTTGCAATCTACCGTGAACACCGTAGAATACGCCGACCTTGTGAAACTTTTAACCAAAGTAAAAACACAACCGGGCATAGTAAAAACCGCCTTAAAATTCATATAACATGACAGAAGTGAATAGTACTAAACCGCTTATAGTAGTGGGATGTTCGGGCGTTGCTGGATTTTTCCTATGGAAAATTGTGAAAAAATACATGGACAATGCTCCCTTGCGCAAGCAGGAAAAAGCACTCGAACAAGCAAACAAAGTAGATGCCTCGAAACTCACAATTTCTACCGCCGAAGCAACGCTGATTGCCGAAAAACTCTATGCCGCAATGGACGGTATGGGTACCGACAGCAAAGCAATTATGAGTTTGTTGATAGGCACCGCTCGCACCGATGACGACCTTAAACTTATCAACAAAAGTTTTGGCATTCGCGAATATGGCAGCACCGGCAGTCCGTATTGGGGTAGTGGTACACCCAGCGACCTTTCTACGTGGCTGCGCAACGAACTAAGCGGCAGCGACCTCGAAAAATTGCGCGTGCGCTTTACTTCGGCAGGCATACCGTTCTAAGATTGAATAACTGAATAATAAAAATTTTGAAACAATGAATGGCAAAACAATAGCAATCACAGGCGGTATATGTATAGGCGTGGGTTTGCTTATTGGTTTGTTTCACAAACAAATTACAAGCATGATAGCAGACGTTTACAAAATCTATATAAAAAGTAATGTAGCAGAGTTTTTACAAAAAACCGAAGAAATTGCGCAAAAATTGAGCATACATCCTAATTGGTTACTTGCCGTAATGACCATAGAAAGCGGTATCAATCACCAAGTCGTGAACCCCAACGGCGGAGCCACAGGATTAATTCAATTTATGCCCGACACCGCTGTCGGCATGGGAACTTCCACCGCCGCACTCAAAAACATGACCAATGTACAGCAATTAGACTACGTCTATAAATACCTATTACCCTTCAAAGGCAAAATGACCCGTTTTGTTGATGTGTATTTTGCCGTGTTTTTCCCTCTTGCCATAGGGAAACCCGATACATGGGTATTTGAAACACAAAAATTATCACGCGCAAAAATTGCCGCTGCCAACCCACTTTTCGACACCAATAAAGACGGTATGCTTACCGTGTATGAAGTGCGTGAGGCTATGACTTCCATTGCTCGCAAAAAAGGACTTGTAATATAATAACACTATGAAATACATACGATTAGACATATTTCTGCTTATTACCGTAGTATTGCTTGCCGGTTGTATTGGATTTTTTCGCGGTTTGATAGGAAAATCCCGCGAAAATGCACGCCTCAAAAACAACATAGAGGCTCTTACAAGCGATTGTCTCTACTTTGTAAGCAAAGACGGTAAAAACGCTGCCGAAGTGAAAAGCCTCACACTAACCGTGAGCGAACTCAAAGCCCACAACGCGCAACTTGCACAAGAACTCGCCACGCTCAAAATTAAACCAAAACACGTGCACACTATGGCACAAGTGAGCACCGGTGCACACTATACACTAACTCTTACACGCGATAGTACTGTGTTCGATACCATTACCGCCACGCGCTATCACTATGCCAACGAATGGATTATAATAAACGCGCTATGCAGCGGCGACACTTGCGACACCGAAATAGTTACGCGCGATAGTTTACTCGTGGTACATCACACACGAGTACGCCGTTTTTTGTGCTTTACGTGGAACACATACAGCGGCAAAACTACCATAAAAAACTACAACCCATACAGTGCAATACAACAGATAACCAGCATAACACTTAAACACTAACACTATGAGCCCACACTTGTTACAGTACCTTGCCATGAGCGAGGGCATAATGCAACCGGTAAAATATGAAGAAGTAGATAAAGACACTATATATGTGGGGTACTGCCTACCCACTTGCACCGGAACAGACGATAGTAAATGGCTCATAAAGAAAATTAAAACTGCCCCAAGCAGTGTGAACACTCCCATACAAACCATTTCATACGCCAACGGCAGTAAAAAATACAACCAAATGTGGGACGAACGCTATTCGCTCACCTATCGCATAACCGAAAACGCACCTGCTGAATGAGTTTATTTCCGGAACATAGCGCACTATTCGGCTCTGCAAGCGTAAGCGAAACCTTCAACGCCGACTTGCAACGCCACATTCACGGCACCCTGCCCAAAGGACACGTGTATCAACTCGGTATGCCCTCCGCTATTTTACTTTCTACCGGTATTCCCTATTTGCCTATTGAATTAAACGCAGCCATGTTAGATGTGAAATCGAGTGTGAAATACAAAAATCCGCACCCATTTCATTTGCACGAATTGCAGAACCTCCCCGATGCTATGCAAAATCCCATAATGATTTTCGATAGCAAAACACGCAAAGATAGCAAAGTGATTTTGATAGAATTGAAAAGTAAGGGCGTGAATTTTGTGATAGCATTGCAAGTAAATTATAACAAAGGAAATCGCTTGAATATATCAATAATTAATTCTGTGAGGAGCGTATATCCCAAAAACAATCAAAGTGCAATAATAGAATGGGTAAAAACAGGACTTTTGAGATATGCCAATAAGATAAAAGCAAAAACCTTTGCTACGGAACTGCGCTCCAATTGCGCAGAAGTCGGTAGCAAAGGCTTAAACTCTTTTGCAAAGATAGTGCAAAATTTCAAAAATCCAACACTTTCGGAAAAAAAATCTCTTTTAGGTATGAACGCGCCCGAAGAACGCTTTATTGCAGCCGTTGCCGAAAATGCACTTGCCAATATGTGGCTGCCGCGTTCGCAAAATATATACACCAAAGCACGCGAATACGGCATACAAGCAGATAGTTCACAAATCAAAGAATTGTATGAAGTAGGAATTATGCGTGCGCTCAAAAACCGTTTAACCGAAGATATGTACGACAATTATCTCACGGCTCAAAAAATCTACGAAAATCAAAAGGCTATTAATCTGCGCACCAGCACCAGCATAATGTTGCAACAATACTCCACACCGCTACCGCTTGCTTACTTAGCCGGTGCTTACGTGGCATGGCAGCAAGATACCCTTGCAACCTATTTTGAACCCAGTGCCGGCAACGGACTTTTAACCGTAGCCCTGCCGAACAAATGCACCACCGTGAACGAAATAGACCGTGTGCGCCGCAAAAACTTAGAAGACTTTGGCGGCTATTGCAGTGTACTCAATTACGATGCCTCGCGACACATCGGAGCACTCAACCGCTTTGACGGAATAATTACCAATCCACCCTTTGGCAGTGTAGAATCGGAAAAAGTAGCTGGTTACACCATTACCAAACTCGAACATATAATGGCTATTCGTGCGTTGGAATATATGACAAGTGCAGGGCGTGCTGCCATAATTATAGGCGGACACACAAAATGGGACGTATATGGTAAAATTGCCGGACGACAAGATGTTTCATTCTTGTGCTACCTGCACAAGCACTACCACGTGGAAGACTGCATAAATATAGAGGGGAAACTCTATGCCAAACAAGGCACCACCTTTCCCATTCGATTGATTTTGATTAACGGCAGAAAAACAACCCCCGAAGGCACCGCGCCACTCAAAACCGACCGCGATACCACTGTACGTTCTTTCGAGGAACTATGGGGAAGAGTGAGTGTGTATTTCAAAAGAGAACAAACAAAAGATACTGATAGCGACCGCCGTTGGCGACTTGCTCGCGCTCAAGCAATCAAAATACAACTTGAATTAGAAATGCGTGGATTGGGAAATCCTGCTCTATTTCAATACTTTACCGGCTCTATTGCTGAATTAGTACGAATTTCAAAAACAACGTTAAATAGTGTTGTAAAAAAACAAATTTCAAAAGTTTCATCCAAATTGTTACGTGATTTGACACAAAAAGGGGTGTATATAACAAACGATTATTACCACACAATAGATAATAATGCTATTGCGCACACATTGAAACGACATGGCTCAAAAAATGAGTGTTTACAAGGACAAATTCCAATAACTGAAACCGATTTCAGCAAAATATCATACATAATTAACAATTATGATACAATAAAAATAGAGAAAAATCCAAGAAAACAAGACGTAATAATTTATTCAAAAGAGTATGCAGACGGTACTATTTATTACGTGGAAGAAGTGCGAATAGGACGAAAAGAACTCGCAATGGACAGTATGAGAAAACGAAAAAAGACATCACCGGCGATTGCTGACTACAAGTAGTCCGTGTTCACGCACGCCCGAAGCGGTTCCGGATTTTGTCTTTTGTGTTCATAATAACACCGCAAATATACAACGTAAAAAACTAAAAAACAATATAATATCCTAAAAATTTACAAACATGGCAACAAAACAACAATTAGAGGCACTCAAAAAAGCACGTGCCGCAAAAGCAAAAAAAGCAGCAAAATCACGCAAAACTACTGTAAAAAAGGCTACTTCTACAAAGAAAAAAACACTGCCCCAAACACTCAAAAAAACAGTATCAAAACGCGAACTTGAAAAACAATGGAACATTTTAGAAAACCTTGTGTTTGGCAGAATTACTTGCGCTCGCCAAATAGATAGCAACAAACGAAAACGAACAAAAAACTAAAAAAATGTGTATGTGAGTAATGCGTAAGAGTACGTATTACTCACATTTTCCGAGTTCATTGACATATTGAATTGTACCGAAAAAAATTGTATTTTCATGTTTCGTTGTATATTTGCACTATGAAATCAAAAGAGAATATACAAACAAAAGTAGAACTATTAGCAAAAGAATATAAGAGGTTAATGGTTGGGCAGGTTGATTTAAAAAAATACACCAACTATTCTATTTCCTATCACTCCACTGCTATTGAAGGTAGTACGTTGAGCGAAAATCAAGTGTTTGATTTACTTGACTGCGATATTCCTGCCCACAATAAATCATTTTACGACCATTTAATGGTACTCGACCACCACCATGCACTCGAATATGTAAAAAAACAAGCAAAAGCAAAACAACTTTTGACTATGAATTTAGTGCAAACAATAGGTGGAATGGTAATGAAAAATACGGGGAGCGAACACACAGTTGCTATTGGTTCTTTTGATAGTTCAAAAGGCGACCTTCGCCTATTTGCCGTTCATGCAGGGAGTAGATACTTTCCCAATTATCAAAAAGTGCCGGTTTTGTTACAAGAATTAATAAACGAAACAAATGAGGCGTTACAAAATGTAACAACGTTTCGAGAAAAGTGCGAATTAGCCTTCCACTTACATTTTTGCTTTGTAAGCATACACCCATTTGCAGATGGCAACGGAAGAACTTCTCGATTACTTATGAATTACATACTCGAATATTTTAAATTACCCCCATCTTTTGTTTTTAAAGAAAATCGCACTGCTTACATCAATGCGTTGGAAAATGCGCGAGAAAACGAAGATGAAACTATCTTTTTTAAATTTATGTGGAAGCAATACGAAAAATTTTTGACCCATGAAATTGAAACCATAGAATAAAACACAATGTTCCACAAACTCAACACAACCGGTACAATTCAATACGAACTGTACCGGTTTTTTTATGCACAAAACTGAAATAATAACTAAAACATACTATTGTGTGTGAAGTAGCACACCACCCACCGAGTTCATTGACATATTGAATTGTACCGAAAAATATTGTATTTTCATATTTCGTTGTATATTTGCTAAATAAATAATAAAAAAGTAAAAAAATATGGAATACACATTTAGATATACTCGCAACGCAGACGGTTGGTATTCGGGACAGTGCGAACAAGTTCCTGAGGCAATATCGCAAGCCCCCACTTTGCATGAATTACAAGAGAATATAGCCGATGCTATTTCCTTAGTATTTCAAGCGCGTAGAGAGCAAGTTTTGCGTAATTTTAATGGTTCTAAATCGACACGCAGAAAATTACACTTAGCATGAAACGCCTAAAAGTAATCAAACATTTGCGCGACCATGAATGTGAATTGCAGCGTGAAGGTTCTCGCCATTCGTTGTATATAAATACACTTACAGGAGCAATGGCAACCGTTCCGCGCCACCCCGACATAAAAGAAGGAACCGTGAGAGCGATTTGCAAACAATTAGGTGTTCCGCAAATATAAAAAAACTCCTTTCATAAAAAAACCGGTACAATTCAATACGAACTGTACCGGTTTTTTTATGCACAAAAACGAACCTAAAAACCAACAATTAAACACTCAAAAAACTATGTATTTCGACCATTGCCGCACCACGCAAGAGTGCAAAGAACACTATCGCACCCTCGCAAAAAAACTCCACCCCGACAAACAAGGTGGCAGCAACGAAGCCTTTGTAGCCATGCAACACGACTATTGCCACCGCCTCAAACAACTCCGCGTGCAAGCACCATCGCAGTCCAAAGAGGCTGACGAACTCGCTTGCGCCATTCTCCACATTACAAAAACTATGTACCCACACATATACGAAGCCGCTCGCATTGTTGCAGCCGTGCCTACATTCACCATGCTCGCCACCATGTTGGGGCAAGCCTACCCCGAACACAAAGAAACAATAACCGACATACTCGAATTGATAGCAAACCCTAAAAACTCATAGCCATGAAACAAATACATATTCTCAATCAATTTTTCAAATTCAAAAACAAACTCGGAACGCATTTTTGCACGGCGGTAAAAACCGACAAAAATTTGAACGTTACCGAAGTTACCTATATTTCGGTAGCAAACTCAAAAACACTCCCTGCCGATTGGCAAAACCGTAAAAAACAACACGTAACCACTGCCATACCCAATATAGAACCTATTGCTCAATCGCTCAAAGGCTTGGGCATGGCATACACGCCTGCCGCAAGTGCGGTGCAAGTGCTGAACACCGTAGTACCCGACAGCATGGGTGAAGAAATGCACTCCGCATTGAAAAACCTCACAAAAGCCGTAGGCGGCGATGTGGTGGGATTTGTAGCCGAACGCCTGCAATTTAGCCGTGAAGAACTTTCAGAACGCCTCGCTGCCGAACAAATAGACGCCGTTGCGCTTTCTATTTACAACATAGAGGCGCGTAATCAAGGGTTTATAATAGGCGACCAAACAGGCGTGGGCAAAGGGCGTATAGCCGCCGCAATGATACGTTACGGCATAGTGCAAGGACATAAACCTATTTTCCTTACCATTAAACCTAATCTTTTCAGCGACTTTTACCGCGACTTAGCCGATATAGGCTGCGCTCATTATAAGCCATTCATAATTAACACAATGGCTACCGACACCGTAATAAAAGACCCGCAAGGCGCGGTGCTCTACAAACCTGCCGACACAAAAACACAAGCCGATATTTTCAAAAAAGGAAAACTCCCTGCCGATTATGATTTTGTAATGGCTACCTATTCGCAATTCAATTCCAAAGAATTGACCGACAAAAAAGCCTTTCTTTTCAATTTCGCAAAAGACAATATTTGCGTACTCGATGAAGCACACAAAGCCGGTGGAAAAAGCGGCGAAAAAGACGGTACAAACACCGCAAAATATTTTCTTTCGGTGGTAGAGAAAGTAAAAGGAATTGTGTATCTTTCGGCTACCTTTGCCAAAAGTCCCGACAATATGCCGGTGTATTCAATTAAAACCTGCGTAGGCGAGGCAAATTTGAGTGCCGATGACCTTGTGCAGGCTATTCAAAAAGGCGGTGTGGCTCTGCAAGAAGTTTTGAGCAGCAACATTGTGAAAGAAGGACAAATGGTGCGCCGTGAAAAATCGAAAGAACATATTACCGTGAATTATATTACGCTCGACAAAGAGGGTAAAGCAAAATTCGGCGTGAACGATTGCGAACGCCGCCACAAACAAGCACTCGACAGTATTACCGAACTCATGCGCGATATTATTGAGTTTCAACAAAAATACATTACTCCTATTATCGACAATCTAAACACAATAAACGCCGCCGCCAATCTCAATGTAGAACAACGCAAAGGAACCGAAAAAATGGGCGTTGATAATCAAGATTTCGCTTCAAAAACATTCAATATCATTCGTTCGCTCTTATTTTCCATAAAAGCCGAAGAAGTGGCAAATCGCGTGCTCTACAATCTCAACAATGGGAAAAAAGTAGTAGTTGCCTTTGGTAACACTATGGAAAGTATGCTCGACAGCGTAGGTACAGAGGGAGAAAAAATAAACGCCGATTATTCCGTATCGCTTTTGAAAGGACTTGAAAGCACGCGCCGCATAACACTCAAAGACGAGTACGGCGATGCCGACTATCGCTTGATAGACTTTGACGAAATTGGCGAAGAAGGCATGAAATTTTACAAAAATCTCACGCAAAAAATCCGAAAAAACAGCAGCGGTATTTCTATTTCGCCCATTGACCTTATGAAATACATAATCAATGCCGCAGGCTACGAAGTGAGTGAAGTTACCGGACGTTCGCGACAAATTGCCTACAACAAAGACCTATCGGAAGCAGTAATAAAAACACGCAAAAAAGAGAACAAAAGCGATGCGTTTCGCCGCTTTCAAAACAACGAAATTGATGTGCTATTCATAAATATTTCGGGAAGTACCGGCGCAAGCGCACACGCCATTCCTACGGCAGTAGTGAAACCCGAACAAGTAAAACAGCGTGTAATGATAGTGGCACAAACCGAATTAGATATTAATGAAGAAGTGCAAAAACGCGGACGAATAGACCGCACAGGGCAAATTTACCCGCCTATTTATGAATATCTTACCGGCGCAATTCCTGCCGAGAAACGCCTCATGATGATGTTGCAAAAGAAACTCAAAAGTTTGGACGCAAACACCACGAGCAACCAAAAATAAAGTAAAAATGTGATTGATTATGAGGATTTTATGAACAAATACGGTGGCGAATGTGTAGTGAATTTTTTGCGTGAAAACGAAAATTTCAACACCGCACTCAACGACCCGCTCAATCTCAATAGCGAAGATAAAAAAGTATTTGATTACGAAAATGCAATTAACAAAGTAACCGGGCGCGTGGCATTACTCGCCACCGAAAAACAAGAGGAGTTTTATGACACACTTGCCGAAATGTACCGTAATTTCGTGGATTTCAAAATACAGGAAGGCACCTACGACCTTGAAATGGAAACCCAAGACCTGCAAGCAGAAACACTGAAAAAACAACCGACCATTTCCGCCAAAGGTACAGGGAAATCGGTATTTTCCGCCCCTACCTTTGAGGAAGTGTGTTGGATTAATGTCCTCAAAAAGCCATTCACTCGTAAAGAATTAGAGGAACGCTTAAAAGAGGCTCGAAAAAGTAACAACGAAATTGCCGCTGACTATAAAAACTCTTTATTAGAGGCTTTTGCTCGCCGCGAAACCATAGTAAACGATAAGTGGGAGCGTGCTCTCGATAAACTAAGCGCAAAATACACTGCCGGAAACATGAGCGATGTGGAATATAGCGAGGGTAAAAAACTCAACACCGAAAGCAAAGCAAAAGAAATACAGCATGAACGTGAAAAATTGAACAATCAATATTCGCAAATAGAGCCGCTCATACAAGCATTTACTGTGGGTAGCGCGTGGAACTTTGCATGGGGCGACCGCCAAGATATGACCTTGCCCTGCGTGTGTTTGGGCGTGTCCATCAACGAAAAATCGAAAAATCCCTACGCACCAAGCAATATGTTTGTGGAATTTGCAGTGAGTGATAGCACACGCTTTTTTAAATTAAATTTTGCCGACCAACAACGCATGGCTCTCATGGCTATCAAGCAAGCCCCACGCTGGAAATTCAAAGACGATTTGCTCGAAAAATGGGAATACTACACTGCCGAACGCAGTGCCAATCGCGAAAAACGAGTACTTGTAACCGGCAATATTTTACAGGCATTTGGGAGCGAAAAGTATGCCAACGGCGGTAAATTAGTGTCATTCACGCGCAAAGGCGGTACGATAGATAAAGGTATTTTACTCCGCGCCGATGTGTCGCAAAAATTATGCGAAACCAACACTAAAATAGAGGCTACACTGACTGTACCTATGGCAAAAGCCAAACAACACATACTTGTAGCCGCAAAAAATCAACAAACTTTTGCGGAATTTCATTGCTCCGGCAGTTTTGATATTATACGTAATTATAGTTCTTACACACAATGTTACACATATAGCATACTCACAAAAAGCAAAAGCGTGAGTGAATATTCTTTTCTCCTCAAAAACGCACGCTTAATAGAACTCTCAAAATACGCACGCGGTTTTGCAACAAATAGAGGCAGTTGGTGGGCGGAATTTACACAGGAGAATATGCCCGCAGTGATTGACGAATTGCACGATTTTGAAATTACCGTGCAAATTACCGGCATAGCCGCCGAACAAATGCAAGAAGAACTGAGCAAAGAAAGCAAACAAAACGGCGGTAATTGGAAAAAACTCTCATGGAATGAACAGAACATTCCAAAATCGAACAAAACTAACCAAAAGCAGCAATCCGATACCAACACCGAACTTGAACTCCTACAACTTCGAGCAAAAGCAATAAAAATAAAACTTCGTTTAGAAAACGAACAGTAGGAACTTTGAAATTAGATAACAGAAAAACAACTCCCAAAAGCATAAAAAAACAACTTAAAAACAAAAAACATGAAATTTACAATCAACAATTACAAAAACGAGTTTCCAAAACTCAAAAACGTGAGTGAACAACTACAAAAAAGTTACGATTTTACTTGTGAAGCACAAAAGTACTATGGTAAAGACACTGAAATAACAGAAACGATTGATTTATTTTTGCAAGTACTCAATAAAAAATATGGCAGTACATCGAAAAGCAAACCGGCAAAAACTACCACACCAAAGGCAGTAAAAGAAAAACGAGTGAGTGCGCCCAAAGCAGCAAAACCAAAAGCCGAAAAGCCGAAAAGCCGAAAAAAGAAGACCACGCCGCGCAAGTTGAACGCATATTGCCCGAAGTGGGATTTATCAAACGGTTTTGCACGCTGGACGGTAAAAACTCTCGCGTATCGCGCGAACCTGCTTTGCGCATACTGAAAGCCCTGCAAAAAGCAATCGTGGAAAAAATAATCCGCAAAACCTCGCCCTATGCAAAAGAAATTCAACATATTCAAGAAAATTTAATCAAAATCATTGAAAGCAACGCAAGTGAGGCGATTGAAATTCCCGAAAAATACAAGGAAATTGCAAAATCGCAAAAAATCAATCCTGAAACGGCTATCATAAAAGCGTTTATTGCAATTCAAGGCAAAGAGGGAGTGAAAGAAAAAGCAAAAGCCCTCCTTGTCCGCACCGAAAAAATTGACAATCGTTCGGCACACCTTGTGGCTATTCGCCTCGCGCTCAAAAACTACATAAAAGGCGAAACCGAAGTAATTGTGATTGAAAATCAAACCCTGCAAGGCTTGTACGGATTGGCAGGCATAGATGTAAGCCCCAAAGTAGGCGAAATTGTGAGTAGTACCGCCTTACTCGGTGCACAATTCGATACGCTGCGTTTTTCGGGTAAATGGAAAACGCTCATAGGCAACCCCGACAAAAACTTTCGATTAATGATGTTCGGTAAACCGGGTAGCGGAAAATCAACCCTTTCACTCGCGTTTGCAGGATATTTGAGCAAAACGCTCGGATTAAAAGTACTCTACATTGCCGCCGAAGAAAAATTTGGCTACACGCTGCAAGAAAAAATCGTTCGTTTAGACGTGGCAAACAGTAATCTACTTACCACCGACAAAGTGCCGGCGAATTTGGAACGCTTCGATGTGGTGTTCTTCGACAGTGTGAACACGCTCGGTTTGGAACCCGAACAACTGCGAAAATTGCCCAAACAAACAGCCTGCGTGTTTGTATTCCAAACCACCAAAGAGGGTTTATTCAGAGGTTCGCAGGAATTTAGCCACGATGTGGACTGTGTAATAAAAGTAGAAAACATGAAAGCCACCACCGAAAAGAATCGCTACGGCGGCGAACGCAAAGAAATAGCCGTGTGCTAATACATATCATAGTCTTTCCGCAGACAGAAAAGAGCGGAACTGTGGCAACAGTATAATTGCCGTTTTTTGAGTGTGAACCGCCATTGCTTAGAGTAGTGGCGGTTTTTAATATGCCTATAACTTAATAATTGTCGGAATCTATAAACATAATCGTTTCCTCATTTGGAAAAGAACGGCGTGGATTTTCAGGGTCATATATCATACCTGCGCATTTACATTCCAAGCGGTTATTTTTTACAAGTGTTTCAAAATGAACACAACTTTCACAACCTTTCCAAAAACCGTCATCGGTAGTAAGTTCACTATACGGCACTTCTTTATATCCCAAACGAACATTTATTTTTTTTACAGCAAAACTTGTTGTTAGTCCAAAAATTTTTGCATTAGGGTAATTTTTACGTGCATACACAAAAAGTTCGTGTTTCATGAGGGTAGCAATTCCCTTCCCTCTACAATCTGGGTGTACAATAAGCCCCGAATTTACTATAAATGTATCATTTTGCCAAGTGTCTATGTAGCAAAATCCCGCAAGCGTTTTATCTTTCTTGCGTAGCGCAACTACGGCTTTTCCCTCGTTTATTTTTTTGCGAATATGTTCCGGAGTGCGTTGGGCAAGTCCCGAATTTTTCTCTTGTGCAGCCTCTGCAATCAACTCTGAGATTTTTGTTGCCCATTTATCAAGGTCTGCCGCCGCAGGAAAAACAACTTCAAATTCTTCATTTTCTCTCATATTCGCCTTTTTTCTGAGTGTTACACAAAAACGTCTGCCTTTTTATAAGGACGTTGCAAAGATATATTTTTTTTAACACATACGTAAAAATCCACTTCTTTTTTACATTCCATTCTGAGTAGTGGCGGTTTTTTTACGCAAATTCGCGTTCTAATTTCTCTCTAATTACTGCATTTATGCTGGTGCCGTGTGTTTCTGCGTACACCGCCATAGTACCGTGTAATTTTGCAGGTATGCGTATATTTAGCATTCCATTATAACTTTTTCGAGGTTTTATTCCCTCGCGGTGGCAATAATCCAAATAACTGTCAATGCCGTCCTTGAAATCTTGGTACAATTCCTCTGCGGTATTTCCTTCATATCCTATATGATTATGAGGCATACCTATCACCTTTCCAAAAAAACAATTATCTTCCAAACTAAATTCAATGGTGCCAAAATAACCTTTATACTCTAATTTATTCATAATACAACCTCCTTATAATTATAAAAATCCTTTTTCTTTCAAATAATCATACGCTTGTTTTACTACATATCCCTTTAATACATTACTTGGGTGCGGTTTATGCGCTGCGTGTGTGTCTGCTCCTTTTACAAATAGAACTCGTGAACCCGATGTTTTCCCTTTGTTATCTATTACAAAGTCAAAAACCCAAATAACTTCACCAATTCGTCCCACGTAAAATCTTTTGGACGTGTTTTAAATCGGTTTATTAATTTTTCTCTCGCACTCATATCTTTTTCTTTACGCAAATGTAACTAAAAATATTGCACATTTCAAAATTTCGCCTATTTTTTTCATTACTCATTACGAATTACACATTTTTCAAGGAAAATCCACTTCTTTTTTGATTTTCATTCAGAAACTTCTGCGCATAATTCGGAAACAATAGGGAATTATTCAGGATTTTTCGGAAACAATAGGAAACAATAGGAACTCATTCGGTATCATCAAAACATTGTAGTAAAAAATAAAAAACTCAACACCGATTTCGGCGTGTACCTATTATAAAAAACTAAAAAAAACAAAAATTCCCTTACCTATCTATATTTTCTCTTACATACGTCAAAAAAATGTGTGAGTAATGTGTAAAATACTGATAATCAACATATAAACAAAATCCTTACATACTTACCGATTTTTTTGCTAACTTTTTTCTTTTTGATTTTTTTTTCTAAAAATCGGGCAATACAGCGTTCATTTTTTGCACAAGTCCCGTATCAATGTGTTTTGCGTATTTGGTAGTCATTTCAAGGCTGTGATGGTCGGCGTGCTGCATTACGGTAAGTGGGTCTATGCCGCTTTTGAGTAAATCGGTTATGCCGGTGTCGCGCAGGCTGTATAGTTGCATTTCTTGCGGTATAGATAGTTTTCTGCGCAGTTTCTCCCAATTTTTGCGCATTTTACTACTGTCTGCTTGTTCCGCGTGCGGAAATAAATCAAATCCCACATCTTTACCACCCAATAAGTAGTAGTTTTTCGGCATTTTTTCAATATTCCACGTTTGCATGAGTTTTATGGTGGCATCGCTGAGCGTTGCCTTTCGTTCATTGTGATTTTTCGCCACATCGGAAGGCACAAGTATATATTTTTCGCTCAAATGAATGTGTTTGATTTGAATTTCGTTCACTTCTTTGGGGCGCAAAAGACTTTGATGTATCAAATTCAAGGCAATTTGCATACCCACGTGATTTTCTGCGTGTAAATACTCGCGTATTCGTTCGCGCACTTCGGGCGGTACCAAAATTCGTTTTTTTCTGTTCTTTGCGTTTTGGTTTTATGTGTTCAAAAGGATTTTCTTTTGCGTAGCATTTTTCCACACACCACGAAAAGAAAGAACTCGCACATTTTTTCGTGTTGTTGTACGAAGTATTCGATTTTCCTTTGTCGGCAATATAATCCATATAGCGCACGGCAATACTTTTTGTGAACGTGGAAGCGGTGATAATGGGGTAGTTTTGTTGCGCCCACTCGCATAATTCTTTTCCTATCATACTTTTATAGGAACGCAGCGTATTCGGGCGCAATTCGCGTGTTTTTTCTGTTATAAATTTGTCTATCACGTTTGTGAGGCGTTCATATAGGCGACTGTCTTCGTGCACAAAAAACGGATTGTAGCCTTGCGATAGTTTCAGATTGAGCCTATTTACCGCCACGCGGAGCAATTTACGCGCCTCGCGCACGCCGTAGCGTGTTTTGTAGCCGCTTACTTTTTCGCGCACCTGTGTCATTTGTCCGGTGGCAGGGTGCAACACGGAGTATTCAATGCACCAAAAGGGCTTGTATTCTTTGAGAACTGCGGGAATATACCCGAAAAGGTCGCTTACTACTTTTCCGCGCTCTTTGTGTTGTTGAGAAGTTTGCATTTTTTTTTTACGTTGATTAGTTTTTTACCAATCAGCGCAGTATGTTGTGCAAAATATTTTGTACCGTTTTAGTACCGCTCTAAAATACAAAAACACCGCAAACGCAGTGTTTTCTAAGTATGAGCGGGAGACGAGACTCGAACCCGCGACCCTCAGCTTGGAAGGCTGATGCTCTACCAACTGAGCTACTCCCGCAATGTGTTGGTATAGTGGGTAGTGATGGATTCGAACCACCGAAGACAGTCGTCAGCAGATTTACAGTCTGCCCCATTTGGCCACTCTGGTAACTACCCTTTGTTTTTTGAACAAACAAAAGAGCCGAATCTCAGATTCGAACTGAGGACCCCGAGATTACAAATCACGTGCTCTGGCCAACTGAGCTAATTCGGCAATACTTGTAAAGAACTTGCTTTTGTAAAAAGCGTTGCAAAGATACTGTTTTTTTTATACCATGCAATACGTTTCGTGCTTTTTTTGAAATATTTTTTTACGCATTTGTGTACTTTGCTGAAAGTAAAGTATTTGAATACGCACTATTGTTCACATAAAATTGCAAAATCGCAGTATTGACAGTTTTTCTCGAATTGCCTGCGGCTCATAGCGAGATTTTCTTCGGTAAATAATTCGTGTAATAACCTTTTAAATCGTTCGTCAAATTCTTCATGTGCTTGGTTTATGTAATCGGTCAGCATTTCTTTTTTTATGGTTATGGGCGATTTGTAGGTGCATTTTCCGTTTTCAAACTGCACGGTATTAATATATAATAAATATGGTATGATGCTTTGTATTGTTTCGTGAGTAGGGAGTTGCAGCGTGTTGTTTTGGTGTACTAACCACGAATAAAGAAGGGTTTGAAAAACATATTTTTTGCGCTTTTCTTCGGGTTTCGGATTGAATAAATTTTCAAAATCGCAGTTGTTTTCCGAACTGTCTTTTTTGCCGCCGGTTTTGTAATCCACTATGCGCAATATGCCGTTTTTCAAATCTATGCGGTCTATGTTGCCGCCCACAAGTATGCGCAGAGTGCCGCATTGTATTTCTTTGGTAATGGTAATTTCGGTGCCAAGCATATAAAATGGCGCGTATTCGCAGTCCATGCGGAGTAAATTTTTGAGGTAGGTGAGTATTACCTCTATGTGAATTGTTTGCAATTCGTGCAATTCCTCAAATTGTATGGTTTCGGCTTCTTTGTGAAGCACGTTTTTTTTGTATTGTTTCACTACAATTTCGCGAAGAAGGGTTTCATTGTTCAAATACGGTTCAATATCGGTTTTTTCTATGGCTTTATCGGTACCGGTTTTTCCAATAGTGCTGTAAATTTCTTCGGCAGAATTGTGAAATACATTTCCAAACTCGTTTGCTTGCATATCATCGTTGTACGGGTCGGGCGTTTTCAATTGTTTCACGTATTTGCAATACCATTGAAATGTGCAATCCAAGTATGTATTGAAAAACGATGGGGCGAAAAAGGGTGTGTTCGATAGATTTTTGCGATATGCAATCAATCGTTCGCGGTCGCTTGCCGAAAATACGGATTCGCTGCGGTTGATTTTTTGTGCGTAAACATTGAGTTGCACCGTTTCATACTGTATTTTTTTTTCGGATTCTATGCGAATTTGTTGCAAAAAACGGCTCATTTCCGATTTTTTAAGCCCGGTAGAACTATTGTAGCAGCAGTGAATACTTTGCGCACAGTGGAAAAGTCGATAGAAATAGTAGGCAAATACGGCGATTTTGCGGTCTATGGTGTTGAGGTTATACGCGCGGCGAAAGGAGTGGGGTATAAATGATGTTTCGTTGCTCACGTTGGGAAAAAAATCATCGGAGGTGGAAAGCACCAGCACGTGCGCAAAATCGAGATTGCGCGTTTCGAGCACGCCCATAATTTGGATTCCGTTCACAGGGTCGCCTTCAAAAGGAATTTTGAGGTTTTGTAAGTCTTTGTCAATCAGTTGCTTGATAAGGGTGAAGTTGGGCAATACAACTTCGTTTTCGCACACATCTATCAAGCGATTGAGGGCAGTGTAGGCGCGGTAAATGCTTTCGCTCAACACGGTTTCTATGCTGTTGTGTTTGTTTGTTTGTTGCGTGCAATTTCCCTGAGCCACAAGTTGCAATAGTTGTACGCAGCGGTGAAGCAGTTGCTTTGCTTCTTCCACAGGTGTTATAAAGGGTGTAATGGCAAAGTCTGCAAAATCGGCGATTTTTACAAAATAGTCGCGATTTTTTTTGAAGGCTGTAATTGTTTCGTGATAGGCTTTGGGTAAAAACTGAAAAAACGGGTGTTCGAGCAAAGGAAGTATTTTTTGAAAACGCAGATTTTTTTTGTTTTTTTCTTTGTGTATATAGAGTTGCACATCGAGAAACGTTTGTAACAGATTGTACAAACTCGTTTCCTTGAAAGGATAGCCCATGGTAATATTTACTTTCGTGGTATGTTCGCCAATTTTTGCCGGAAGACTTGCAAGTACGGCGGGTAGCAGAGTTTCATTGCCCAGCACTATGGCAATGTCGGAAAGAGAAGTACAGCGTTTTTCGATTGTTTGTAACCACGATTGCACATAACCCACCTGCGCGTGCTCCGATGCGGCGGAAATGATGCAGATTTCTTGTTTGGGATTGGAAAATCGTTTGTTATGGAAGTCAAAACCTGCGGCTTGTGGAAATTTTTGCAAATTTTCACGAATAAAAAGCCCGGCTTCCATGCTGTCGTTATTTTTGTAATAGAGGTCGTAATCCCAATAAAATCGAGTAGAATAGAGTGTTTTAATGGTGGAAAACAGGTTTTGTTCCACTCGATTGAGTACATTGAACCCCACTATGGCAACAGTTTCGTAAGTTTCGAGTGCTGAAAATTGCTGATTTTCGTACACACTGCGATAGAGCATACCGGAATAGGCAAGCGATTGGGCTTCCAAATCGCGCTTAAACTGCACGTAAATCTCGGCAAGTGAGTTCCACAGTGAGGAAAATCGCTGGATGGGTTCGGAATTTGCGTTCCATTTTTGGCAGGCAGCAAAAAAATCTGCTAAAATTTTTTTTTGCTCATCGCTTAAAAAATCGAATTGCGATTCAAATGCTTGATAATCTTCAATGTTTTTGAATAATTGCGCGGCATCTGCCAAATTTTTGTCAATGTCATCGAAATCGTGCAAGAGTGTTTTTCCCCACGAGTAAAATTCATCGAAGGTTTCGAGTGCTTCCTGCGGATTTTTGCGGTAAAAAACTTCTTTGTAGGCTTTGTATAAATGCGCTAAAAGAGTGAGTTCATCGGCAAGGTGCAGCGGCGAATCGGTACTCACAAATTCACTAATGGTGCTGTATGTGGGCGCAAAAAATGTTTTTTGGAGTTGCGCATAGAGTGCTTGATTGAAAAACACAGAGGCGCGTTTGTTGGGAAAGAGTATCAGCGTTTTTGAAAAATCGCCACCTGTGTGGCGAATAAGGTCGGCAGCAACTTGTGAAAGAAAAAAATCGGTGTGCATTACAAAGAATTTGTTTACATGAGTAAAGACGCAAAAATACGGTTTATTTTTGGAATATAAAATAATTTTCTACCTTTGTCGTGAAGTATGTTATGTGCTTAAATTACTGTGTAATAGATAGTTAATGAAATTCTCGTAATGCAAAATGATTGTTATGAGAATTACATTTGACCTTTAAAAAGAAAAAATCAAACATAAACCGATGAAACGAACCTTTATCATAAATCTCATTCTTTTGGTTTTTCTCAATTTGTTGGTAAAACCATTTTGGATTTTTGGTATTGACCGCACCGTGCAAAATACGGTGGGTGCGCATGATTACGGTATGTATGCGGCGTTGTTCAGTCTTTCCATTATCCTGAATATTTTTCTTGATATGGGCATTACTAATTTCAATAATCGCAATATTGCACAGCACAATCATTTGTTGCAGAAATATTTTTCCAATATGGTGGTACTCAAATTATTACTCGCTGTTTTGTATGCTGCAATCGGTGCTGTAATAGGGCTTTTTCTTCACTTCGATGCGCAGCGATGGGTATTGTTCGCATTTTTGCTTTTCAATCAATTTTTACTTTCGCTGGTGCTTTATTTGCGTTCCAATATTTCGGGATTGCAGTATTTCAAAACCGACAGCCTCATTTCGGTGGTGGATAGACTGTTGCTCATTGCGCTGTGTGGATTTTTACTGCTTGCACACCGCAATTCGTTTACCATAGAGTGCTTTGTGTATGCGCAAACGATTGCATATATGCTCACGGCAATTATCGCCTTTGTGTTTGTGTATCGCAAAGCACAATTTTTTCGCTTGCGATTCAATGCTGCGTTTTTGAAATTGATTGTAAAACAAAGTTATCCCTTTGCGCTTTTGGTATTGCTCATGGGACTTTATACCCGCATGGATATGGTAATGCTGGAAACTATGCTGCCCACCGGTGCCGAACAAGCCGGTGTGTATGCGCAGTCTTTCCGCATACTCGATGCGGTAACTGCTTTTGCCTACTTGTTTTCCACGCTGCTTCTGCCTATGTTTGCCCGAATGCTTAAACACCGCGAACCGGTGGGGCAACTCACACATTTGTCGTTTTTGCTACTCATAGTGCCTACGCTGGTATTTGTGATAACTACAATTACCTACAAAACCGAATTAATGACTCTCATGTATCACGACCACGTGCGCGAATCGGCGCAGATATACGGCATTTTAATACTGAGTTTTGTGCCTATTTCGAGTGCCTATATTTTTGGAACGCTACTCACTGCAAATAATAATTTGAAAACACTCAATATAATAGCCGGCGGCGGTATGCTGCTCAATTTTGCGCTCAATTATGCGGTAATTCCTCGCTACGGCGCGCTTGGGGCGGCTTTGGCAAGCGTGCTTACACAGTACATAACCTGCGCTTTGCAAATGTTTATGTGTAAACGAATTTTTACATTTTCTTTTCCCTTCAAATCGCTTGCGCTGCTTTTGCTATGTTGCATAATTACCGTACTTTTGTGCTATTATGGTAAAAAAATGTTGAATTTACATTGGATATATACCATGATTTACACTATGATAGCCGGATTTTGTTCTGCTTTTGCACTTCGCTTAATTTCGGTGAAAGATTTGGTGAATACTATTAAAAAACAAGAATTGCAATGACACACGGAAAAAATATATTACGGATTTTGATAGGTTTTGCAGCACTTTTCGCCGTACTGTGCGCCACTTCCTGCGAAGAAGAAATGAAGGATTTTGAAGTAGAAACTGCCCAGTCGCGCCTTGTGATAGATGCCGAGTGCAATGCCATGAAAGGTGCTATTACGGTACGTTTGTCGCGAACGGTGTCGTTTGTGAGTAGCGAAAAAAATCCTCCCGTGAGCGGCGCAACTATCACGCTGCGCTACAATTCCACAACGCTGAATTTGATAGAAATGAGCGAAGGGCTGTATGTGGCATACGCGCTCTTTCCCGAAAAAACGAGGTATGAACTCACGGTGGAGGCAGAAGGAGAAACCTATACGGCAACTTCGTATATGCCCCAACGAGTGAATTTTACCGATGTTACCTACGAAAAAATTACGCACAATCCCATGTTTCCGAGTATAGAATATGGCGGCGACACTACGTATATGGTAACACTTTCGTTTTTAGACCCTCAGGCGGAAGATAATTTTTACAGAGTGGTAATTTATAGAAACGACACCCTTGCTCACCGCGACCTTACCATTATGAACGATACGTATTTCACTGCCGATACCATACATTACTCGCCGTGGCAACGATTTTACGAAAACGATGTCCTCTCGCTTGAATTGCGTTCGTTCGACCGCACAGCATATCGCTTTTATTCTTCCATGCAGGCGGCAATGGAAGCGGGCGGCGCGTTTTCGGTTCCTGATAATCCTATTTCCAATTTTTCGGGTGGTGCGCTGGGGCATTTTACCGCGTTTTCGGGCGACAAATACACGCTGGCATTGAATCGCTTGGAATAAGGCTATTTTTCAAACGAAGATTTTTCGGGCAGCAGTTTTTCAAACGCCGCGTTGATAGTGGCTTTTGTTTGCTCAAAATGTTGAATATCGTTGCTGTCGTTAATGCAAAAAAGTGCGTATTTTTGTTTTACAATATAATCGGCAATTCGCCCGGCATCGCGGTCGGTAATCCAATCGGTTGATGTATCTTTCATGGTGTGTGGAACAAAATTTCCACTTAAAAGTTGCTCGTAGCGCATTACCCATTGCAATACATCGGTATAATTCCGAAAGCGATTTTTACAAGTTCCGTCTAACGTTTCAAACTCTTCTTGCCACAGTGTTTTATACGTAGATTTAAGAAACGGTATTGCCACATGCGGATTTTTCAATCCCACATTGGTGGCGTATGGCAACAAACACAGATTTTTCAACATTGTCAATATGCCGTATTGGGGATTAAACCATTTGGAAATATTGTTTTTTATGGCACTATTGAATGGGTATCGTTTTTGCATGAGATGAATACTGTTCAATATGTAATGTCCAAAGGGCAGCGTTGGCGGAATGGGGGTCAGCGTTGCCATATCTACCGGTTTCCCTTGTTTGAAAAATCGTGTTCTATCTGTTTTGCGTCCCAAAAACATATCGTCATCAAACAGCACAAAATGCTCGGAAATACCTTGTATTCGGTGTGTATTTAACGTGTTTGGAAAGGTGCTGAATGTGGGTAAATATTCCGCCGGAATAAAATCTGAGTGTTTTACAATGTTGAGTTTCGGGGCATCGGTTTTGAGCCATTTCGGTAGATGCCCCCAAGTAACCAAGTGAATTTTGTTCACCCAAGGCGCAAATTTCTCTACGCTGCGAAACCAATACTGTAAATTATTCCAATCGCGCATGCGAGCAATGGACATATCTATGCCTTTTTCTTCTTTGTAATATTTTTTGTAATCGGTTTGCCACGCGGGGTCGTTGCCATCGAGCCATGTAACTACAAAATCTATGGGATAATTTTCTTGCATTTGTTCTTATTTTAGATAATGCTTTAAATGATTGATTATTACTATTTATAGTGTGTTTTTGCCTGTAACTATTGTGCCAATGTATCAATTTTTGCATCAATCACGGTGCGTAGTTGGGTGCTGCTGGTGCTTTGTGTGTAGGGGAAATAGATAATTTTCACATCGGTATGTTTAAAAAATTCTTCGTAGCGGTTGAAACGTTCGCTGCCTTTGTAATCGCTGCCCACGAAGAGAAAATCGTAGTTGATTTCGGCGTAGGCATCAATATCTTCGGTGTGCGATGCAACTACGTTATCAACATATTTGATATTTTTCACAATTTCAAATCGTTCTTCAAAGGGTATAAACGCTTGTTTCCCTTTGTGTAGCGCATCTCTGTGAACCCCTACCACCAAATAATCGCAGTATTCTTTGGCGCGGCGCAGCAGGTTTAAATGTCCAATGTGAAATAAATCAAAGGTCCCGCTCAAATACCCGATTTTGAGTTGCGGTTTTTCGCTTTTTCGCGTTGAGTTTTGTTTGTATTTGTAACTTTGCACGCCAAATTCATGGGGATTTTCGGTGTAATTGCGCAACACTGTTTCGTAAATTTCCTCAAATTGCGGAATGAACAGCGTTTGTTTTGCATACATTTTTTCAAGAATTTCTTGCGCCAATTGTTTGATTTTCTCTAAATCGTTTTCGCCACCATTGAAACGAGTGCCGGCAATACTTCCGGGCGATACGTTCAAAATTCGGTTCTGAGTGCCGTGTTGCTCCAATTCTATGTTCACACTTTCTATGAATTTGCACACGGCGGATTTTGTAGCACCATATACGGCAAAAAGGGGAGAAGACACCAATCCGGCAATGCTGCCCATTACGGCGCAGTGAAAATTGGCGGTTGATTGTATTTTTTCGTAGAAAAATTTGATAATGCGGCACACAACTTCGGCGTTTACCGTAACACTATTCACAATTTCGGCATCGGTAATGCTGCTAAAATCGGCAACTCTGCCAAATCCGGCAGTGATGATGAGGGTGTCTATATCGGCGAATTGTTGCAACACCGAAGGCTCGAAATGGAGTAAATTACAGTGAAAAAACACTACGTTTTCGCCCAAATGTTTCGCCGGAGCAGTTTTATCTATCACATACACAGTGCCGTAATTGCGTTGCAGCAATTCCTGCGCCAAAGCCAATCCAATTCCGTTACTGCCGCCTACTACTAATGCTTTTTGTTTCATTTTTTGTGTTCAAAGAGAAAGCAAAGGTAGGAAAAAATGCCGAAATACCTTAGGTTTCTATGGTAAAATAGTGCTTCACCACTTCGGCTTTTTTTTGCCCTATCACTGTTGCCAATTCTTCTATTGATGCCGATTGTATGCCGCCAATGGTTTTGAATTTTTTGAGGAGCAATTCCGCAGTTTTTTCGCCAATACCTTCAATAGAAGTTAATTCGGAACTGATAAAAAATTTCGAGCGTTGATTGCGATGATGAGTAATACCAAAGCGGTGGGCTTCGTTGCGCAGGTTTTGAATTACTTTGAGTGTTTCGCTGGTTTTGCTCAAATACAGCGGCACGGGGTCGTTGGGGAAAAATATTTCTTCCAAACGTTTTGCTATGCCTATGAGTTGCACTTTTTCAAAAATTCCTAATTGTTTGAAAATTTTTACCGCCGAACTCAATTGACCTTTTCCTCCATCTACAATTACTAATTGCGGCAAGGGTGCATGTTCGGCAAGCAGGCGCGAATAGCGGCGCGTGAGAATTTCTTCCATCGAAGCAAAATCGTTTGGACCTTCTACGGTGCGAATATTGAAATGTCGATAATCTGCTTTGCTGGGTTTTGCGTTTTTGAACACCACGCAGGCTGCCACCGGAAAACTGCCGCCAATGTTGGAATTGTCGAAACATTCTATGTGTACCGGCAGTTCTCGCAGGTGCAAATCGGCTTTCATGGTTTCCAAAATCCGTTTGCTGTGGCGTTCGGGGTCCACGTTTTTCAAATTCTTCAATTTTTCCAACTGAAACTGTTTCGCATTGCGCTCCGAAAGGTCTAAGAGTGCTTTTTTATCGCCTTTCTGCGGAACCACGTAGTGCGTGTTGGAGAAGGTAAAATCGGGAATTATGGGCACAATAATTTCGTGAGCAGTACTCGGAATTTTTTGCCGAATTTCTATCATAGCCATCGCAAGCAGTTCTTCGGGCGTTTCTTCCAACTGTTTTTTGATTTCCATAGTGTGCATTTGAATAACGGCACCATTTTGCACTTTCAAAAAATTTACGTAGGCAACGTCCATATCCATAAGAATTGAAAATACATCTACATTGCTAATCGTTTGACTTACAATGGTTGAGCGACTTTTGTAAGACTCAAGTTGTTCCAATTGTTTTTTGATAACGCCGGCTTGTTCAAATTGCAATAGTTCCACATGTGCCTGCATACGAATTTTGAGCAGAGCAATTACTTCGGAAATATTGCCGCGCAAAATATTCTTAATATCTTGAATATTACGCATATAATCGTCTTCCGATTGCTTACCTTCGCAGGGTGCAAGGCAATTTTTTAGGTGATATTGCAGGCAACTTTGAAATTTTCCTTTGGCAATCGCCGCCGGCTCCAAATTGAGTTTGCAGGTACGCAGTTGATACATAGTGTGCAACATATCGAGCAAAAAACGCGCTAATTTAATATTGGCGTAGGGTCCAAAATACTGCGAACCGTCTTTTATGTAATTGCGCGTAAAAAAAATACGGGGAAATCCTTCGTTTTTGATTACTATCCAAGGAAAGGTTTTGTCGTCTTTGAGCAGAATATTGTAGCGCGGACGATTTTTTTTTATCAAATTATTTTCGAGTAAAAGGGCGTCTTCTTCGCTTTCTACCACCAAGTGTTTGATGGTTTCAATTTTACGCACAAGCACCGTAGTTCGTGCCGAATCGTGCTCTTTGCTAAAATATTGATTAACTCGTTTTTTGAGATTTTTTGCCTTCCCCACATACAAAAGCGTGCCAACCTTATCGAAAAATTGATACACTCCCGGATTGTCGGGCAGGGCAGCAAGCAGTTGTTTTATATGTTTTTTTACTTCGGCAGGCATGAAATATGTTGGAAGAAAATGCTATTTTTTACCATAGGGGCTTAAATATCGAACGATGTTAAGAGATTCGTCTTCAACATAATACACAATTCGTTCCTTATTTGTAAGGCGGCGCGACCATAAACCGGTTAGTGCGTATTTCAATGCTTCGGGTTTCCCTGTTTCTTCGTAAGGATTTGTAAGCATTTCAGTGATAAGTGTTACTAATTTTTGTTGTACGGCTTTCGGATACGACTTTTTTATTTTGAGTTTATCCTTTCTTGCTTCATCTGATTCAAACAATTCCATATTAATTCCAAAAATTATTCATAGCAACGCCGGTTTTCGCTCCGGTACTCATGTCTCGATTTATTTTTACTAAGTTCTTAACTTATTTTTTGTTGTATGGATAATTGGTGTCTGTTTTGGATTGCGGAATTATTTTTGCTCCTGCAGCCAAACACGCATCAAATACGTGTTTCATAACTGAATTACGAGCATTGTATTGGAATGCAATTGTTGCCATTACGATAGGTATTATTCTGTTTAACGCAAATTTTTCACATATAATCAACCACAAAAGTATGATAAATATTTTATAATTCTACCTATTTTTCCATAAAAAAAGCCCTTCCGAAGAAGAGCCTTTTCAACATATACCTATAAAAATTTTAGATTTTATAAAATCCTAAATCTTTCACTTCTGAATTTTCTACGTATGCCAAGCGTTGTTTGTTTTCGCCGTACACAAGTTTTATGAAAATTTCTGCTGATTCTGCAAAACAATCGCAACGGTTTGCATCAAGTACCAACAAATGACCCATGATAATATTTCCAGCCATTTCTACCAAGCGGCGAGCGTGGAAATCTATGTATTCATTGTTTTTCTCGGCTTTTACCAATTCCACTGCTTTGGCGTAGTCGGCGGTCATAGCGGCTAATTGCTCACGCAAATAATCGAAACGAGCATTGACCGGTTCGGCTTCGTAGGCTTTGATTTGATTCAAATATCCGCCGGTGGTAACACCGCGAATAGCCGCCACCACTTGTAGTTGCGAAGTTCCTTCGTAAATAGAAGTAATACGAGCATCGCGATAAATGCGCTCAATCGGGTAATCTTTCATAAATCCCGAACCACCGTGTACTTGAAGTGAGTCATACGCCAATGAATTGGAATATTCACTCGAAGTTAATTTTACAAGTGGTGTGAAAATATCTGCCAATTTGCTATACACGCGAGCATCTGCTTTTTCTTCGGCTGTTAAATCGCGTTTTTTCGCAAGCATATCGTAGGCTTTATATACATCTACAAAGCGCGAAGTTTCATACAAAAGCGAGCGAACGGCTTCGGTGCGTACTCTCATGTTGGTAATCAATTCATATACCGCAGGGAATTGAATAATTGGTTTTCCGAATTGTTCGCGTTCGTGAGCATACGCCAATGCTTCGCGGTAAGCGGCTTCGCAAAGTCCAACCGACTGAGCACCAATACCCAAGCGAGCACCATTCATAAGGAACATTACGTATTTGATAAGTCCCATACGGCGGTCGCCGCAAAGTTCGGCAGGAGCGTTTTTAAACACAAGTTCGCAGGTTGGCGAACCTTTGATACCAAGTTTATTTTCTAAACGGCGCACTATCACGGCTTTATCATTGCGGTCGTAAATGAACAGCGAAAGTCCGCGAGCATCGTTGGTTCCTTCTTCGGAGCGAGCAAGCACAAGATTTACGTGGGCATCGCCATTGGTAATAAAACGTTTTACGCCGTTCAAAATCCATGTTTTTTTCGCTTCATCGTAGTGTGCTTTGAGTTGCACTGCACCAAGGTCGGAACCTGCATCAGGCTCGGTTAAGTCCATAGCGGCAGTTTCGCCGGCACACACGCGAGTAAGGTATTTTTCTTTCATTGCCTCATCGCCAAATTCCAAAATAGTTTCGGCGCAATCCTGCAAACCGAAAATATTACAAAATGCAGCATCGGCGCGAGCAACTATTTCGCCCGACATAATATATGGTACGGTAGGTAAATTCAAACCGCCATATTGACGCGGTAGCGACATTCCTAAAAGTTCTGCTTTGCGGAACGCCTCCAAACCTTGTTGTGTTCCTTGTGCATACACTACTTCGTTGTCCACAATTTTCGGACCTTCGTGGTCCACCGATTCTGCGAGTGGAGAAAGTAAGTTGGCACTAATGTCGCCCACTATTTCCATTACTTTGTCGTAACTATCGAGAGCATCGTCAAAATCTTGGGGAGCGTAGTCAAATGTGTCTTTTTCTGCAAAGTTGTCTTCTTTCAACTTCACTATTTTTTGCATTAAGGGGTGTTCCAAATGGAATCTCAATGCTTTATTATCGGAATAAAAGTTTGCCATGTTTCTCTGTTATTTTGTATTTTGTTTGTAATATTTTACCATTTTGGGCAGAACTTCGTTCAAATCGCCCGAAATTACGTAATCGGCTATGGTATTGATAGGGGCAAGAGGGTCGTTGTTGATTGAAATAATAATCGAAGATTCTTGCATGCCGGCAGTGTGTTGCACTGCACCTGAAATTCCACAGGCAATGTAGAGTTTTGGTCGCACGGTTACTCCCGTTTGCCCCACTTGTCGTTCGTGGTCCACAAATCCTGAATCCACCGCAGCGCGTGAACCGGCAACTTCGCCGCCCAAAACTTCGGCTAATTCATACAAAAGTTTGAAATTTTCGCGTGAACCAACTCCGTAACCACCTGCCACAATTACTTGGCTTGCTTTTAGGTTTACTTTGCTTTTTTCAATTTCGCGTTCTATTACTTTTACCACAAAATCGGCATCGTTCAGAATTGAAATATCGAATTTTTTTACTTCGCCTTTGTAGTTGGCATCAAAAATTTCTTTTTTCATTACCCCTTCGCGCACTGTTGCTATTTGCGGACGAGTGTCGGGATTGATAATGGTTGCAATAATATTTCCGCCGAATGCCGGGCGAATTTGGTACAACAAGTTTTTATATTCTTGTTTGGTTTTCGGGTCGGTGTGGTCGCCAATTTCAAGACTTGTACAGTCGGCTGTTAAACCGCTTCCTGTGGTAGAACAAATGCGCGGAGCCAAATCGCGACCCACCGATGATGCGCCAAAGAGTGCAATTTCGGGTTGCTCGCGTTTGAAAATTTCGCACACAATTTTATTGTGAGGCAGTGTGGTGTAAGGTGCAAGGCGTTTGTCGTCTGCCACGTGCAACACATCTACTCCGTATGGAAAAAGTTCTTTTTCCAAACCTTGTAAGTTGAACCCTATCGCAATTGCTTCGAGTTTTTTTTCGAGTTGGTTTGCCAATTTTTTACCTTTGGTAAGTAGTTCTAAACTTACATCGGCTACGGCTCCATCTTCTATTTCTATATATACAAAAACGTTATTCACGGTATGTCTGTTTTTTTTAATTAATACTATTATCCTATTGTGTGATTCGCAATCAATTCTTTCATTAAATTGTCCATATCGCTGTCGCTTGGCGTGAGTTGCACACTTTCTTTTGCGGTTAAAACCACATTTTCTATTGTTTTCACTTTGGTAGGCGAGCCGGTAAGTCCCAAACAATTGAAATCGGGGTTCAAATCGTTTGCCGACCATTCGGTAATGGTAAGCCAAGGGCTGGTTTTATATAAATTCACGTATGACGATTCGGTTTCTTGCAATTCGCTCAACGTTTTTGCGTGTTTATTTTTCATAGTGAGTTTAGAATTTCTAAATCGACATTCTGCTGCCGAACTATGCACGGTAACAACGCAGGGGAGTGGTGATTCTACAATTTCAATTCCTCGTTCCAAACGGCGTTTTACACGAATTTTCCCGTCTTTCACGCTTTGAATTTCTTCGGCGTAGGTAATTTGTGGCACAGCCACTTTGTCGGCTACTTGTGGACCCACTTGCGCAGTGTCGCCGTCTATTGCTTGACGACCGGCGAGAATTAAATCGAAGGGAGCAAGTTTTTTTACTGCAAGACTGAGTGTGTAAGAAGTAGCAAGTGTATCGGCTCCGGCAAACGCGCGGTCGGTAACTAAGTAACCGCCATCGGCTCCGCGAAACATTGCTTCGCGAATAATTTCTGCGGCTCGCGGAGGACCCATTGTAACTATGTGTACGGTTGTTCCCGGAAATGTGTCTTTCAATCGCAAGGCTTGTTCCAATGCGTTCAAATCTTCCGGATTAAATATGGCAGGCAGTGCTGCACGGTTTACAGTACCATCGGGCTTCATTGCATCTTGACCCACATTGCGGGTGTCGGGTACTTGTTTAGCTAAAACTAAAATTTTTAATCCCATTCGTTTTTCGTTTATAATTTTTAAAGTGCCAAAGATACAAAAATTTCTAAATTGTAAATTACAATTCGTAAATTATTTTCTTTGTGTTGTAATTATCTTGTTTGAAAACTGCGAACTTTATTACAGCGAAGAGAGTGGAAATGTGGTATCTATCACCACGCCTTTTTCGCTGCGAGTGAGGGTGCAGCATTCCACATTCACATCGTGTTCAAAGAATAAAATCATGGATTTTTCCACTGCTTCGTTCAAAAATTCATCACATTCCTGCATGGTAATCAGTGGTTCTATATCGTAGCCGCACACATAGGAGGCTGGTAAATGCACGCTTGTTGGAAAAACATCGGCAGTGTAAGCTATCAGGTGGTTTTTGTAGTGCACTATGGGCATTATTTGTCCGGCGGTGTGTCCGTTGAAAAGGCGCAATTCTACGTTGGGTGTTATGTGTATGCTGTGCTCCACAAAATTGAGTTTTCCGCTTGTGCGCAGTGGTTCTATGTTGTCTTTCAAAAGCGAAGGTCGCTCGCGGCGGTTGGGGTGTTGCACACTTTTCCAGTGACTTTTTCCCACCCAATACTGCGCGTTGGGAAAGGTTTCTTGCAAACTTTCATCTGCATTTTTTGTAATTGCTCCGCCGCAGTGGTCAAAGTGCAGATGAGTGAAAATTACATCGGTAATATCGTTGGGCGAATAGCCCTGTGCTGCTAAGGAATTGAGCAAGGTGTTGCTGCCATTTACAAAATAATATTTCAAGAGCGATTCGGGCATGGTGTTTCCCATTCCGCAATCTACCAACAGTATGCGTTCGCCCTCGTGTATCAAAAGGCAGCGCATGCTAAAATTCACTAAATTCAGGTCGTTTGCCGGATATTTTGCTTGCCATATTGTTTTTGGCACCACGCCAAATACTGCGCCGCCATCGAACATTACATTGCCGGTTTCTATTGCATATAATTTCATGTTTAATTGTAATTTATTAATTGTAAATCGTAAATTATTGTGCGCAATATAGTTGTTTTTACGTCATTACCTTCGGTGATGGCTACGCCGTTGCGAACGTAGTGAAACAATCTATTCGCTGCCGTTACTCAGGTAATCAATTATTTTGTTATTTCCATAAAAATAGCGTAACCATTCGGTATAAGTATCTTGTGCCGAAAGACAGGTATCAAGCAAGTAATTTCGTACTGTTTTAAATTCTCGTAAACCGCGATAATAAAACTGTTTGTGATTATTGTCTATAATAAATGGTATGATGTTGTGTTTCAAACATTCGCGGAACATAATCAGGCGTCCAACTCTGCCGTTTCCATCTTGAAACGGGTGTATTTTTTCAAAACGATAGTGGTATTCTATAATATTCTCAAACACAAGCGATTGCAATGAATTGTACCATGTATTGAGTTCTTCCATTTCTTTTTCTACATTCTGAGGAAGCGTTGTTGTTTCGCCGCCCACTTCGTTGGGGTGTTGTTTCCATTCGCCCACATTGAACCATTGTTTTGTAGCATCGGAAGTTCCTGTTTTTAAAATTCTATGAAATTCTTTAATGATGCGGCTTGAAACTATTTCGTCAATGGTATCGAGCATATAATCAAACGCAATAAAGTGATTAGAAGTTTCTATAATATCGTCTATCGGCACAGCCTCTTGGTCTTTAAATCCAATTGTGCGTGTTTCAAACATGGAGCGGGTTTGTTCTTCGGTAAGTTTACTTCCCTCAATTCTATTGGAGTTGTAGGCAAGATTGATTTGTGTTTTGTGATATAATCCACCTTTGCGCCGCGCTTCTTTTTCTTCTTTGAGATACGTAAATACTCTGTTATTCATAATTTATTGTTGTGTTACTATTGCCCAAAAATACAAAAAAATCCTTCCACACCGAGTGCGGAAGGATTTTCGTAGTATTTAGAAAAATCTTATGCTAAGTTTTTTTCCAAAGTTGCTAATTCAGCGTTAAGCGCAGCAGGAATTCTGTTACCGAAACGTGCATAGTGTTCTTTGATTAAATCAACTTCGGCTTTCCAAAGATTTTTATCAACTTTCAATAATTCTGTCATGTCGGCAGGAGTTACTGATAAACCGCTGATGTCAATATCTTGTGCTTTTGGCAACAATCCGATTGGGCTTTCTACTGCTTCCACAGAACCTTCGCAACGGTTGAAAATCCAAGCAAGTACGCGAGAGTTATCGCCGTAGCCCGGCCATAACCAGCGACCGTTTTCGTCTTTACGGAACCAGTTTACGTTGAATATTTTTGGAAGTTTTGCTTTGTCCGGTGCTTTTTCGCCAATTGAAATCCAATGTCCGAAATAGTCAGCCATATTGTAACCGCAGAATGGCAACATTGCGAATGGGTCGCGGCGAACGCCGGCAGCCAAACCAATAGCGGCAGCAGTTACTTCTGAACCTACCACAGAACCAATGAAGGTACCGTGATTCCAAGAGCGTGCTTCATATACAAGAGGTACAGTGCTTGGACGGCGACCACCGAACAAAATAGCAGAAATAGGTACACCTGCCGGGTCTTCCCATTTAGGGTCTATTGTTGGGCAATTGCTTGCTTTTGCTGCAAAACGAGCATTTGGATGCGCTACTTGCATATCGCTACCTGCTTTGTACACTTCGTTTTTCCAAGTAATTGTTCCATCCGGGCAGTCGTAACCAATTCCTTCCCACCATACGTTTTTGTCGGGTGTTAAACCTACGTTTGTAAAAATTGTATCTTTATCGCATGAGTGAAGCGCATTTGGGTTAGTTTGTTCCGAAGTGAACGGAGCCACACCGAAGAAACCTGCCTCTGGGTTGATAGCATATAATTGTCCGTCTTTTCCGAATTTCATCCAAGCGATGTCATCACCTACTGTTTTTACAGTCCAACCCGGAATTGAAGGAATAAGCATTGCTAAGTTTGTTTTACCGCAGGCACTTGGGAAGGCAGCAGCAATATATTTAGTAACGCCGGCAGGATTTGTCAATCCTAAAATAAGCATGTGTTCTGCCAACCAACCTTCGGTTTTTGCCATATAAGAAGCAATACGAAGTGCAAAACATTTTTTGCCGAGTAGTGCATTACCTCCGTAACCTGAACCGTAAGACCAAATTTCTTTTGTTGCAGGGAAGTGAGAAATATATTTTTCTTCGATTGGAGCGCAAGGCCATTTTACGTCTTTTTGTCCCGGAGCAAGTGGAGCACCTACCGAGTGAACGCAAGGTACGAAATCGCCATCGCCAAGTACGTCAAGAACGGCTTTGCCCATACGGGTCATAATGCGCATACTTGTTACTACGTATGGAGAATCTGAAATTTCAACACCGATTTGAGCAATGTTTGAACCCAATGGACCCATGCTGAATGGAATAACGTACATAGTACGACCTTTCATACAGCCGGTATATTTTGCCAATAAGATTTCTTTCATTTTCGCAGGCGATTCCCAATAGTTTGTTGGTCCTGCATCTTCTTCTTTCTCAGTACAAATAAATGTACGGTTTTCTACGCGAGCCACATCGCTTGGGTCTGATTGATAGTAGAATGAATTTGGACGTTTTTTTTCGTCTAATTTGATAGCCATGCCCGATGCTACCATCATTTCGTTCAAACGGTTGTTTTCTTCTTCAGAACCGTCGCACCATACCACGTTATCGGGTTGCATTACTTTCACCCAATCGTTTACCCACTGAATGAGTTTTTGATTTTTTGTTAAGGTTGTCATTTGTTTACAGTATTAATTAATTATAATAATTTTTTTTTCGTGTCAAGAAAGCCCTTTTTTAAGCGTTCCAAAAGTATGACTTTTATTTGACTTGACAAAATTACAAGGAATATTTTTTACGAAACTATGTATTTATTATGAAATAGAACATATAAAAATCTGTGCTGCTCAACGTACTTCGTTCTATGGTTGTAAATCCACGCTTACACGCCGAAATTATGAGGAGAATCATAGAAATATCTGACTACATGAATTGTGTAAAACCGAGAGTGCTTTGAATTTTCCGTATTTTTGTTCGTGGCTGAATTGCAGTAGCAATATGCTGTGATTTTGCTTTAAATACCTAAAAATAACACTCATGAACGAAGAAAAAAAAATGTATGCCCTCGAAGTGGAGCACGTGGTGCGCTCACTCGATACCGATGTGGTAAATGGACTTGTAGATGGCGAGGCAACGCGCAGATTGCACATTCACGGCAAAAACCTCCTGCCCGAAAAAAAGAAAGTGAACGAGATTGTTAAATTTCTCAAACATTTCAACGATATACTTATATATATATTGTTGGCGGCGGCGGTTATTACCTTCCTTGTGCAGGATTATGTGGACACGGCGGTGATTCTGCTCGTGGTGCTTATCAACGCTTCCATCGGCTATTTTCAGGAAAACAAAGCCGAAAAAGCCCTCGAAAACATCAAAAAAATGCTTTCGCTCAAAGCGCAGGTGCTTCGTGGCGGCAAGCGCGTGGAGATAGATGCCGCTGAATTGACCATTGGCGATGTGGTGTTTTTGGCTCCCGGCGACAAAATTCCGGCAGATTTACGACTGATACGCACCGATAATTTGCGCGTGGAAGAGAGTGCTCTCACAGGCGAATCGGTGCCTACGGAAAAGAAAACCGATGCGCTGCCCGAAAACGTGGAACTTGGCGACCGCGCAAATATGGCGTTTGCCGGAACTTCGGTGAGTGCCGGCACGGGTGTGGGCATTGTGGTTGCTATTGGTGAACATACCGAGTTGGGAAAAATCAATCAAATGATGTCCGGCGTGCAGGAACTTACTACGCCACTGCTCAAACAAACTGCCAAATTCGGCAAAATGATTTCTTTTGTGATTGTGGGCGGCGCGGTGCTCGTGTTTTTGTTTGGTTACTTCTTCCGCCATTACGAAATCGGGCATTTGGGAATGTCGGTCATAGGGCTGGCGATTGCTGCCATTCCCGAAGGGCTGCCGGCAATTTTGGCAATTATTCTTTCTATCGGTGTGCAAAATATGGCTCGCCGCAATAGCATTGTGCGCACGCTGCCTTCGGTGGAAACTCTCGGTTCGGTGTCGGTGATTTGTTCCGACAAAACAGGCACTTTGACCAAAAACGAAATGACCGTGAAAACACTCGAAACCCGCGATGGTGAATATTTTGTAACCGGCACCGGCTACGCACCCGAAGGCGATATTCACACCAACTGCAACAATGCGGCGTGTAATTCGGAATTTGAAGTGTGCGAACTGTGTCCCAAAGTGGAGTATGAAAAAGAGCCGGTGTTGGAAGAACTTATCACGGCGTTCAATATTTGTAACGATGCCGTGTTGCTGCAAGACGAAGACGGACATTGGAAAATAAACGGCGACCCTACCGAAGGGGCGTTGATTACCCTTTTCGACAAAGCGAAATCGAAACACAAAGCCTTGATGGACGAAAATCTTTCGGAACTCCCTTCGAGCAAAACTTTGACACGCATTGCCACCATTCCCTTCGATTCGGAATATAAATATATGGCTACGCTGGTGGAATATATGGAAACACCGCAGGCAGATTCCGACCACCATATTATATATGTAAAAGGAGCACCCGACCGCTTGATGGAGATGGCGCAATTTGAACAAACCGCCACCGGAACCGCTGCTTTTGCTCGCGAACATTGGGAACGGCAAATTTCGGCAATCGCCACACGCGGACAGCGAACCATTGGCGCGGCATACAAAATTGTGCCGAAATCTGTTACCGAAATCGAACACAGCGACATAGCAACTGGGCTGGTGTTTTTGGGACTTGCCGGCATAATAGACCCGCCGCGCGAGGAGGTAATTGAGGCGGTGCAAAAATGCAAAGATGCCGGCATTACCGTGAAAATGATTACCGGCGACCATGTGGATACCGCTCGCACCATAGCCAATGAACTTGGCATAGGCAACGGAAAAACCGCGCTGCAAGGTAAGGAATTGGAACAAATGACGGACGAAGATTTGAAAACGGCGGTGATGACTTGTGATGTGTATGCTCGCACCAGCCCCGAACACAAACTGCGCATAGTAAAGGCGTTGCAGGCAAACGGCATTATTTGTGCCATGACCGGCGATGGCGTGAACGATGCGCCAGCCCTCAAAAAAGCCGACATTGGTATTGCTATGGGTATTAAAGGCACGGAAGTAACCAAAGAGGCAGCAGAATTGGTGTTGGCTGACGATAATTTCAGCACCATAGTTACGGCGGTGGAAGAGGGCAGGAGAGTGTATGACAACCTGAAAAAAACGATACTTTTCATTCTCCCCACCAACGGTGCGCAGGCGTTTATTTTCGTTGCCGCCATTATTTTGGGCATCAACCTGCCGCTTACGCCGGTGCAAATTTTGTGGGTAAATATGGTAACATCGGTAACAATTTCTATGGCACTCGCCTTCGAGAAATTGGAACCCGGAACGATGAAACGTCCGCCGCGCTCGCAGCACGTTCCGTTGTTAAGCCCTTATTTTATTTGGCGTATTATCTTCGTGTCGCTGCTCATAGGCGGTGCTACGCTTGGGTTGAATATCTACTTGTCATACGGACATTCCGAAGCCTTTGTACACACCGTAACACTGCAAACCATTGTGATAGCGCAACTTTTCCACCTCTTCAACTGCCGCAGCGTGAGCGAAAATGCCTTCGGCAAAGACTTTTTCAGCAACAACGCCGTGTGGGTGGTGGCAGCCCTATTGATAGTGTTTCAAGCCTCCATTACCTACCTGCCCTTTATGAACACCGCCTTTGGCACCGAGCCGCTCCACTTCATGGATTGGAAATTCCCGCTCATTATAGGCGTAGTGGTGATGCTGCTGGTGGAGATTGAAAAAGCGGTGGTGCGGAGAATAACGAAAAAACGAAACTTGATTTTTTAATAGATTCAACAGTACAGCACTAATTGAACGCAGGAAAGGTAGCATTTTCCTGTGTTTTTTGTTTAGAAACGGCGATATTGCTGTGTTTCGTTGAAAATGTACTCAAACAGAGCATGTTCGATTTCATTAAATTTTTTATCGCGGCGAGCAAATACTCGTGCAGCAGTGTCGCAGGCGAGTTTGAGTGCGTATTCCTGCATACCTTCGGAACCACCGCGCGAAAATGACGGTATGAAATTGCGTGGAAATCCTGCACCATACACATTACTGCTCACGCCTACTACTGTGCCGGTGTTGAAGGCGGTGTTGATAGCCGATTTGGAGTGGTCGCCCATAATTAACCCACAGAATTGTAAGCCGGTTTTCATAAATCGTTGCGTGGCGTAGTTCCACACTTTTACTTCGGAGTAGTCGTTTTTTAAATTGGAATTGTTGGTATCGGCACCCAAATTGCACCATTCGCCAATAACGGCATTGCCTAAATAGCCATCGTGTCCTTTATTGGAATAGCCGAAAAGTACGGCGTTTTGCAATTCTCCCCCCACTTTACAGTAAGGTCCCACAGTGGTATCGGCATATATTTTTGCCGCCATTTTCACTACTGCATGTTCGCATAGAGCAAAGGGCGCACGAATAATAGCACCTTCCATAATGAGGGCTTCTTTGCCAATGTACAATTTGCCTTTTGTGGCGTTCAAAATCGCACATTCCACTTCGGCTCCTTCTTCCACAAAAATATTTTCTTCGCCCATTACGGTATTGGTAGTACTTAATTTTTGCGAAGTGCGTCCGGCGGTGAGAAGTTCAAAATCGGCGTTGATTTGTTCGCCATTGTAGGTAAATATGTGCCACGGATAGCGAATTTGTTTCACTTCTCCCGAAAATTCAATGCTTATAGGTGTTTTTACGGTATTAAATTCTTCGTAACTGCAACGCATGGCTATACATTCGCCGTTATAAAAAAGACCTTCCGAAGATTGTAGTTTCTGAATTGCTTCAACTAACTCATTGGTAGGTAGTACGGTAGCGTTTATGAAAATGTTATCTTCTGCTATTACAAGCGGAAATTTTGCTTGCAAATAATGTTGTGTTTTCCACGAACAAGTAGTGCGCAGGCGCATATTCCATTTTTCGGAAATGCTTACAATTCCACAGCGAATTTCGGCAATGGGGCGCGTAAACGTGAGTGGTTTTAAATTCTCATAATCGGCGGAATCGAAAAGAATGTAGTTCATGAAATAGGAGTTAGGAGTTAGGAAACAGGAGATAGGGGGTTATAAAAAAAGCCGTTCCTGAGGTGGAACAGCCTTTGTACATGAAACCTTACTGAAAAATTATTTTTTTTCGAGGTGGTTTTTGTATTTGTTACGGAATTTATCTACACGACCTGCGGTGTCCACAAATTTCATTTTACCGGTGTAGAAAGGGTGTGAATAACTCGAAATCTCTAATTTGATTACCGGATACTCTACTCCGTCCACTGTGATAGTTTCTTTTGAAGGGGCTGCTGAGCGTGAAATAAAAACTTGTTCGTTTGACATATCTTTGAACGCAACTAAGCGATATGACTCTGGGTGAATTCCTTTTTTCATTATGATAGATTTAAAATTCTTGTACTTTGTTTTTCTTTGGGTTGCAAATATAGACCTTTATTTTGTACCACCAAAATATTTTTATAAAAAAAATCAAACGGCGCATGCCGTTTGATTTTTCACACCACTATCGAATAAGCGTAACATTCCCAAACTTAGAGTAACCACCCATAGCATTTTTTTGCCCTGCCCATGTGGTTCCGTCAAGGAATTTTGCTTCCATTTTCCAAATATATACATCGCTTTGGAGCAATTCGCC
>JAITUU010000042.1 GCA_031286165.1 Bacteroidales bacterium
GTTGATGCTGTCCATGCAACAGATACGCTTGTTTCTTCAACGTTTGAGAACGCGAGTGCACCGGGTTGTGTAGGTGCTTGGGTGTCGGGTGTTTCTTTGGTGCTAACAGTGCCGGTACGCGCAGTTGATTTATTTCCTGCGGCGTCAATAGCCACTACGCTTATGCTGTATTCGGTATTTGCGGTAAGTCCGGTAAGATTTACCGTTGGAGTGCTTACGGTAGTTTTCAAAACACCGTTTACAGAAACTTCATAGCCGGTAACTGCTTTGTTGTCGGTAGAAGCCGTCCACGCTACGCTTACGCTTGTTTCTTCAACGTTTGAGAACGCGAGTGCACCGGGTTGTGTAGGTGCTTGGGTATCGAGGGCGCATTTTGCCAACGTGCCGTCTATGAGTGCGAGTACCGGTGTGCGCGAACAGGTGGAACCGGCAGAAATTTGCCAATCGTAGAAATACATATACGCATTGGAATTTGAACCGTATGAACCGGTAATAGTAACCACTCCCTGAGGTGAAGAGTTGTAGGGGTAGGAGGCACCGCTTTCGTTGAAACCCAAATCACCGTTGATAGTTTTTGCGGTTAATCGCATACGCAAGTTGCTGCCCCACGCTTTGTCTATATTGAAATTACTGAACGTAAAGGTAGCAAGTCCGGTTGTAGTAACGTTTGTAGCGTTTGATGTAAATGTTTTTTTCGGGCTGAATGAATTTCCGCTTCCGTCTAAAATTTCTATGGTAATGGTGCCGCTTCCGGCACTATACACGCTATATACCATTGCTTTTAAGGAATTGATAGAGAAGGAAGAATTTACGGTAAATGCTAATTGTAACCCTTCACTAATACCCCAATTTGAACTTGTGTTTGAAGTTGCCGTTTTTGGACCCACACTCGCGCTCACAGAAGAGGCATCTTGCACGTAGTAGGTTTTGTTGGCGGTAATAGAAGGTGCGTATGTGCTGCCGCTTGCCAATTTAGTGCCGCCGGTTGCTACATCGTACCAATCGTAGGTGCCGCTTGTTACTACTGCCAAATTTGCGGTACCCGCTTTGCAAATCGTATCGTTTTGCACTTGTGGCAACTGCGAAGTTACTTTGGCACTTGCTGTTTTGCTTGTGCAACCGCTTGCTGCCACTATTACCGAATAAGTTCCGGCGGTGTAGGCAGTGTAGGTTTTTGCCGTTGCTCCGGCTATGGTGGCATTATCTTTTTTCCACGTGTAGGTAATGCCTGTGCCACTAACTACTGCATCGAAGGTTTTCGAGGTTTCGGTGCAAAGTGTTACATCGCTGCCGAGTGTAACATCGGGTAGGGTAGCGGTAACTACCACAGTTCCGCTGGTTGTCCATTTTCCCGATTTCTCTACCAAATCGCAGCGGTAGGTATCGGCAGAGGTAACGCTTACGCTTGTTTTTGTGTCGCCTTGCTCAAATGGCGTGGTGGCTGTGCCTTTGTACCATTTGTAGGTAACGCTTTCGCCGCTGGCAAGTGCACTCATATCTACCGTAGCAGTAAGGGTGGCACTTCCTGTGCCGCACAAACTTTTTGCTTCGCCAAGTTCAGGCGTTGGGTGTCCGAATTTATTGATATTTACCGGTGCTACAATAGAATTAATGTAACCCAATGCACCCACCAAACCGGCATTGTAGTCAATTCCGCCCTCGCTTGCTTCGTAGCCTGCCAAATTGTCGGGATACGTTGAAGCATCAAACGATTGCGCTCCGCACATAAAGCCAAATTCCAGTCCGCTTTGTTGCGATACTCCGCCGGCATTGTTGGCATCGCTACCATAGTAGTTGCGGTGGTGAGGCCATTTTGCGTGCGTGTAGCCGCTTGCACTTGGCGTGAAGCCAACCACAAAAGAAAGTTTTTTTGTGTTGTTTCCCAAAATATGGTCGATAGATGCTGCCACGTAAGGATTTACGGTAGTTTTCCCTTGTAATTTATCGTACAATGCGTAAATAAGCGATTGGTTTGCCGGATAGCGCAAAATTCCCCATTTATCGTTTTGTTTGTCCAAAAGATAACCCGAATTTGGTTTATAGAGCGTTTCGGTGTAATATTTCAATCGGTCTTTTGCTGTTGCCGCTATGCTACTATTGGTTACTGCCATCAAGTAAAATCCCAAATCTTCGGTGTTGTTGTAACTGATAGACCAGTTGTGATTCCAAGTAGAACTTCCGGTAATATACGCTGCTGCACTTTCGGCAGCGGTCAAATATTTACTTTCGCCGGTGGTGCGGTAGAGTTCGGCAAAAAACACGGTCATATCGGGGTTGTAACTCGTTTTTGAGGGATAATACGAGCCTCCGCCGGTATTTCCTTTGGTAGTGCCGGTTACAAAATCGTAGCACACAAGTGCTTTACTCAAACACGCTGCTGCGTAAGTAGGGTCAAATGGTTTGTACAATCGTGCCATAGCAGCCAGCGTAGCACCACAAAGCGATGCCATACTCGTAACGCTACCGGTGGCTTTGAGTACTTTGCGCGAACCCGAACTTTCGCCGCCATTGTCGATTGAGAGTGTGGACATTTTCGATGATGTAACCCATTGTTTGTGGTCCGCATCGCCATCGCCCACTTGATAGTAGAAGGTGTTTTTGTCGCGAATTACTTTTTGAAAATAGTCGGTGGCGTATTTTACCTCGTCCAAAATATCGGGAATACCGTTTGGTTTACCTTTTTTGCCAGCCCACGAGTAGTCTTTTGCTGCGCGGTAGCCGCTGTAATCAAATGAATAGTAGTCGTCATATCCGGCAGGAAATTCCGAATAACCCAAAAGGAGCATATAGGCAGAATAAAACTCGGTTTGCCCGAATTTCACGTGGTCGCCGCAATCGAACCAACCGCCGGAGAGGTCGTAATTGCCGTCAGCATCTTTGATAAACGATTTTCCGTCTTTATAGGCAGAGCCGGGAGAAATATTTCCTTTACCCTCGTGGTAGCAAAGGAGCCAATTGGGTCCGTTACCGGAACGCTGCGCCCCGTAAAAACGAGTGGTCATCCACAAGGCTTTTTTGTAATCATCGTTGGTAAACGTAAGATTTTGCGCAAATATGGAATTGCTCATACACAAAAAAGCAATAACACTAAACAAACGGATTGATTTCATATCTTTATTTTTCTTATAACACACTATGTTGTAACAGTATAACAGTTTAAACGGTTTTTTCCCTACATATATTAGCCCCTTTTAACTCCCCCCCCCAAAGGGGGAGAACTGCTTCCTCTCCTTATGGAGAGGGCTGGAGAGAGGCTTTTTCTTATTTCGCCACATAGAGCAACACCACGCCGCAGAGTATTCCTGCCACAATGATTGCTTTACGCATCATATTTTTTTCTTTAAAAATTACTGCACCTGCCAAAAATGATACAATAACAGCACTTCTGCGAATAGGAGAGATTACTGCGATTAAAGCATAAGGCAGGCTTAGTGCGTAAAAATAAAAAAAATCTGCGAATAACAAGCAAATTCCTATACAAGGAATTGTCCAACGCCATAAAAATTTTTCTTCCTGTTTGCGTTTTCCTCTGTAAAAGAGCACAGTAAGTACTGAAATTAGGAGAAATTGATACACCGAAAACCATGCTTGCACTTCCATACGGTTTATTTTCAGCGTGTTGAGCAGGTATTTATCGTAGAGTGCACTCACGGCAGCAAAGAGCGTGGCGGCAAAAATGCAAAATACCCACATATTGCGCGAAAATCGTATTTCTTCGCGTTTTCCTACGCGAGAATAGGCAAAAATGCAGGCAAAAATGAGGAGAACCGCCACCCATTGCAGGGGTGAAAGTCGTTCGCCGAGTAGAAAAATTGCACCCAAAAGTGTCCATACCGGCGCAGTAGCCCGAATGGGCGAGACTATGGAAATGGGCAGGTGTTTCATGGCGAAGAAGGCGAAAATCCACGAAGTTTGTACTATGCAACTTTTAATAAAAATGTAGCACTGCACTCGCGTACCCGAAAAGGGCACAAAAAAGAGGGACTCGTGGGCAATTACGCCACTGTGCGAAAGCAGCATAAGTGGCAGCATAATGCACAAAGCCGTAGCCGAAGAAATGAACATAACCGGAAACACGGCATTGCCCGACACCGATATTTTTTTGAAAATATCATACACGCCCAAAAAAAACGCGGAACAAATTACGGGTAGTAGCCACATAGCAATAACTGAATAATTGAGAACTGAAAACTGAGAACTCTCAATTTTCAATTCCCATGAAACGAAGAGCATTTGCAATAGCGTTGTCTATTCCTGCGGCATTTTTTCCGCCGGCAGTAGCCATAAATGCTTGTCCGCCGCCGTTGCCGTCTATTGCTTTGGCAGCCTCGCGCACTATGGTTGAGGCATTTGCGCCGCTGTCCACAAGTTTTTGGCTGAGTGCTACGGTAATCGCAGGTTTTTCGCCGTATTCCGAGCCTATTACAAGGGCAAATGGCTCGTTGGCAAATTTGGAGCGCAACTGTGTGGCTATGCCTCGTATTATTTCCGAAGAAAGATTTACGCGGCGAGCAACGAATTTTACGCCGTTTTTTTCTTCTACGGCTTTCGCCAAATCGCTTGCCAGCATTGCAATTTGTTCGTGAGTAAATTGCTCCACTTGTTGTTTGAGCGCGGCACTTTCGTCCATTGCTTTTTTAATGGCGGCGGTTATATTTGGCGCATTGTTGAAGAGTTCGCGCACTTCGCGCAAGGTATCTTGCTGTGTATTTATTAATTCTTCGGCTTTTGCTCCGCTCACCGCTTCTATACGGCGCACTCCGGCGGCTATGCTCGATTCCGAAACTATGCGAATCAGTCCGATTTGCCCGGTTGCTTGCACGTGGGTACCTCCGCAGAGTTCCACAGACGATGCGTATTTTACCACACGCACGGTGTTTCCGTATTTTTCGCCGAAAAGAGCCATTGCTCCCATTGCTTGCGCTTGTGCTATGGGCATTTCGCGCGATTCTTCGAGTGCTATATTTTCGCGCACTTTGCGATTGGCTATCAATTCTACGGTACGCAATTCTTCGGTTGTAACTTTTTGAAAATGAGAGAAATCGAAGCGCAAATAATCGGCAGTAACGAGAGAACCTTTTTGTTCTACGTGTGTGCCCAGCACTTCGCGCAGTGCTTCGTGCAATAAGTGCGTAGCGGTATGATTATTTTCTATTGCCGTGCGATTTTCTTTATTCACGGCGGCTATGAAAGTTGCCCCAAGATTTGCTGCGATTTTCGCAAAATCTTGAGTAGTTATAATATGAATAGAAAGTCCGTTTTCTTTTTGAGTATCAATAATGAATATGGTTTCCTGTGCAGAATGTATTGGCGCGAGTGTTCCTCTATCGCCGCTTTGACCGCCCATTTCGCCATAGAAGGGTGTGCGCGAAAGCACTATTTGATATAATTCTTTGCCTTTTTGCACTACTTTGCGGTAGCGCAGAATTTCGGTTTCGCAACTGAGGGTGTCGTAGCCTACAAATTCACTTTCGCCTTCGTTTATAATTTCCCAATCGCCGGTTTCCACTGCGGCGGCATTGCGAGCGCGTTCTTTTTGTTTCTGCATTTCGGCGTTAAATTCTTCTTCGTTCACGCTCATGCCTTTTTCGCGCAAAATCAATTCTGTTAAATCGAGCGGAAATCCGTAGGTATCGTATAATTGGAACGCCACTGCACCGTTCATAACGCCGCCTGCGGTAGGAAGATTTTTTTCCAACAAACGAATGCCGGTTTCCAGCGTGCGTAAAAAACTTTCTTCTTCTTCTTTAATCACTTTTTCCACCAGCGATTGTTGCGCGTTTAGTTCGGGGTAGGCAGTGCCCATACTTTCTACAAGTGTGGGAACGAGGGCGTACATGAATGCTTTTTGCTGACCCAAAAACGTGTAGCCATAGCGCACGGCGCGGCGCAAAATGCGGCGAATAACGTAGCCTGCTTTGGCATTCGATGGCAACTGCCCATCGGTAATGGAAAATGCTATGGTGCGAATGTGATCGGCTATTACGCGCATGGCTATATCTTTCTGTTTATCGGCACCATAACTCGTGTGTGCTATGCTTGCAATTTTTTGAATCAAGGGTTGAAATACATCGGTATCGTAATTCGATTGCTTGCCTTGCACCACCATAGCCAATCGCTCGAAACCCATACCGGTATCTACGTGTTTGGCAGGCAGTAATTCAAGACTGCCATTCGCTCTGCGGTTGAATTGCATGAATACCAAATTCCAAATTTCTATCACCTGCGGGTGGTCGTTGTTCACAAGTTCTCTGCCGGGTGTTTGTGCTTTTTCGGCTGCCGAACGTATATCGGCGTGAATTTCGGAGCACGGTCCGCAGGGTCCGGTGTCGCCCATTTCCCAAAAATTATCTTTTTTATTGCCCATCAAAATATGACTTTCGGGCAGGTATTGTTTCCACAAATCGAAGGCTTCGCTGTCAAATTCCGTTCCATCGTTTTTGTCGCCTTCAAACACAGTGGCATATAAGCAATCTTTGTCGATTTTCAATACTTCGGTGAGGTATTCCCACGCCCACGCAATTGCTTCTTTTTTGAAATAATCGCCAAAACTCCAATTTCCCAGCATTTCAAACATGGTGTGGTGGTAGGTATCGTGCCCCACTTCTTCCAAATCATTGTGTTTTCCGCTCACGCGCAAACATTTTTGACTATCGGCTACTCGCGGCGAAGTAATGGGTGCGTTGCCCAAAAATATATCTTTGAATTGATTCATGCCGGCGTTGGTAAACATGAGCGTAGGGTCGTTTTTTACCACCATAGGCGCACTTGGCACTATTGTATGTTGTTTCGATGCGAAAAAATCTAAAAACGACTGACGAATTTCTTGTGCGTTCATACTGAGTAATTGAATAATGGAATAATTGAAAATTGCCTGCAAAAATACACATTAATTACTAATTGTAAATTGTAAATTGTAAATTATTTTTGTTAGGGGTTAGTTGTTCGTGATTAGTTGTTAGAAAAACAAAAAACTCCCACAAACAAAGTTCGCAGGAGTTTTTCTTTCATTAGCACATTGCCGTATTAGCACATTATTATCTTACTTTTCGTTCGCTTGTGCCATTACTATACCGTACAATGTACATTCCGCTCGTAGGTTCTTCACGGAGTTTTTGCCCCAAAAGATTGTAGTACGCCACAGGAATTGCTTGTGCAGATGTAGTTTTGACACCTACCTCTTCGTTGGGTTTCCATTGTGCATATAAAGTAGTGTGCGCAGTTACGGTGTTGGTTTCAAAATTCCATTCATGTTCGCAGGTTTCTTCGGTGAACCAACCGCCGAAAGTGTAACCCTCTCTTGTAGGATTTTCGGGACGAGTGGCAGTGTAGCCATATTCGATTTGTTGCTGTGGTATATTTTCTGCACCGGAAAAAGAAACGTTGTGATACATCACTGCT
>JAITUU010000005.1 GCA_031286165.1 Bacteroidales bacterium
TGGGAGTGCAAATATTCACTCTTTTTTTGAACCAACCAAATATTTATACCACTTTTTTTGCCTTTTCCGTAAAGTTTTTTTTAATACGCTGATTTTCAAAGAGGAAATTTTGGAAAAAATAAGGTCTTTTCATAGTAATGCGTGAGTTTGGTAGAGGATATTGAGGATTTTCAGGCTTTATCTCTCAAATTTCTTTTTGCAACAAGGCATAAAAAAAGCGGCAAATCATAGATTCACCGCTTTCTCGTAATTTGAAATTAACTTCGTTGAGGGCTTACGCTGTTCGTAATTGAATTACTTCACCTCCTCAAAATCAACATCGGTAACTTCATCGGCACCGGATTGACCGCCGCCGTTTGGTGCTCCTTGTTGTTCTTGGGCTGCTCCGCCTTGTTGTTGTGCGTTGGCATACATCTCTTGACTTGCCGCTTGGAACACGGTGTTCAATTCATTGCTTGCTGTGTCTATCGCTGCCAAATCTTGTTTGCTGTGCGCATCTTTCAATTTTGCAAGAGCCGCTTCTATCGGTGCTTTTTTATCGGCAGGAAGTTTGTCGCCAAATTCTTTCAACTGTTTTTCTGTTTGGAAAATCAAACTATCGGCATGATTCAATTTGTCGATACGTTCTTTCGCCTCTTTATCGGCACTTTCGTTTGCTTTTGCTTCGTCTTTCATACGTTGAATTTCAGCATCGCTCAAACCCGAACTTGCTTCTATACGAATAGATTGTTCTTTGCCGGTGGCTTTATCTTTGGCACTTACGTGCAAAATTCCGTTGGCATCTATATCGAAGGTTACTTCAATTTGCGGAACACCGCGCGGAGCCGATGGAATACCATCTAAGTGGAAACGACCGATGGTTTTATTGTCGCGAGCCATAGAGCGTTCGCCTTGCAAAATGTGGATTTCCACCGAAGGTTGGTTATCGCTTGCCGTTGAGAATGTTTCCGATTTTTTGGTAGGAATGGTGGTATTCGATTCTATCAATTTAGTCATCACGCCGCCCATAGTTTCTATTCCCAAAGAAAGCGGAGTAACATCGAGCAACAACACATCTTTTACATCGCCGGCAAGCACACCGCCTTGAATTGCAGCACCTACTGCCACTACTTCGTCGGGATTTACGCCTTTCGACGGAGTTTTTCCGAAGAATTGTTGCACTTTATCTTGAATGATAGGAATACGGGTAGAACCACCTACGAGAATTACCTCATCAATTTCCGATGCCGAAAGATTTGCATCTTTCAATGCTTGCGCACATGGTGGAATTACGGCTTGAATTAATTTATCTGCCAACTGCTCGAATTGAGCACGAGTAAGGGTGCGCACCAAGTGTTTTGGAATACCGTCCACCGGCATAATGTATGGCAAATTGATTTCGGTAGAAGTAGAACTCGAAAGTTCAATTTTCGCTTTTTCGGCAGCCTCTTTCAAGCGTTGCAACGCCATAGGGTCTTTGCGTAAATCAAGATTATGCTCTTTTTTAAATTCTTCTGCCAACCAGTCGATAATTACTTGGTCGAAGTCATCGCCGCCCAAGTGCGTATCGCCATTGGTAGATTTCACTTCATACACGCCATCGCCCAATTCAAGAATAGAAATATCGAAGGTACCGCCACCAAGGTCAAATACCGCAATTTTCATATCTTTATGCGCTTTATCGAGTCCATACGCCAACGCCGCAGCGGTAGGTTCGTTAATAATACGTTTTACGGTTAAACCCGCAATTTCGCCCGCTTCTTTGGTTGCTTGCCGTTGGCTGTCGTTGAAATACGCCGGCACGGTAATTACCGCTTCGGTAACTTCCTGACCAAGATAATCTTCGGCAGTTTTTTTCATTTTTTGCAAAATCATAGCCGAAATTTCTTGCGGCGAAAATTTGCGGTCGTCTATTTGCACGCGAGGCGTGTTGTTGTCGCCGCGCACTACTTTGTAAGAGCAACGAGGAATTTCGTTTGCCACTTGGTCGAAAGTTTCACCCATAAAGCGTTTAATAGAATTAATCGTTTTTTCGGGGTTAGTAATTGCTTGGCGTTTTGCAGGGTCGCCCACTTTACGCTCGCCATTTTCCACAAATGCAACAATCGAAGGAGTTGTTCGTTTTCCTTCGCTGTTTGGAATTACCACCGGTTCGTTACCCTCCATAACCGCAACACAAGAATTGGTAGTTCCTAAATCGATTCCAATAATTTTTCCCATTGTATTATGTTTTTAAATGTTATACTTATTTTTCTGTTCTGTTTTTCAATGATTGTGCCACAGCATTTTTTAGAAGTTTTGCGAGTAAATCTGTCAGAAAAACACTCGAAAAGCAAATAAATACCCTTCATTTGGCAGAAACGTATGACATTTTGGCGGAAAATAAAAAATCCGCAACACATTTTCGTGCTGCGGATTTTTCAGTACATTCAAAAAAAAGGATTATTGTTTCGCCACAAATTCAATTACTTCGGCGGTCATAGTAACAACAATGTGTTTGTTGTTCTTTTTAACCTCTGTGGTTACATTTATCAACGCCCTGCTACCTTGTTTTAAATCAGCACCTCCGGCTTTTGCCTTATTCAATAAATCGGCTTTTGCTTGCGATAACAAACCCGGCTCACCCTTGATACTCAATTCTTGTGTCTTTCCTGTTGCTACACCGGTAAAACTGCCAAGTACTTTAAAATTCGCTTGTGATAAATTAACATTGGTATTTACCGCATCGCTCGTAGTAAGGTGTGCACTAAGTTTACACGAAGAAAAACAAATTGCAGATACCGCAATAATTAATGTTCCAAAAATAATTTTTTTCATTTTGATTTTTGTTTTACGTCCGTTCCTTGTAACAGACTGATTTATGAGTAATTATATTGATTTTTTTGCGTTTTTTGAAGGGTGCAGTTGCAACTCTGCGTATGGAGTGGCGGTCGAACCTTCGTCGAATTTTCATTTTTGGACATAAAAAAAGCGCAAACTCAACTGTTTCCGCTCTCCAAGGTATTTGCCTAACCCGAACAAATAGAATAAGTCAAGCCCACGCATTGCGTGAATACTAACTTATTGCTTACTTGTTCTTCTTTCTCTATATAAATCTGGCAAATTTTTGGAGAGCAAGAAATAATGTAATTTCCTTATATATGTTTCATAGTAGTGCTTGTTGGCACTTTTTTCGCAGTTAAAATTGTGTACAAATATACAACACTTTTTTCTCTTAGCATCACTCTTTTTTCTCTTTTTCGTATGGCATATTCTTTACTTCAACACATTATTCACAGCAAAAGCTCACCACATCTCACTTTGTTGCATTACGAAAAATTTCGTAACGAAATTTTTCGCAATACATTTTTTTGTATATTTGTAGCATCATAAACAAACACTCCTATGGCAAATCCATTCAAATTCGGTTCGGTGGTCGATAACGATTTTTTTACCGACCGCACTCGCGAAAGCGAAGAGGTTGCAACTATTTTGGGTAGTAGCAATCATTTGATTATTATCAGTCCGCGCAGATTTGGCAAAACAAGTTTGGTGCAAAAAGTTACAAACACGCTCAATCGACCGGTGATATATATTGATTTACAATTAATTACCGATGTTCCCGATTTTGCAACGCAACTTTTGAAAAAAATCTTAAAAATCAATCGCTGGGAACACATAAAACAGTTTTTGAATAATTTTAGAATTGTGCCCACTATTGCTCTCAATCCGCAAAGCGACACAATGGAAGTTTCGTTTACTCCCACCGTGAACAGCAATTTTACGGCTTTGGAAGATGTGTTGAATGTATTGGAAACAATGGGCGAAAAAGGCAAAAAACCAATTGTGATTTTCGATGAATTTCAAGAAATTACCTCTCTCAGCAAAACCCTTCCCAAACAATTACGCGCAGTAATTCAACATCATTCACACGTTAATTATGTATTTTTGGGCAGCATGGAATCTATGATGCGCAGCATTTTTGAAAGTAAAAAATCGCCGTTTTATCATTTTGGCTATCTTATGACCTTACAAAAAATTCCTCGCAAAGATTTCTTCAATTATTTGCACTCTCGCTTTTCTCCAATTACGAATAAAAATCACGAAATAGCCGAGCAAATACTTGATTTTACCGACAATCACCCCTATTATACCCAACAACTTGCTTTTTATTGTTGGAATTTTTTGGAGAAACATACCTATTCACCGTCCCTACTCCATGACGTAATTTCTACCATTGTGCGCATACACGACACTGATTATGAGCGACTTTGGAATACTCTAACGCAAACCGACAAAAAAATATTAATTACAATCGCATTGCAGGAAAAAATATCTTCACTCCCACTCCCAACAAGCACCACATACAGCGGTTTGCATCGCTTGCTTGCGCAAGGATATATTATAAAACACACCTACTACGAACTCGATGACTCCTTCTTTAAACAATGGATAATTGAAAAACGAAATTCGTAATAAAACCTCTCCACATCTCACTTTGTTGCATTACGAAAAATTTCGTTACGAAATTTTTCGTAATTATTTTTTCTCGTTCAATTCTCTAAAATTCCGAAGTAAAATAAAACTCGATTTCGGGGAAATTTTGCTGAGCCATTTGCAAAGCAAAGGAAGTGTCGGCTAAAAACACATCGCGACCATGTTTATCGGTTGCCATAAATTGGTACTTGCGTTTTTTGAAATCTTCCAACTGTGCTTTATTTTCGGAACGAATCCAGCAGGCTTTGTACAAATTCAGCGGTTCGTAGCGACAAGTGGCGTTGTATTCGTGTTTCAGGCGATATTCTATTACCTCAAATTGCAGCGCACCCACCGTACCTATTATTTTTCGTCCGTTGTATTGATTGGTAAAAAGTTGTGCCACACCTTCGTCCATCAATTGGTCTATTCCTTTACTTAATTGCTTAAATTTCAGTGGGTCGGCATTTTCTATGTAGCGAAACATTTCGGGCGAAAAACTCGGAATACCCGAAAAATGCAATTCTTCGCCTTCGGTGAGCGTGTCGCCGATTTTGAAATTACCGGAATCATACAAGCCAATAATATCGCCGGGATAGGCTTCATCTACTATTTGCTTTTTCTCTGCCATAAACGAGGTGGGGTTGGCAAATTTCAACTGTTTTTGCAAGCGCACGTGTAAATAATTCGTATTTCGCTCAAATTTTCCCGAACACACTTTCACAAACGCAATTCTATCGCGGTGGTTGGGGTCCATGTTGGCATGAATTTTAAACACAAATCCGGTAAATTTGTCCTCGTAGGGCGAAATTTCGCGTTCTTTGGTAGTAGAATTTCGCGGCGAAGGGGCAATTTCCACAAAGGTATCGAGTAATTCCTGTACACCAAAATTATTTACCGCCGAACCAAAAAACACCGGTGCAAGTTCCGCACGGCGATAGGCTTCGAGGTCAAAGGCAGGATACACGGTTTCCACCAATTCTATTTCTTCGCGCAGCGTTTGCGCTTCTTCGGCTCCTATATAGGTGTCAATTTCGGCATTATTGATATTTTCAAAATGAATAGCCGGCGTTACCTGCTCACGGTTCGATTCAAACAATCGTAGATTTTTGGAATACAAATTATATACGCCCTTAAAATTGTAACCCATACCAATGCTCCACGCCAGCGGACGTACTTTTATATTGAGCATTTGTTCAATTTCATCGAGCAACATGAACACATCTTTTCCGTCCCTGTCCATTTTATTTACAAACACCATGACCGGCGTATTGCGCATACGGCACACTTCGGCGAGTTTTTTGGTTTGTTCCTCCACACCTTTTGCCACGTCTATCACTATTATCACACTATCTACCGCAGTGAGTGTGCGATAGGTGTCTTCGGCAAAATCTTTGTGTCCTGGAGTATCGAGAATGGTGATTTTGCGCCCGGCGTAATCGAAACCCATAACCGAAGTGGCAACCGAAATACCGCGCTGTTTCTCAATTTCCATAAAATCCGAAGTAGCAGTTTTCTTTATTTTATTCGATTTCACCGCGCCCGCAATGTGAATAGCCCCACCAAAAAGCAAGAGTTTTTCGGTCAAAGTAGTTTTTCCCGCATCGGGGTGGCTAATAATTGCAAAGGTTCGCCGCTTATTTATTTCTTTTTCAAATGCCATTGTTTTATATTTTCGGCAAAAATAGCAAAAAAATCGGCGCGAGCAGCAAATCTATATTGTTGCAAATAAATTATCGTCTTCGTCTGCCGGCAAACGTGTATCTGTTTCGTCTATATTGCCCAGCACTTTTTTCGATTGTTCTTCGGGCAGTGCCTCCACTTTTCGCAGATTTCGTTCAATGGCGCGGGTGCGCGTTTCGGCTTTGGAAATACTGTTTGCCACTGTTTGCAGTTGGCGTGATGCGCCTTCGAGCACATCGCCGAATTTTCCGAATTCGGTTTTCACCGCACCCAGAATTTCCCACACTTCGCTCGTGCGTTTTTGAATGGCAAGCGTGCGGAAACCCATGTGTAAACTGCTCAAAAAGGCGGCTAAATTAGTAGGACCAACCACCGTAATTTTATAATCGCGGCGCAAACTTTCAAACACATCTACATTGCGTAAAATTTCAGCATAAATGCCTTCGGAAGGCACAAACATAATGGCGAAATCGGTGGTAGCAGGCACGTTGATATATTTTTGCGCAATACTTTTTGCGGTAATTTTCACCGAATCTTCAAATTTTTTCCGGAATGCCATAATACTTTCTTTGCTTTCGCCCAATTCGTAGGCATCGTATAGGCGTTGGTAGTCCTCCACCGGAAATTTCGAGTCGATAGGCAACAACAATTCCCTGCCATCGGCAGTTTGTCCCGGCAGTTTTATTACGGCGTCCACGCGCTCGGCAGAGCCTACCCGCACCGCCGCCTGAGTTTCGTATTGCGAAGCGGCAAAAATCTGTTCCAAAATACTTTCCAACTGCACCTCACCAAAAGTTCCGCGCGTTTTTACATTGGTAAGCACTTTTTTCAGTCCGCCCACATCGCTCGCCAGCGTTTGCATTTCTCCAAGTCCTTTTTGCACCTCTTCCAATCGTTTGCTTATCAATTCAAAGGATTCGTTAAAACGCTTATTGATAGACTCTTGCAATTTTTCGTCCACCGTTTTGCGCATTTCTTCCAAGCGTTTATTATTATCTTCTTGAATATGAGTGAGTTTTCCCTCTATCGTTTCTCGAATGTCTTTCAATTTCAATTCTTGTTTCGAGGTCAGGTCATCGAATTTCTGACGTTGCAATTCGTTGAAATCCTTCACATTTTGGGTAAATGTTTGTTCAAAGGATTTAAGCGAAATGCTTTGTTCGGCGCGATTTTCCTTCGCCGATGTTGCCAACTGTTCGGCGAGTAATTGTGTTTTTTCGTCAAATACTCGCGTTAAATCCGCCAAACGATTGGAGTAGGATTCAAACTGATTTTTCTGCGCATTGGAAAGTTCTGCAACCGTTTTGGTCAAATTTTCACCCAAAATTTTGAACGAAGTATTGAGTTCTCCGCGATTTTCCTTCGCCGCCGTTTCGGTTTTTTCGGTCAATTGATTGATTTTTTCATCAACGGTTTTTACCAAATTTTCGAGTTGTTGCGAAAAGGTATCAAACTGATTTTTCTGCGCATTGGCGAGTGCTTCCATAGTTTTGGTTACATTTTCGGTCAAGCGCAAAAACGAAGTGTTCACCTCCTCGCGATTACTTTTAAAGGCATCTTGATTTTCCGTGCGACTGCGGCTAAATTCCTCGCGCACAGCAGGTTCTATGCGATTGAGAGTGGTTTCGAGTTTGAAAAAATCTTGATTTTCGGAACTATCTGTTTTTTTTGTTATGTGCAGTACAATGCTTATAATTCCTATAATGATAAGCACACAGAGGAGAACGATTGTGAGGGTTTGCATAGGTAGATTTTGTTTTTGTAAAAATAAATACTTTTTTTGATTGTGCAATAGTATAATTTCACAACGACAAAGCGTGTCGCGGAAAAGGATTAGTGCAGCTTATTCCCCCCTATCATATCTTTTTGCACGCCGAATTTTTCGTAATCCTTGCAGTGTCCTATGGGTTCCATGTGAATAATAATGTCGTACACATTTTCTATGCTTTCACGAATGTGTTGTTCTATGGTTTCGGAAATTGCGTGTGCCTCATTGAGCGTGGTATTGCCATCAACTTCTATATCGAGGGCTATAATATACATACCCCCGATTTGCCGCGAACGCACGCGGTGTGCATTACTCGCTTCGGGCACGCTATCTACGGCGGCAAATATTTTTTCGTATATGCTGTCGTCTTGCACGCCGTCCATCAATTCCACATTCGATTCCATAAAAATTCCCACTGCTGATTTGATAATATATGCGCTGATAAGCAAACTTGTAATAACATCGAGTATGGGTAGTTTGAGCATAAAGGTAAACACCAAACCGGCAAGTACACCGCAGGAAATTATCACATCATTGCGCATATTCACCGCATTGGCTTTGAGCATGGAAGAATTGATTTTTTTACCCATATACAATTGATGCCACGCCAAACTCAGTTTTCCCACAATGGAAAAAATAGTAATATAGAGTGCCAATTTTGACGGCATTTCGCGCACTTCGTGCGAAAAAATAGTACGAATGGCGGTAATAAGCATTTGCACGCCGGCATAGAAAATTACAAACGAAAGCAGTTTTGTGCCTATACTTTCGGCTTTTTCGTAGCCAAACACATACTTTTTATCGGGTGGACGCTTCACAATGCGCGAAGTGAAAATCATTACCAGCGAAATAAGCACGTCCGTAGCCGAATCAATACCATCGCCGAGCACCGCCAAACTGCCCGATACAAATCCCACCACAATTTTCGATGTTGCCAAAATAGCATTACCCACCGCACTCACTATTGATGCCGTGCTCAATACCGTATTTCGTGAATTTTCTTCTGACATATTTTTACAAACTTATTAGCATATTTAACACATTAATTTTACCCCACACTTCCTTCCATAGAAATTGCTATCAATTTATGGGCTTCTATGGCAAATTCCATCGGTAATTTATTCAATACTTCTTTGGCAAATCCGTTTACTATGAGGCTCACGGCATTTTCGGTAGAAATTCCGCGTTGATTGCAGTAAAAAATCTGTTCATCGGCTATTTTCGAGGTGGTAGCCTCGTGTTCCACCGTAGCCGTAGAATTTTGCACATCTATATATGGAAAGGTATTTGCCGCGCACGAAGAACCTATCAAAAGTGAATCGCACTGCGAAAAATTGCGCGCCCCCTCTGCTCCGCGAGCTATGCGCACTTCGCCTCGGTACGAATTACTGCTTTTTCCCAGCGAAATTCCTTTGGAAACTATGGTGCTTTTGGTATTTTTTCCAATGTGTATCATTTTCGTACCGGTGTCTGCCTGCTGATAATTGTTGGTAACCGCCACCGAATAAAATTCCGACACGGAATTATCGCCGCGAAGAATTGTGCTCGGATATTTCCACGTAACAGCCGACCCCGTTTCTACCTGCGCCCACGAAACTTTTGAATGTTCGCCTTTGCACAAAGCGCGTTTTGTTACAAAATTGTAAATGCCGCCCTTGCCCTGTTTATCACCCGGATACCAATTTTGCACGGTGGAATATTTTATTTCGGCATTGCGCAAAGCCACCAATTCCACCACCGCAGCGTGCAGTTGATTTTCATCGCGCATGGGGGCAGTGCAACCTTCCAAATAACTCACATACGAGTCGTCTTCGGCTATTATGAGCGTGCGCTCAAACTGCCCGGTATTCATGGCATTGATGCGAAAATAAGTAGAAAGTTCCATAGGGCAACGCACTCCTTTGGGAATAAACACAAACGAGCCATCGCTAAACACGGCGGAATTGAGCGCGGCATAGTAATTATCGGTATAAGGCACCACCGAACCGAGATATGTTTGCACAAGTTCGGGGTATTGGCGAGCGGCTTCGCTGAACGAACAAAAAATTACTCCTCGTTCCTGCAACTGCTCGCGATACTGCGTGTGCACCGACACACTGTCGAACACCGCATCGACCGCCACTCCCGAAAGCATTTTTTGTTCTTCGAGCGGAATACCGAGTTTATTGAAGGTTTCTATAATTTCGGGGTCCACTTCGTCTAAGCTTTCGTGTTTCGCCTTATTTTTCGGCTGCGCATAGTAACTAATTGCCTGAAAATCGGGAATTTCAAATTCCAAATGCGCCCACGTGGGATGCGGCATAGTGAGCCAATGCCGGTAGGCTTTGAGCCGCCATTCGAGCAAATAAGCAGGTTCTTCTTTGAGTGCCGAAATACGGCGAATTACGTCCTCATTCAATCCGGGAGGAAACACATCACTTTCCACATCGGTTGTAAATCCGTATTTATATTCTTCGTGTTGCAGGCTGTGCAACAATTCTTCGTCTGTTTGCGTAGTTTCGCTCATGGTTGTATTGTTTTATTCCTCCAAAAACGTATCAAAATCTATCACGCGCTCTTCTTCCAAAATTTCGCGTATGGTATTGTCTATGCACTGCAAGGTGCGGGCAGGATATTTTTTAAGTAATTGATGGTTGTGTGTTACAAAAAACACCGCGCAGCCTTGTGCTGCTATGCAGTGCAAGAGCGAAAAAATTTCATCGCTCGTTTCGGGATCTAAATTTCCGGTAGGTTCGTCTGCCAGCATTACTTCGGGCGAATTGAGGAGCGCACGCGCTATTACCACTCGCTGCTGCTCGCCGCCGGATAATTGGTGCGGCATTTTCGATTGTTTGTCAAACATTCCCACTTGGGTAAGCACGGTATTTATGCGTTCGTTGATTTCGGGAAGTTTCGCCCAGCCTGTGGCTTTGAGCACAAAAAGGAGATTTTCATACACCGAGCGGTCGGAAAGCAACTGAAAATCCTGAAACACCAACGCAACTTTGCGGCGCAGATAGGGAATTTGCGATTGTTTTATGTGGTTCATATCGTAATCGGCTATGCGCACCGTACCGGCAAGCGGTTCAATTTCGGCATACATGGTTTTGAGCAAGGTGCTTTTCCCCGAAGCGGTTTTTCCTGTTAAATACACCACTTCGCCGGTGTGCACCGCAAAATTCAGGTCATAGAGCACCGGTTCATCGGAGTAATATCCCACTGTGGCTGCTTTAAATTCAATTTTCAGTTCCGACATTGTAATTCTTCTTAATTTGTGGTAAAAATACTAATTAATTGCAAATTGTAACTTGCAACTTGTAATTTAAACAGGAATAAATCGTATTTTTGTGCATATTTTTCAATACACACATCATGATAGAGGCAATTCAAAAACATTATCAACTCGCCGATAAAGAAATCGGTTCGATAGTTACTCCCGGCGAGGCGAGGCATATTTACACGATTGTGAAAAATAATAATTTCAAAACCACACTTGAAATCGGCTTTGGACTTGGATTTTCGGCGAGCCACATTATCGCCGCCACCAATTCGCTCCACGTTGCCATAGACCCCTTTCAGAAAAACCGATTTGAAAACGATGGCATTGCAATTTTTTCGCAGTTGGGTATTATAGATAAACTGCAACTCATTACCGATTATTCGCACTTTGCACTGCCGCAACTGCTGCAAGAGCGCAGGCGTTTCGATTTTATTTTTATAGACGGCGACCACAAGTTCGATTCGGTGTTTGTAGATTTTCATTATTGCGAAAAATTACTCAATCCGGGCGGAATTATTGTATTTCACGATGCGTGGATGCGCAGTGTTTCGAGTATAAAAAGTTATATAAAAAATAATCGACCCGATTTTCAAATTCTCCATTCGCCCGAAAAACGCTTGCTTGTTATCAAAAAAATAGGCGAAGATAGTCGCAGTTGGCTCGATTTTAAATCCTTCCGAAACTCACTTCCGGCTGTGATTGCTCACACCATTACCAAATGGAAATGGAGCAAACGCATGAAAAAAACACAAAAATAATATTCACAATAGTACATACAATAATTTCAATTCAAATAGATTACTTCACTACGTTCGCAATGACGAAAAAAAGAACGACATTACTTTCGATAAGAACCACACCATTGCGAGAACGAAGCAATTCAAAAATTTTTAAACAATACAAACAATGAAAAAATTTAATTTCAAATCCCTTCTTGCGCCACTTGCTATTATCGCGCTGTTTTTTGTATCTACCATGGTGTATTTTTCACCGGTTTTCGATGGAAAAGAACTGCAAACGCACGATGTGCAGCAGTGGCAAGGAATGTCGAAAGAAATGCGCGACCACAACGAACGGGTACAACAAACCGGCGCGGGCACCAAAACACAGTGGACGAACAGTATGTTTGGCGGTATGCCCACCTACTTAATTGGACTGGAAACCGACAATCTTACTCAGAAAGTACACAATATTTTCCAAACCAACCACAAGCACCCCGAAATGATTGCCTTTATGTATTTCCTGTGTTTTTTCATAGCACTCATGCTCTTTGAAATTCCACTATGGCTCAGTGCATTGGGAGCATTGTGCTACGGATTTTCCTCCTATTTTTTCATTATTATAGAAGCCGGACATATTACCAAATCGGTTGCGCTGGGCTATATGCCGCTTGTAATAGCAAGTGTAGCAGCCTGTTACCGCAATAAACTGTGGCTCGGTGCGGCAATTTTTGCACTTTCACTTTCTTTTCAATTGATTACCAATCACTTGCAAATTACTTATTACACCATGTACATTGTACTTGCCTTTGTACTATTTCAATTATACACTGCGTGGCGCGAAAAAACGCTGTGGTCGCATTTTGTGAAACCATCGCTCTTTTTACTCGTGGGCGCGGTGCTTGCAGTGGGGGCAAATTTCACCAATCTGTACATGACTTACGATTACGGGCAAGATAGTATGCGCGGTGTGAGCGAACTCACACACAATGCTGAAAACAAAACCAAAGGACTTGACCGCGACTACGCCACTGCGTGGAGTTACGGCATAGACGAAACGCTAAATTTATTCATTCCCAACTTCAAAGGTGGCGCAAGTGGCGGCGAACTCGATGCCGATAGCGAAACCGCTAAAACACTGAAACAATACGGCGTACCGGCACGTCAAGCACAGGGATTCTTGCAGCAAGCACCGCTCTATTGGGGTCCGCAGTCCTTCACTTCGGGACCGGTGTATGTAGGTGCCATTGTAGTATTTTTATTTATATTCGGACTCTTGTTTGTGCGCGGCACTACCAAGTGGTGGCTTGCCTCTCTCACCGTACTTTCCATTCTGCTGGCATGGGGCAGGCATTTTATGCCCTTCACCAATTTTTTCCTCGATTTTGTGCCGGGTTACAATAAATTCCGTACCGTTTCCATGATTTTGGTAATAGCACAATTCTGTATTCCCCTCCTCGCCATTACTGCTCTGCACCAATTCATGAGCGATGAAAGCCGCCGCGCCGAAGGTTGGAAAAAACTCAAAATCGCACTCTACATTTGCGGTGGATTGCTGCTTTTACTCCTTGTGAGCGTAGGTTCACTCTACTCTTTCAGCCACGAAAGCGATGCGCAGCAACTTCCCGAATGGCTCATTCAGGCTATTCAATCCGACCGCAAGGCTTTGCTCATTAGCGATTTATGGCGCACGCTTGCGTTTGTGCTTCTTACATTTGCAGTACTTGCCTTATGGTATTTCCGTAAAATTAAATCGGCGGTAGTTATTGGCGTACTCGCGCTTTTCACCTTTTTCGATATGTGGACGGTAAACAAACGCTATTTGAACGAACACGATTTTGTAGCCGCGCCGCGCCAAAATCAACCGCTTTTTACGCCAACAGAAGCGAATAAAACAATTCTCGCCGACCCTGACCCGAATTTCCGCGTAATGAACCTCACCGTTAGCCCCTTCAACGATGCCACAACTTCGTATTTCCATAAATCCATAGGCGGCTATCACGGTGCAAAAATGCAACGCTATCAAGATTTGATAGATTTTCATTTAAGCCAAATGAATATGAACGTGTATAATATGCTCAATACCAAATATTTTATTGTGGCAAATCCACAAACGCAACAAGCAATGGCGCAACTCAACCCCGATGCACTTGGCAATGCGTGGTTTATAGAACGCCTGCACACCGTGCCCAATGCCGATGCCGAAATTGCCGCGTTGAATAATTTCAATCCTGCCGTAGAAGCCTTTGTGGATGTGCGCTTTGCCAATCAAATTACCGACACAATATTTACCGTAGATAGTAGCGCGTTTATTCGTTTAACGAATTACGAACCAAATCACCTTACCTACGAAAGTTCCAATCCACACGCAGGGGTGGCTGTATTCTCCGAAATTTACTATTCCAAAGGTTGGAACGCCTTTATTGACGGTGAATTGCTTCCGCATTTTAGAGTAAATTACGTGCTGCGAGCACTCAATATTCCTGCCGGCACACACAGAATCGACTTCAAATTTGAACCGCAAAGTTACATCGTAAGCAATCTTATTTCCCTCATAGCATCGCTCATTCTGCTTTTGATAATTACCTGTGTGGTAATTTTTGAAGCGCGAAAAAACATGACGAACAAACTAAGCAACTAACTGAAATACAAATAATTAAATTACAAAATAACGTGTTGTTTGATTCTTACAGATTGCTTCACTGTGTTCGCAATGACGAAGAAAAAAGTGTCATTCCTTTCGATAAAGGCTACGCAGTTGCGAAGAATAAAGCAATCCATTCTTTCCTAATCAAACAACCCAAATTTTCAATTACTCTGTTATTCAGTTACTAAAAAACATGGGAATAGTTCGCAAACAATCGGTTATAGGTTCCGCGCTTACCTACATAGGTGCCGGACTGGGATTTGTTACAAGTGCCTTGCTTTTTCCGCATTTTTTTTCGCAGGAAGAAATTGGTGTTATCAGTCTTTTGGTTACATACAGTGTGCTTTTCGCCCAATTTTCCACCGCCGGATTTGCGCAAACTATCACACGCATGTTTCCTTATTTTAAAAACAAAAACGAGGGGCATCACGGATTTTTATTTCTCTCTATCGCCGTAGTTGCTGTGGCAAGCATTGGTATGATTGCAGTATTTTTCGCCGTAAAACCACTGATTACGGGTAGAGAAAGTAATCTTTTTACGCAGTATAGTTTTCTCATTCTGCCGCTGTTTGTGAGCACTGCGTTTTTCAATATTCTTGATTCGTATTCCAAAGCCTTGTACAACGCCGTGCGCGGTACTATGCTCAAAGAAGTGGCGCAGCGAGTGCTCATTTTGCTGTGTATAGGGGCTGCGCTGGTGTGGAATTTGTCTTTCGGCACGTTTTTGTATCTCTATGTGTTGTGCTTTGTATTGGTGCTGCTCTATCTTGTGGCTGCACTGGCATTTGAGGGAGAACTGCACCTGCAACCCGATTTCTCGAAACTCGATTCCGACATGAAACGCGAAATTCGCCACGTAAGTTTATACGGCATTGTTATCAGTGCATCGAGTTTTATTATTCTCAATATCGACCGCATTATGATAGACAAACTTGTGGCAGTGGATTCGCTTGCGCAAATCGGCATTTACACCACCTGTTCCTATTTTGCCACTATGGTAATACTGCCTTCGCGAGCACTGCTCAAAATTTCTTCCACGCTGGTAGCCGAAGCATGGCAGCAACGAGCCGTAGAAAAAATCCGCGATTTATACATAAAAAGCACCATTACTCAGTTAATTATAGGACTTTTGGTTTTTATTGGTTTATGTGTGAATCTTGATTATATTTTCCACATTATTCCCCAAAATTTTTCTTCGGGCAAGTGGGTCATTGTGTTTGTGGGATTATTTTATTTGAGCGATATGGCATCGGGCATTTCGCAGCAAATTATAGGCAATTCGCCCGATTACAAAAAACTTTCGCACTTTACGGTGGCACTTGTGATTGCGGTTATTGTATTCAATCTCCTCTTTATTCCCGTATGGGGCATTACCGGCGCGGCAGTGTCTTCACTGTGTGCGCGATTACTCTACAACATTGCGCTGTGGCTCTATGTGAGACAAAAATACGGTTTGCAACCCTACAACAAAAATCATATCGTCATTCTATTGATTGGCGCACTTACGGCAGTGCTGGTGTATTTCATTCCCGAAACACGGTTGCTGTGGCTCAATATCGGCATAAAAAGCAGTGCGGCAGTAGTATTATATTGCGTAGGAATTTACGTGTCGCGCGTGTCGCCCGATGTGCAGGAATTAGTGGATTTTGCTTGTAAAAAACTGCGATTACGTTAGAATTTCGTAGCCAGTATCGGTTACTACCAGCGTGTGTTCCCACTGCGCCGAAAGTTTTTTATCGGCAGTTTCCACCGTCCAGCCATCTTTCAAAAATTTACACTTATACGTACCTTGATTTACCATAGGTTCTATGGTAAACACCATGCCCGGCATCATCAACACACCTTTTTTCTTCGGCTGCGCATAATGCACCACTTCGGGGTCTTCATGAAAGGTTTTGCCAATGCCGTGTCCGCACAAATCGCGCACTATGCTATATCCGTTTGCATTGGCATGAGCCTCCACCGCATCACCTATATTATTCAAGCGAGTGAAGGGTTTCACCTGTTCCAAACCAATATTCAAACACTCCAACGCCACATCTACCAAACGCCGGGCTTCGGCAGAAACCTCACCCACGCAGTACATACGGCTGCTGTCGGCATAATAACCGTTCAAAATGGTGGTAATATCTACATTGACAATATCGCCGTGTTTTATAATCCTATCTTTCGAGGGAATGCCATGACACACCACTTCGTTGATAGACGTGCAGCAACTTTTGGGAAAGCCATTGTAATTGAGCGTAGCGGCAATTGCGCCATGCTCGGCAGTGTAGGCTGCCACCAAATCGTCTATGCGCTGGGTAGAAATTCCTTCTTTCACCTCCGCTGCAAGCATATCTAAAATGCCGCGCGTAATCACGCCGGCGGCTTTTATGCCCTCTATATCTTTGGCGTGGAGCAATTTTTGTCGCGGAAAAATTTGAAATCCCTCTCTGCGAGCCGCTTCGAGTTTTTCGTCAATCAATTTATGGCATTTTTTATATTTCCGTCCGCTACCGCAGTAGCAAGGGTCATTCGGGTCGCGTTTCATAACCTCCTTATTGTATATATCTTTTGTGCAATTTTTTGCGTGCAAATATAATGTTTATTGTATTTCATGCGTTCATTGCGGCGGTTTAATTCGTGTGCCGGCACTCAGTACCGCAGGTACAAATGGTGGAATACAGGGCACGAACGAGGTGGAAACTTCCACGCCTTCGTGCACTCTATAATTGTATTCAAATTCGCCGCCCCACCATATAAACCAGCGTTGCCAGCGGTCGGTGGGTTTTCCTTTGAAATTTTCCTCTGCATCGGTGTAGCCGTCCAATGCGTACCAATTTTTCCGAAAAAAAATCGTTGGTCCTACACCTCCATTCATAGAATGATTGCCCGCCTGAAACATTTTTCCGCGAAATCCTATGTGCGTAAAGCCCGCAAGTTGATTGGCACAGTCTTTATACAACCCCTGCTCAATTTTTATGGACACAATGTCTTTATACACAAAATACTCAACATTCACGCGCACACCCGGATTGAACACAAAAATACCTCGCGAATCCAACTTATATTTCATAATTTTTGCATTCGTAGCACCGCCGGGGTGTATGCTCAATCCCGTGAGTTTTAGCCCTACGGCAAATTGCTGTGCCTGCACGCAAACACCACAAAACACCCAAAACACTATACAAACTACAACACTACGCATACATTTTACTCTACTAACGACACTATTGTGCAAATATTACTATATTTTCTCGCACACAGTTTTTTTCTGCACATAAACACACAAAAAATATGCAGTAAATTCAAATTTCACGGTATTTTACTGCATATTATACGAACAGAAATAGGCAGTATTTTCGTAAAGCCAAAACGCAAACGATTAATGAAAAGACATAAAAACCCCATTGCGTTTTTAGCAACAGGGTTTATGCGTTCAATATTTTCAGTTATAGTTAGAACAGCATCGCACCAAGCAAAGTACCTGCTGCACCAAATACGACTAATATTAAAACTAAACCAATACATGAAATTACCAAACCGGCAATGGCAAGTCCTCGTGGTTTTTTAAATACTCCTGCAAATGATAGAATAAGCCCTAAAACCCATAAAATCCAACCTAATACCGGAATCCAACCGGTAAAGACCCCCAACAAAGCCAAAACAAATCCTGCTGTACCAACTCCATTTGCTTGCTTTTTAATCACATTTACAACTACTTGTTGTTCTCCTTGCGAACTATATTCGCTCACTTTTATTTCTTCTGACATAAAAACTGTTTTTTTTTAATTGTTACCTCCACTTCTTTACTTCGGCTATCGGTTTCTCCTGTTTTTTCATTCTATAATCATTTCAGCAATAAAATATTTTATATAATTATTTGCGCCCAACGTTTCTATTGCGCCTACGTTTTACATGATTTTCGGCGTTTTCATTTTTGTGTTTCAAAATGATTCTATGGAGTGGGACTGCAAAAATACACACAACAAATTGAAACACAGCGATTTTCAATCGACAGTATTTTCCATATTGTTTGGCAGAATGTTCAATAATTATGGTGCGTTTTTACCATGTTGTGCACGTGGTGCTCTATGTATGAAAAAAAATTATGGTGTAAAGCACACGAAATACGTATCAATAGTTCAGTATCTATGTATTGCTTGGCGAGTAGTTTGCAGAAATTACTGTATTCGCAGTGCACTTGCGCAGCGAGCCATTTTTTGCTGCGCCCCGTTTTTTTCAAGTAATCGCACACTGCGTTTCCTATATGTATTTCTTCCAATTCCTGCATAAAAAAAGCGTAAACTATTTCGTATTTGCTTATTTATCGGAGGTTCTGGAATACCTGATACACAAATAAGCACAAAATAGCCCACGCCACGCAGCGTGAACTTTCATACTCATTCTCTGTGTATCTTCTATTTTCCAGATTTCCGATAAGAGAATAATTTCAAAAAGTTTTGTTAGTTCTCAGTTTTCAGTTGTTAGTTATCAGTTCTTGTGTCTTGTGTCTAATTGTCTTGTGTCTAAATATCTAAAATAAAAATCCCTGCTTTGAAAACGCTTCTTTCCCCAAATGTTTGTAGGCAAGTGGGGTAACTTCTCTTCCGCGCTGGGTTCGTTGCAAAAATCCTTCTTTTATTAAAAATGGTTCATATACTTCTTCCACCGTGCCGGCATCTTCGCCCACTGCGGTGGCTATGGTGTTCAGCCCCACCGGTCCACCGTTGAATTTTTCTATAATGGTACAGAGTATTTTGTTGTCCATTTCGTCCAATCCGTAGCGGTCTATATTGAGGGCTTCGAGTGCAATTTGAGTAATTTCAAAATCAATGCTTCCGCTGCCCTTCACTTGTGCAAAATCGCGCACGCGGCGCAAAAGTGCGTTGGCAATACGCGGCGTTCCCCTGCTGCGCGAGGCAATTTCGGCGGCAGCCTGCGGCACTATGGGCACGCCCAAAATAGTTGCCGAACGCGCCACTATGGTGGTGAGCAGAGCCACATCATAGTATTCGAGCAGGCAATTAATGCCAAATCGCGCTCGCAGCGGACTTGTGAGTAAGCCCGACCGCGTGGTGGCACCTATAAGGGTAAACGGATTGAGCGTTAATTGCACCGAACGCGCTCCCGGTCCTTTATCTATCATAATGTCTATACGAAAATCCTCCATTGCCGAATACAAATATTCTTCCACCACAGGTGAAAGTCGGTGAATTTCGTCAATAAACAACACATCGTTTTCTTCCAATCCGGTGAGTAATCCCGCCAAATCGCCCGGTTTATCGAGCACCGGACCCGAAGTGATTTTTAAATTCACACCCAATTCATTGGCTATAATATTGGAAAGCGTAGTTTTTCCAAGTCCGGGAGGTCCGTGCAGTAGCACGTGGTCGAGCGATTCGCCGCGCATAACCGCCGCCTGCACAAAAATCTTCAAATTATCCACCACCTTTTGCTGCCCTTTAAAATCCGAAAATTGCAAGGGGCGCAGGGCGCGTTCAAATTCTTTGTCCTTATTTGAAATGTGTTCGGGGTCGAGGTTTGCGTTCATTATTTGTGTAATTGAAACACAAAAATACAAAACAATTACGAATTACAATTTTCCTATTACGATTTTTTGGTATCTTTGCGCACCTGCCCCGGTAGTTCAACGGATAGAACGGTCGTTTCCTAAACAACAAATAGCAGTTCGATTCTGCTCTGGGGCACGTTTTTTGCTCCAAATGCACTATTTTTTGCATATTTTCCCAAAAAAATCACCAAAACCGCTGTACGTATTCACTTTTTTCTATTTTTGTGAAAATTAACATTCAAAAAAACAATACGATTATGAAAAAAGTAGTAGCAGATTTGCATCAGTTATTCGATGATTTCAAAACCGATGCCTCATTACAATTAGACAAAGCAAACAACGCAGCCGGCGTTCGCGCACGCAAAGCATCGCTTGCAATCGAAAAACAGTTAAAAGAATTTCGTAAAAAATCACTTGAAGCCGCAAAAGAGCGCAAAGCCGCAGCAGAGGCAAAAAAATAGGGTGATTTCATTACGCACAAAAAAAGCAGAATCTTTGGAGGTTCTGCTTTTTTTATGTCTTTTTTTCACAGTAACACATTATATAGAATAATGCCAAAATTCGTTTTGCTGAAAATCTATGCGTTCTTCTTGTTGCGGTAGTGCGCCATTTTTGAATAAAAGTTCCGGATTTTTCACACTCACTTTGGTTTTATCGGGTACTGATTTGGTAATAAAGGTATTACTTCCTATCACTACTCCTTCGCCTATCACCGTTTCGCCACCAAGAATAGACACTCCGGAATAAATGGTGACATAATCATGAATGGTTGGGTGGCGTTTTTCTCCTTTCAATTTTTGTCCGCCGCGCGTGGAAAGTGCGCCAAGCGTTACGCCCTGATAAATTTTTACGTGTTCGCCTATCACGGTAGTTTCGCCAATTACTACGCCCGTACCGTGGTCTATGAAAAAATATTTGCCAATAGTTGCGCCGGGGTGAATGTCTATGCCGGTAATGCTGTGCGCATATTCGGTAATCATGCGCGGAATTACCGCCACATTGAGTAGATATAGTTCGTGGGCTATGCGTTGCAGCGTGAGCGCGTACAATCCGGGATAGGATAGTACAATTTCCGATTTGCTATACGCCGCAGGGTCGCCTTCGTAGGCTGCATCAATATCGGTAAAGAGTAATTCGCGCACGCGAGGAAGTTGCGATATGAAACCCTGCACAATGTCCGCAGAATTGCGCTGCTCCGTAGTTTCTCCCTGTTCGTGTTGCTCCGCTCTGTCTATAAAATCTATTTGTTTTTGCAAACTAATTGCTATTTCGGTAAGCGTAACTTGCAAATATTCATTCAAATATTTTTCGGTATATTTTGGTTTAAAATATTCCGGAAGCAGCACACGCAACAGTTTATCGGTCAATTCTTTAACATCTTGTTTATTGGGTTGTTCGTAGTGTACGCCAAAATCGTAACTGCCGAGAATAGCATCTACTGTTTGCTGTATCATCTGTCTATTTTTTTATCTCCACCGTGTAAATTCCGGGTGTTTCGGTTTCTGTGGTAGAAAGCACCTCAAATCCTTGCTCGGTTGCTGTGCGCGGCACATTTTCGAGCGGTTCGCCATCGGTAAGTTTCACTTCTAAAATATCGCCCTCGCTCAATTTACTGAGTGCAATTTTCACTTTCACAAAAGTCATGGGGCAGTGTTCTTTGGTTACGTCTAATGTATGTATCATAATAATAGGTTTTAAGATTGTAAAAATACACTTTTTTTCGTTACATACACCTATATAAAGAGCGTTTGTCCGTCTTCGGAAAGTTTGAGAAAGGAGGCAACGCCGAGCACGTCTTTCACGTGAGGAAGAAAATCGGTTTTTTGCAAGCCAAGTACCACCATAGCCATTTCGCAAGCGTAAAAATTCACATCGAGTGCAACTGCGGCATCTACCAATTCTTCGAGCGTTGCTACGTTATTTTTGCGCATCAAATAGCGGAAAATTTTAGGACTTAATCCCAAAAAATTCAAGCGGCTCACAGGTGCCGATTTTAGTCCACCCATAAACACACCGAATACTTTGGGTAAAAATCCCTTACCCACCGGCGAACGTCCGAGTTTACGTTTAATGGCATCTAAGCCCCAGAAAGTAAAAAATATATTCACTTCGTAGCCCACAGCCGCTGCACCGGTAGCAAGCGTAAATACTGCGGTAAGTTTATCGAAATCGCCACTGAATGCAATGATTGACAGTTTCTTTTTCGTAGGGTCGAGTTGCGGAATTGCGTGTGTCATAATTTTATTTCTTTTTTTTAGTTTTGTATAGTGCAAATATACACACTATTTCGCACTGCGACAATACCCTTTATACGGTATTTTATTATTGTGCCAATTAATCAAAGCATCAACATATCATGATTAATTACAGTAATTATTATGCCAACAATCACACACTAATAGCAAAGGTAATACATTTATATTCGTATTTTTGGCATCCTATTGTGAAAAAGAGCAAAATTAATTTGAGGAACGAGAGTTGGGCAAAAGCAGTTGAGTGGGCTTTAACAAATGATGAATATCATAAATTGGGAACCAAGTACAATAATTTAGATGCAAAAAATTACAATTATGAAACAGATATTTGATTTTTTTTTTTTGCATATTGTTTTTATATTCTTGCACAGACCCGTATTCTACTACATATTTTACATTTGCCAACACATCTGATTATACCATAACGTTGGAAGTACCAAATTTTAAAGGAACGAATAGAGACAGCACGTTATCAATAAATGTTGGTGCAAAAGTTAGTTATGATATAACACAAGAATTTGTGTCAGAACCGTTTGAAGATTCACCATATATTATTGTTCATTTTCTTGATAATCTTTCTATTACATATTACAGAGATTCATCTTCTTCGTATAATCCACTAAGAATAGAAAATTATTCGGGAGGACTAACAAAGAAGAAACGAGATAGAAAAGGTTTTAATAGTTATAATTATACCTATACTTTTACCAATGCAGATTTTGAAAATGCACAAACAAGTCAATAGATGGTTGATTACATTTATAAAAAGGCGAAACTAAAAATTTCGCCTTTTTCTTTTTCCATTTTTTTCTTTTAAATAATTTTCAACTTTCAATTAACTTCGTTGAACAAATGTTTCTCAATTCTCAATTAATTTGTATTTTTGTTCGGTTATTCAATCATTCAATTACTCAAAATTACAATAATTATGGCAGATTTTTCATTCAAAAAAATGTTCCCCACAGGCGAAGATAAAACCAAATATCGCTTACTCACAAACGATTACGTTTCCACTATCAATGCAGGCGGACGCACAATTTTAAAAATAGACCCCAAAGGGCTTGAACTTTTGGCGCAAGAGGCTATTGCCGATGTGTCGTTTTACTTGCGAGCCGAGCATTTACAAAGCCTTGCCGATATTTTGAAAGACCCCGAATCTTCGGACAACGATAAATTTGTAGCCGACACCATGTTGCGCAATCAAGTAGTGGCTGCCGAAGGCGAATTGCCCACCTGTCAAGATACCGGAACGGCTATTGTGATAGGTAAAAAAGGTGAGGCTGTGTGGACAGAATCAAACGATGAGGAATCGCTCTCGAAAGGAATTTTCAATACCTACCAAGAGAAAAATTTGCGCTACTCGCAAGTAGTGGCTACTTCTATGTTCGACGAAAAAAATTCCGGCACCAATATGCCTGCGCAAATAGATATAATGAGCACTTACGGCAGTGAATACGAATTTATATTTATAACCAAAGGCGGCGGTTCGGCAAATAAAACCTACTTATATCAAGAAACAAAATCGGTGCTCAACGAAGAATCGTTTATGAAATTTATGCGCACCAAATTGAAAGATTTAGGTACTTCGGCGTGTCCGCCCTACCATATTGCTATTGTTGTGGGTGGTCAGGTAGATACCAATTTAAAAACCGTGAAACTTGCATCGGCAAAATACTACGACAATTTACCCACCACTGGTAATGGCGGCGGAGCATTTCGCGATGTGGAATGGGAAGCAAAAATCAAAAAAATAGCCGAAGAAATAGGTATGGGAGCACAATTTGGCGGCAAAGCCTACGCCCACGATATTCGCGTAATTCGCCTGCCTCGCCACGCGGCATCGTGCCCTATTGGAATGGGCGTGAGTTGCAGTGCCGACCGCAATATAAAAGCAAAAATTACCGCCGATGGTATCTTCTTGGAAGAATTAGAAAAAAATCCGGCGCGTTTCCTTCCCGAAGCGGCAATAGAATTGGCTCCTGCGGTGGATATTGACTTAGACCAAGCAATGGAAGATGTACTCAAAATTCTTACCAAATATCCGATTAAAACACGATTGAATTTGAACGGAACCCTCATAGTAGCCCGTGATATTGCTCACGCACAATTCAAAAAAATGATAGACGAAGGCAAACCACTACCCGAATACTTAAAAAAACACCCGGTATATTACGCAGGACCTGCAAAAACGCCAAAAGGTATGGCATCGGGAAGTTTTGGACCTACCACTGCCGGACGTATGGATAGTTACGTGGATTTATTGCAAAGTTTGGGTGGTTCGCTCATTATGGTGGCAAAAGGAAACCGCTCGGCACAAGTACGCGAGGCGTGCAAAAAACACGGCGGTTTTTACTTAGGTTCCATAGGCGGACCGGCAGCAATTCTTGCCAAAGACAGCATAAAATCGAGTGAAGTAATAGATTTTGAAGAACTCGGAATGGAAGCCGTGCGCAAAATTCGCGTAGAAAATTTCCCAGCCTTCATTATTTGCGATGACAAAGGCAACGATTTCTTTTTGCAATTCTAAATTTAAGTACAGAGTATTGAGATTCGAGTAATGAGTATTTTTATACTCACTACTCACTACTCACTACTCACTACTCACTACTTCTATGCCGCAATCGCTTTTCAATTTTTCACAACCACAACCGCCCAAAATTGCAGAAAGACTATTTTTTCGCGTTGTGTGGCGTTTGCCGCGTGCAAAAAAAACAGTGTATCTAACCTTCGATGACGGTCCGGTGCCGCACTATACCGAATTTGTGCTCGATATATTGAAACAATATGCCGTAAAAGCCACATTTTTCTGCGTGGGCGAAAATATTGAAAAACACCCGGAAATTTTCAAACTATTGAAAGAACAAGGGCATCGTGTGGGCACGCATACCTATAATCACCTAAAAAGTTGGCGCACAAATTTCTTCCGCTATATTACCAATGTAAAAAAAGCGGCAGATTTAGCGCAATCGAAACTTTTTCGTCCGCCCCACGGACAAATTACCCCGTGGGCGGCTTTTCTTATTTCGCTGCGCTATCGAGTTATTATGTGGGACGTGCTCAGTAAAGATTACGACACACGCATTTCCGCCGAAGAATGTTTTGAAAACGTAAAAAACTACGTGCGCAACGGGTCTATTATTGTGTTTCACGATTCACAAAAAGCCAACAACAATCTTCGCGATGTGCTGCCCAAGGTTATTGATTATTTGAAATCAGAAGGCTATGAATTTGCAACAATATAACCCCCCAAAATCTCCCACAGAGGGGCTTGCAGAAACACATTCTCCTCCCCTTGCAGGGAAACCGGGAGGGATTTCTCTTTCCATTGTCATAGTATCTTACAACGTACAATATTTTTTACTGCACTGCCTTCATTCCATTCGCGGTGCGGCAAGCGATATTGCGCTCGAAATTTTTGTAGTCGATAATTCTTCTATTGACGGCACCTGCGAAGCGGTAATACAACAATTTCCCGAAGTGCAATTAATTCAAAACACTGAAAATGTGGGATTTGCAAAAGCCTGCAACCAAGCAATTCATCAAGCGCAGGGCGCGTATATTCTCTTGCTCAATCCCGATACCATGCTCAGCGAAGATTCGCTGAAACTTCCGCTTGCCTACATGGAAGCACACGAAAAATGCGGTGCACTTGGGGTGAAAATGCTCGATGGTTCGGGAAATTTTCTACCCGAATCGAAACGCGGACTGCCTACCTACGGCGTGGCACTGTGTAAACTGCTCGGTTTGCAAAAACTCTTTCCCCACGCATCGTGGGCAAACCGCTACTACGCATCGCATATACACGAAAACGAAACGGCTGCGGTAGAAGTACTTTCGGGCGCGTATTTTTTAGTTCGCGCCGAACTTTTGCAGCAAGTAGGATTGCTCAACGAAGCCTATTTTATGTACGGCGAAGATATAGACCTGTCGTACAAAATTACCCAAGCGGGTTTTGAGAATGTGTATTTTCCCGAAACTTCGATTATTCACTACAAAGGCGAGTGCACGCCCAATCGCAGTATGCGCAGCGTGTATAATTTCTACAAGGCTATGCTGATTTTTGTGCAAACGGATTTAAAGGTTTCCAAAATCTTCGTTCCCTTTTTGTGGATTGCGCTCTTTGTGAGCGTGGCGGCAGCGTGGTGCAAGCGCAACGTGTTCGCGCTGGCGCGGAAAGTGAAACCCAAGCACAGAGTGCTCATAGTAGGCAGCGGCTACGAACCGCAGCGGGTGGAAAAATTCCTGCGGGCAAGTAATTTTATAGGCGAAATAGCCGGCTACATTTCACTCACCGAAGAATTCCCCAACACACTTAATTATATAGGTACGCGCCGCGAACTACCTCATCTGATTCAAATTAGCGGTATCACCGAAATTATTTTTTGCATAGACTCCATGTCGGTAAGCGAAGTGATTGCCATTATTCACGAATGTGCGCTTTTCAAAATTTCCTTCAAAATAGCCGACCCACACAGCCGCTCAGTGGTAGGCAGTACCTCGCCGCAGCGCAAAGGAGAATTGTATGAAATTCGGAAGTAGGTGTTATATCTCAACTCTCAGTTCTCCACTAATATACATACTATTTGTGTCCTGAATTGCGTTATAGAGGAAATGTTACAAATTTTAATATCTTTGCAAGCCCTTAAAAACAATCAAACATCGTGAAATTCTTACAAAAACCATATTTATTCGTGTGTGCAGCAGTGCTTTTGGCTACTGCCTGTGCTTCGCAGGCAAAACTCACTCGCAAAGCCGAAATGGTATATGAAGCGGGTGAATACGCCAAAGCAGCCGATTTGTTTGAAAAATTGCTCGAAGGCGAAGAATCGAAAGTCAATCAAGCACAATACAATTTTCAGTTGGCTGAGTGCTATCGCCATTTGAACAATTCACGCAAAGCAGAAGCCGCATACCGCAAGGCTATTCGTCTAAAAACCAGAGAAAAAGAAGCCTACTATTGGGCAGGCTATATGGCTTTGAAAAACGAAAAATACAAAGAGGCACTCGAAGCATACAAAGCATTTCAAAAAGCAATTCCCAAAGATATTCGCTCAAAAATAGGCATAGAATCGGTGGCGGCAGCGCAGGAATGGAAGGAAAATCCCACGCGCTACATTGTAGAAAATGTGAAAGCAATCAATTCACACGAAAGCGATTTTGCGCCGGCATATATGAGTGCAGATTTTCTGTCGATTTATTTTACTTCGGCACGCGCCGAAGAAGACGAAAAACAAAGTGTAAATCAGGTGTCGGGAATGTACACCACCCAACTCTACGAGGCTCGCATAGACCGCAAAGGCGTGTGGAATAAACCGGTAAAATTGATAGATACCACGCTCAATACACCTTTCGACAACGGCGCACTCGCTGCCTCGCCCGATGGCACTACCATATATTACACTATTTGTAAAATGGAACCGGGTAAAAACCTTGGCTGTCAAATTTACACAAGTTTGCTACGTGGCGGCGTGTGGACTACTCCGCAACGCATTCCCATAGTAAGCGACAGTATTTCCATAGGACACCCATCAATTTCTGCCGATGGCTTGGAACTCTATTTTTCTTCGCGCATGAAAGGCGGCATAGGCGGTAGCGATATTTGGAAAATTACCCGCACTTCGGAATCGGCGGCGTGGAGCGCACCCATAAATTTAGGACCAGAAATCAATACCGAAAGCGATGAAGATTTTCCCTTCATTCGCGAAGACGGCATTCTGTTTTTCTCTTCGGACGGCAGAGTGGGCATGGGCGGATTCGATATTTATCGCGCCACAAAAAACGAAAGCAACAAATGGCAGGTAGTGAATATGCAGTCGCCTATCAATTCTTCGGGCGATGATTTCGGCATTATTTTTCAAGGAAGTACCGAAAAAGGGCTATTTACCAGCAACCGTAAAGGCGGTCGCGGTGAAGACGATATTTATTCCTTTGAATTGCCCGAATTGCAACTTGTGGCAAACGGAAAGTTGCGCGATATGAGCACAAAAAAACCAATAGCCGATGCCGAAATTTTGCTCATAGGCAGCGATGGCAGCCGTCAATCGGTGCGCAGCAAGCCCGATGGCGCGTATTCTTTTAAACTCAATCAATACGTGGATTATATAGTAATAGGTGCCAATCAAGGCTATTTGCGCAAAAAAATGAGCGTTTCCACTCGCAATGTGTTCGACAACAAAACCTTCGATGTGGACATAGACCTCATAACTATGGCAAAACCGGTGAAAGTACCGAATATTTTCTACGAATCGGGAAAATGGACTTTGAACGAATCGAGTAAAACGGCAGTGGAAGAATTGGGGAAAATGCTCGATGACAATCCGAATATTATAATAGAAATAGGTGCGCACACCGACATGATAGGCGACCCCGATGCCAATATGAAACTTTCGGCTCGCCGCGCGCAATCGGTAGTGGATTATTTGCTGCAACAAGGTTACGATGCCGAACGAATTGTGGCACAAGGATTTGGCATTAGTCGCCCGGTGGTGGTGAGTGAAGAAATTGCACGCGAAATTCCCGAATTTACCGTAGGAACCGAACTTTCGCCCGATTATATTATAGGACTTCCGCGCGATTTGCAAGATAAGGCAAACCAAATCAATCGCCGCACGGAATTGAAAATTTTGGCAAGCAACTACATTCCCAAACCGGAATATTTTGAAAAACGAAAGAAATAACTTATAAAAAAAACGAGCACTATGTGTTCGCTTTTTTTATAAGCTTCCCTGCCGGAGTTGCTCCACAAAATTATCTATGCGCACCATTTCGCTCGGAATATCAATATTCTGCGGACAGTGCGGCACACATTTTCCACAGGTAATACAGTGCGTAGCCTGACGAAGCCGCTCCACAGCACGGTCGTAACCCACCAAAAATGCTCTCCGTGCACGGCGATAATCCTCATCTTGACTTGAATTGGGCACATTGCCGGCATTCACCGCACGATTGTAAAACGAAAATACTCCCGGAATATCAATACCAAACGGACAAGGCATACAGTATTGACACGTAGTGCAAGGCACTGTGGGATATTTAAGCATAATCTGTGCCGTTTCTTCCAAAAGCGCAAGTTCTTCATCAGTGAGCGGCACAAGTGGCGAAAATGTTGCCAAGTTATCCATCAAATGTTCGGCATAGGTCATGCCGCTGAGTACCGTGAGCACATTACTCGGCTGACCGGCAAAACGAAACGCCCACGATGCCACACTCGCTTCGGGTTCGCGCCGTTTCAATTGCTCCGTCAAATATTCATTGAGCGAAGCCAAACGCCCGCCCAAAAGCGGCTCCATCACCATGGCGGGAATACCGCGTTTGAGTAATTCGTCATTCAAATATTCCGCATTCACATTGCGACCGCTTGCATGGCGATAATCTACATAATTTAATTGAATGAGGGCAAAATCCCACACAAATTCACCGCTATCGTAGAGCGAAAGCATATAATCGAAAAATTCTTTTTCGCCGTGAAACGACCACCCAAGACTACGAATGCGTCCGGCGGCTTTTTCCTGTTTCAAAAAATCGAGAATACCGTTGTTGATATAGCGATTTTGAAACGCTCGCGAATCACCAATGGAGTGCAACAAATAATAATCTATATAATCCACCTGCAAATTGCGCAAGGAATTATAATACATTTCCTTAGAACGTTCAAAGCCCTGAATGGAAGGGTCGAAGTTCGAGAGTTTTGTAGAAATATAGTAGGAATTTCGAGGATGACGGCTCAGTGCAATACCGGTGGCAGTTTCTGACCACCCCTGCACATACACCGGCGAAGTATCGAAAAAATTCACGCCGTGTTCTATGGCAGTATCCACAAGTTTGTTTACAATATCTTGGTCTATTTCCTCGCCGCCGGTGCGATTGCGGCGCAAAGCCCAGCGCATACAGCCATAGCCCAAGAGTGAAATTCTATCGCCGTTTTTAGGATTAATGCGGTAGGTCATATCGCCGGTAATATTACCCGAAAGTCGCGCAATGGTACGTTTTGCAGCACTATCGCCACAGGCATTGAGTGCGCCAACGGCAAGCGTGGCACCACCCAGCACTTTCAAAAAGTCGCGGCGATTCAAGTATGTGTTCTGTGTGTTTTCATGTGTCATAATTACAAAAATAGCAATAATTATTAATGGTTAATTATTAATTATAAATTATTTTCATTAGGGGGTTAGTTATTAGTGGTTAGAAATAAAAACCTTCCACAAACAAAGTTCGCAGGAGTTTTTCTTTCATTAACATATTGGCATATTGCCGCATTAGCACAGTAGCATATTGTTATGTTACAACTCCAAATCAATTTCCTCACCGCGAGCCATGTTGGGCACAGGGCAGCGAGCAAGGCGGCTCAGCGTGGGGGCAATGTTTGCTACGCTTTGCGCTTTGGTAATTGTTGTTGGTTTTATTTTCCAGCCGTAACACAAAAGCGGCACATGGGTATCGTAATTGTAGCCCGACAAATGGTGCGCCACCACATCGGTAGATTGCTCATTCCAGTGCGGTTTGAGTTGAAACAAAATATCGCCCGAACGCGGCGCGTAAAAAGCATTGCTCATTTTACTGCTCAGTTGCACACCGCTGTAATTCGATTTTGCCAAATCGGAAGCCGTAAGCACCGTGTGCACGCCCGAAAGTTGTCCTATAAAATTCGCCGCCGACCGCTGAATATCCGAAATTGATGCCGTGCGGCGTTCCATAGCCTTCGCATTCAGGTAAATTTGCTGATTGGCGTAATGTTCCACCCATTCGTCTTCGCCATAGCGCGTATCTAAGTATTTATCAAGTAAATACATATTTTCTACGTATTTGAAAATTCCGCCGTCTTTGTGCGCGAGCAGCGTAAATTTACTCGGTTCTGCCATGCCGTGATTCGACGTGAGCACAAGCACAAAATTTTCCTTTCCCACGTGTTGCTCCAAATACCCTATAAGCGACATCAATTCGTAATCCAAACGAATGTAGGTATCCTCTATTTCCTTCGATAAATTCCCGAATTTATAGGCAACTTCCTGCGCAGCGGTGTAGGTTATGTGCAAATAATCGGTTTCTGCGCGTTTACCAAGTTGCTCTTTTTCAATCAGTTCCATAGCCAATTCTTTGGTGTAGGTATTTCCGTAGGGAATGTGTTTCAAAATTCGGAACGGTTTGTGCGTATCGCCCATGTAGGTAATATTGTAGGGAAAGGTACGCTGTGTATTCATACCAATTTCGTATTCGCTATCGTCTGCCCAACTTTCTTTGTAGGTATCTATGGAAAAAAGCGGTGTCCACTCACGATTAATGTGCTGAAAACCTGTTTTTTTTGCATTGAAAGCCCCCAACCACGAAGGCAGCGTTTCGGCGTAGTAGGAAGAAGTAATCCAATTACCGGTAAATTCGTCTAAAAAAAACACACCTGTAGCCTTTTTTCCTGCTGCAAGCACTGCTGCGTAAGGTTGCAAGGCTATGCTGAATACCTTCGATTTCCCTTTCGATGATTTATATAATTCTTCGCCGAAAGTAGATGCCATAAGGTATTGCGGCGACACTTGCACCGATTTTTTATTGGGGCAACCCACCGAATTTTGACTGTAATCGTTCACGCAATTCACCTTCGATTTATACAAGCGACTATACCACCAATTATTCACAATTCCGTGTTCCGAAGCGGTGGTGCCGGTGGCAATATTTGCCGTGCCGGTGGCATTGTGCAAAAAAGCCGCATTGTGATGCGCATTGGTACACTGCGCCCCTTGTGTCATCAATTTTTTAAATCCTCCGCGACACATTTGCGGTTCAAATTGCTGTAAATAATCGTAGCGCATTCCCTCTATCACCACCGTAACTATCAATTTTGGTTTGTCGGGAAATTGCTGCGCCTGCGCAAAATTACCCCGCACCGCCACACACAACAAAAGAAAAAATACTGTTCTGATTTTCATATCATTATTTACAACGGCAAAAATACACAATTTCTTCTATTAGCGCACAAAAAAACACCATTCCCTCCTGCGAGAGAACGGTGTTTTGTGAACTATAAATACTTCTACATTATAATTTACTGCACCTGTACAAGATGTTCCTTCCACGAATCGGGAATTTCGTCAAGATTCATAATGTGCAATTCGCCGGCACGAGTCTGTGCAGTAGTAGGCACCAGCGTTACGTTCACAAAATCTTGGTCAATAGTCCACATGGAACCGGTGAGAGGGTCCACTATCAAAATGCCGAACAAAGTCCATGGTGAAATAATGTTTACAAAATACCAACCCGAAATGCGCGATGAAATGGGTATAATTTGGTCTTGAAAACCGGGTGCCGAAAAACGAAGCGTGTAATCGGCTTTTTGAAAATAACCTATGCCGGCATCTAATCGCACAGTGGTAGGCGTATTGCCCACAAATACTTCGCGACCCGTTTGGTTGGTTATACTCACTCGCGCTCCCTGCGGATTGCTATTGATAGTAACCGGATACGAATTGTTGGAAAACATGGTAGCACAACTCGAAAACGAGAAAATACTTGCCACAATTACGGCTGCTGTAATACATTTTTGTTTCATTGTTTTATCCCTCTGTTCGTGTCGGGCGCAACTTTTAAATTTTTTTCTATGATAACGGCAAAAATTTATGCAACTATCGTGCCAGAAAATCAATTACGAGATATGAGTAGTGAGTATTGTGAACTGTAAACAGAATATTTATAAAGAAATTTGCAATTTGCAATTTACAATTTGTAATTAAAATGTATTTTTGTAAAAAAACTCAGCACGAATGAACAAAACCACGCGCCTGCTCGATTACGAACAAATTACTCGTTTGCTCGAAGATTTTGATGAGAAATATGTATTTGAAAAAGTAAATCTTATTCCCAAAGAATACGATTTGCGCCAAAAACTCACGCAATACGTTGATATAGAAAACATTCACCGCAAGGCAGTATTGGGTATCGACATTTACAAATACAGTTCCTACGAAAAATTTGAACAAACGCTGGTGCCCTTTATGTTCAAACTGCTTTTTTTGGAAACCATAGATATGTGTTTCAAAAATCACGCATTTTTGTTTCAAAAATACACAAAAAGCGAAATTGAAGAGAATTTTATATCAACCGGTGATGGTGGTTTTGTGATTTTCGACATTCCGCTCCATGCCCTGCTTTTTGCCTGCAATTTTGCCATAGTGCTGCGTGCGTATAATTCATTTCACTTTTTTCCGAAACTGCGTAAAATAGTGGGTGGCGCGAGTTTGCGCTATGCCATTACCTACGACACGCTCTACTATTTCGAGAAAAGTCATTACGGTTCGGCTATTATTAATAATGCGCGGATTCTCACCAAAGACACGCTCAATCGCTGCATAATCGACCAAAATGTGTATGATTGGTTCACACTCAATATTGACGGCATGGAAAATTTGCAACTCATTACCATTGAGGATATTGCAAATATTTACGACATTCAGGGAAGTTACGATTTCAGTATTTTGGAAGAAAATCCCGATGCAATTTTCGGCAAACAAAGCAACCGCGAATTTGGCGTTATCAATTCCGATGTGCTTAAAATCGGGGAAATTCGCTCAAAAGAATCGGAACTGATAGTGTATAATGTGCACATTCAGGTGGCAAGCCGCTGGCAACGCGCCGAAAGCCAGCGCATGATAACCGTGAGTTTGGGCAATTTGAATACTTCGCACTTAATTTAATTACAAACTGCGTTCGGCTGTGTGCACACCTTTAATGGAACGAATTTTATCGAGAATTTTTGTGAGATGTTCGCTGTCATTGATAGAAAGTTCCAAATAACCCTCAAACTGCCCATCGCGTGAATTGATAGAAATTGCACGAATAGCAATATCTTTTTCGCGCCCCAAAAGTTGGGTTATGTTGTTAATAATTCCCAAATCATCGTTACCAATTATACGAATGGCTGCCGAAAAAGCACCGCTATTTGCACCGGCAGTCCACTGTGTTTTTATAATTCGATAGGGATATTTCCCCAGCATATTCAGTGCATTCGGGCAATTCAACCGGTGAATTTTAATACCTCCGCCGGCGGTAACAAAGCCAAAAATTTCATCACCTTTTATAGGGTTGCAGCAAGGTGCAAATTTGTAATCCACATTGTTCACATTATTGTCTATCACCAGTAAATCGTTACTTTCTATATCAAGTTTTTTGTGAACCACCTGCGTAAATTCCTCCGGATTTATGGCATTCGCTTTTTTCTCGTTTTCGGGTTGCGGCGCAGTTAAAAACAGTTCTTTGAGGCAAGAAAAATCAATTTTATTTTGCAAGGCATTCAAATACAAATCGTTGGTGTTTTTAAAACCCAAGTGTTTGAGGAGTTTTGTAACCAAATCATCGCTGAATTTGAGTTTAAGTTGAGCAAATTTTCGCAACACAATTTCCTTGCCTTGCTCCACGTGTTTGAGTTCGGCAGCAACTAAAAATCGTTTGATATGCGTGCGTGCTTTGCTTGTTTTCACAAACGTGAGCCAATCGCGCTTAGGCGTTTGTGTTTTCGAGGTTATAATTTCTACTTTATCGCCATTTTCGAGTGTGTGTTTTATAGGCACCACTTTTCCATTGATTTTTCCGCCCACGCAGGTATCGCCCACCGTACCGTGAATGTCGTAAGCAAAATCGAGAACGGTGGAATGTGCTTTGAGCTTGCGCAAATCGTTATTGGGCGTAAAAATAAAAATTTCATCGGTGTAGAGTTGCATACGCGAGTTCGATTCTTCGTCCATAGTTTCAGGGTCGGGATTTTCGAGAATCGAGCGAATTTTGGCGAGCCAATCCACCGAACCTACGGCATTGGCACCTTCTTTGTATTTCCAATGCGCCGCATGACCTTTTTCGGCAATTTCGTCCATTCTGCGCGTGCGGATTTGCACTTCTACCCAGCGATTTTCGGGACCAAGAACCGTAGTGTGCAACGATTCGTAGCCGGTATTTTTCGGCGAAGAAATCCAGTCGCGCAGGCGGTTCGGGTTGGGGCGATACAAATTGGCAACAATGGAGTAAGCGTCCCAGCAGAGGCGTTTTTCCTGCTCCACATCGCAGTCTATAATCACCCGAATGGCAAAAAGGTCGTAAATATGTTCAAAGGTTACTTTACTTTTTTGTATTTTTTTCCAAATCGAATGAATAGATTTTGGTCGCCCTTTGATTTCGCACTGAATGCCGGCTTCTTTGAGTGCAATCTTTATCGGGTCTATAAATTCCTTGATATAGGCATCGCGCATTGATTTTTTTTCGGCGAGTTTTTGGGCTATCATTTTGTAAGCATCGCTGTGCACATATTTCATGCCCATTTCTTCCATTTCGGTTTTTATGGCATACAAGCCCAAACGGTGTGCCAGCGGTGCGTAGAGCGTAGAAATTTCTTCGCACAAGCGAATTTGCGCATTGTGGTCAAGCATTTTTATGCTGCGTAATTCATATAATTTTTGCGCCAAAAGCAAAAGTAATATACGAATGTCGTCTGCCTGACTAAGGAGGAGTTTTATGAAATTTTCGGAATGAAATTTCGATTTCGAGGTGTCGATAGTGCGCACTCGCGCAAGTCCTTCGAGAATAGTGCGCACCGATTCGCCGTAGTTTTCGCTCAGTTGCTTTGGGGTAATTTTTTTATGTTGAAAGGCATAAAAAAGCAACAAACTACATAATGCCTTATCGCCTATGCCAATGGCAGTTACGGCAATATTGGCGATTTCGAGCGTGCGGTGCATTTCTTCGGCAGAATTGTACAACTGCGCCTCAGAATACGCTTTTTCAATCCGTTGAATGTCGGTTTGTTTTATAAACGGTTGTGCCGCTGCAAGTATTTTCTCGAACGATATGGTTTCCATCTGTTTTCTATTTTTGTATATCACAAAAGTAAAAAAAGATTTGAATTACGGCATGCGAAGTGATTTTTTTAAATTTCCTCCAATTTATTCCACCACGTGAATTTTAATGTAAGTGCTCCGGCAGCAATAATGGCAAGGGTTGCACATACTCCTGCAAAATTTCGCACAACCACAAAAATAGGCAATACTACGAGTGATGTTTGTGTAACTATCCCCACTGCCACATTTGCCATATCCTTCCAGAAACGAGTATTTTTGCGAAAATCGGGTTGCTCGACTTTCACTTTTTCATATATCGGTTGCCACAATCCCCATGGGCGCACTTCGCGGTAAAATTTCATGAGTGTGGCATCATCGGTAGGCGCAGTAGCGTAAGTGCCTACTATGCAGCCAATGAGCGAAACCACCAGCGTGAGCGGAAATAAATACAGTGAAATCAATCCTTGCGGAACAAAAGGCAAGGCATGCGTAACCGTTTCGGGCGAAAATAATTGCACATAGCCCACAAACAGCCCCGAAATGATGCCGGTGAGCATTCCCCAAAAATAGCCCGCGCCATTGAATCGCCACCAATACCATTTTAAAATATTCGATGCCATGTAACTTGCGTAAAACGCGCTGGTTACTATCACCAAAATTTCATTGATATTTTTGAGAGCAAGCCCGAACAAAGTACTGAAAATTACAACCGAAATACCCACAGTGTAATTGCAGCGTTGCACTTGCTTTTCCGAAGCACGAGGATTGATGTATTTCAAATAAATATCATTGGAAATATACGCCTGCGCCGCATTGAGCGTGCCGGCAAAGGTAGAAACAAAGGCTGCCAAAAGCCCCACGAGCAGTAACCCAAGTAAACCAGCAGGCACAAATTGCGCCATTGCCGAAGGCAGAATTTGCTCAAAATCTATATTGCCATCTACCAACAAATTCAAATCGGAATAAAACGCAATACCCAAAATTGCAAAGCCGGTAATCATAAAATAGCGCACAGGATTCAAAATCACCGACACCGAGCCACTCATTTTTAGGGCTTCGGAGGGACTTTTGGTGGCAAGAATTTTCTGCATATCGTAGGTTGGCGCAGGTCCGGCTAAACTACTCAGCACGCCTTTGGTAAACATAAATCCGAAAAACAGCGAAAACAAACTATATCCATCTTCTTTGATTTTCATATTCACTTCGGCAATTTTTCCACTCCAATCAATATCGAGAAAATGGCTAAAAAACGGACTGTTCCACCCTTCGGGAGTGAGTTGCGCCAGCAATTCGGGGCTTACCTTATTCATGGCAATAATTCCTATGAGAATAGACGATACTGTCATAATGGCATATTGCACCACATCTGCCCACACAATACTCACCATACCACCCAAAATAGCATAAAACGTAGCCAAAAGTGTAAAAAAGATACCATATACATGAGGAATATATTCGGCAGGAATGGCATTGACAGAAACTCCGAGAGCCGCACTCACTACATTCCAAGGAAGAAAAAGCATGAGGAATTTACCCAATCCCACAAATCCGTAAGCAAGCATGGAAAGACCTATGAGCAGCGCAAAAACCACCACCACTGCGTGCGAAATTTTACTGCCTCTACCCCTTCCAAATCGCGTTTGAATCCATTCGGCACCGGTGGTAACGTTGGAACGGCGTAGCCACGCCGAAAGAAACATCATCAAAAATATTTGATTGAACGTAGGCCACAGCCACGGAATCCATATACTTTTCAGCCCATACACAAAAGAAAGCGTAACCAACCACATAGTGCCCGAAATATCGAACATTCCCGAAGCATCGCTCAAACCAAGCATATACCACGGCAGTTTATTGCCGCCCAGTAAATATTCCGATTTGCTTTGCTGCGCTCGGCGTTTAAAATAAATTCCTATAAAAACAATAATGGCAACATAAATAGCAATCACCACAAAATCTAACCCTTGTAAAATCATATTTTTAAAAATTTCGTTTCAGTATGAATTTTTTCAATAAAGGAACAAAAGTACAATTTTTAATTGGAAATAAAAGGGGTGGCGCACAATTTCGTATCTTTGCAGGCAAAACATTTTGACAAAAAAACTCATGGCACACAAAAGTTTACACGCATATATAGAAGGACTGCGCACACGCGGCGAAGTGATAGAAATTCACGAACGAGTGAATACCGAATTGGAAATCACTGAAATTGCCGACCGATTTTCAAAACAACCGGCGGCACACAATAAAGCCTTGCTTTTTACCAACACCGGCACACAATTTCCTGTATTTATCAATGGTTTTGGCAGCGAAGGGCGCATGACTATGGCTTTGAGTGCTTCCGATTTGGAAGAAGCGCAGCGCAGAATCGAATCTCTTTTTTCGCAAGTAATGCAGCCCAAAGAATCACTGTGGGAAAAACTTAAAATGCTACCCTTGCTTGCAGAACTCAATACATGGCTTCCTAAAAAACAAAACGGCAAAGGTGCGTGTCAAGAGTGCGTAATTGAAAATCCGAATTTATTTGATTTACCAATTTTGAAATGCTGGCAATACGATGGGGGACGATTCGTAACGCTGCCTATGGTAATTACCGAACACCCCACGCTCGGCGTGCGCAATGTGGGAATGTACCGAATGCAGGTAGTAAACGAAACTACTACCGCCATGCACTGGCACGCACACAAAACCGGTGCCAATCACTACGAAGCATACAAAAAACTTGGAAAACGAATGCCCATTGCCGTTGCATTGGGCGGCGACCCGGCGCACACATTTTCTGCCACCGCTCCCCTGCCCGAAAATATTGACGAATTCATGCTTTCGGGATTTTTGCGCAGGCAACACGTGGAACTTGTGAAATGCCTCACCAACGATTTATACGTTCCCGCCGATGCCGATTTTATTATAGAAGGCTACGTGGACCCTGCCGAAGAAAAATTTTTAGAAGGTCCCTTTGGCGACCACACCGGCTTTTATTCGCTGCCCGATTACTATCCGCTTTTTCACGTAACGTGCATTACGCACCGCAAAAATGCCATATACCCCGCCACCATTGTAGGCATACCGCCTATGGAAGATGCGTGGATAGGCAAAGCAACCGAACGTATATTTTTAGCACCCATTCGCCTGCTTTTACTTCCCGAAATGATAGATTACGCAATGCCTTTTGAGGGCGTAGCGCACAATTTGGTAATTGCCAAAATTCGCAAAACCTACGCAGGACAAGCATTTAAGGTAATGAATACGCTATGGGGGGCAGGGCAAATGATGTTCAACAAATGCCTGATAGTGGTGAGCGAAGAATGTGATATTCACAATCCGCAAGAAGTTCTTGCTGCTATTCTGCAGCATTGCAGCATTGCTCACGACATTCTCATTTCACAAGGTCCGCTCGATGTGCTCGACCACGCCGCGCCACTCACCGGATTTGGCAGCAAAATAGGTTTCGATGCCACCGAAAAAACACTTGAACACCGCAATGCACTTTCGCAAACGTATTGCTTACAAGCACAAGATATTCACACGCCATTTGCAGAAATTGCACCGCAAGCACAAGAAAATTTCACCATTGTGCACGATAACACACTCGAAAGCACTGATTTTGCCAGCATTACATGGCACGTATTGAACAATATAGACCCGCAAAACGATTGTACAATCATACATACTTCGCGATTGGTAATAGATGGACGCACAAAAATTCCCACTACCGCAGCGCGCGAATGGCCCACGCCGGTAGTTTCTCCTCTCGAAATTGTAGAAAGCGTGGATGCGCGTTGGAAAGAATTATTTACTACGCCACTCTTGCCCTCACCTTCGCGCAAATACCAACAATTAGTATATACCAACTCTGCGTGGTTTATAAAGAAATAAATAATTCCATCCATATACTATTTTACAAACTGCTTGCGTTATACTCTCGATTGCACAATCATACTATGTGTTTTTAACTATTTATTAACAATGCAACGATTACTACATTAATTTTGTATCTTTGCTTTATTTTTTAACAGAAAGTATATGAAAGGATTAAGAGTTTTACTTCTATTTTGCGCAGTATTTTTTGCAAGCAACGCGCTCTATGCACAGTACGATGACCAAGACAACAATTCCGGCGGCGGCAAAGCACGAAAAGAAAAATTCAGAGCACCCAAACAAGAATCGGGAGGCGGAGCAAAAACCCAAGAAAGTAGCAAAAGTAAAGATTCGTTCAAAGACGGCGCGAACAAAAGCACGCATTTGAGCAAGCAAGAGCAAGCACGAACAGCGAAAAAAAATGAACGCGACCGCGATAAACGTTACAAAAAACGCCGTTCAGACTTGAACAATAACAAAACGGTAAAACGAATGAAAAAATCAGAACGTCATTCGCACCAATCGCAATTACAATCGTCTTCACGAAAAATGAAGCACAAAATGAAAAATCCGCAAGCACGCGAAGCCGATAGAAAACAACGCCAAGCAGAAAAACAACAAGAAAAAACGCGCGATTCGCTCACCAGCCGCAAAAAACCCGGCAGTAAAAAATAGCAAGAGCGTAGCAATACAAAAAACCGTAATAGAAAAATTCTGTTGCGGTTTTTTATTACGCACTCATGCGCTGCTTCCAATAAAATTTCTACCTTTGCGCTCCAAATTACAAGGCTTTCTCCATGAAAAAACACCTACTACTACTCTGCGTTCTTTTTCTTTCCTCATTTGGTTTTGCGCAGAATAGCAATAGCATAGCCTCGCCCGACACAACGCAAACATCGCTTTTCAACGCCACAGTAGAACGCACGCTTTCGTTTTTTGAATGGCACGCAGGCAAAACCACCATTTTCACTCTTCCTTCCTTCGGCTACGACCCTGCAAGCGGTTTCGCTCTTGGAGTGCAGCAAATTATCAACTTTCCCCATCGCGATACCTCTGCCTACAAGCGTTCCACCACTCTTTTCAATTACATTTCCTACTCCACCAATAATTGGTTCAATATTCGTTCTTCGTTCAACCTCTATTCTCGCAGTGGTTGGGCATTTTATACTCGCGTACAGTATCAGCAATCGCCCGATAAATTTTTCGGTATAGGGCAATCGGAGCGCAATCGCAATCCTCAGGCATTCGATATTAAATTATTACAAATACAAGGCAATGCTTCTCACTCGCTTTTTTGGCACGAATTATTTGCCGGAGTGATTTACGACCTCACCTATGCCGATATTTCCAATGTGCAAATTTCCGAAGATTTTCTTCCCGAAAATAAACTCGCGGAACAAAAAAACAAAGTCATCTTCGGCATTGGACCTTACATAGCCTACGATAGCCGCGATAATGTACACTTTCCCTCGCGCGGAAATTTTATTACCACCGGCGTATTTTTGTACCCCAAATTCAACAGCCGTTCCTACGGATTTGTAAATTATATGCTCGATGCCCGCACCTATATTCCTCTTTACAGCAAACAAATACTTGCGCTGCAATTTTTCGCCGGTACAAGTCAAGGCGATATGCCTTTTTACAAACTCTATCAACTTGGTGGCACAGAACGCCTGCGCGGAATTTCCAATAAATATATGTATATAGATACATATGTGTATTACACCCAAGCCGAACTGCGCCAACACTTATGGGGGAGATTTTCGGCAGTTGCTTTTGGTGGCGTGGGCAATGCCTTCGGTGATTTCAAAACAATGAACGATTTCGCCATCAAATACATTTACGGCATGGGTGCACGAGTGCAAACCGGCAAACACGAAAAAATCAACCTGCGCGTGGACTACGCCAGAGCACGGTTCCGCGATTCCGGACTCTATATTACCGTTTCTGAATCATTTTAAAAAAAACTCACTACTCACTACTCACTACTCACTACTAATTTGTATTTTTGCAAAAACTCTAAAATATGGAAACAGTATTAAGTGGCATACGCCCCACAGGAAACCTTCATCTCGGTAATTATTTTGGCGCATTGCGCAATTTCATAAAAATGCAAAACGAATATAACTGCTATTTTTTTATAGCCGATTATCATTCGCTCACCACACACCCCAACCCCAAAGATTTACACGGCAACGTGAAACAAGTACTTGCAGAATATTTAGCCGCCGGGCTTGACCCCGAAAAAGCAACGCTCTATATTCAAAGCGATGTGCCCGAAACAGTGGAACTCTACTTATTTTTGAATATGAACGCTTACATTGGCGAATTGGAACGCTGCACTTCCTTCAAAGATAAAATCCGCCAACACCCCGAAAATATAAATGCCGGACTTTTGACCTATCCTACCCTTATGGCTGCCGACATTCTTATTCACCGCGCGGCGAAAGTACCGGTGGGCAAGGACCAAGAGCAACATTTAGAAATGACCCGTACTTTCGGTAATCGTTTCAATCGCATGTATGGTGTGGATTATTTTCCCGAACCGCAGGCGTTTAATTTCGGCGAACAGTTGGTCAAAGTGCCGGGACTGAACGGTGCAGGAAAAATGGGAAAATCCGAAGGCGAGGGCAATGCAATTTATTTGGCAGACGATGCCGAAAATATTCGCAAAAAAGTAATGAAGGCAAAAACTGATGCCGGACCAACCGTGCCAAATCAACAAAAACCCGAAGAAATTGAAAACCTGTTTTCACTCATGCGCATAGTTTCCGCACCCGATACCGTGCAACATTTCAATAACTTATACAATACCTGCGCCATTCGCTATGGCGACATGAAAAAACAATTAGCCGAAGATATGATTACTTTTGTGGCACCGTTCAGTGAACGCATTAAAGAAATTTCAGCCGATGAAGTTTATTTGCAAAAAGTGGCTCGCATAGGTGCCGAAAAAGCACGCGAAAGTGCCTCGAAAACCATACGCGAAGTGCGCGAAATTATAGGATTCAAAAAATTCTAACATACACCGTACTGTTTAAACAAAAAAAGCAATGATTACATCACTGCTTTTTTTATTTTGTTTTGCATACAATTAATTATCATCGTACTCATCATATTCGTCTTCTTCGGGCGCAGGAGCAGGAGTTTTACTCGCCGGCGCAGGAGTTGTAACTTCTTGCACTTCTTCTATTTCATACTCATCTTCGTAGTCCACCGTAGTTTGTTTTGTTTCCTTGTTTCCTTGTTGCGTTGATTGTTGTTGTACCTGCGTTTGAGTAGTTCGAGTTTCAAACACCGAATTTTGCACATTTGCATTTTGCGAAGTTGTTGCCTTCTCTTCCACTTCTTGAATTTGCACATTGGTTTCAGTTTGCGGTTTTGCCATGCGTGGTTCCGCAGGCGAAGTAGGAGTGGCAGATGTTCCATTTCCATTGTTATTGAACATCACCGGTTCGTCTAAATTATATTCAGGACTTTCGTTGTAATCGCGCGACACAGGAATTTGCTGGCGAGCACGCTGGCGGCGCACATTGTTCAATTCATCTTCCACAGGACGTTTATTCACCATAATTTCCGAACGAATTTCGTTCAATAGATTTTCTTTTTCGGCAATATCTACCGCCACAATTTCTATTTTACGTTGCGAAGATGCCACAGGACTATACACCGATTTCCATCGTTGAGTGCGGTCGTTGAGCGCGGCGCGGTCGGCTTCCGAAGCGTATGGCAAAATTGCCTCATCGGTCAAAGAACCAATCGGTTTTTCCAAGAAAGTCAAACTTCCTTTTCCGGTGTTCGGTTCGTTTTGCGTGTATTTCACCAGTGCGCCGTTATTGTATTCATTGAAATAATTCATCAAACACGAAATACGGCGTTTTGCCAAAATCTCGTTGTACTCGGTTTCCCCCACCGGACTTGCGTATCCTTTCAGTGCTATCACAATATCAAGTCCGTCATCGCACAAAATATTTACCAACTGCGTGAAGAGTTCCAAATTTGCATACTCTTTGCGAGCCTCAGCAAAGAAATCTTCTACCATGCGCACATCGCGATTGAAGGTTTCCATAGAAGAAAACTGCGTAAATCCGAAAATAAAATTATTGCGTTGCAACATATAATTGCGGAACAATCGTGAATATTCATCAGTTGTAACAGAATCGCGCGAACGCGGATTTGGGAAGTCATTGTCGAAATACAATGTAATAGGTATCAAATCGGAAATGCGCGAAATAGTTTTTTTCTGCAAGGTATGATAGTATATATCGTTTGCATTGGCTATGCCGAGCAATTTCGTAGATTCATTTCGATTGGAAACCCAATAGGCACGCAAAGAATCGCGTGAATAAGAATAGTACAAATCGTTGTAACTCGAATTAATTGGTTGCCCCACATTTGAAACTTTCGCAAATTTATTGTTGCGCATATCTACTTTCGATGCAAACACATCGAATCCACCAAGTCCTGCGTGCCATTCGCTACTAAAAAAGAGCAAGGAATCGCGAGCATCATAGAATGGCGTAATTTCATCGCCCGGCGTGTTAATATTCGTGCCACAGTTGCGCGGATTTTCAAAACTATAATTTGCCGGATTGATACGCGCATACCAAATATCCCAACCGCCTTTACCATCGGTTCTATCCGATGACCAGAACAACACTTCGCCCTGTGGCGTAACTGCTAAATGCGGTGTAGTATTACTACTTCCGGGTTTATTGATACGAGTGGGTAATTTTTCGGTGTTCGAGAATTGTCCTTTCTTTACTTCGAATTGCGCTGTGTATATTGCACAATCGTAAGCGGCACATTTTGTGAAATATACCCGTTTGCCATCTCCCGAAAAGGTAAGATTTCCGGCAAACATTTCAGGGTCGTTCAGCGAATCGAGCACCACAGGATTCGACCATAGGGAATCTTTCACGTAAGAACGCGAAATTTTTGTGAGATAATTGGAAAATACCAAGGAAGTATCTGCCAATCGCTGGTCTAAGGCTTGTACTGCGCCGTAGAAAAACAACGAATCGTTGTACTGCACCGGTGCGTATTCCGAATACATGGTATTAATTCTGCTATTATCTATGCGATGTTGCTTAATATCTTGCGTAGGAATATTTTTCACCGTACTCGAATTAATAATCGCCTCTTGCTGTGCTCTCACGGTAAAATAATCGTTGTAATTACGATTTGCCATATAAAATTGGTCGAAAGCATAGGCTGCATCGGCATATTTTCCTTGCATTTTAAGTAAATCGGCTATCCAAAAACTCGCCAAACGAAAAGTTACTGAATCTAACGAATTGGTCAAACGGTAGTATTTTTCGGCATCTACATAATTTTGATATTTGCGGCAGGCTTCGGCACAGTTAAACGCCACTTCGGCATTTTGCACAAATTCCAACGCTTTTGAAAGTGCTTGATGCGCACCAAAATAATTGCGTTCTGCCAAACAACTATCGCCGGCTGCTTTGTAGGCATCGAAAAATTGTTTTTTTGTTTGTGCAAAACCGCAATTCAAACACAACATAAAACACAGAGTAGCAATACAATATAAAAATATTTTTCTCATACAATTAATTTTTGCGATTTACCTGAAAGGGTCGTTAATAATACCTTGTCGGACAACTCGTATTGGAGATTTACAATTCATCAAGCGAATTGAGATTTCAAAACTATCGGAGCGCACGTTTTGACCCGAAGTCCATTTGTTTGAACTTCTAAAATCGGAAACAGTGAGGTCATAATTGATACCAAAATTCAAAAGCCAATCGTTGCCCAGCAATTTATCTGCCGAAAGTCCGAATATCACCGCATCGTCCCAGCGATACCACACTCCCACGTAGGCTGCTTCTATAATATGCGTTACGTGTGCCAAGTTGTATTTAAAATACGTACCAAAATTCAACTGATTATAGCGATGTTGCTGTATGTATATCAACGATGGCAAAAACGACATTATTGTATTCACCGGCACTACTGCATTGGAATTTACCGAAAATCGGCGATAATTACTTACGGAATTATCCTGCAATCCGCCGCCATTTTCCAAAAGTCGCTTCATGGCAAATCCTAAATTGACAGGAAAATTTTCGTTTACCATATATTTGGCATTCACGCCGGCACCCAAATCCCAATAAAATTGCGAGGTATTTTCCATATCGCTACCGCCGTAAATAGTTTCGCCCGTAATAGGGTCTATGTGGCTGCCACTCACAGCATTTGCTTCATTGAAACTATTGTAATTGAACATAGCCGCCAAACCCACTGAAAGCGTGAGTTTACTCGGAATAGCCTCGAAATGATATGCCGGTGTAAGTTCGCCCAACACGTTTCCATAGGAAAGCGCACCGGAATAATCGGCATTCACAAATCCGCCCAAACCAAACTGACTGCGAGCAGTAGCAAGGCGCGAAAGTTTTTGGTCGTAGGAAAGCATGGCAGAATTGTAGGTTGCCCACTGTGTTTTAAAATTCCCTATAATGCGGTTGTTACAATCTATCAATCCTGCAAGAGCAGGGTTAAAATAAGTCGGAGCCGCGTCAAACTGCGAAAAATGCACATCTTGCGAATGTACCCGCATGGCAAACGCGCCCAAAAGTAGTATAGAGATAAGTGCTTTTTTGTATATTTTTATCATGCAGCAACTTTTTTGGTAATGTTCTTTCAAAATTGTTAAGTGCAAACATACTACATATTATCTGTGTTTGCAAATGTTTTCGCATAAATTACACACAAAATACTAACACTTTTTTATTTCTGCATTATTTTTACCTTTGGTTTTAAAAAATACCACTATTTTTGCACTTTACAATTACTAAATAGAAAATGTTATATGTGGGTTGTTTGTTCAGATTTGGAAGGTGTGTTTGTGCCCGAAGTGTGGATTAATGTTGCAAAAAAAACCGGTATTGAAGCCCTGCGCCTCACCACGCGCGATATTCAAAACTACGACGAGTTGATGCAATATCGCTTAAAAATTTTAGACGAGAAAAACCTAAAACTTCATGATATTCAAGAAGTTATAGCACAAATCAAACCTCTTGATGGTGCATTGGAATTTTCAAAATGGTTGCGCGAAGTAAGTCGATTTGTGATTGTTTCCGACACCTTTGTAGAATTTGCACAACCGCTCATGGCGCAGTTGGACTATCCGTTTTTACTCTGTCACTCGTTAGTAACAGACGAAAGCAACCGCATTATAGATTACACCCTGCGTCAAAGCGACCCGAAGCGCAAAACAGTAGAGGCGTTTCAAAGTTTGGCATATAAAGTAATTGCCTTTGGCGATTCATACAACGATATTTCTATGCTCAAAGCCGCCGAAGTGGGAATTTTATACTGCCCGCCGGCAAATGTAGTAGCCGACTACCCCGAACTTCCGGTGGCTTACAACTACACCGAATTGCGTGCAATACTCGAAAAATACATTCTCTAATGGCTGTACTTTCCTTACAATCATCGCAGCGCATAGTTTCATTGCGATTTTTACTTATCGTTCTGGTAGTATTTGCTCACGCCAATATTACCGAAGTGAATTTTACCGAAGGTACACAGGCATTTGCAATTCCCTCATACATACAATTTATTCGTTTTGCCATTTCCGATGTTATTGCCCGCTGCGAAGTGTCGGTATTCTTTTTCATTTCGGGATTTTTGCTTTATTCCAAAATGTATCCCTTCTCCGAAGTGTTTTCGCGCCGCAGCAAATCAATTTTGTTGCCATACATATTATGGAATTTATTGGTAGTGGGCATGTTTTTTGTGATGCAAAGTTTTTCCTTCACCCAAGCATATTTTTCCAATCCCGATAATATAATTCGCAATTTTGGTTTCATAGATTGGGTTGATATATTTTGGGGCAAACTCACCACCACGCGCAACGGCTACCCCATGATAGTGCAGTTTTGGTTTTTGCGCGATTTATATATTATGAGTTTGCTCTGCTACGTCCTTAAATGGATTATCGACAAAATTCCGCTTATCTTCCTCTGTATCATTACCGTAGTGTGGATTTTCAATATAGAACTTTACATAGTTGCACCGCGAGCACTACTCTTTTTCTCGCTTTCGTACTATGCCGTAAAATACGGAAAACAAATTGATACTGTGGACGTTATACCGTTCAAAATTCTTATTCCGGTATATGCTCTCACGGTGCTCACGCAGTCGTATTTATATTTCCACGAAGTAAAATTGAATACCATATCTATTTTTACCGTACTCGCCGGTGGCGGCGAAGGATTTGGCTACGAAATTACCAAAATGCTCCTTCATGCCACCAACGTACTTTTGGGATTTATTATGCTGTGGCGCATTTCGGCGGTATTTATTCGCCACGAAACATTATACAACGTGCTTGCATGGCTTTCGGCATTCAATTTTTTTGTGTATGCCACTCACGAGCCGTTGCTCACTATGGTGAATAAAATTATGGCAAAATATATCCACGTGCAAGGCTTCGGATTTTTGCTGCAATATTTCGCGCTCGCCTTTGGTATTATTAGCATCACCCTTGTTGCCGGCGTAATTATGAAACGATTTTTACCTACTCCTTACGCCATTTTAACCGGCGGCAGATTGAATCCGTTTTTTGTAAAATTGGGAAAAAACTAAGTTATATGTGTGTTTTTTTCGTAGTTTTGCGATACAATCAACGCAAAAAAATACTGTTATGAAATACATTCTCAACTTTCTCGCCGAACTGAGCGAAAACAATACCAAAACGTGGTTCGATGCCCACAAAGCAACCTATAAACAAGCGCAAGCAGCATTTCATGACTTTGCCGAACAAGTATTGCAGCAATTAACCGCGCTCGATGAGCAGTTGAGAGGATTGGAACTCAAACAATGCACCTATCGCATCAATCGCGATGTGCGATTCAGCAACGATAAAAGTCCGTATAAAACACATTTTGGCGCGTATTTTTGTCCCGGAGGGAAAAAATCGGGAATGGCAGGCTACTATTTTCACATAGAAGCACCAAACTCACAATTTATTGGAAATCATTTACTTGCCGCAGGCACTCATTGCAGCATGCCCAACGCACTTACAAGTATGCGTACCGAAATTTTTGATAACACAAAGGAATTTTTGACCAATATGAAACGTGCATCATCGTGGTATTTGGAACGCGACAATGCACTCAAAAACGTTCCCAAAGGATTTCCCAAAGATTTTGAACACGGCGATTTACTCAAATTGAAGGATTATTGTTTGTGTCAAAATCTTTCCACCGAGCAACTTCTTTCGCCCGATTTACTCGATTTTACGGTGGCGGAATTTGCAAAAACAGTACCCTTTGTGCAACAAATGAATAAGGCAATAGCCTACGAATTGGAAAATAACTAACTATGGCACAAAAATATTACGTGGTATGGAAGGGATTTCAAAGCGGTATTTTCAATACGTGGGAGGCTTGCAAATCCGCCATTGACGGCTATCAAAACGCGGTGTATAAATCATTTCCATCGCTCTCCGAAGCCGAACGCGCCTTTACCGACAAACAATTTATGACACGAAAATTCGCCCGCCCCACTATTCCCGTGTCAGCCGATTACAATCTCGAAAGCATAGCCGTAGATGCAGCGTGTAGCGGCAATCCGGGCGATATGGAGTATCGCGGTGTGTATGTAAAAAACGGTCAGGAATTATTTCGCGTGGGTCCTTATAAACAGGGAACAAATAATATCGGTGAATTTTTGGCGATAGTGCACGGCTTGGCTTTTTTGAAACAGCGCAATAGCAATTTGCCTCTATACACCGATTCTGTTACGGCACTGAGTTGGATTCGCAAGAAAAAATGCAACAGTAAATTGATAGAAACTTCACATAATTCCGATATTTTCGATTTGATTTATCGCGCCGAACAGTGGCTTGCCACCAACAGTTACACCACTCGAATTATGAAATGGGAAACCGCACAGTGGGGCGAAATTCCTGCCGATTTCGGAAGAAAAAAATAACTGTCATGCACAAATTACTCTCAAAAGAAGAACAGTGTCGCCTCACTCCGGCGCAGGTAATTGCCGAATTGAAACAGGGCAATTACGATTTTGTGCACAATCAACTCACCGTGCGCAATAATTCGGCACTGATACGCAATGCTGCCGGCGGCGTGTTTCCGCAAGCGGTTATACTTTCGTGCTTAGATGCACGTATTCCGGTGGAAGATGTGTTTCACCGCGCCATTGGCGATGTGTTTGTGGTGCGCGGTGCGGGCAATAGCGTAAATCGCGATGTGCTGGGAAGTATGGAATTTGCCTGCAAAATTTCGGGAGCAAAATTAGTGCTCATTCTCGGACACGGCGGCTGCTACGCCATAAAATCGGCAATAGCCAATATTACTATGGGCAACGTTAGCTATATGCTTGCAAAAATTCAGCCGGCAGTGCAGCAGGCACAACTAAATTTTACCGGTGAAATTTCTACGCAAAACGAAGCATTTACCGATACGGTGAGTAAACTGCACGTAAAACTGATGGTACAAAAAGTGCGCGAGGAAAGTTCCATTCTACGCGAAATGGAAAACACGGGCGAAATTCAAATCGTTGGTGCATATTACAATATTCACTCCGGCGAAGTGGAGTTTTTTGAATAAGCCCCCTCTAACTCCCCCAAAGGGGGAGAATAGTTCCTCCCCTTTGGGGGAGGTTAGGTGGGGCTTTTACTTCACTATTCCCACCGATTGCGCGTACATAATTTTCTTAAATTCAGGAAGTTGCATATACGCGCTCAGTTTTTCCTTATCTACATAACCGCGCACTACCGTACCCAAACCTTCGGAGGCGGCAGCCAAATACACATTTTGCGAAATAAAACCGCAATTTACCGCCGCCGTAACGTCTTTATCGGCTTCGGCACCTTTTATTTTATTGTAATTCGCCACATACACCAAATTCACCGATGCGTTTTTCACAAAATCCTGCGGACCGGTGAGCGCACGTTGGTCGCCGGCACGGAAAAATTCTAAGGTATTGGTGCTTTCGTCCCACACATACACATTTTTCGAGGTAAATACATAAATCGTATATTCCTGCGAATTTTGCGAAGAAGGCACCGTGCGTTTTCCCTCGCGATTGAAACCATAGGAAGCCCACAAGATATTGCTCAACTGCTGCGGCGAAAGGTCTTTGTTCACAAATTCACGCGAAGTTTGGCGTTTGCTCATGGCATCATAGAGTGGAAGTCCACCATTCGTTTGCGGAGCAGGTAATTGAATATTTTGCTGAGCGCAAGCAGTACATGTCATAACTGAAAGCATAAGCACGGCTATACCGCTTTTAATTCCAAGTAATTTTTTCATGGTCATTAGGTTTTTCGTTCGTTGTATTAGTGTTTTTTTCTTTTTCCAAAAAGAAGAAAATTCCTGCGGTTATCACGCTGAAAAGCAATGCCAAAAGTGTCCATAGTAATTTTTCTTCTTTCGTGCGTGTATCTTTTTCCACCACCCACACTTGGTAAATAACCCATGCAGCGCAGAGAACTATAAGAATTAGGAGTAATCGTGCCATACGTATTTGTATTTTTGAGTAATTGAATGATTAAATAACTGAACAAAAATACAAATTAGTTGAGAATTGAGAGTTGAAAGTTGAAAATTATTTTACAGAAAAAGAGGTAAGATATGAGATTAAAAAAAACTGTGAACTTTGTTTTGTAAGAGTTTTTGAAGACTTCAAGTCCTCCTTCGGGGGATTTAGAGGGCTTGCATCAACTAAATCGCACCGCTTCTGCCGGACTGATTTTACTGATAATGAGTGCCGGCAACAGGAGCATAAGAATGGTAATAATGAGCGTTCCAACGTTGAGCGCAAGAAGTGCCGGCAGCGAAAATGCTATGGGCACGTAACTCATAAAGTAGGTGTGCGGGTCGAGCGGTACAATGTGAAGAATATATTGCGCCGCGCAGAGTGCGATTCCTATAATATTGCCCCACAAAAGCCCTTTTCCTATAATAAGCGTACCCACGTAGAGGAAAATTTTTTGAATACTCATAGTACTACTGCCGAGTGTTTTTAAAATACCTATGCTTTGCGTTTTTTCCAAAATAATAACCAACAAACCCGTAATCATGTTCATGCCGCTCACCAAAAGCATGAGAATAATAATAACCCACGCATTCATGTCGAGAATAGAAAGCCAATCGAAAATGTGGGGCATCAAATCGCGCAAACTTTCCACACGCAAGCGGGTAGCCGTAGGCGAAATATCGAAGCCTACAAGTTCTTGAATTGCTTGCTGAGCGCGGTCAAGGTCGCGGTGGGAATGTAAAAACACTTCGTAACCGCTGATTTGTTCTTCTGTCCACGAATTGAGTGCTTGAATATGGCGCAGGTCGGCTATAATAAATCGGCTGTCGATTTCCTGCAAATGCGTTTCGTACATACCGGCAATTTCAAACTGCCGCTTGCGCGGTTGCTTTCCTGCCGTACTCGGCACAAAGGTAGTAACTATGGAATTGCCCACTTCCACTTGCAGAACATCGGCTAACTGCTTCGATATTAGTACTTTATTAGTCATACTATCGCCTACGGCAAAGGTAGAACCTGCCACCAGATGATTTTCAAAAAAACTCCAATCGTAATCTTCGCCTATTCCCTTCACTATCACTCCTTTCACCGAAGTATTTGCCCGCACTATGCCGGGCTTGGTGGCAAATCGCTGTATGTGAGAAACTGTTGGCTCCTGCGCAATTTCGTGAGCCAAAGTTGCGTTAAACGAAATGGGTTGAGCCTCAAACGAATTGTTGGTATCGTAATTCACAATTTGAATGTGTGCCGAAAAGCCGAAAATTTTCTCAGAAATAGTTGATTTAAAACCCAAAATAACCGACACTGCCACAATCATAACAGCCAACCCAAGTGCAATGGCAATAATTGCAATGCGCACAATAGGTTTTGAGATATTTGTATTATTTTTGCGCGGAACTATGCGCCGTGCTATGTATAATTCGGTATTCATATCGGCAAAAGTAATAACAATTACCAATTACAAATTACGAATTACGAGATTTTTTCGATATAAAACAATACTACAATGTGCCAATACGACAATACAATGAATATCTATCAATATCGCGAAACAAATATTTATAACTATCAATGAATATCCTAAAACTACGATACCTGCTGTTTTTTCTTCTGCTTACACAAGGGCTGAATGCACAAATACGCACCGGCGCAGAGTGTATGAACGAATATGTACCGCATTTGAAAGGGAAGCGAGTTGGTTTGGTGGCAAACCACACCTCCACCGTAGGTTCCACGCACTTGCTCGATACTTTGCTGAGTTTACAAGTGAAAGTTGCTACCGTTTTCAGCCCCGAACACGGTTTCAGAGGCAATGCAGATGCGGGCGAACACGTAAAAAATAATACCGATGTAAAAACCGGTGTGCCTATTATTTCACTCTACGGAGCCAATAGAAAACCTACGGCGGAGCAGTTTAAAACCATTGACGTAATAGTGTTCGACATTCAAGACGTAGGTGTGCGATTTTATACCTATATATCTACCATGCACTATGTGCTGGAAACCTGCGCAGAAACCGGCACTCCCTGCATTATTTTAGACCGCCCCAATCCCAACGGATTTTACGTGGACGGACCGGTTTTAAATCCTTCGGTTATTTCATCGTTTATAGGTATGCACCCGGTGCCCATAGTGCATGGCTGCACCGTAGGCGAATATGCCCGCATGATAGTGGGCGAAGGGTGGCTTGCCGGCGGAGCGCAACCCAAAGTGCAAGTAATTACCTGCAAAAATTACACACACGCCATGCGTTACACGCTGCCCATAGCACCTTCTCCCAATTTATCCACCATGCAGGCAGTGTATTTATACCCCGTGCTCTGCCTCACCGAAGGCACGCCGCTCAGTTGCGGCAGAGGAACGCCCTATCCTTTTCAAGTAATTGGACACCCGAATTTTCGCGATAGTAGTTTTTCGTTTACTCCCGTGAGCATAGAAGGTGCAAGCAAAAATCCTCCCTTCAAAAACCAACAATGCTTTGGAAGCGATTTGCGCTCCTACCCTACGCACAATTTGCAACAAATTCCTCTGCACATTTTTATTTCCGCCTATCATAATTATACGGGCACTGCGCCGTTTTTTACCTCATTTTTCATAAAATTAGCCGGGCATACCGCTCTAAAACAGCAAATTGCGGCAGGAAAAACCGAAGAGGAAATTCGCGCATCGTGGCAACATGATTTGACGGCATATAAAAAAATCAGAAAAAAATACCTTCTCTATGCCGATTGTATTGAATAATTCCGTATCTTTCGAGTTCATAGAATTGTAATAAAAATGAGGAAGAGTATATGATACAAGATTTACAAGAAAAAAAGAAACGCATTGCGGTGTTGGGTTTGGGTTATGTGGGTTTGCCCCTTGCATTGGAATTTGCAAAAAAATATTCGGTTATAGGTTTCGATATTAACAAAAGCCGCATAGCACAAATGCGCAATCACGAAGACCCCAGCCAAGAATTGAGCGCGAGTGCATTTGACGGCTGCGATATAGAATTTACGGCGAATACCGAAGATTTGCAGCGAGCGCATTTTTTTATAGTTACCGTGCCCACCCCCATAGATATTCACAATATTCCCAACTTAGAACCGCTGCTTTCGGCTACGCAACTTGTGGGTGCCGCGCTCAAATCGGGCGATTATGTGGTGTATGAATCCACCGTATATCCGGGTGCCACCGAAGAAGATTGTTTGCCTATTTTAGAACGCCTTTCGGGTCTTTCTCTCGAAAACGGCGATTTTAGTTTGGGATTTTCACCCGAACGCATCAATCCGGGCGACAAGGAAAATTCACTCGTGAATATTTTAAAAATTGTGTCGGGCAATAATGATGAAGCACTCGAAACCATTGCCACGCTCTACGGTTCTATTATCAAAAAAGGAATTTACCGCGCAAGTTCCATAAAAGTAGCCGAAGCCGCCAAAATTATAGAAAACACACAGCGCGATATAAACATTGCGCTTATGAACGAACTTTCGCAACTTTTTGCCAAAATGGGCATTAATAGCAATGAAGTAATAGAGGCAGCAAGCACAAAATGGAATTTTTACAAAGTTACTCCCGGTTTAGTGGGTGGGCACTGTATCGGTGTGGACCCGTATTATTTGACCTACAAAGCATCGCAACTTGGGCACCACGCGCAATTAATTTCTGCCGGACGGGCTATTAACGATGGTATGCCGAGTTATGTGGCGCAAAGTATTGTAAAACACCTTGTTGCCGCAGAAAAATGTTTAAAAGATTCGCGTGTTCTCGTAATGGGTATTACCTTCAAAGAAAATGTGAGCGACATACGCAATTCCAAAATTTTCGATGTAGTAAAAGAATTGCAATCACTTGCCATTCACGTAGATTTGATAGACCCGCACGCCGATGCCGACCAAGTGAGCGACTACTACGGCTGCACTCTTGCACCCGAAGCACAAGGAACATACGATGCCATAGTGCTTGCTACCAAGCACAACGAATATTGCAACCTGCCCGAAGCATGGTTTCGCGAGCATGTCAATCCGCCCTTTATTTTCTTCGACCTCAAAGGTGCGTACTACGGCAAATTTCACGATGTAGAATATTTCAGTTTATAATGCAGCACTCGCGTATGAAAATTTTTCGTAGTGTATTAATATTTATTTTGCCGGTATTTGCAAGTGTAAACCTTGCGTACTGCCAATGTTCGGCACTTGCAAATGCAGAATGTAAACAGCGAGCGGCGCAGTTTACGCACTACGATAGTTACACAGTAAACGTAATTGCCGAAGGTGAACGAGTGGAACTCTCGAAACTCTTCACTGCGCGGCAACAATATAGAATTGCACTATGCAGCGAAGCGCAGTTGCCACAGCTACACATTTCCGTAATGGATACTAATCGCACGGTGCTTTTTTCCAACACCGGCGAGAACTACACCACTTCGTGGGATTTTACAGTCAAAAAAACGCAGCAATTACTCATTAGCGTAGAAGTGGAAACCATAGACGACCACGCAAGCGACAGCATTCTGCAAGGCTGCGCGGCGTTGCTCATTGGCACATTGTAACACATTTTTTCGTCATTGCGAACGCAGTGAAGCAATCTCTCTCATTACTACCTACATTGTTTTTCAAAAAAACTCACTTCCGCACTCACATCTATGTGTGGAAATTGTGCATTCAGCGATTTGCTCAGCGTTATATATTTTTCACAAAACGATTGATATTCAGCACTTTTTCGCTGAAACGGGCGATGCTGCATTGCACGATACAGTGCAGAGAAATCTCCCACAATTTTCTGTGTTTCCGCCGAAAAGTAGGTTGCGCAAAATTGCTCCCAAATATACGTTATTGCCTGAGAATTAGGATGAAGCAAATCTTCTTCATAAAAGCGGTAATCGCGCAAATCATCTATGAGCAATTCGTAGGATTCAAAGTAATGCGTATTGTGGTGAGCATACAAAAAATCGTCTAACGCCACAAATAATCGCGATTTACTCACTTGATTTTCGTGAGCACCATCTGCCCAATGCCTCACCGGACTTATGGTAAAAATCAGGTAAATATTCGGATTGATGGTTTGCAAAACTTCTCTAATGTGCGTCAGTGCGGTAAAAATTTCCGCAACAGAAAGTTGGCGGCGCGTAAATCGGTTCGCCGGAGTTTTGTGGCAATTACTCACAATTTCGCCGCTTGCTGCAAGTGCATACACCCACGCCGTGCCGAGTGTTACTATGCAATAATCGAGATGTACAAATTCTGAACGGAAACGATGTTGCACTTCTGCAATGTTTTCCAAAACACTCGATTTTTCGGTAGAAGAAAACGAAGAATGAAGAAAATAGGATTTCCAAATTCCTTGTTCACAAAATAAATCCACTTCCGAAAAAGTTTTTTTGCCACTCAATATGTGCAATGCCGTGAGCACAGACGCCGGATTATACACCACTCCCAAAGGATTTCGCAGAAGTGGAAATTTTGCATCTTGCAAGCGATTGCCCATAGAATCACTGAAACACGAACCTATGGTGAGTCCGCGCTGTGCGTGCGAAATTTTGAAATCGGATGGTTTCGGGCGAATTTCGGTTCTAAAAATCATAGTAGAAATTGTGTAACGCGGTGCGGAATCCGAAATACCACATCAACTGATGTTTGTCGGAAAGAGCAGAAAACTGCGTGCGATGGCTCAATCCAAGTGCCACGTGCATATTGTATTTTGGATTGAGCAGGTACGAAACGCTGAAATCGTTGTACATCACCGTATTTTGTACCGCAAATTTTGCTATGGTATTGCCATATTGCATAGCAGCCGTAGGGTATAGGCGGAAAATACTATTGCCGTAATTACCGCCGCCGGTGGTATCTTGCCCAAACACCATGTACTGAAATTTATACTCCGTAAAAATTCGTTTGAAATTGTAGCGCACAAAACTCACCGATTCGTAGAAATTCGATTGTCGTGGATGCGCAAGCGGTTGATGTCCATGCGAATATTCCTGACCCGGAATGAAGTGCGAATACATAAACGGACGCACATAATTTACTTCGGTTTGAAAATCAAGATGTTTTATAGCAATGTCGTAACTTTTGAACCCGCCTTGTAGTGCGTATTTACTATTGCTCCAACCCGAACGTTTGGCAAATTCACTGATTTTAAATTCATCTATCATAGCCTGTCCGTAGAATACATATTTTTTCCACAGCGTAATTTTTCCGTTCAAACCCATGAGTACATTGTCGGGCGAGCCAATGGAAAATTCCACCGGACGAAGAAAAATAACCGGATTGAGATAGTTAAAATCAAATCCGCGATGATTGCCCAGCGTATCGGTGCTGTTCCATATCACGGTAGTGAATAATCCTACATTCAGCCATTTTGTAGCCGAATAATCTATATACTGCGCCACATTCCATTTTGACGGCAAGCGTAAATTATATCCTTGATTTTCTTTGAAATACGTTTGATACGACCAAATCGAGGTATATTTTATATTCCAAAAATTCGATGTGAGGCGAAAATACGGATAATTCGGTGCATTGTCGGAAAGCAGGAGCGAACGATAGCCATCGCCTATAAATTGCTTGCCGTGCCCCAACTGAAATTGAAAATAGCGCGAAGGAATGTAACTCACATAGGCTTCGGAAAACGCATAATCGCGCACACCTTTTTTATTCTCATTATCGGCACCTATCAAGCCTTTCGAGCGGTCTATGCCGGGAATAATACCGTAGCCGAGTTCGCGGATTCTATCTTCGCGGTAATCGGTAAAAAACGACTGAATTTCGTAAAACGCCGTAGAAAAAAACACTTTATTTGTAACGTGGGCATCTATTCTTATACCGCGCATATTTATCCAATTTCGCTCGCTGTCGCCATTATTACGGGCTATTTCAAAATTAAACTGTGGATTGATGGCAAATCCGAAATCCTTTGCCTGCGTTTGAAATGCAATCAAATCGTTATTGAAAATATAATCAAACACGCGACTGCCCGTGTGCAGTGGAAATAGCGTATCTATCGACACAATTTTTTCCACTTCTTGCATATCGAAAGGTTTGATAGCCGTGTGAAATCGGTGTTCGGCATTATATACATAGCGGTCGAACGGGCGGTAGGAGTGATTATTGAATCGCGAATTGACTTGGGAAAAAGCAGAAATCGAAACGAAAAAACAAAGAATTGTAAACAACAAAGTTACGTGTAAATTGTAAATTGTAAATTTCTTCATAATTAGTCAGTTTTCTGTTCTCAATACTCAATACTTGATAGTCATATCTCGTAATTACCTTCGGTGAGGGCTTCGCCGTTCGTAATTGATTATCTCCCTGTTGGTTTAAAAAACGCTACTTTTATAGTTTGTAAAAACAGCATTACATCTAAGCGCAAACTCCATGTATCTATATACTGCAAATCGAGTTTAATCCATTCTTCAAAGGTACTTTCGTTGCGGCTGCTCACTTGCCAAATACAGGTAATACCCGGTTTCATGCTCAATCGGCGCAATTGCCAGCGTTCATACTTGGCTACTTCGGCAGGAATTGGCGGACGCGGTCCCACTATCGACATATCGCCTTTGAGTACGTTGAAAAACTGCGGTAATTCATCGAGGCTGGTTTTCCGTAAAAAATTCCCCACTTTGGTTTTTCGAGGGTCGTTGGCAATTTTAAATGCCGGTCCGTCTTGTTCATTATATTCTTGTAATTCTTCCAAAAGTTCTTCGGCATTGTGCACCATTGAGCGAAATTTATATAACTGAAATTCCTTGCCGCGCAAGCCTGCGCGAGTTTGTTTAAAGAAAATTGGTCCGGGCGAAGATACTTTTACCGCTATTGCCACCGCAATAAACACCGGCGAAAATACTATCATAATAAGTAAGGAAATCACTACGTCCAACACGGTTTTCACGCGCAAAGCCAAGTAATTGCGCGGTGTGTTTTGAAACGAAAACACCTGCGTATTGCCTATATACTGCACTTCGCCTTTGGAGTGCGCCAAATTCAGAAATTGTGAAGAAAGTTTGAACGTTACCCCCACTTCCAAACAAGCATATATAAGCGGCGTAAGGTATTGCAAGTGCATGGTATTGGTGGCATAAATCACTTCGTGCACATTATTTTCCACTATATATTGCGACACATCGTAGGAAATATCATACATCGTATATGTGTTGGCATATTTATCATGTATTTTTTGCGAATCCGAAAAAATTGCCACTATACGATACCCCCATAGTACATTTTTTTCTACTGCCTCTATAATTTCCGATACATTTTCACTACCTGTGCCCACTATTATAATATTGCGCACATCGGATTTGCGATTGCTGTAATACTGCAACATTGCATATTTCACAAAACAATGCACCACAAATAGTATGGCATAAAAAATTGCCACGAAGGATATACCAAAAATATCTAAACTACACAGTTTTACTACAAACAGCAACACCCCAAAACCCACCGCAGATGCAAAAAAATGCGATGATATGATTTGTGAAACCGAGCGCGTGTGCGAAATGTATAAATCTACAAAAAGAAGGGAAATAAGAAAATTGACCGGAGCCAAAAACAACGCGAAAATCACAAAATCGCGGTTGTCGAAAGCATAATTGGGCAACAACCAATAGTACACCGCAAACAATACCGCGTAGGCTACAATTACCTCAATAATTTTATTCTGTACGTTTATTATCGTTTCTCTTGTTACATTCATTGCTCTACTGCACTGTCAATAGTCCTTTGTGTCAAATTTGCTACAAAGATATTGTAATTTCAATTAGTAAAAGCAACTTTTAAGAAGAAAAAAATCGTGCTTTTTTTATGCAACAATGGGGGGGGTAATTTACTGATTATCAATCAATTACAAATACTCAAAATACTATATATTAATAAATAGCACACAATAAACTTTGATTACAATGCTACGCACGATAATTCTCGCTAAAAAATACTTTGTATCAGCGGAGCGTTTTATCGCCGAAGACATATATCTACTTGTATCAAAAAATTACATTCTCGCCGTATGTTTCACTCGTTTCTGCGAATAATTTTCGCCATCGTTGCGATTGAACACCACATTACAGCCAAAACGCGCACTCACCGAGCGAGTACGAGCGGGGAAAAGTAGATTTCCCAACACATTGTCGCTCACAAAATACCACTGCACCGGACCTACGCGCAGCGTATAGGCAAGTCCCATATTGGTAAAATTACGATTCATATAAGAATAGGTAAATGACGCTATTCCGAATTTGAAAGGGCGCACATCGAGCGATGCAGTAAACGCCGGCGCAATTCCCAGCGGACGTTTTTGCAGGTGTGCAAGCAAGCCGGCACCCACAATTTCAGTAAACTGATAATGCCCTCCGACATAGATTTGAAAGGGCAAGGTAGTAATGTACGAATCTTCGCTGTGGTCAATAGAAAACGTATTGAACAAAGAATCAAAATCGGGAAATTCTAATTTGAAGGGATTGAGCGAAATCTCCGCACCTTCAAACGTGAGTCCTTCTCCGCGTAGCGCAATACGATTCACATTCCTTCGCCAATGAATAAAACCAAAATCTATCATGCTGGCATACACCGAAATTTGTTCATTGATTTTTTTGGAAACACCCAAATCTATGGCAGCACCACTATTGCCCGAAATGCTCATTTTTCCAAATTTAATATTTCCCAAATCTACATTACCATTGTCGGTATATGATACCTCCAAAGGCAGATTGGTGCGCACTTCATAATTTGCCATCACCGAAAGTGCATTAGTATTTTCTTCGGTGCGAATAGTAACATTGCCCTTAGCGTTGGAAACATTTGCCGCGCCCATCAAAAATTTTGCACGCACACCCATAGTAAAATCCATAGGCAGTTTGCGCTCAAAGCCCACCCCTATTTGATTATACACCGTAGCATTCACCGAAAGCCCCGAAATATCGGCGCGGCGCATTGCTCCATTGCCAAGAATTGCAAATTTGAGCAAATCGCCGGGTATATTAATAAAGGAATTAACACGAGTGGTAATATCGAAAGTCCAATAATTTTCCTTTTGACGGAAGCCGAAATACAAAAGATTGACATCGAAATTCGTTACAAAAAAATTGTTTTTGTGCAGTTTATTCGTAAAATTTTCCACATTGTAACTTGGGTGCATAAATGAAATCAAAGAATCGCGATACATTCCTCGTCCGCGAAAAATCACATCGTGCCAACTCAGCGGCGTATTTACCGCAATGGTAAGCGGCGGCGGCACCTGCCCCACTACAGGCAGCATTGCTCCCGAAAGAAACCAACCCACTTGCGGTTCCTGCGCGGGATTGATAAGATTTGCCTGCGGCAAACGGTCCATAAAAAACATGGAATTATCTATTTGCGCATGAGCAGAGTGCGCCAGCGCAACAAATACTATGATAGAGAGGTATCGAAATTGCTTCATTATTGTAGATATTCTTTGATATTGAAATAGTTATTGACTCGTTGTTCTTGTATTTGGATTGCTTCGTTCCTCGCAACGGCATAGTGAAGCAATCTATATTTCAGCATTGGTAATTAGCATATTGGCATATTGGTAATTTACAATCGGTCTTTATACAAAATTTTTCCGTTTGCCGCTATGCGCACATCTATGGTGTAGTAAGAATACAGAATAATTGATTTTCCTTTATCAACATCTTTACTCACCAGCGTAGCCTCTATACGTATGGAATTGGCGGCAGTAAAGGCATCAAACAAATTTCTGCTCACGCCTATATCGCTGCGATATTCCTGCACCACAGTTCGCGCAACTTTTCCGTTGGCATCGGTGGGTGCGGCTTTCAAAATTTGCGCCGGCAATTCGCCAAGCACTTGACTTCCTGCGGCTTTGGTGGTATCGAGCATAGAAAGTTTCAGTTGCGCATCTATGGGAAATTGATTTTTTGCAAAAATCGAAATTACCAGCGTATCTAAACTCATAGCATCGCCTATCGGGTCGTCTATATCTACATCGGTAGAAAGCACTATATTACTGAACGAAAGATTCATCGGAACATCTACATCTATGGAAAATCCCACCTTCGATTTATTGGAAATACAGTTATCGCTCGTAGCGGTAAGGTCGGCAGGATTGTAAAGCAGCGAGCCTTCGTATTCCATAAACGATGGCATAATACGCAGAAAATCAACAATATTACTCGTATTTCTATCGAGTGAAATAGTAGTGCTTACTTGTTGTTGATTGAGAACACCGGTACACGTGGGTGCATTTATCACAAATTTTTTGCTGCCGCCGTTGAACATTTGCACCGTTTCGCCGGAATTGTTGCTCGCCGTCATATCTATTTCTATTTCAGCACCCACCGATATTGCATTATTGAAATTCAGCACCAATCGCGGGTCGGCAAATTGCACTTCGCCCGAAAACACACTCAAAATATCACTCATATCAAAATCTATTACATCGTGAGCAATGGGTTCGGTGCCGCTGCCAATATTGCCGCGCACAAAGGAAAATTGCAAACTATCTTGATTCCAAATCTTGAGTTCTATACTTTGTTGGTCGTCAAATTCGGTCATACCCTGCGCCTCCACGCGATAGGAAATTTCCACCGGCAGCGAATTGTAAGCTTGCGTGTTATTATACGATTTCGTAAGGTCTATCACACTGCCATCGAGCACCAAACTTCCCGTTACGTGGGTATTTGTTTGGTCTATGGTAATTTCGGGAGTAAACACCGCCACACCGTTTTTAGTAATAGTAGGAAAGGTAAAAATAACGTGGGTAGCAATTTCAACGTGCGAAGTAATGTCGTAATTAATTTCACCTTTTGCCACATGAAGTTCAAATATTTTTTGATAGGATTTTTCGGGACTTACCGTAGCATACACCGTAGTATCGGTAGAAATTACTTGCTGCGGCACCACTGCCTTACCTTTGACAACCACCAAATTACTGAAAGAAATTACCGAAAACAGCGTAGAGTTATTCAAAATAGTGGTAGTGAGCGGCACATTGGTTGCAGCGGCAAATCGTAAATTTTTGTAGGTATAGTAGAGTTTTTGCCCAATGTAGGCATTGACAATAGGCACTTCCACCGACACCGTTCCCTGCATATTTGTCGGCGGATTTTGCGGGTCTATTTGCACCCAATCCTGCGGATTGATAGGATTAATCCAACCGGAAGAACTAAAATCGAAAGTTGCAAGCGGTTTGCGAATCCCCGCGCTATCGACTACTATTTCCACCGCATCGAAGGCTATGGGCACCGTGAAGGAATTGGCGCAGGTAAGTTTCATTTTTCCCGAATTAATACTCAAATACTCAAAGTCGTTCGACAAATCGCCGCTGCCATCGAGGGTGTATTCCGTATTGCGCACTGCGGTAATAGCTGCCACATCCACCGTAGGCGAAGAAGAACTCGCATACGAATTGTAGGTGGCAACATCGGCAGCAGAAAAATTGTTGTTCAGTAAGGTTGTAATGCTTTCATTGAGCGGCAGTGCTAAGGCAACAGAGGGAAGCGTTACAGGTTTCAAAAGCAACACCGTGTCGTAGGCTTCCATTTTTGGCAAATCGAGTAAGCCGATTTCCTGCGTGGTATCTATGCCAAAACGCAAAAACAATACCGAATCGCCGGCATTGCTGCCGTAATTCAAACTCGGTTCGGTTACGTAAAACAGTGTATCTTTGCGTTCTCGGAGCATATTGCGTAAGGTCAATTTCGCTTTTGCCAAAGGAATTGCAAGGTCGGGATTCCACTGAATGTCGCCCGAAAACTTGTCTTTCACCGCAAAATTATCTTTCACGCAACTCACAAAACCAAGCGCAACTACACTCACGCAGACTAATAGAACAAGATATTTTTTCATATTAATAATTGTAATTCGTAACTGTATTTCCGCCCGTACCTATTATAATAGATAGTTTCTGAGAATTTTTTTGCAATTTTCCGTTTGCAAATTCTGTTTTCCCATGCAGCGAAAGCGGTAATTGCCCTTCTTTTATATCGTAAAAATACAGTGTTTTTTGCGAAGCATCTACAATTCCCACCACAAACGATGATTTTTTTACAATCTGCGGTACAAGTTCCGGTGCAAATTTGAGCGTATAACTGCGTATAGGAATCATGCTCGCCGTGTAAAATCCACATTCTTTTTCACTCACCAGCGCATATTCGTTGCTACTTTGATTGTGCAAAAAGTAATGATTTTTCGGCAGAGTATTTTCTTTCAGCGTTTTCACCACACCATCGAAACTTATAGATTTCACCGAAGCGTGAATATCGGTGGTAACAATGTGTTGGGTATTTTTTTGATAATAAAACGGTGTTTGCGCCGATTTTTCAAACTGTTCTTTCGATTTTGCTCGCAGTTCGCCTTTTCGTGTCAGCAAATACACATTGCGCCGGTCGGCACACACTATGTAATCTTTTCCGGCATTCACAAAGTGCTGCACCGGCACCACTATCTCGCTTTCGCTCTCGTTCCACGCCCACTCTTTGTTTTTTTGCATTTTTATATTGTATAAATACAATTTTCGTCCGGCAGGCACAAAAAGTCGATAGTCCTTCGTGTTTTCATAATCAAACACACTCATGGCTATGGCGGTGCTATCTTCCAATTTGTGGGGATAATTTTCCACAAAATTTCCCAATCTATCTATGCAATACACGTAATTCGCAGAATTTGCGAGGTATTGATATTTTCCGTTTTTAAAATAATCCACTTGAAACAACGGACTTATTAAGGCTTCGGGCAGAGATTTTTTCCACTGAATTTTTCCTGCGGCATTGAGTAAATAGAGTGTATTCTTGGCATCTTGCAGCAAAATTCCAAACTCGCCGCTCTGAATTTCAAAAATCTGCGGCTGCGAAGCAAGTTCGGCATCGAGCACACTTTCCCACACTATGTTTTCGGCGGCAGGTTTTTCTACGGCAGTTTCACCTTCCGAAAAATCTATATGCAGTGCATTGTAAAACAATCCGTTTTGCGCCACAATTTGCAGTGCAAAAGCATTTGTGCGCTGAGTAGCAGCATGTTCTTCACTCAAAATTTGCTGTACCGGCGTATGCGCATTGCCCATTTTCCCCAGCACACCATATTCATACACCGAAAACGAAGGCAACACATTGTTCTGGAATTTTTTAAAATCACTGTCGTTTGCCAGCACTTTTTTCAATTCATACGCCGTAAGCAGTTTTTCCACCGCCACCTGTGAATTGGCAAAAATCATATAATTATTCACAAAGGTTATGTACGAAAAATCGCCTTCGGCAAACAAATCGCCCCACAGCACCTGCAAAAGATTGCCCGCAGGAAGATGATACACGGCATACACCGTTTTAGTATCAAGCGAAAATGTCGATTGTGGCGCATTGGAAGATTTTAGCCACCCGGCAAGCATTTCTTCCGCCTGCGACTGACTGATAGTTTTCACAAAAGCATAGTGTTCTTCGCTTTGCCCCTCACTTTGCGCACCACACACAAAGGCAATTTCGGAATCAACAATGCTGTATAAATCTTGCGCAATATCGCTGCCAAAGGTATTTTTGAGCAATTGCAGTTGTTTTTTGTAGGTTTCTATGTTTCCGTTGTGCGTTAAAAATTCTTCATAATTCGTGCGAAATTGCGCCACATTACTCACTCCCCACACTTTAAAATAACTGCTATGTGCCGGAGCAACCGCTGAAAGTTGCAGTTTTATGGGAGTTTGCGCTCTGAATACCGACAAAAATTGCGATTGCAATTCACTCTGCGAAAATCCGTTGAGCGAAATTGCTCTACTGCGCACACTCACGTCAAATTCAAGCCACGCAGCCTGCGGCGCAGTTTTGAGCGGCATAAAAAACTGTGTTACTCGGCTCAAATCCACGTAGGCATTTGCCACGGTTTGTTTTCCGGCAGTTTTTTTAATTTTGGTAAATCCCGCCACGCTTAAAATATTCTGCCCCTCTTTACAGGCTGTAATGGCAGTTTCCACCAATACGTGTGAAGGACTGAGTATCAGTGTGTTTTTGAAAATTGCGTAGGAAAGTTTGCGTTTTTTTTCGGCAGTTTCAAAACTATAAATATGTGTGCCGTAATCAAACGAATACTGCGTTTTTTGCAAAGAAGAAAACAGATTTTTGAGCACATCGTGCGCCTGCGTAATTTGGTCCGCCGAAAGCAGCGGCACCGAAAGCAGGTAATCCTGCGTGCCTTCTTTACATTCCATAAAGGAAATAATCAGTGGATTCTCCGAAAAATTTTTAGCGGTTGTTTCGTTTTGCAAAGCAGTTTGTACCAGCGTTGCCACCGTTTTCATGGGCGCAAACAAAGGCGAAAGCGAAAAACTACACCACACAGAATTTTCGGCAAAATCTTCAAGCGAAACGGCTTTTTTTACTTCCACCACCACCGCCACCTGCTGCGGCACGGTTTCAAATGCGGCATTTTCAAAACTTTGATTGCTCTGTTTCAATCGAATATATACAAACACAACAATTCCCAATAGACACACAATAATTATGGAAGAAATAATGCGCTTGGACATAGAATAGTGTTTAAATTTTCCACAAATATATATAAATATGCGTTTGTGCCTATGGTTTTACCACATTTTTCCTATCTTTGATATTTCAAACTCACACTACCATGAACGCACTTTTACCGCTTTTGTATGTTGCTCTGTGCATTGTTCTCATTATTCGCCTGCCGTTTTTTCGTTCACTGAATGTGCCGCAGTGGAGTTTGGTGTCGGTGTTTGCTCTCAAAGTGGCAGCCGCACTGGCACTGCACACTATTTATACCTATTATTATACCGACCGCACCACTGCCGATGTGTTTAAATATTTCGATGATGCGCAGGTTTTATTTGCTACGTTGTACGAAAATCCCTCTCATTTTTTTCAAATATTGTTTCTGCCGAATCCGGAAAATCTTCCTCATCTGCAAGCCTATTTTAGCGACACGTGGCATTGGATTCGCCCTACGGAAATGGGATTATTCAATGATAATCAAACCATTATACGCATCAATATGATACTCATGCTGTTTTCGTGGGGCAATATTTTTGTACATCACATTCTTGCGGCATTTATTTCTCTTGTGGCATTTTGCTTGCTCTACAACGTATTCATTGCCTATTTTCCGCAACAAAAACTCATTGTATTTCTCGGTATTTTTTGTGTGCCGTCATCGCTTTTTTGGGCATCGGCTATGCTCAAAGAATGTGTGGTAATGCTCGGTTTGGGGCTTTTTCTCTATGGATTACATTCGCTTTTGCAGCAGTTTCGGCGGCGAGCACTCATACTTTTTGTGTGCGGCATTTTTGTATTACTTCACATCAAAATCTATATCCTTGCGGCTCTTATTCCTGCAAGTGCAGCATTTTTTGTGTGCGCACAATTTCCGAATCTTCGCGCATGGAAGGTATATGGCGGAATGTACGCGCTGTGCATTCTGTTTCTTCTTGTCAATTACGTATTGCACGGCATACCGCTTTTTGACAGTCTTGCGCACAAGCGCGAAATTTCTATTATGCAGACAATAGAAGTGCAAGCAGGTAGTGCGCTTTCGCTATCATATATAAACGGAAGTATTTGGGATTTTGCAAAAGAAACACCTGCTGCGCTGTGGCGAGCCGTTGCTTTGCCCTATTTGTGGAACATTCATTCTATTATGGACGTACTACCGGCAATGGAAAGTTTCATTATATTTGTTTTAATTCTGCTCGTATGTCTTTTTCCTCGAAAAACAAATGCCGCGCAACAAAATCTACTTCTTTTTTCCTTCGTATTTTCCATAGCCCTGCTTTGGTTTACGGGCATTACGAGTGCCACCGTAGGCAGCATAGTGCGCTATCGAATGCCCATGTTGCCGTTTGTATTCACCGCTCTGGCACTCTGCGTGGAATGGCGAAAATTATTTACAAAATATCGGCTGTATCGGTAACAATCACAAGACATAGGTTGCTTCGTCCCTCGCAACGGCGTAGCCCTCACCGAAGGTAATGACGCTTTTGTATATGTCATTGCGAACGTAGTGAAGTAATCTCTTATTTAAAAGCGTAAACAATTACACCACCTTCATCATATCCTCCAAAAGTGCAGGACTTTTTTCGATACTTGTGCCCACCACCGCAATATCGGCTCCGGCGGTAAATACGCGCTGTAAATCTTCCACCGAGCGAATGCCGCCTCCCACAATGAGCGGCACGGAGCAGTGCTGCTTCACCGCTGCTATCATAGCCGAAGGCACCGAATGTACGGCTCCGCTGCCGGCTTCCAAATAGAGTAATTTCATGCCAAGCATTTCACCGGCGAGAGCCGTAGCCACTGCAATATCGGTTTTCGCCGCAGGAATAGGGCGCGTGTTGCTCATATATTCCACCGAAGTAGTGGCTCCGCCTTCCACCAATATATATCCCGTAGGAATAACTTCTATGCCTGCCTGTTTCACTATTGGCGCGGCAATTACTTGATTTCCAATCAAAAACTCGGCATTGCGCCCCGAAATGAGCGACAAAAACAACAGCGCATCAACTTCGGGTGTTACGTGTGTGGCGCAACCCGGAAACAAAATCACCGGACGATGATACTCCGATTGTATGCTGCGCACCGTTTTCGACACATCACTTTGAATTAAACTCCCCCCCACAAATATAAACGGTACGCCGCAGGTTTCAGCGCGAGCGGCAATGGCGAGTAGCGATTCCTGCGTGTGTTTATCGGGGTCTATCAAAAGTACCACGTGTTTGCGGGCAGTATTGGCTATTTGGTTGTAAATCTTCACAATGGTTACTTATTAATGGTTAATTATGAATAACTGAATAACTAAAATTTTCTTAATTGATTGGTTGTTAGCACTACAAAAAATTCAGAGGAACGAAAATACGATAATTTCTGGAAAAACCGACAGGTTTCATGATTTACTTCGGCACAAATTTCACCGTGTTCTGCGTTTCCCTCAATGGTGTGCACGCAATAATTCTCTCGAAAATCCACACCGGCATTGGTGCATTTAAACAATGCTTCTTTGGCGCACCACACAAGGGTTTGCTCCTCCAATGTAGTAAATTTTGCTACTTCTGTTTCACTCATAAATCGCGGAGCAAGTTGCGCAATTTTCGGGCGATATTCTTCTATATCAATACCACATTCAGCGGTTTTACTCAATAGTACAGCGCAATAATTATTTGAATGACTGATACTTACAAAATAATTTCGCAACTGCGGTTTTCCTTCTACGGTGTAATACATGGCTTCATACTCCTTGTCCAATAAGGAATGTAAGAGTATGCGCGAAGCGGCAAATTCTCGTTTGCGTTTTTCGGAAAGTGTGTGATATTTTGCTTGTTCTTCGGTATTCAATACCGCCTCAACCTGCGAAAAATCCACATTGGCAAATACACATACGGCTACTTTGTAATTCTCTGTATCAAACCGTTTTACAGCCGTTTCCATAGTATTTAATCAATCGTGCGCATCATTCTGCTCAGTCGCAGATTGAAAGGGAATACGCCTTGGTCATCGAGTGAAAGCCATATAAATGTGGGTTTCCCCACTATGTGGTCTTCGGGCACAAAGCCCCAAAACCGTGAATCTTGCGAATTATCGCGATTGTCGCCCATCATCCAATAATAATCCATTGCAAAGGTGTAACTATCGGCTATTTCATTATTAATGTAAATATCTTTTCCCTCTACGCGCAGGGAATTTCTTTCATACACAGTTATAATTCGCTGATACAATGGCAAATTATCAACCGTAAGGGGAATTGTTACGCCTTTTTTCGGCACTACAATCGGACCGAAAAAATCTTTATTCCACACAAAATTAGGATTTTGCGGAAAAATTTGACGATACCACTGTCCCGGCAACATTTCATTTTTCACCACTTGTGTTACCACCGAAAGTCTTCCAATTTGCGCTACCTGACTATCGTTCAGCAACATAGAATATCCTTCGCCGCTGTATCCATATTCACGTACACCCAATTCTTCTATAATCGACTGACGGATTTTCATACCGCCCTGCGTAAATACTTCGTAGCGAAATTGCAGTGTTTCTATATTTTTTTGCGGTTTCCCGTTCACTATTGCACGTCCGTTTTTCAGTTCCAGCGTATCGCCCGGAATTGCAATACAGCGTTTTATGTAATTTTCGCGTTTATCCACAGGACGGTAAATAATAGAGTCTTCAAAATAAGCATAAAACAGCGCATTGCCTGAAAATTGCGCACTCAATCGCATAAATCGCTGATTATCTTGCAGTGAGAGCGGAAATATACCGTTGGGAAAATCGCGTTTCAGTTGATAATAACTCTGATTTTGGCGAGTGAGAATGACCGAATCGCCTTCGGGAAAATTGAATACCACTATATCATCGTTTTTCACCGTAGTCAATCCCGCCATGCGGCGATAAGGGCGTTGCCAAATAGTGGTAAACGAAGGTACCATGCCATTCGTGCCCGGCATAGAGTGGTGCACAAAGGGAAAGGAAAGCGGCGTCATAGGCGGGCGAGGTCCGTAATCGTATTTACTCACAAACAAAAAATCGCCCACCAGCAACGTACCTTCCATAGAAGAGGTGGGAATGGTGTAGGCTTCAAAGAAAAATATGCGGATAAACGAAGCGGCAATCACCGCAAAAATAATAGCATCAACCCAGCCCATAATCCATTTCATGAATTTATTTTCGGGTTTATAAATTTTCCAAAATGCCCACGGTACTTTTTTGGTAATATACAAATCAAAAATAATGATAAGCCCCAAAAACCACCAATAATTGCCCAACCACAGTACCCACAGAATATAACAAATTGCTATGAGTGAAAACAACACCCATTTATTGGTAAAGATTTTTTTTAGAATATTCATGTTTGTAGGTGTTAGTTGAAAAAGTGAAAGTTATTTTCTTACTCGTAATTTTTAATTAATTTCATTGAGGGCTTCGCCATTGGCAATTGTTTTATAGTCCCAGCAAATCGTTCATGCCGTAAAGTCCTGTTTTTTTGTTCATAAATTCGGCGGCAATTACTACGCCGAGCGCAAATCCTTTTCGCGATTTGGCACAGTGCGAAATTTCTATACTATCCACTTCCGAATCGTAAGTTATGGTGTGTGTGCCCGGCACTTTGCCCAAGCGTTTTGCGGTAATTTGCAATTCTTCGGTGGAAGTGAAATCATTCAACTGCCACGATTTTTTGCGGTCAATAGCCGCCACAATATCTTGCGCAAGGGTAATAGCCGTACCGCTCGGAGCGTCTAATTTTTGCGTATGATGAATTTCTTCAATCGCCACATCATAATCGGGGTAAGCGTTCATTAGTTCCGCGAGGCGTTTATTCACCGCAAAAAATATGTTTACGCCCAAACTAAAATTCGATGCATAAAAAAATCCTTTATTCTGCGTATCGCACCAATGTTTCACCTCAGCAAATTTTTCCAACCAGCCGGTAGTACCCGAAACCACAGGAACATTTGCATCAAAACACACTACATAATTACCAAAAGCCGTAGCGGGAGTGGTAAATTCTATTGCCACATCTACTTTTTTTGTGCGTAGGTTTTCCGCCGTTAAATCGGCAGCATTGGCAATATCTATTACAAGCGCAATAGTATGACCGCGTTCGAGGGCAATTTTTTCAATTTCTTTGCCCATTTTTCCATAGCCTATGAGTGCAATATTCATATTTTAAGATGTTAGTAGTTAGTAGTTAGTAGTTAGTAGTTAGTAGTTAGTAGTTAGTAGTTAGTACTTAGACACTTAACACTCGCCACTTATTCCGTTATTACAATTTTTTCGATTTTATCGCCTTGACGAATGTCGTCTATCACAGCAAGTCCTTCCACCACTTTACCAAAGCAAGTGTGCTGACGGTCTAAGTGCGAAGTATTGGTTCTGCTGTGGCAAATAAAAAACTGCGAACCGCCGGTATTTCTGCCTGCGTGCGCCATAGAAAGCACTCCTCTATCGTGATATTGATTGCCGCCGGTAAGTTCGCAAGGAATTGTGTAACCCGGTCCGCCCGTTCCCGGATAGCCTGTGGCACCCTCGCGAGAATTGGGGCAACCGCCTTGAATTACAAAATCGGGAATTACTCTATGAAATGTCAATCCATCGTAATAACCCGATTGTGCAAGTTTTTTAAAATTTTCTACTGTTTTTGGAGCATCTTGTTCATAAAACTCCACCTTCATCACACCTTTGGCGGTGTGTATTTCTGCTTGTGCCATACCTATATATAATAACTGAATAATTGAGAATTGAGTACTAAATCAATAAATATCAAATACTATTCTCATGTTTTGTAAATGAAAATCTCTTAATTGATAATTAATTTTCTCTTAATCGATTTGATTAGAATCCTTTTTTGGGCGTAACCATTTCTTCTATCAACACGCCCAAGCAACCCACACCGGACGCATCTTTTGCGCGAAAATCACCGCCGCCGCCTTTTGGTTTCATACCACCGGCATCGGGCACTGAAATTACAATTTTAATTTCACGGGTCATGAGCACGGTAAATTCAAAATCGCGCACATAGTTGTAATCTTTGTTATTGTACAGCGTTTCGCCTGTTTCGCGGTCCACTATTGCCATACCAATATTTTCGCCCAACACTTCTTCGCTGCAAATTGTAATGCGATAATCTTTTCCTTGATAAATTGTCAAACGAAATTCTGAGGTCTGCCCTTTCAAAAACATGGCACTGCGCGATGCTTCCGACATTAAGTACGAGGACGTTCCCTGTTTCTTACATTGTTTTTTATGAAAATCTATACAAGCGTTTTGCGCCATTGTATTTCCGGCACCCAATACGCACAAAGCCACAAATAAAATTCTTGAATATAATCGAAGCGTTTTTTTCATTTTCGTATTTTTTTATTCCTCTGTATTTGTTTTTATTCCTGCAAAAGTAATAATTGTTTTGAAACAACAATTACTAGAACGATGTTTTTATCGAAAAATTATTTCTTTTATATAGGGTTCTTGAATTTTCTCGTTTATTCGGTGGATTATAATACTCCTATTGTTGAACAATTCTTGCTTGATAGCCGCCGAATTGACCGTTACAAACATGGTTCCTCCGCGAAAGGCTATGTTTGCGGTGGCTTTTGCAAACATTCCGCCCACTATTACCGCCCACTGTTCGCGAATTTCCGCCTCTTTAATGTGCGCATAATATCCGCTTTTTTTGAAAAACGAATCGAGTGCTGTGGATATTTGTAGCATAAACAATTAATGGTTAATAATTGGTGGTTAATATGAGAATAATTGAATAACTGACGAATCGGGGAATTGACACTTTCAATTTTCAACTTTCAACTGTTTCAACGCCTGCAATCGTTGATACAAATCGGGGTGTGAGTAGTAGCAGAACACATACCATGGGTGCGGCGTAAGATTCGAGAGATTGCGTTTGGAGAGTTTTCGCAGTGCTTGCGACAAACTTTCCGCCGAATAATGCTGCGCAGCGTAAGCATCTGCCTCAAATTCATGCGTGCGCGACACATAATTGAAAACCAGCGAAATAGCAAACGAAAGCGGTGTGTAAAGCAACGCAAATACCAGCAATGCTATGTGATATTTCCCTTGTTCGTAAGGCACGCCGAGTGCTTCGGTGAATTGCGGCACACGCACGCACAATCCCAACACAAAAAGCATAACTCCCATTTGCAGCAACGAAGCAAGTATCATAGAGCGCGTGTGTTTCTTTTTATAATGCCCTATTTCGTGAGCAAGCACTGCTACAATTTCGTCCACCGTCATTTCTTGAATCAATGTATCGTAAAGCACTATGCGTTTTTTCGCACCAAGTCCGCTAAAATACGCATTCGCCTTTGTGGAACGTTTCGAGCCGTCTATCACAAAAATAGTATCGAGTTTGAAACCAACGTTACTCGCAAATTCGGCAATTGCCTGTTTCAACTCGCCATCTTCGAGCGGCGTTTGTTTATTGAAAAGCGGCACTATGAGCGAAGAATAAAACATAGTGATAGCAATCATAATGAGCGAAATAAAGACCCACGCATAGAGCCAAAACCATTCGCCGAAATACGACATGAGCGCAAGCAATGCCGCCAACACAGCAGCCCCCAAAAGTGCTGCCAAAAGCCACGATTTGAGCGTATCGAACACAAAAAGTTTCGCTGTGGTTTTATTGAATCCAAATCGTTGCTCTATCACAAAGGTATTGTAAATTTCAAAAGGTTTTCCCAATATATCGGCGGCAAATCCTAAAATTCCGAAAAACAATAATCCCGCCCAAATGTGGTTCAATGGCTGTGCGGCACTGCCAAAGGTTGCATAAATCCACGTATCGAGCCACGCAAAAGCACTGCAAAACAAAAGTGCAAGTATAACAACAGTAGAAAGCGTACTCGACCAAAACGAAATGTTCGATTTCGCCTCTTCGTAGCGTTGCTGTTTCTCGTATTCTTCGGCATTGTAAATATCTTGCAATTCGGCTGGCAACGCCGTTTTGCGGTGTTTGGCATTAATGTAATCCAAAAAACGCTCTATCGCATAATCGGCGCAAATTATTACGATGATACATATAAATAGTATGTTTGTCATAGTGTTGAGTTTTAAATTTTCCTCGCAAAGATACAATTTCCTACAATATCATAGTATTATTTTCGCAACTCCTCACAAAAATACCCCTTTAACGGTATTTTATTTCGTGAGCAATCGTGGTATTTTTGTGCTTGATATAAAAATAAAAACACTACATTTGTAGTGTGTAATTACAAACTAAAAAAAAGAGATTACCATGAGCAAAATTACAGTAAATGGCGAGGCGCAGGACGTTACACTGCCCCTTTCGCTACCCGAATTGATAACGCTGAATAACGTATTGCAGCCCGACATGGTTTCCATTCAAATCAACGGAGAGTTCATTAATCGCGACAACTTCGCAAAAACCGCCATCAACGAAGGCGATGAGATTGATTTTCTCTACTTTATGGGAGGAGGTGCGCTATGAATTTCACGGACGAACAAATAGAACGATACAGCCGCCACATTTTGTTGCAAGACATTGGCGTGGAGGGGCAGGAAAAAATCAACAACGGCAAAGTGCTTGTGATTGGCGCGGGCGGACTTGGTGCGCCGGTGTTGCTCTACCTTGCCGCTGCCGGCGTGGGCACTATAGGCATTATAGACGGCGATGTGGTGGATTTGAGTAATTTGCAACGGCAGGTAATTCACTCCACACCCGATGTGGGCAAACCCAAAGTGCAGTCGGCAAAAGAGAAAATCAACCAAATCAATCCCGATGTAAAGGTGATTACGCATCACGCATTTTTCACTGCCGAAAATGCTTTTGACCTCATCAAAGACTACGATTTTATAGTCGATGGCACCGATAATTTTCCGGTAAAATTCTTGATAAACGATGCCTGCGTGTTGGCAGGAAAACCCTTTTCGCACGGCGGAATTTTGCGTTTCGATGGGCAAACCTTCACGCACACACCGGGCAAGGTATGCTACCGTTGCCTTTTCAACGCGCCGCCGCCGCCCAATGCCGTACCCACCTGTTCGCAAGCGGGCGTGCTGGGTGCCATTGCCGGAATGTTGGGTACCATTCAGGCTGCCGAAGTGCTCAAATTCCTCACCGGCACGGGAGAATTGCTCAGCAATCGACTGCTGATTTTCGATGCCAAATCCATGAATTTCCGCACGGTGCACGCGCAGCGCAACCCCAAATGCCCTATTTGCGGCGAACACCCTACCATTACCGAATTGGTGGAAAGCGAACAAGCCGCTTGCGAGTTTAAAGCACGAAAAAAATAAATTGAAAAATGCAGGGATAATGTATTCATTCCTGCATTTTTCGATTTTGCACAATCCGTTTATGGGTAGTTTGTGGATTTTTTTGTAGATTTGCGAGAAAATGTATCGTTATGACAAATACAATTTACAACGAAAACGAGTTTATACAGGCACTCGAAGAATCGTTCAAAATGTACAAACTGCATGGTGCTCGGAGCACGGCAAAACTCAAACCTATCCACAAATTTGTGGCTGACACGTTGGTAAAAATTTTCGGAAACGGGTTTGATGTTCATTTTCTGGGCGATAACAACAAGGAAATGACTGTTGTCGGAAAATATTATCCCAAAGATGTGGATATTACGATTTCAAAAGGAGGCGAAGCCGTTTTTTGTTTGGGAATCAAGTTTGTAACCTCCAATTACAAGCAAAATGCCAACAACTATTTTGAGAATATGATGGGCGAAACGGCAAACATTCAAGCAACGCAAATTCCTTACGCTCAACTCATTATTCTTCGCCACGAAACGCCTTATTACAAAAAAAACGAAACCGAATTGTCGGCAAAAACTGAAATTATCAACGATAAAGATATAGCCAAATATCTGAAATTGATGTATGACCAAGCACAGGCGCACCGCCCGAATTATCTGGGTATTTTGCTGATAAACATTGACGAAAAAACAGGAAACGTTTCGGTAACAGATTTGGAAAACTCATTTTCGGACGAAACGATTAAATTTCTGAAAAATAAGTTGGCATTGTCGAATTTCTTCGCAGAAATAGAAAGCTATAAAGATTATCTAAAACTTGGAAAGTAATGGCAAGTTTGCAAAAAACATACTCGCAGGAAAAAAAGTTTGGTCAGGTTTATACGCCAAACTTTGTGGTGTGCAAAATTTTGGACGATGTAGGTTACAATTCGCCCAAAATGTTGGGCAAAACCATCATTGACCCCGCGTGTGGAGATGGACGTTTTTTGACCGAAATTGTGAAACGAATTGTTGCACTTTCGCCCCAAAATGAGTTGCAAAAAAATCTCGAATGTGTGTATGGTTGGGATATTGACGAACATGCAATTTCCGAATGTATTACAAATTTGAACCATCTTATTACTGATAAAAATGTTGATATTCAATGGAATATAAGCGCAAGTGATTCAATCAAAAAATACGAGAAAAATAGTTTATTTGCCACTTCCAAATCACAAAAATTCAATTTTATTGTGGGAAATCCGCCTTATATTCGTATTCAACATTTGGATTTGGAACAACGAAATTATATACAGCAAAATTATGATTTCTGCAAAAGTGGCTCAACGGACATTTATATTGCTTTTTTTGAATTGTGTATCAATCTGTTACAAGAAAATGGCGTATGTGGTTTGATCACACCCAATACGTTTTTATTTACCGAAACAGCACGACCTTTGCGATTGTATTTTGCTGAAAATAAAAACCTTGTGCAAATAACCAATTACGGTGATATTCAGTTGTTTAACGATGCCACAACCTATTCTGCCATAACGATTTTCAATAAACATAAAAATCAGAATTTCAAATTTCAAAAAGCAATTTCCGAAACCACGTTTGAAGAAAAAACAGTCGATTTTTCAGAATTAAAAGAACCATTTTGGCAACTCACAACAGATAAATCAGAAGTTGTTAAAGGGAAAAAATTAAAGGAAATTTGCAATATTCACGTTGGCGTTACCACCCTTTGCGATAGTGCGTATATTTTTACGGTTGAAGAAATTGATAATGATTTTGTGTGGGCAAACACGCGATTAAAAGGTACGGTGAAAATAGAAAAATCTATTTTGAAACCAATTATAAAAGGCTCTAAATTAAAACATTCCGAAGAAAAAATCAAGGAATACATCCTTTTTCCATATAAAAAAGTAAACGAAAAAAACACGATTATTCCTGAAACGGAACTGAAAAAAAACTTTCCTTTTGCTTACGAATATTTGTGTTCCGTAAAATCGGATTTAGACAAACGCGATAACGGAAAACCGAATCCGGTGGCTTGGTATGCTTTCGGGCGAAGTCAGGGTTTGGACACAAGTTTTGGCGAGAAAATTATTTTTTCGCCAATGAACGAAAAACCGAATTTTGTTTATTATTCAAACCCGGAATGTACCTTTTATTCGGGCTATTGTATCAAAAAAATCAACGGTTTCAGTATTGAAAAGTTAATGCAACAACTCAATTCCGACAGAATGGATAAATTTGTATCCATGTCGAGCCGCGATTTTCGCGGAGGTTGGAAGGCATACAATAAAAAAGTGATTGAAAATTATGAAATTGTGTAAAGCCCCCCAAACTATTTCAAGAAGCGATTACAAATTTGGAGGATTTTTGGAAGAAATAACTATGAACAGACCCGAAAAACTATATACAAGCCTCGAAAACTTGAACATTCCGTTTGAGTACATAGAACACCCGGCAGCGCACACGGTGGAAGAAGGACTGAGGTATTTAAGCGGAGTTGATGCCTTGCTCTGCAAAAATCTCTTTTTCCGCAATCACAAAGGCAATCGGCACTATTTGGTGGTGTTGGCATTCAGTAGTGTGCTGGACATTCACGCGCTGGAAAAACGCTTGGGGCAAGGAAAGTTGAGTTTCGCTTCGGAACAGCGTATGGACAAATATTTGGGCGTAAAACCCGGCTCGGTTACGCCCTTTGGCTTGATACACGACACAGAACATCACGTTCATGTGTTTTTGGATAAAAAACTGCAACACGCCGCGCGGCTCTGCTTCCACCCGTTGGTAAACACTGCCACTTTAGTACTCTCGCAGACGGATTTCCTCCGATTTATGGACTCCACGCACAACGTCTATGAGTGGGTAGAAGTTTCGTGATTGGATAATCGTAATTAACTTCGTTGAACAACATGTTTCGTAATTTTTAATTCATAATTTTATATATCTATGCTCAAAATACCTCAAACCATTGCCGATGAAATGATACGTCAAGCGCAACGCGAACTGCCCAACGAGGCGTGCGGACTGCTTACCGGCGTGAACGGCGAAGTGCTGGCGCAGCACCCGCTTACCAACATTGACCATAGTCCCGAACATTTTTCCTTCGACCCGCAGGAGCAATTTGCGGTGATGAAACAAGCGCGTGCCGCCGGACACAAAATCATAGCCAACTATCACAGCCACCCCGAAACACCCGCTCGACCTTCGGAAGAAGATAAACGCTTGGCGTTCGACCCGAACGTAGTGTATATTATTATTTCCCTTGCTGCCGAAACGCCTACCATGAAAGCATTCTCTTCGGACGGAAAAGGCGCAATGCAAGCAGTGGATATTGTGTTTGTGTGATTTTGCTACAACTGCAAACGCACAAGACTCTCGTTTTCAATTTTATACAATCGTTGATTGGTCGTAGCACTGCGCAAATCGCCCAATTCTTCGCAGTACTCCCCTATTTTTATGTAGTCAAAATGAAGAAGCGCGTGCGTGTACATTTCCGACTTTCCAGAATACCATGCCGTTTTTTTCGATTGTTTGCGCACACATTGCGACAATTGCAACACTTCGTGCGGAGCGGCATCGCCACCCATAAAACACACACAGGTAACGGCATTGCCGTAGGTTGCAAGCAAATGCTCCACCACTCCTTCCGTTAAATGCTCGCCGCAGTCGGTTTGTAAATGCGGACTATGGCAGCCCTTACACCTATTCGGGCAACCCGAAATATTGAGCGCAAGCGTTACCTCTCCCGGAATTTCCTGAAACACAATATCGAAACTACAAAACTTCATCAATTACGTAATTTTTAATTCGTCATTGAACTATAAAATCGCTGCTCCGCTTCTTTTTGGCGAGGGAGCGAAAAATTACTCACTCGTTTCATATAGCCAATAATTCTTGTAAGTTTGTCAATATCTTCACTCTGGCACGAAGGGCAGTTTTTTACATTGCGTTTATCTATGTGTCCGCAACTATTGCACACGGTGTTTGGAATATTAAAGGTAAAATAATTACAACCTTCGTGGGTAGCCACGCGAAGCAATTGACGGTACTGCGCCTTACTCAAATGCTCCTCCAAATTCAAGTGAAGAGCCGAACCTCCCGTGAGATGTTCTATATAATTTCTGCCGTGCAAGCGGAATTTATCAATTATATTGAGCGAAGAATCCTCTACTATGAAAAAATAACTGTTGTAGCAATCGCGATTTACCACATACCCCGCTTCTTTGTCCCATTTTGCGTGTTTCACACCCACATTTTCGGCAGGAATCATTTCACAGTTGAACATTCTGTCGTTGGTGCGATATTTTTTGTTATACATTTCTATCAACCCCAGCACTTTGCCCACAAATTCGGTATAGGCGGCATTGTCGGTAATTGCAATTCCCAAAAATTCGGCTGCTTCTACCAAGCCATTCACACCAATGGTGAGATATTGCCGTCCTAAATTAATATAACCGGCATCGAAGAGCGGCAACATTCCTTTTTCGTGCAAATATTTTAAATTTTCGTTGTACGCCACTTGCGCTTTGTGCGCCAAATCTATCACTTCTTCCAAAAAGAACAAATAATGCCCACCTTCGCGAGCGGCTTTTTGCACGCAGCGATTCAAATTAATGGTAAGCACACTTTTCGACCCGGTGGAAACACCGCCGGCACCGAGTGTATAGGAAAAACCATTGTCGGTAATTTCATTGCGCAAGCGGCAACAACTGCTCAAACTATCGGCTTTATCGCTCATGTAGGTAAAAAACGAGTGCCCTTCGGCATACATTTCGGCGGTAAAATCGCCGTATTCCGTATCTTTCACATCACCATTTTCGGTCAAAAGTGCCATAGTTTCCACCGGAAAAGTCAATACCGAGCGCGTGCGTTCTTGATTGAACCATTTCATAAAGCGTTTTTGCAACCACGAAAGCGATTCCCAATGTGGTTTTGTGCCGTTTGGAAACACAAATTCGCCAAACAAACTCTCAAAATAATAGCGGTCGTAGTAGGAAATATTCCAAAACACCGCTTGAAAATTTCGCGCACCACTCGGTTGATTGATAGAATACACAATTTGCTCGAAGCAATCGGTAATTACCTTATCCACAGTGCGCTGTTTGAGCGAAAGGTCGGCTTGTTTTTGGGGATTTTGAAAATAATCGGCACCGTATTCCAATCCTATAAAATAATTCAAATAGAGTAAAAACTCCGGTGTGGCGCAGGCTCCGCTGAGCATACTCGAAACCATGAACACCATATTCACAAATCCGCCGCAAAACGACTTCAAATTCGTGGGTGCTTTGGAATTGCCGCCAATAGACATAGTGCCGCCTATCAACCATGGGTACATGGTAATGCTGGCGCAGTAATTCGCAAGGCTTGTTTCATCATTTTTATAAATAAAATGATTATTAAGCAAATCTATATACTTATCAGCCAACTCCTTACCATACATTTCTTTTATACGGTCGGTAAGCAAGCGGCGATTGAGGCGAATGAAATTCGATTTTGGGAGTTCACCTATCAAAGTAGCCAAATTTTTGTGTTCCACATTGGCATTGGCATCGTATTTACTACCGGTAGCGGCATTGCTGGCATTGCAGTACTCTATCAAAAAATTCAAATTATCGCGCAAACTGCGGTCTTCGCTGTGTTTTTGGCGATAGAGCATATACGATTTTGCCACAGCATAGTAGCGTTCTGCCATGAGCGCAGTTTCCACTTGATTTTGCACGTCTTCCACCGTAGTATTGTTCGATATATTGAGGCGGCACAAAATGTTGGTCAAAACCTCATCGGAGGCAAAACAACCCACCGAAAGAAAGGCTTTTGAAATAGCATTTTTAATTTTTTGCAGCGAAAACAGTTCTCGTTCGCCGTTGCGTTTTACAATGTAGAGTTCCATGTGTGTGTGTTTATATGTTTGTAAGTCTGTAAGTCAATTAATTTGTGTTCAAGAGAAAAAAAACAGACTACCAGCATCGTAAAAAACTGAATAGTTTGCTCCTTTCGCCCGAAGGTTCAATCTTATATGGTTTGCAACATCGGCAGGTTTTCAGACTTACTCTTTTTTGCGAAACGCCTTCCCGAAATCAGTTGAAAACTGAAAATTGAACATTGAAAGTTTCTCACTCTCAATTCTCCGTTCTCAATTCTCCACTTATGTATCAGTGGCTCATTGTTTCGTTTTTTTCAAATACAAATTCGTAATTGAACAAAGTTTACTGCTACGGGGATAGTTCCTGATTTTCACAAGATTCCCTTTTAATCTCTCACTGCGCCGAGCGCAGGTATTGAGAACCAAAATGGTGCATTACAAAAGTAGATATTTTCTCATTCTCACACAAAAAAAAGCCGCACGAAGTATTAACACATTTATGAACAAAACGCTGTTTTATTCTACTTTTTTTCCACAAAATACAGCAACTCTCTATGATTATCTCCAAAATCCGTTTTCCCTGAATTGAAGAATTTGTACTTTTCTTCAAAAACTTGTACAGCCCCAACTTTTCCCAAAATACGCTCAATTTCTTCTTTGGTTATTTTATTAATTGTTGCACCACTTTTAGCACTATATGTATTATTGTACGACAATACAATATATTTGCAATGTGCATTTAGAACTAAATCTTCCAACGCATCTTTTGCTTTTGCTTTGGAATACTCACTCATTCTATTCTCTCGCTCCATTTTTAGTGTTTTACCAAAAACTTGTGGTTGTTTCCATTCTGCTAAATTTTCTAAAACATGATAAAAATTCACATATTGACGGGCATTGTAAGGTGGGTCCAAATAAAGTAAATCACAACGTATTTCTTTTATAAGTTCATTTGCATTTTGATTATAAATCGTTGCTTTTGCTTCATATTTTCTAATGTCCAACATTTTCAAAATGATTTCTTTATTTTGAGGTTGTTTTGTCAAAAAAGCCTCAAAATGCCCTACTGTATTTGCAATTCTATCAGCAGTATAAAGCAACGACGAGAGTAAAATATAAAATTCTCTATCATTTAGGTTATTGCGATTTTTCTCTAAATGAATGCGTATGGAACCAAGTTGTTTTGCATTTTTTTCTGAAAAATATGTGTTTGAGAACGTTTGATTACAATAATTATCAACAATGTATTCGGTTGAATGGTTGTAATAATCCAAATATGCTTGAACCTTGTTTGCATCATAATTCTCAAAAGAGAACCACGCATTGTAAAACACAAAATTTGAATATAAAAAATCATTAAAAATCACATCTTTACTTTGCGAAAGAAAGTAATTTCCTACAACACCCGTTCCGGCAAATATGTCGCACACAGAACGATACTCAACATTTCGTTGCAACAATGTATTCTCAATAAAACTAAGCAATTTATATTTATTGCCAATGTATCTGCGATTTTGGATTTGATATGTCATAATTTGTTACTAACACCTCTCGTTCATTTGCGTAACGGTCTTTTTTATTGTAACTTGAAGAACTGTAATGATATTTAATCTCTATTACGTTAAATCCGTTATTTTTTATCCAATTTTCTAAAAGAATATTTTTTGCTCCATTTTTTTCGAGCACATTCGATAGTGCAAATTTTATGTTATTTCGATTAAGATATGACAAACAATCCAAAAGTTCAAATTCCGACACATCATTCCACCCATTATTTTCTGTATAAGTTGCTGTGGTTAGCAAATACGGAGGGTCTATATACACAAAATCATTCTCTTGATACTTTACATCATGCAACACACTGAAATCAGCCATTCTAAAATCAATGGCTTTATTCTCCGTTCCATTTTTGAATGATAAAAGTTTCTGTTTTTTATTTTTATTAAAATCGGTTTTTCCTATCGGCATATTAAATTGATTCTTTGAGTTAAATCGCAAATCATTATTAAAACAAAACATCAATAATACGTACAAATAAAATGACTTTATATCATAATTTTCAAAATCGGTTTTATTAAAATACTCTCGCAACTGCAAATATCCTTCTTGATTGTAATATTTAAGTCCATTATTATCTTTCACATATTCTTTATACTCATCGCAACCATATTTATCACTATAAGAAAGTCCAAAATCAACAATAATTTGTTCTATGGTTTCTAATATACTATTCGTGTCAAATTTTTTGAGTGTTTTGAGCAAATTTATTACATGGTCATTTTTGTCGTAACAAATAATATTGCGTGCGTTTACATTAAGCCCCACACTACACCCTCCGCAGCAAATATCGTAAAATGTATTAATTTTTTCGGGGAATAAAGGCAGCAACTGGTCTAACAAACGAAATTTATTGCCGGTGTAATTTAATGGACTTTCTATTTTCATCGTTTATCCTCCAATCCATAAAAACTTCGTAAGGTATTTTCGTCCACAAAAATCCCTTGTTTCATAAACGCTTTTTTATCTATTTTAGCATAAATAACATCAAGCATTTTTACAACCTCTTTATTTTCCGCATTATGTATTTTGCTATGGCAATTAGGACAAAGCGGTATCATATTTTCAATAACGTCAAGTGAATTCTTGAAAAATTTTGAATTTTCCATTTGAATAATGTGATGCCCTTCTAAATACGTTTTTCCATTTTTGTTTTTAAAATACATTCTTTTATGAATGTCGCTCTCACAATTACAATAATCCATATAGCATATTTCACCATATCTCTCTATCGACTGATATTTTATGTTCTTTCTGCGCTTTTTATCAGTTACAATATCTTCATTATCTTGAATTTTTAAAGCATTTACAATAATATCGAAAATCAATGTTTTGTATGTATTAAACAAATCTTTCAATTTGTGTTGTTCGTCAATTTCCACAAATTCATTGAGTTTCGTATTGAAAATTTCAGAAACATAATCCGCTACAATACACTCCAATCCTTTTTCTTTGTTTTGTATCAAAATGGCATAATTCTTTTCACAAGCATTTTTGAATATCAAATAGTTTCCAATAACAAAAACATCATATTTAAAATTTCGTGTTCCTCCTGCATTTTTTATTTTCTGTTTTACAAATTCATTATGCTCCAAAAAACTCACATCACACTCATTTTCAGTAATATAATACAAAACATCATAAAAATCGGGATTAAAAAATAATGTTGCAAAAAATATTCTATTTTGTTTGTTTTTTTGTAGAACCTCTAAACAATCGTGTAACAAATCGCCTTTATATGTTGCTTGAACTTTTTCTATTTCCACAAGAGGTTGATTTTCAACATCAAAATATCTTCCACTTAAAAGATACAAACTCAAAAAAATCTCCAAATAATGTTCTCCATAGTGCTGAAAAATATCATATAATTTCTCGGCATTATCGTTTAAAAATGAATTATTGGTTACGTTTCTAAATAGAATTTTTGCAAATTCTAAACGCTTATATTTCTGTTTATCGCGCTGTTGATTATCCACACTATATTGCAACCAACCTTGCAGGTCATTAGTATTTTTAAATTCTTGATAAACCGGAACTAATTCCTGTATGTATTCCGCAAAACTCCTTACTGTGCGTAAATTCGTAGTTACAAATCCAAACATTCTATTTTGGGTAGTGTGTGCATTGCTAACAAATTTTGCTTTGTCCACACTATCAAATAATATTTGCAACCTTGATTTCATAATTGTGTTGTGATAATAACTGTTCGCAAATATATGAAAAACAATTAATGAGAAATCGCCTCTGATTTTTTTATTTACACAAAAGGCTGACAATACCAACAAATTTATTCAAAAATAATTCTCAAAAACCCACTCTGTATGTCTGAAAAAATTCCTACATTTCGCAAATTTTTTAAACTAATATTTAATAAGTATGAAATACGGTTATTTTGATGATGCTTCCAGAGAGTATGTTATAACAAATCCTCAAACTCCCTACCCATGGATAAACTATTTGGGCAACGATGATTTTTTCTCGCTCACATCGAACACAGGCGGTGGTTACACGTTTTATAAAGACGCAAAATTCCGCCGATTGACACGCTATCGCTACAATAATGTGCCTACGGACAATGGCGGAAAATATTTTTACATAAAAGATGGCGATACTGTGTGGTCACCGGGTTGGAAGCCGGTAAAAACGCCGCTCGACAGTTACGAGTGCCGTCATGGCATGAGTTATTCAAAAATTAAAGGCGCAAAAAATGGCGTAGAAGCCGAAGTATTGCAATTTATTCCGCTTGGTTTTTGGGGCGAAATTTTGAAAGTGCAGTTGAAAAACAACACAAAAGAAACAAAAAAACTCAAACTTTTTTCGTTCATAGAATGGTGTTTGTGGAATGCCGAAGACGATAATACCAATCTTCAACGTAATTTTTCTACCGGAGAGGTGGAAATAGAAAATTCGGTGATTTATCACAAAACAGAATTTAAAGAACGCCGCAATCACTATGCGTTTTATTCGGTAAATGCGCCTATTCAAGGCTACGACACCGATAGAGAAACATTTATAGGATTGTACAACGATTTCGACCGCCCCGATGCAGTGTTTGAGGGCAAACCGCGCAATTCGCACGCGCACGGCTGGTCGCCTGTGGCATCGCACTATATAGAAGTAGAACTGCAAGCCGGCGAAGCCAAAGATTTCGTGTTTATGCTTGGCTATGTGGAAGTTTCGCCCGAAGACAAATGGGAAAGCAAAAGCGTAATCAATAAAAAACCGGCAAAAGCAATGATTGCAAAATTCGACACCACCGAAAAAGTAATGGCGGCGTACAACGAATTGCGTGCATATTGGGATAATTTACTCGGAAAAATCAGCATAAAATCGAATGATGAACGCTTAGACCGCATGGTAAATATATGGAATCAATACCAATGTATGGTTACCTTCAATATGAGCCGTTCGGCATCTTTCTTTGAAACCGGCATTGGTCGCGGTATGGGCTTCCGCGATTCAAATCAAGATTTGATAGGCTTCGTGCACCAAATTCCCGCTCGCGCTCGCGAACGAATTTTCGATATAGCATCTACGCAGTTTGAAGACGGCTCGTGCTACCACCAATACCAACCGCTCACCAAAAAAGGTAATGCGGCTATCGGCGGCGATTTCAACGATGACCCACTATGGCTCATACTTTCTACCACAGAATACATTAAAGAAACCGGCGATTTTTCGCTCTTAGACGAAATGGTGCCTTTCGATAATGATGAAACAAAAGCAAAAACACACTATGAACACTTGAAAATTTCTTTCAATTTCATAGTAAACAATCTCGGTCCTCACGGATTGCCACTCATAGGACGTGCCGACTGGAACGATTGCTTGAACTTGAACTGTTTTTCGAGCGACCCGAACGAATCTTTCCAAACCACAGGAAATAAAAAAGGCAGAACCGCAGAATCGCTCATGATTGCAGGTTTATTTGTAGTATATGGACGCGAATACATAAAACTTTGTAAACAAATAGGCAAAGATGCCGATGCCGCCGAAGCACAAAAACACGTGGACGCTATGGTGGAAGCCGTTAAATCACACGGTTGGGACGGTGAATGGTACTTGCGTGCCTACGATTATTTCGGCAGAAAAGTGGGTTCCAACGAAAACGAAGAAAGTAAAATTTTCATAGAATCACAAGGCTGGTGCTCTATGGCTGAAATAGGTATAGAAGAAGGTATGGTAAAAAAATCACTCGATTCGGTAAAAGAACGATTGGATTGTAAATACGGAATTGTGCTCAACAATCCTGCCTTTACCAAATATTACATAGAATACGGTGAAATTTCAACGTATCCTGCCGGCTACAAAGAAAATGCCGGTATTTTCTGCCACAACAATCCATGGATTATGATAGGCGAAACCATACTCGGACGGGGCGAGCAAGCATACGAATACTACACAAAAATTGCTCCGGCGTTTTTGGAAGAAATTTCGGATTTGCACAAAATGGAACCTTACGTATATTGCCAAATGATAGCCGGAAAAGATGCTTTCAAACCGGGAGAAGGTAAAAACTCGTGGCTTTCGGGAACTGCGGCATGGAATTTCTATACCATAGTACAATATATTCTCGGCGTGAAACCCGACTACAATGGCTTGTCTATCAATCCGTGTATTCCGGCAGCGTGGAACGGTTTTGAAATGAAACGTGAATTTAGAGGAGCAAACTACAATATAGTGGTAAAAAATCCAAATCACGTGAGCAAAGGAGTGAAACAAATTCTTGTAAACGGATCAGCCATTGAAGGAAATGTGGTACCAATTTTAGAAAAAGGCAAAACCCACAATGTAGAAGTTATTATGGGATAATTTCTCAGAATAATAGATATAAAAAAGGCTGCTCAAATATTTTGAGCAGCCTTTTTTACTATAAAAACACACTATGTGTGTTACATATTCATACCACCACACACGGTAAGTACTTGACCTGTTACGTATGCAGAAAGTTCAGAACCTAAGAATACGGCTACATTTGCCACATCTTCGGGCGTTCCGCCGCGTTTAAGAGGAATTTGCTCAGCCCATTGTTTACGCACTTCTTCCGAAAGTGCACCGGTCATTTCGGTAATAATAAATCCCGGAGCAATGGCATTGGCACGCACACCGCGAGAACCAATTTCTTTGGCAATAGATTTGGTTAAACCTATCATACCGGCTTTCGATGCCGAATAGTTACATTGCCCTGCATTACCCGAAATACCCACTACGGAACTCATATTGATAATACTTCCCGATTTTTGTTTCATCATAACAGGTGTAACAGCGTGAATAAAATTGAATGCCGATTTCAAGTTCACGTTGATAACCGCGTCCCACTGCAATTCGCTCATGCGCATCATCAAACCATCTTTGGTAATTCCGGCATTGTTCACCAAAATGTCGATACGTCCGAAATCTTTTACAATTTGCTCCACTACCGTGTGCGAATCATCGTACAACGCGGCATTTGAAGCATATCCTTTGGCTTTCACACCAAGTGCTTCGAGTTCTTTTTCCAAGGCTTTTGCATTGTCGTCAATATTCAAATCGGTAAAAGCAACATTTGCGCCTTCTTGTGCATATTTCAAAGCAATTGCTTTGCCAATACCACGTGCAGCCCCTGTAATTACGGCTGTTTTTCCTTCTAATAATTTCATTGTGTATAGTTTTTTAATTGTTTTTAAAACCGTTTATGGCACAAATATAATACAATTACAAATTACAAATTACGAATTACGAATTATTTTAGGGGAAATCCCCCCTCTACCTCCCCCAACGGGGGAGAATAATGATAAAAAAGATTCAAGATTCTCTCAACATTTTTTTATTTTCTACTTCTTGCAACACGCTCATTTGCTGAATGGCAATCGCATTGAGTTTTCGTAATCGGTCAGACTGCGCAAACTTGTCGTTTATCAGTACAGCATTACTGTTCTCCATGTTCGAGAGGCAAATCAGTTCGTTAATCGTAGCATAATCGCGCATATTTCCTTTGAGGTCAGGATTTTGCTCGCGCCACTCTTTGGCGGTTATTCCAAACATAGCAACATTCAACACATCAGCCTCATTTGCGTAAATGAAGTTGATTTGCTCTTTCGAGAGTTCTTTTGGCACAAGATTTCTACTAATCACCGAAGCATGAATGTGATAATTGATTTTTGCCAATTCACGCTTGGCACTCCAACCGATAGCCTTTTGCTCTTCTTCTTTGAGGCGTTGAAATTCGCGGATTGTATATAATTCAAATTCAACTGAAATCCAACTTGCAAATTTGAACGCTATATCTTTATGGGCAAATGTTTGTGCGAATCTTCCTTGTTTTGTAATTATTCCGACTGCATTAACACTTTCTCACCATCTTTTAGGTGTAAGAACAAACGCATTGCGACCGGCTTCTTTGTCAATTACCTCGAATTCGAGGTAATTGAAATTAGGATTATACAAACGTTCCCATAATCCCAAGAATTCCACCGTACTGCGCTTACGCATCCAATTTTGTATTGTTTCACTTGGAAAATCAGCATTTCTATATTTTGCCATATCGGTAAGCGAAATATAGTCGTTCCCTTTTTCAGAAATAATTGCTATTTCCGTTTCTTCTACCGTTATTTTCTCCTTCTTTGCCATCCGTTTTGTGTTTTATGGTGTTTTACAGACATACTCATTTCCCCGAAACAAAACATATACATTCTCTCAAAAAGCAACGCAAGTCATCTCTTTTAGATACAAAAAAAGCAACGTTCTTGCGAACATTGCTTTCTCATTGTATTTCGTTACTTGTGTCTTGTGTCTAAATTACTGTTTCACCACTTTCAAAACTTCGCCATTTACATGAAGTTGATACACTCCGCTTGGAAATGCCGATAAGTCCACTTGTGTACCGAAAGTTTTATGCAAAAGCGTTCCTTGCAAGTTATACACTTTGATTTTGCTTGCTTTATTCACGTTTACTATGCCGGTGGTAGGGTTCGGATAGGCAGTTACGGTATTTTTTTGCATTTCCTCAATAGGCACATCGCCACCGCGTAAATCTACATTGTAACTTGCCGAAACAGTAAAACCTGTTACTGTTTCTCCTGCTTTGAGCATAGGAGATTGTACTTCTAAATCACCGCCTTCTTTACAAATAATAGAAAGGTAGAATAAGTGCAATCCCGATTGCGCTACGGTATAATTAACCTGAGTTCGATTAATTTTTTATCTAAATATTTTGTAAATAAGACAGATTTTGTTATCTTTAAACACTTGAAAATTAAAGTATTAACAAAAAACTGTCTTATGATTTGCTTCGAT
>JAITUU010000028.1 GCA_031286165.1 Bacteroidales bacterium
GTGTCGGGTGCACTTGTGCATCAAAGCGTGGCTGCCGAAGAAGTAGAATCGCGTACCTTCCTTACAACCGGCATATACGTTGTGCGTCAAGGAAGTCGAAGCGTGAAAGTGCGGTTGTAAGAAAACCTTTTGTAAAACTTTGTAAAGACGTGGCATGCCACGTCTTTTTTTGTACCTTTGCGAAAATATTTTACACACTCGTATGCAAAACAATTTTTCAATTTCGTATCCCAATTCCGAAAAAATATATCTTCCCGGCACTTTGTTTCCGCATCTTCGCGTGGGAATGCGCAAAATTACCCTCACCGACACGGTGGAATATGTGAACGGCGAGAAAAAAGTTACTCCCAATGCGCCGGTGGTGGTGTATGATACCAGCGGCGTGTTTTCCGACCCCGCGCACACGATTGATTTAAAACAAGGGCTTCCCCGCCTGCGCGAAGAATGGATTTGCTCGCGCGGCGATGTGGAGCAATTACCCAATATTTCGAGTGAATATGGGCGTATGCGTGCTGCCGACAAAAATTTAGACCACCTGCGATTTCAGCATATTTGCAAACCATACCGCGCAAAACAAGGAAGAGAAATTTCGCAGATGTACTACGCAAAACAGGGAATTATAACGCCTGAAATGGAATATGTGGCTATTCGCGAAAATCAAATGATAGAAAGTTTGGGTATAAAAACCCATATTACTCCCGAATTGGTGCGCCAAGAAGTTGCCGCCGGAAGAGCAATTATTCCGGCAAACATAAACCACCCCGAAGCCGAACCTATGATTATAGGCAGTAAATTTTTGGTAAAACTCAATACCAATATTGGCAATTCGGCACTTTCTTCGAGTATAAACGAAGAGGTGGAAAAAGCCGTGTGGAGTTGCAAATGGGGTGGCGATACGCTTATGGATTTGAGTACCGGAGCGCATATTCACGAAACGCGCGAGTGGATTATTCGCAACTGTCCGGTGCCGGTGGGTACGGTGCCTATCTATCAAGCACTCGAAAAAGTGGATGGGCGCGTGGAGGATTTAACATGGGAAATTTACAAAGATACCATCATAGAACAATGCGAGCAAGGGGTGGATTATTTTACCATTCATGCCGGAGTGTTGCAGGCTCACGCCGATTTGCTTAAAAATCGCCTTACGGGAATAGTGTCGCGCGGCGGTTCTATTCTCACCAAATGGTGTAAAATGCACAGCGCGGAGAATTTTTTATATACGCATTTCGACGAAATTTGCGAAATACTTGCTGCCTACGATGTGGCAGTGTCGCTTGGCGATGGTATGCGACCCGGTTCTATTCACGATGCCAACGATGCGCTGCAATTTGCAGAACTTTCGGTGCTGGGTGAACTTACGAAAAAAGCGTGGGCGCACAATGTACAAGTAATTATAGAAGGTCCGGGTCATGTGCCTATGAATAAAATAGCGGAAAATATGGATTTACAAAAGCGCGTGTGCCACGAAGCACCGTTTTACACGCTCGGTCCGCTTGTTACCGATATTGCACCGGGCTACGACCACATTACTTCTGCCATTGGTGCAGCCCACATAGCGTGGCTTGGTACAGCCATGATTTGCTACGTTACTCCCAAAGAACACCTGAGTTTGCCCAATAAAGAAGATGTGCGCAATGGTGTGATAGCCTATAAACTCGCGGCTCATGCGGCAGATTTGGCAAAAGGGCACCCCGGAGCACAAGTGCGCGACAATGCACTGAGCAAAGCCCGCTACGATTTTCGCTGGCGCGACCAATTCAATCTCTCTCTCGACCCCGAACGTGCACTCGAATACTACAAAGAGGGCAGGAGCGAAGAAGAGGGTTTTTGTACTATGTGCGGACCAAATTTTTGTGCCATGAAACTTACGCGCGAATTGAGCGATTGTGTAACTCATAAGTAGTAGATACAGGATTTGAGTACAGAGTTGTGAGATTTGAGTACAGAGTAGTGAGATATGGGATATGAGATTTCAGATACAAGACACAAGATACAAGGACACCCAAGTTTTCCTTGTGGGGAATTTAATGGGCGTGTATTAACCATAGCCGGTAGCGATAGCGGTGCCGGAGCAGGCGTGCAAGCCGATTTGAAAACTATTTCCGCGTGCGGCGGCTATGCTACCACTGCTATTACGGCAATTACTGCGCAAAATACGCTGGAAGTTGCAGAGGTGTTTTCACTTCCGGCGCACATTGTGCTAGCGCAAATTACCGCCGTGCTGAGCGATATAGGCACTGATGCTATAAAAATAGGAATGTTGCAATCGGCGGAAATAATAGAAACAGTTGCTCGTATTCTGAATATGTACGATTGTAAAAATATTGTACTCGACCCGGTGATGATTTCCACTTCGGGACACTCCCTTTTAAGCGAAGGCGCAATAGAAACACTGAAACAAACACTCCTTTATTCCGCACGAATTATAACCCCCAATCTTCCTGAAATGGCAGAGTTGTTGCAATTTTCGCCACAAACTGTTGCGGAAATGACACAGTGCGCTCGCGAACTTTCGCAGGGGAAAACTTCGGTATTGCTCAAAGCAGGGCATTGTGAAGGCGCGGAACTTACCGATGTGCTTTACAATAATGAAACGCAGGAAGTTTTGTATTTGACTTCGCCGCGCGTGCATACAAAAAATACGCATGGCACAGGTTGCACGCTTTCGAGCGCAATTGCGGCATTTTTAGCGCAAAATTACTCACTGAACGATGCTGTGTTGGCTGCAAAAAACTATCTTCATGCCGCTCTCGAACGCAGTGGCGACTATACTATTGGAAACGGTAGCGCAGGCGTAAATCATTTTTTTGCCTATTCGCAATCCTGTGCCAATTCGTAAAAAAAGTTCAAGGCTTCGCGTTTTTCTTCGTCAAATTGAAAACTAATGGCATGATGTAAATAATCGTGCATATCAAAAGGTTTCGGGGTGTTGTTGTGCGCTATTGCTTCGTCTATATGCGTTACGCCATAGCGCAGAGCCTGTTCAAAAAGTTCTGCATAATCCTGCGGAATATCCTTATTTGCCACCCAGCAGGCAAAGGTAAACGGTCGTCCGAAGGCTTTGTGCCATTCTTGCGCCAAATCCCACACATACGTAAATGAATATTTGTGAATTAATGCTCTATCGCCAATAATTACCTTCGCCGAATCAGAAGGTTTGATTTCGTAACCTTGCGAACTATGTTCAAATCGTGGTGAAATGTGCCACACGTGGCGTGCCAGCACTCGTGTAAGTAAATTCGATGTGCGCGATTGATAATCAAGTGTTATGCTTTTGATTTCGTGCATGGGAACATTGCTGCATAAACACACCGAATCTACGCGCTCCACTGCGCCAATGCAAAAATTGGAAATAATGCGTGCCTTCGGAATAGTGGGAATTGCCGCCACCGGCACTATGCTTATATCTACTTCGTTTGTGCGCAGCATTTCCACCGCTTGCGCCGGATAGTGATAGGAAAATTCCGTGCGCGATTTCAGTTCTTCGCTCTGCTGCAAACCATACAAAAACGGAATAGTATTGCTATAATTGATAATGGAAACTTTCATGATGTGAGATTTTAGACTAATAGACAGAAGATGATGAGGATTTTGTTGAATATATCTCTGTGGCTTGTATCTAAATTTCTTGTGTCTTTTTTGCAAGCACCGTTTGTCCGCCACGTACCGGTTCGCATAAATTTACGCACACTTCCATGTCCAAAGGAAGGAATATGTCCACGCGCGAACCGAATTTTATAAATCCAAATTCTTCGTTTTGTTTTACCTGCATACCCACACTTGCATAATTCACTATGCGGCGAGCCATAGCACCGGCAACTTGCCGAAATAAAATTTCTGCACCAAAATCGCTGCGCATATAAATAGACGTGCGTTCGTTGAGTGTCGATGATTTGGGATTAAATGCCGGATATTTTGCGCCATCGTGGTGCACACTCGCCAAAATTTCGCCATTGCAGGGGTAGCGGTTCACGTGCACATTTGCCGGCGACATGAAGATGGAAATTTGTCGGCACGGTTTTTTTAAAAATTCTTCTTCCACTACTTCTTCTATTACCACAATTTTGCCATCGGCAGGTGCTATAATTGCTTGTGAATCGAAAGTAAATACTCTGCGCGGAATGCGAAAAAACGATACGATGCACAGCAAAAAAATGAGCGATGCGCCCGCAAAGGTGTATAAAATAACAGGCGGAACGTGATTTTGCAACAAAAATAAATTAGCCAAAGCCAATAAGCCAAAAACTATGATAATAATTGAAGAACCTTCTTTGTGTATTTTCATGCGTCTATTTTTAGTGGTTTTTTACACAAGCAATATAATTTGCAAATATACATAAAAACTTGGAATTGCAAACAGCACGCTGTCGAGGCGGTCTAAAAAACCGCCATGACCGGGAAGGATAGTGCCCGAATCTTTCACTTCGGCGTAGCGTTTGAGCGATGATTCAAATAAATCGCCAAAGGTGGCGGCTGTAACTATCACTGCTGCGGCTCCCACCCACTGCCATCTGCCAAGCGAAGTATCTATGCAATAGGGTATAAAAAATGCAAGTGCAAGTGTGGAAATTAATCCGCCCACGAAACCTTCTACGCTTTTTTTGGGCGAAATTCGTGGGCATAAACGATGTTTTCCAAAACTGATTCCCCACAAATACGCAAAGGTGTCGTTGCTCCAAATGAGTATAAACATACATGCCGCCACGTGCAGGCATTGCGTGGATAGTGTGTTGATAGTGCCGCCCACAATGTATGCTAAAAGGCAAAATGGTAACGCCACATACACTACCGAAAAAATGGTGTTTGCAATAGTTTCTACGGGATTTTCACTTTTCTTATTGCAAATTTGGTGTAGGCACAGTGCCAGCAATAGTGGAATTACTGCAAGGGAATAAGAAATTTGCCACGAAAAAAATACATTTCCGCACGAGAGTGTAAAAAGTGCTATGGCAAAAAAATAGGCAAATAATTGTGGTATTCGGTGATTTTTTACTGCCAAAATACCACACAATTCCTTCAACGAACCCAGCATGAAAATGGCAAAAATGCCGAAAAATACCCACGAATAACTGTACAATGCGGCTATGGTGAGCGCAACATACAAAATGCCGGTGAGTGTGCGAGTGAGTAAGTTTTTTATCATGCGTTGTGTTTATAAAAGCAAATAGTAGCACCTGCGCTACGTGGGTGCAAATATACAACATTACTCTGTATTGTGCAATACCTGCCAAAAATGAGGCGTTTTTGTGTTTATTTTTGCAATGTGATTTTCAATGTGGTGTTGTTATATTGTTCTAAATCAGTCAATTCTTGCGCAATTCGTGCGTTCCACTGCGCTTGTTTTTCTTTGTTGCGCGAAAAATTTGTTTCCTTATCGTATAATTCTTGAAATTTGTCTTTTTCTGTATTCATGGAAGCAAAAAATTGTTCGTATTTTTGTTGTATGTTTTTGGAAGTCAGATTGGTTTCGAGTAGTTTTTTGCGGAATTTTCGCGCAAAAATTTCTACAATATCAAAATGCCCTTGCTCGTGTTGCAGTAAATTTTGCGATGTATCCTGCATTTTTGCCCACGATTGCGCAGGGTAAAATACACTCACTATATCTATGAGTGCTATAGCGTGGTCGCTTTCAAAGGCACTTTCCACTCCCACCATCGACATTGCCGAATTGGGCGATGAAGCTGGTGCTTTTGCCTTGAAATCCGTCCATGCCAAAAGTCGCTCGCCCCACACGATTTTCTCCTGCTTTTTGGGCGGCGCGGCAAACCACGCACACAACACAACGGCACACAATGCCAAAACGATAATTCGTAGCGATTTCATGATACTAATTGTTAATGGTTAATTTTGAATAACTGAATAACTGAATCAAGATACATACTTCGCTGATAAATTTTATCAATGCTTGTCTATACGTATTGTTTAAAAGTCTTGTGTCTTATATCTAAAATCTCACAACTATTTTTTATACAAATCAAGTAGTGCAAATGCAGCGGAGAATGAGGTCATTTGTCCGCGAATTACGTCGCTCTCAAATTGTTTTATGCTGCTTTCCACTGCCGGATTGTGGAAAAAATCGTAGTGCAATTGTTCTTGAATAGTTTCGTAGAGCCAATACGATGCTTGTTCTTTGCGGCGTTCGTTGTAGTAAGCATTATTTTTACAGGTAGTAATGTATGTTTCTATGTGGTTGAAAATTGCTTGCAATCCGGTGTTTTCCAATGCTGAACACACAAATACTTCGGGATTTACGCCCGATGGGTGTTTGGGAAACAGATGTAATGCCGAGCGATATTCGGCACTTGCCATGCCTGCTTTGTGCTCGTTTGCGCCATCGGCTTTGGTTATTGCTATACTGTCTGCCATTTCCATAATACCGCGCTTGATGCCTTGCAATTGGTCGCCGGCACCGGCAAGCATGAGCAGAAGAAAAAAATCTACCATAGAATGTACGGCGGTTTCCGACTGTCCTACGCCTACGGTTTCTATAAAAATTACATCGAATCCGGCGGCTTCGCATAAAATAATTGTTTCGCGCGTTTTGCGAGCCACACCGCCCAGCGAACCGGCAGAGGGCGACGGGCGAATGTAAGCGTTGGGGTCTATGGAAAGTTGTTCCATGCGAGTTTTATCGCCCAAAATACTCCCCAGCGTGCGTTCGCTGCTGGGGTCTATCGCCAATACCGCGAGTTTGTGCCCGGCAGCGGTAACAATGCCGCCAAAGGATTCTATAAACGTGCTTTTCCCAACTCCCGGCACGCCGGTAATGCCTATCCGCATAGAATTGCCCGAATAGGGCAGGCAGGCTTGAATAATGTCTTGTGCAATTTCTTTGTGTTCGGGCAAACTGCTTTCTATGAGTGTGATAGCCTGACTGAGAATGCTGATGTCGCCTTTCGTAATACCTTCTACATATTCTTGTGGAGAAAGTGTTTTGCGCTTTTTTTTGATGTTTTTAAATCGCTCTACCGCCGAAGCATTCACGGTTTCTTGTATTTCCACTCCCTTCATTTCGCTTAAATGGCTATCGAAACTGCCGTCTTGATGTTCCATGATTTTTTATTTTTTGTAAAAATACGAAACAAAAATAATATGACAATGTGCCAGTGTGGTTTATGGGCACCTCTAAAAATTAAAAACTTGTAAATCAGCATAATAAATTGTATCTTTGTATCAAATTAGAATACGAAGATAATGAGTACATACAAACAACAAGGTCGTGTAGGATTGTTCGAC
>JAITUU010000036.1 GCA_031286165.1 Bacteroidales bacterium
GGCTACTTGTAAGCAACTTAGGCTGCGGAACAACGTGCTTGAATATTCGTAATTCACCACATACATACGTGGATTGCTTCACAACGTTCGCAATGACGTGCAAAAAAGCGTCTTCGCGAGGAACGAAGCAATCCAAAAATTGACTTATTTGGCAATTATACATAACTACATTTCTTTTTATATGCAAGTTATATTACATAGTTTATAGTAAAAAATACAGTTTGATTGGAAATAAAAAAATGTTTTTATATTCTCGAAATCAATATCTTACATTTTTTTCATGAATGACACCATAAAATAATATGCATTTTGTTAGGTTTTGAGATAGCAATAGACTATATTTGCCAACACACACAAACCAAGAGAAAAAGACTGCGCATGAAAAAATCCGATTCCATTTGATTAAATTTATCATGTAAAAATACTACTTAGGTAGGATTGACAAGCATGATTGTAACCGTATGTTTGCAAAAAATATAGAATGTGCCGCAATGCACAATAACCATAGTATAAACTAACACAAAAAAGGAGGTTCCCGCGACACCAAATGTTCTCATTGATTATTTTGAATTTTAATTTAAACTTTTTATTATGAAAAAAATTAGACTTTTTTTATTATTAAATATTCTGCTTATAGTATGCGGAATAGGAACTGCACAAGCAGGCGGACAATTACCAATCAATAATTTTACAGACCCTGATGCGTGTTATTGTATAGATGCGAATTCCACAGGAACCTTCAAATTCACAGTGGAATGTCCGTTTGGAGCAGATTGTATGGCAGATATAGACAGTGTTGTATGGAAGGCGTATGGCGGAATTGAAATTGACCATACGTATGATATGAGTGCGGAAATTCGAGTAAAACAAGGAGATACATACGCTCAACGGTTTCACAAGTATTCCAAAGGGAGATTGCACGTTACGGTATATGCAAAAGATACCATTATTTGGAAATGGACTGAACAGGATTGCTATGAAAACAAGTGGGAGGTTAGACGTACATTACCTCCCTATCTTACCGAATTTTATGGTGAAATTGATATTTGTAAGCAATTTCCGATGCCTGCCGATGCAAATAAAATCGTTGGTCCTATCTGTGTAGCACAGGGTGAAGAAGTAACGTATTCTGTTGCTCCATGGGTAACTCTTTCGGATATAAATCGCGCAGGTACCGATAAATATTTTTGGAAATATTCCGAAGGATTACGAGCAAACGGCACCGAAGAATATTATTCTGCTGACGGAAGTTCTACCACATTTACAGCTGATAATGTTGAGGGGGGGCAATTATCTGTTGTGTTAGGAAGTTGTAATGAATTTACACAAGAACCATTATATTTGAATTTACAAAAAGCCATACCTGTACCTGATTTCACTCCTAATTCGTGTCTTGCCGGAGGTATTCATGAGGAAACATTTACCATACAAGATGCTATGGACAGTGTTACATACGAATGGAGAGTAGATGACAACTGGACTTTTATTGGTAGCAACATAGGAAAATCCGTGGTTATAAAAACAGACGCTGCAAATCCTGCAACAATTATTGTAACTGCAAATTATACTAATGGAGCAAATTGCGAACCGGTAATAGCCTCAAAACGAATTACACGCACATTTGCACCCGATGCAAAAATAGTTTCTTCGTCAGGTAATTGTGTTACTGCCGGAGCAGACGTAAGATTTAGCATAGACATAGCACCAAGTCCGGCAAAATTTGTGTGGAATTACGAAGATATTAATTGGGCAGTAAGTAATGGTCGTAATGACGATAAAATCATTACTCTTACCTCTACTAATACTTCAGCAACAAGTGCAACACTCCAAGTATATGTTGCTGGTTGTTCTCCTGATAGTGTACTTACCTTGCCAATTAATCTTAAACCCGGTAATGCGAATCCGATTTTAAGCAACAACGGATTTTGTATAACGCCCGGTGTCTCTTATACATTTAGTACCACACCAACAACTCCAGCCCCAACTTCATATTCTTGGAACTTAGGTAACGGTTGGACCCCAAGTAGTGGTACCGGCTTGTCAATAACTGCGGTAGCAAATACATCTATTGCAAATGGCATAAGTGTTACTCCTATTAACAACAATGGTTGTAGCGGCACTCCCGCGACAAGGGCAATTGCTCTTATTCCAACAACACCCGAAGGAATTACTTTTGTTGAAGACCGTTGTATTAATTCAGGAATGGAAGACCAATTAACATTCAATGTAATTAATGCGAAGTCTAATGAGCATTATGTTTGGGATTTAGACGATATAGGAGACATTTTGTACTCAAATAGTAATTATTCAAACATTGTTGTAAAAACCTATGGTATAGATAATACGTATAATCTTACTGTAAGTGCAACTACCAACAATACCATTTGTACATCTTCTACTCCTTCAGCACCATTATCTCTTTCAATAGAAGGGTTGCAAGGAAGTGTAACCCAAAATGTTTCTCGCAAATATTATTCCATAACACCAACTCCTATTGGTGCTTGGGACGTTCTTGATAATAATTACTATTGGGAATTAGATGAAATTAATGTAACCAATAGTAGTAGTAGTTCAAGAACCATAGATAATTTAGCACCAAATCTTGTTGGTTCAAGCGACCATGATTTTTTTGTTATTATTGATGACTACTACATGGGGTGCAAAACGAAAAAAATAATAGCAACCAAAAACGCACTTGCATTAAAATCAGTATTCGTGTCTGCATCATTGCAAAATAGTAACAAACAACAAATACCGGCAACAATGCTAATATCGCCTAATCCTGTAAATTCTATATTACACGTAGATTTTTCAGATGTAGGAACAACAAATATTATTATTGTTGATATGGCAGGAAATATTGTAAAACGCCTTCATGGTCAAAATAAAAATGTTTCTATTGATGTTTCTGATTTGGCTCAAGAAACGTATGTGCTCAAAGCAGTGCAAAATGGGAAACGTTTTAACGGAACTTTTATAAAACAATAACTCAATTATAAATCAAAGTCAAGAGAGAAAATTCTCTCTTGACTTTTCAAATGTAAATATCATGAAAAAATATATAAAAATTATTGCTACTCTGTTATTTTCTACAATGTTTTATTTTACAAAAGCGCAAAGTAATATTACAGACAAAGGTGTAGAAATAAACGGTGTGATATGGGCAACACGAAATGTAGATGCTCCAAATACTTTTGCCAATAATCCCGAAGATGGCGGTATGTTTTATCAATGGAACAGAAATATAGGATGGAGTACCACAGACCCACTTGTTTCTACCGATAGAAGTCTTTGGGATAAAAATTGGGACGGAAATTGGAAAATAACCGATACGTGGGAAACAAACGTGTGCCCAATTGGTTGGCGAGTACCTACAAAAGATGAATTTCTGAGTTTATTAGAAACAAGTATGGTAAATGAAGAGTTGCAAACAGAAAGTGGTCAAATTGGACGAAAATTTACAGACAAAACGAATGGTAATTCTGTTTTTTTTCCAATAATAGGTTTTCGTTGTTGGGACACTCATCATTTGCTTAGCGTTGGAGAAAATTGTAATTATTGGACCTCCACAACGTTTCTTCAGGAATTTACAAATTTAGGAATTTGTATTCAAATTTATAATGTAACAATGCATAAAAATCAAAAAGCGAGTATGTCAAATCCCGGTCCAGCACCCGGAGATAATGTTCGTTGTGTAAAAGACAAAGATATTCCGTGGATTGTAACCTTTTTTGCCGGAAATTTTACTTTTAAACAACATATCGAACATGGCAAATTAGCCTTTCTTCCCGGAAATCCTATGCGCGAGGGGTACACCTTCGGCGGTTGGTTTGCCGAAGAAAGTTGCGAACATGAATGGAATTTTGAAACCAACACCGTAACTGCGCACACAACCCTATATGCAAAATGGATTCTCAATGACCCTGTAGGCATTGGCGAAGCAACAAAAACACTTGTACCTGTGGCGTATTATAATCTACTCGGTCAAAAACTCAATGAAGAACCTCAAAAAGGTATGTATTTTATTCTGTATGATAATGGAAGTACCGAAAAGAGGGCGAGATAACAAGGGGGCATGCCCCCTTGTTACAACACTCCTGCGAACTTCGGTTTGCGGGAGTTTTTTTTATCTCAGTTCCCACTACTATTCGATTTACTCACCAAATACACGCCGGCAAACACCAGCAGCATGGAAGGAATTTTGTACCAATGAAATTGCTCGTGGTGCATGGTCATGCTCAAAATAGTGGCAACCACCGGCTGAATATACACATAAATACTTACCGTAGTGGGATTTACGTATTCCAAACTCGCGGCATTGAGTATATAGGTAATAAACGTGGCAAATACAATAACAAAGCCTATGGCGATATAGGTAATAACGGGAACGGTGGAAAAATCGACTTCGAGCGTGGGTTGCAAGCCGTAAAGTAAAATAGGGAGAGTGCCGAATACAAAGGTGTAGAACATCACCGTAATGCTGTCGTACTTTGCCATAAGTGGTTTTGTTAGCACCAAATATAAGCCGAACGATACCGCATTGGCAAAAATAATGGCATCGCCGAGTGATATAAAGCGCACGCTTTCCACTCCTTTGGGATTTGAAGAAAGAATTAACACGCAGGCTCCCGCGCCGCCCAGAATAATGCCCCAAATTTTATGTTTCGTCATGGGAAAGCGCAGAATAAAAGCAGCAAAAAGCATCACAAAGAGCGGAGTAGTGGTCATAATAATAGAGGCATTAATAGCACTTGTGTGCTGCAATCCCCACACGAGAAGCGATTGACTCACCGTAACACCCAGCAATCCGGCAACAATGAATTTTCCCACATCGGCGCGTTCTATTTTTTTACGCCTGCCCCACAGCCATGCCGCTATACACAAAAACAACGTTCCAAAACCACGAAACAATGCCAACGACTGCCACTCAAAATGATGCGGAATAATTTCTTTGACGGCTATAAAATTCACGCCGTAAATCACATTGACCACAATCAACGCTATGTGTGCTTTAATTTGCGAAGTATTCATGGGAGCAAAACTATGTTTTTTTAGGAATTTGCGAGTGATTTTTCCACTTTTTCTATTGACTTTTACAATTTTAAGTGTATATTTGCGCAGAATTTTTTTCTAAACAACACAAAGGGGACTATTCGTCCCTTTTTTATTAGTAATATGGAAGGTAAAATTACACAAGCACGTATAGAACAGTTGGTGGAGCAGTTTATCGAAGGCAGCGATTTGTTTTTGGTAGAAGTGAATGTTTCGCCGGCGGCGGTAATTACGGTAGCAATAGATTCCGAGCAGGGCGTAGATATAGACCGCTGCGTTGCCCTAAGCCGTCATATTGAAGGTAATTTGAATCGCGAAGAAGAAGATTTTGAACTCACCGTAGCCTCTGCCGGACTTTCCGAACCACTCAAAGTGCATCGTCAGTATGTAAAAAATGTGGGCAGAAATGTGGCAATAGTGCTTACAAACGGCGAAAAATATATAGGAAAATTGACAGAAGTTACTCCCGAAAGCATTACCATAGAATACGAAGAAACGGTCAAAACCGAACCAAAAGGCAAGAAAAAGAAGGTGCAAACACAGAAAAACCTTACTTTTACCAGCATAAAAAAAGCAAGCATAGAAATTTCAGTAAAATCAAACAAATAAAATAAGTCATTTTCAAAAATTCATACGAAATGAAAATAGGTCATCAAAATTTAATAGAAACTTTTTCGGAGTTCAAAGAACTCAAAAATATTAATCGCCCCACTATGCAAACCATTTTGGAAGATGTGTTTAAAGCAATGTTGAAACGCAAATACGAAATAGAGGACGATGCTGCAATAGATTCAAGTTTCGATATAATTATCAATGTTGATAAAGGCGATTTTGAAATTTGGCACAATCGCGAGGTGGTTGCCGATGCCGATGTAACGAATCCCTTGCAACAAATTTCGCTGACCGAAGCGCAAAAAATTGATACCGACTATGAAATTGGCGAAGAAGTAACCGAAGAAGTAAAATTAGAAGATTTCGGTCGCCGAGAGGTGCTTTCTATTCGTCAAAATTTGATTTCGCGCATTATGGATTTGGAAAAAAACAATGTGTATAACAAATACAAAGACCAAATAGGCGAACTCATAAGCGGCGAAGTATATCAAGTGTGGAAAAAAGAAATCCTTGTGCTCGATGACGAACGCAACGAAGTGATACTGCCCAAAACAGAACAAATTCCATCGGATTTTTTCAAAAAAGGCGAAACTGTGCGTGGTGTGATAGCCCGCGTGGAAATGCGCAATGGCAATCCGCTTGTAATAATGTCGCGCACGGCACCCGAATTTTTGGAACATTTATTTGAAATGGAAGTTCCCGAAATTTTCGATGGATTGATTACTATCAAAAAAATTGTGCGTATTCCGGGTGAAAAAGCAAAAATCGCCGTAGAATCGTATGACGAACGCATAGACCCTGTGGGAGCCTGCGTGGGCGTAAAAGGTTCGCGTATTCACGGCATTGTGCGCGAATTGAAAAACGAAAACATAGACGTAATCAATTACACCTCGAATCCGCAATTACTCATTCAGCGAGCATTGAATCCGGCAAAAGTAACTTCAATTACATTGGACGAAACCAATAAAAAAGCCGAAGTATATATGAAACCCGACCAAGTGTCGCTCGCAATCGGTAAAAACGGTACAAATATTCGCTTGGCATGCCAACTCACCGGCTACGATATAGATGTATATCGCGACAATATGGAAGAAGAAGAAGACGTAAACATAGACGAATTTGCAGACGAAATAGATGCGTGGATTATAGACGAATTTAAAAAAGTGGGTTGCGATACGGCAAAAAGTATTTTGAAACTTTCAAAAGAAGAATTGATAAAACGAACCGACTTAGAAGAAGAAACAATAAATGAAGTATTGGAAATTTTGCGTGCAGAATTTGAATAATATAGAAACGATTAATAACAAATCGAAAAACAAAAAAACGCGCAAATTAACATAAGCAACCAAACAAACAAAGATTTCAAAGGAAAAAACAGATATGGCAGTTCGATTAATACAAATATCACGTGAATGTAATGTAGGAGTTTCTACAATAGTAGAATTTCTTGCAAAAAAAGGTCATAAAATAGACGAGTCTCCCAACACGAAACTATCCGATGAATTGGTTGATTTGGTGGAAAAGGAATTTCAAGGAGAAAAAGTACATAAACCTGCGAAAACTCCCGAAAAACCTGCTATAAAAGCACCCGTTGCCGAACCTGATGACGAAGACAACGAAGAAGAAGAAACATCTTCGGCACCGCAAAAATCGCACATCAATGTGAAAGTAATAGGTACCATAGATATAGATGCGCACAAAAAACCGAAAGAGGTAAAAAAAGAAGTTGCGCCTACTCCCACACCGCCTGCTCCTGTTGAAAAACCCGCGAAACCTGCTGTAACAGAAGAAAACCCTGTTGCAAAAAAAGAAGAAGCAAAACCCAAAGCAGAAACGGGAACTCCACAGCCTGCACCGCAAGCAGTCGCTCCTAAAAAAGAGGAAGAAAAAGTGTTTGTGGCAAACAAAACCAACATTGAAGACAATGTAAAGGTAATTGGGAAAATAGATTTGGCTACGCTCAATCAAAAAACCCGCCCCGATAAAAAATCGAAAAAAGAAAAAGACCAAGAACGCAAAGACCGCCGCGAAAAATTCAAACCGGCACCTGCGAAACCGGAACAGCACACTCCTACAAAACAACACGAACCGAAAAAAGAACAGATTTATAAAACTTCGGTAGAAGAATTAAAATCACCCAAAATTGTAGGAAAAGTGGAATTGCCGGTGAGTAACGATGCCGGCGGCGATAGAAAAAAACGCAAACGCATTCACAAAGGTAAGGTAGATATTACCGCCAAAGATGTATTTGAAGCCTACGACAACAAAACCGAAAAACCAATACTCAGCAGTGGCGGAAAAAAATCGCCGCACGGCAAAAAATACGTTGCTCGCGAAGAAGTAAACGAAGAAGACGTAGATAAAGCAATCAAAGAAACCCGCGCACGATTAGATAGCGGTAAAAAAAGTAAAGGTTCAAAATATCGCCGCGATAAACGCGAAGCAATTCGCGAAGCCGCTGCCGAAGAAGAAGAAATGCGTGCTTTAGAAGATAAAATTCTCAAAGTAACCGAATTTGTGAGTGCCAACGATTTATCTATCATGATGGATATTCCAGCAAGCGATATTATAAAAACCTGTATGGACGTTGGCTTATTTATTGCTCTCAATCAGCGACTTGATGCCGAAACTATTCATTTGATAGCCGGTGAATTTGGATTTGAAGTGCAATTTGTAACCGCCGATATTCAAGAGGCAATAGAAGAAGTGGCAGACCAACCCGAAGATTTACTCCCTCGTCCACCTATTGTTACCGTAATGGGACACGTGGACCATGGTAAGACTTCGTTGCTCGACTACGTTCGCAAAACCAACGTAATTGCCGGTGAAGCCGGAGGTATTACTCAGCACATAGGCGCGTATAGCGTGCAACTTTCCACAGGAAAACACATTACCTTCTTAGATACTCCGGGTCATGAGGCGTTTACCGCCATGCGTGCTCGCGGAGCGCAGGTAACAGACGTGGTAATTATAGTAATTGCCGCCGATGATTATGTGATGCCGCAAACCGTAGAGGCTATCAATCACGCGGCTGCTGCGGGAGTACCTATGATTTTTGCAATCAATAAAATAGATAAACCGGGAGCAAATCCCGAAAAGATAAAAGAACAATTAGCCTCCATGAATTATTTGGTTGAAGATTGGGGCGGAAAATATCAATCACAGGAAATTGCCGCCAAACACGGTGTGAATGTAGATGAATTGATGGAAAAAGTGCTTTTGGAGGCAGAATTGCTTGAACTCAAAGCCAATCCAAACAAACCTGCGCTGGGCACTATTATAGAATCACAATTAGATAAAGGTCGCGGCTATGTTTCTACCCTGCTTGTTACCGCAGGCACGCTTCGCAAAGGCGATATTGTACTTGCCGGAAAATATTCGGGTAAAGTAAAAGCAATGTTCAACGAACGAAATCAACAAATTACCGAAGCAGGACCTTCTACACCTATCACTATTTTGGGACTTGACGGCGCACCGCAAGCAGGCGAAAAATTCAATGTAATGAAATCGGAACGCGATGCTCGCGAAATTGCCAACAAACGCGACCAACTCCACCGTGAACAAGAATTGAAAACCATGCGCCACATTACCCTCGATGAAATCGGCAGACGTATTGCAATCGGTAATTTCAAAGAATTGAACATTATTATCAAAGGTGATGTGGACGGTTCTATTGAGGCATTGGCAGATTCGTTGGTAAAACTTTCTACCGAAGAAATTCAAGTGAACATAAAACACAAAGCCGTAGGACAAATTTCCGAAGCCGACGTATTGCTTGCTTCAGCCTCCGATGCCATTATTATAGGCTTCCAAGTACGTCCATCGGCAGCAGCCCGCACATTAGCCGAACGCGAAGGTGTTGATATGCGTTTATACTCAATCATTTACTCCGCCATAGACGAAATCAAAGATGCCATGACTGGTATGCTTTCGCCGGAAATCAAAGAAGAAGTTACCGGAAGTTGCGAAATTCGCGAAGTATTCAAAATCACCAAAGTAGGTACCGTAGCCGGTTGTTTTGTTACCGATGGAAAAATTTACCGCAACTCAAAAGTACGCATTATTCGCGATGGTATTGTGGTGTATTCCGGCGATTTGGGTTCGCTCAAACGTTTCAAAGACGATGTCAAAGAAGTAGGTAAAGGCTTTGAATGTGGCTTGAATATTCACAATTACAACGACATTCGAGTTGGCGACATCATAGAGGCTTACGAAGAAAAAACCGTACAACGAAAATTGTAAGTAAGGTTTGAGGTGTCAGTTCACAGGATTCAGATTTCTGTTCGCAGGTATCTGATACTGATTACTCAATTATTCAGTATTAGAACGATATTCCCAACTGCAATCCGAGCGAAACAAGGCTGATGCCTTCGTGCGCATATAATTCCCCGCAAATACCCACGCTCAACGGTGTGCCGGTAAACGAAACACCAAACGATTGCTGTAAAAGCGCGTAGGTATCGCTATATGGCACAATGGCAATGCCCAATTTTGTTTGCATATAGGGGAAAATTTTGTACACCGTATCGGTAACGAAATTAGCCCTAAAATTGCCATACAAAGGCAGTAAATAATGAGCCGTTCCACCCAAATTTTCGTGAGAAAGTCGCACTCCCACCCCTATTCCCATTGAATATGCATTACTGAATTTATACCCGTTCACAAAATCCGCCGTGAGCAGCGAAGGTGCTTCGGTGGGGCTAAAAAACGTAGCAACACCTACATTCACACTTCCTTGATACCCCGTAGTACGCTCACTGCGTTGTGCGAATAGCGAAATACTGAGCAATGAACATATACCTAAGACAACTGTTTTTTTCTTCATAATGTGCTATTTTGAATCGTTTGTGATACGTAAAAGTAGCATTTTTCACACCTTCACTCAGCACAAATAGCGTGATATGTCGCAGGAATTTCTATGATAAAATTCACTTTTCCGCCAAAAAAAATCCCCAACACCAAAGGTATTGAGGATTATAAAAAAAGGCGGCGACCTACTCTCCCACGAAATGCAGTACCATCGGCGCAAGCGGTCTTAACTTCTCTGTTCGGAATGGGA
>JAITUU010000045.1 GCA_031286165.1 Bacteroidales bacterium
CAACTCTATCTCAATGAATTTGTGTACAAACTCAATCGACGATACTTTGGCGAACACCTCTTTGACAGGCTAATTGTAGCGAGTATTACGAGTTGTTCTTAATTGCGGATAATCAAAAAAATAATGTGCCATGCAAACGGAAAAATATTATTTTTGCAATCAATTATAGCATCAAAAAGATATTAGTACGATAAAGCAAATTGGTAAGTATATGCGAAAAATTATTTTTTTATTTTGTTTTTTCTGTATAGCAACTATCGCGCTCATGGCGCAAACCATTACCGTAAAAGCACCCAGTGTGGTGGAGGAGGGCGAAACCTTCCGCATTTCTTTTGTGCTCAATGAGCAAAACAACGGGCAGCGAATGTCGATTACCAAAGTTGATGCGTTTGAGCAACTCGGCGAACCTGCTACCGGTATTCAAACTCGTATGCTGTGGACCAACGGACAGCAATCTACCAGCATTTCGTACACCGAAACCTACACCTTCCGCGCCCTCAAAAAAGGAACGTTTAAAAGTCCTGTGTCAAGTATTTCGCTGAACGGAAAAACTATTTCCTCGAAGGCGCAAAATATAGAAGTGGGGAATTTTCCGGAATTGAGCGGCAGTTCGCAAAATCAAGCACAATCGCAGGCACAGGCTCTGCAACAGCAAATGTTGCAACAAATGCAGCAAATGCAGCGTTCCTATCAGCAACCGGCGCAGCAGGCGAGCGGCGAGGATTTTTTTACGCGCGTGCAGGTGAGTAGAAATTCGAGTTTTATAGGCGAACCTATTTATGTAACGCTCAAACTTTATACTCTCTATAATTTTGACGTAAACGAGCAACGAATGCCTAAATTCGATGGATTTTACAAAAAAATATTGGAACAACCTACCGAATTGCGTCCGGTGCGCGAAAAATACAACGGACGCGAGTTTTACGTGTTTACCTTTCAAAAATTAGTGATTTTTCCTCAAAAATCGGGAAATTTGGTAATTACACCTTTTGAATTGGATTGCAATGTGGCGGTGGGATTTTTCTCTGCTGTGCGCAAAGTGGCGCAAAGTCCGCAAGTTACTATTGCCGTGCAGGATTTTCCTGCCGGAAAAACTGCCGATTTCACCGGTGCGGTGGGCGATTTTAGTATTCAGGCAAAAGCCGATGTGGAAAAACTCGCTGCCGATGAAGCATTTACTCTGCGCGTTACGGTGAGCGGACAAGGGAATTTATCGCTCCTGCAAAAACCGAACATAGAATTTCCGCAGGATTTTGAGGTGTATGACCCTAAAATTGTGGATAATTTCAGCACCACCATGCAGGGCGATAAGGGTAATAAAACATTTGAATACGTGATTATTCCCCGTCAAGCGGGCAAATTTGAAATTCCTGCTATCAGTTTCCAATTTTTCAATCCTCAGAGTAAATCGTTCAAAACCCTGAAAACCAACGCTATTGCCATAGAAGTAAGCAAAGGAACGGGCAAAAAATCGCAGGCGGTGAATTTTGCCGCAGGCGCGAAATCGCAACTTGCCTATAAGGGCGATGATATTCTGTTTATCAAAACCGGCGATTTGCACCTTGCTCCCAAGAAAACACGTGATTTTTTTCCGAATATGTATGCAATTATTGCTCTTGTGTTGGTAGCGGGTGCAGTTACGTTTATCATTTTCAAACGCAAGCATATAGAATTTAACAGCGACATACGCCGCGTGAAACACAAAAAAGCCGATGCGGAATCGAAAAAACGATTGAAACAAGCGCAATTGTGTTTGGACGCAGGTAAAGAAAGCGAGTTTTACGATGAATTGGCGAAGGCATTGTGGGGCTACGTGTCCGATAAATTTTCCATTCCGCTTTCGGAACTCACCATTGATACCGTGCGCGAATTTTTGGAGCAACGAAGTATTGAAAATTCTCTCATTCAGGATTTGATAGATGTACTCAATCACTGTAACTACGCACGCTACGCACCTGTGGGAGCGGCGGCAAACCGGGAATTACTCGAACGCAGTGTGGCAATTATTCAAGCATTTCAACAACGAATAAAACAATAAGGCAATGAAACAGTTGATAGCGATTTTTTTTGTGCTTTGTAGCGTAATTTCGGTGCACGCCGGCGAAAATACCGACACGCTGCTTGTGCACGCCGAAACCTATTACACGCAAAAACAGTACGACAGCGCACTCACGCTCTATATGCAGGTGTATGACGAAAATTTGCACAGTGCCGATTTGTTCTACAATATTGCTAATACCTATTTTAAATTGAATGACCTTGCGCGTGCCATTTTGTGGTATGAACGTGCGCTTTTGCTCGACCCTTCGCACCGCGATGCGCAAAATAATTTGGCGTTTGCCAACGCGCGACAAATAGATAAAGTAGAAACGCTACCGCCGGGAATGTTTGAGAGCGTGTTTTCTTCGCTCTATCTATCTATGAGTTACGTAGCGTGGGCGATATTGAGTTTGGTATTTTTGGCGGCGTTTTTGGTGGCAATCGTGGTATTTTTATTTACTCACAGTGAAAAATTGAAAAAAATATCCTTTGTTGCAGGACTTGTGTTTTTCTTTGCCGCGCTTGTGAGTTTTGCTTGCGCCAACGCTAATAAAAACGCGCTCAATCGTAATTTTGCTATAATAACCGAAGCAACCGTAACCATAAAAACCGAACCGAACATTATTGCTGCCGATTTGGTAACAGTGCACGAAGGGTTGAAAGTAGAATTTTTGAAGCCCTACGGCGATTGGGCAAATATTCGCTTGCTCGATGGCAAAGAAGGCTGGGTGAAAAAAGAATTTGTGGAGAAAATCAGATAAAATATGACAAAACAAGAATTAATAGCGCAAATCAACAAGAAACAGAGTTTTTTGTGCGTGGGATTGGATAGTGAACCGGCAAAATTGCCAAAGTGCGTGTTGGGTGAAGAAGACCCGGTATTTGCTTTCAATAAAGCAATTATAGATGCCACTGCGCCTTACACGGTGGCATATAAACCCAATATTGCATTTTACGAATGTTCGGGTTTGCAAGGCTGGAAAAGTTTAGAAAAAACGGTGAATTATTTGCACACGCACTATCCCGATGTGTTTTTGATAGCCGATGCTAAACGCGGCGACATAGGTAATACCTCGAAAATGTATGCACAGGCATTTTTTGAAAATCTCCCCTTTCATTCGGTTACGGTTGCGCCCTATATGGGCGAAGATTCGGTTACACCGTTTTTAACCTATCCGCAAAAATGGGTTATTTTGCTTGCACTCACGAGCAATAAAGGTGCATTTGATTTTCAAACGTTGCTTTCGGAAGGAAAAGAACTGTATAAACACGTGCTTGAAACTTCGCAACAGTGGGGTACAGACGAAACAATGATGTATGTGGTGGGTGCCACCAAAGCGGCTATGTTGCAGGAAATTCGCGCCATTATTCCTCATCACTTTTTACTCGTGCCGGGCGTAGGAGCGCAGGGGGGGAGTTTGCACGAAGTGGCGCAGTATGGCATGAATGCCGATTGCGGACTGCTGGTAAATTCTTCGCGAGCAATTATTTTTGCCGATAGTTCCGAAAATTTTGCCAAAACCGCCGGTGAACAAGCACAACAAGTGCAGCGCGAAATGGCGGAACTTTTGCTGAAATACCGTGGAACGAGGTAAACAGCCCCGCCGAAAGGTCTTCAAAACACCTTCTTCACGAACCGTACTGATTGAGCAATTCGTTGCTGAGTACTTCGTCGAATTTTGGGGAGAGAAACACATTGCCAAACAAACCTACGCCTATCACTTTGGCTTCGCCTTGCCACGTAACAACTGTGGTGGAAAATAGGAGGTAATTATTGCTGCTCACAAGATTATCTACCACAGCACCGGCTATTGCGCCGCTCAGTATGGCACCAAATGCTGCAAATCCGTCATTTGAGCCATTCATGTTTTTTTGCATGGAGTAGTTCACCTTGTTTTTTACCGCTTCTTTGTGTTGCTCTTGATTGGGATTGGTAAAAATTGCAATGAGTATAATACACGCAATGATTATGAGAGGTATATGTTTCTTTTTCATAGGGTAGTTTTTAGGTTCAGATATTCAACATTAACTTTTTTTACTTTCGCTGTGATTTATTTCTTGTTCTTTGCGGCGTAGGTCTTTGAAAAATTCTACGAATACCAGCACCAAGAAAGTGAATATGAACGATGCGAAAGTGGAAACTATGACGATAAGTGCTCGTTGAGGTTTTGCTTTTTTATCGGGTACGGTGGCGCGTTCTACCACGTAAAAGTGCGTGAGTGTGTGGTGTGCTTCCACTTCGGCTTCGCGGAAACGCGAGGTTAAAATACTCAACTGTTCTTTTTGATATTCCAAAAAGTCGCGGAGTGAAATATAGGTGCTACCGTAGCGAGCAAGTGTATCTAACTGCCGGCGAATAGCCGCCGCACCTTTGGCGTTACCGCTTGCGAGTGCTTCTCCATAGGCTTGATTGAGAGCAAGCGATTGTGATTCAAAATCTATCACACCTTTTTGCATAATGCGTTGGAGGGAATCTTCAAGAGAAGTAAGGTATAACACGCGACTTTCGTATTCTTTTTTTGCAATGGCAAATGCTTCGCGAGCACGCGCTTTTTCCATTTGATTCATCACGGTATCTATCATGGCGGTAATGGTATTTGCCATAGTAGCAGCGGTTTGCGGGTCGGCATCGAGCACGCGGATTTCTACCGCACCGTAGGTGGTGCGTTTTGCCTGAATGCGATTGTTGAATATGCGGTTCATTTTATCGCGCGGCGAACTCACTCGTGCAGAATCTATATCGTAGTGTTCCCATAAATTGAATTTGCGAATAATTTTATTGCGAATTTCCTCACTGTTAAGTACTTGCAGTAATTGTTCGGCTTCTTTTACTTCGCCAAATACCGATTCTTTTTTTGCAGCAGTGGCAGTGGTAACAATATTTCCCACCGGTGTTGATGGTGCAGGAAAAATCACCGAACTTGCTTCGTACAGAGGTGTGATGCAAAATGAAACCACGAGTGATACCACGAAAGCAACTGCCGAAACTATGATGAGCGGTTTTTTGTATAAGTAAATTTTAAATAGTAAATCGTTTGAATTGAATGAGTAACGTTCGTTTTTTTGTTCCATGGTTAAGTCTGAAAGTTAGTAAGTCAGTAAGTTTAAAAGTCGGTATATAAACGTTGTTTTACAAAAAATCGTGTGTGTAGCCGTAATTTTTACTGTGTAATTGATTAAAAAAGTCCAAAAAGTTCGGCATCTATTTTTTCCACAATTTTGCTGAAATCTTCGGCTTCGTCTATAAAATTGATTTTGTCGGTATCTATTACCAAAATTTTCCCCAATTCGTAGGACTGCACCCACACATCGTAGCGGCGATTGAGGTGTTCCAAGTAATCCAATCGAATGGCATTTTCGTATTCGCGCCCTTTACTTTGTATGCGCTTTACCAAATTCGGCACCGAAGATTTCAGGTAAATCAATAAATCGGGTGCTTGAATAAGTTGCTCAACTTGCTGAAATAGAGAGAAATATGTTTCAAAATCGCGAGTTGTCATCAAATCCATTTCGTGCAAATTGGGTGCAAAAATGTAGGCATCTTCGTAGAGCGTGCGGTCTTGCACTACGTTTTTCCCGCTGGTGCGAATACTCATAATTTGTTTCAACCGCTGGCGGAGAAAGAAAATTTGAACATTGAACGACCATGCTTTCATGTCGTTATAAAAATCTTCGAGATAGGGGTTTGCGTCCACATTTTCGTAGTGCGGTTCCCATTCATAGTGTTTTGCCAGCATTCCTGCAAGTGAGGTTTTTCCTGACCCGATATTTCCTGCTATTGCTATGTGCATAGTATTTCAATTTTGTGCAAAAGTACACAATTTATTCAATTTTATAGAAACTTAGCGTGTTTATATTCTTCAAGAGCACGCCGGTGAAGTAAAAATGTATGATTTTATCGTAGGTAAAATTTTGTTCTGCCATAGCCATTGCGCCTTCCTGCGAAAGTCCCACACCGTGTCCGTAGCCTTTGCCTTTGAGTGTAACGGTGTGGCAGCTGCTGTCGTGTTGCACCGAAAAAAAGGTGGAGCGCAGTTGTAAATCGCTGCGCATGGTTTTGAGTTCCAGTAATTTATCTTGTTCGTAGAATTTGAAATATTTCATTCGTTCGGGTTGATTGAAGGTAAAATCGTAGTTCACGGTATCGAGCACAAAAAATCCTTTGGCGAGCAAATACATACGCCAATCTTTTTCCGGAATTGTTTTTTCCCACGCATAACCCGGTCGTCCTTCGCTGTAAGGGTCGGGTTTGGAACGCAGGTAGTAGTGGTCGCCGCCCCATAAATCTTCGCTATTCACCGTTTGCCCGCCGGAATTGGCGTAAAACGTAGCCGATGCTATGCGCTGCGCACTATCTACTATTACAATGCCCGAAGTTGCCCGCGTGGCTTCGGAAATTACGGCGGTTTTGCAACTGCCCTTAAATGCTTGGCAATGCACGCCATCGCACAAGTTGTAGCCTTCGTGTAAGTGTTTTTTGAAATAGCGCACGGCGTAACTGCGGCACAGTACCGCTTGTGCTTTATAATATTCTATGTGTGCTTTCGAGCCGCCTTCGGCTTCTATTACACCGGCTAAATAGTTGTCGAAACCCACATCGTTGATAAGTGTAAAGGTATTTTCTTCGGGGCGGAGAAATACATCGTTGTCGTAAGTACGTTTTGCAAATCGCTTTTGCGGCGATGCTATGGTAAATTTTGCCGATTGCACATTGCCGCGCACGTGTACCATGCCGCGTATGCTGCGAAGCGTGTCGTTGATTTTGAGCGATTTACTATTCGCAAACTTGATATGTGCAGTTTCGCCTTCGTTGAGTGTGTATAGAATCTTTTCTTTATCTATAATATCGTATCGTCCTTCGGTGGCGGTGAGGGTAAATTCACTTACGCTGCGGTCGGCATATATGCGCACGGTAATATTTTGTGCTTGCGCCACAAGTGAGCAGCAAAGCAGGAGAGGAAGAAACACTATTTGAAAATACTTCATGAAATGTGCAAATCAATCGGGTTTGTAAATTTCTACAAAAATAAGTGATTTTGCGTTACCCTGCACCGTTTGTCGGTAATTTTCTGCGCAGAATAAAGAAATTTTGGTTTTCGATTGTGTATTCGCAATAAATGTTGTACTTTCGCAACAATTTTCATTTTAAAACATGGATACTCGTTTTGCGATAATAATACAAAAGCACAGGTTAATTGATTGGATTTTAGCCCCATATCGCATTACACGTCCGCAAGGAAAGGATTTTTGGGAGGTAAGCGAATTTCTTTCTCCCGAAACAGTAGAACCCGAACGCACTGAGTATGAGAAGAAAATAGTAGAATTGGTTGCCAATTACGATGAAAAGCAATTATTCAACCTCTTTGCCACCGGAAAAAAAGATACGCAGAAAGATTTTTTGGAAAAATTGAAAGATGCCGAAGCCAAAGAAAAAGTGCGTAATTACATAGAAAAGCAAATTTATGAATGTTACGAACTCATAAAAGAACATAATATTCCGCTCTATGTGCGGCTCGATGGCACGAATTTGCACACCGAAGACGAAGTGCCGGTGGAAAAAAACGACCCCGAAGTGCTTTTTGATTTCAATAATACCCCCACTGCGCTGGAATATAGTTTGCAAATCAAAATTCAGGGAAAAGTGTTGCCGCTGATAGGAAAAACGGGGATTCTGCTTTCCAACAAACCGAGTTTGCTGCTCATAGAAAATAAACTCTATCATTTTAGCAATATAGACGGGAAAAAATTACTGCCCTTTTTCGCAAAATCCACCATATCTATTCCGCAGAAATTTCAGCAGCAGTATTTTGATACCTTTGTATTGAATTGCATAAAAAATTATCCGGTTCTCAATCGCGGATTTGAAATAGACGATGTGTATCGCAATCCAAAAATTCAAGCAACCATAGTGCGCGAACCCAATGGCAATGCAGCGTTGGAGTTTACTTATATGTACGGTGCATGGAAATTTTCGGATTTGAATACGAGAAAAAAATATACGGTGGAATACGCGAGTTTCAACACTGCGCCAAAATACGTGCGCGTGCACCGAAATTCCCAATTTGAGCAGGAATTTACCGATAGTTTGCGTGCGGCGCGTTTGCACAATACCGCACAAGTGTGGCAGTTGCCGCAATTTCACGGCGATGGCTATTTCGATATTTTGCAATGGATTCGCGAAAACGAAGCCGTGATACAACAGTATAATATAGAAATTTTCGATGAATCGGATAAAAAAATAGAGAACTTACAGGCAAAAATCAATATTTCGGTGGAATCAAACTCCATAGATTGGTTCGATGTGTATGCCACCGTAACCTTTGGTGATTACGAAATTCCGTTTAAACGCTTGCGGAAAAATATTTTGACGGGTAATCCTGTGGTGCATTTGCCCAATAATCAAATAGGAATTATTCCCGAAGAGTGGTTTGCAAAATACCGAGAACTCTTTCTTTTTAGTGAAAAAGACAGCGAAGGCGATACCTTTTCTCTCAAAACAATTCATTACAAAACCGTACAGCAACTACCCGTGCAGTTCAACGATGCCATGAAAACGCGGTTTTTGCACATAGATACCAACGGAATTAAAAACAACGAAGTACCTTCGGAAATTCAGGCAACGCTGCGCAATTATCAGGTGGAGGGCTATCGCTGGCTGTGCTACTTAGATGCGAATAATTTTGGCGGTTGCTTGGCAGACGACATGGGGCTTGGCAAAACGCTGCAAACCATAACCTTGCTGCAACACGTAATCAATACACAAGCCGCCGCCGGGCAAAAAACTACGAGTTTGGTGGTGGCACCTACTTCGGTGGTGCATAATTGGTTCAACGAATTTCGCAAATTTGCGCCAAATATGAAAATATTTCAATATTCGGGCAACGACCGCGTGAAAAATACCGCGTATTTCAAAAAATATAATGTAATAATTACCACCTACGGATTGCTGCGCAATGATATTGATTATTTCGAGAAATTTCCGTTTTACTACTGCATTTTAGACGAAAGTCAAATGATAAAAAATCCGGAATCGAAAATTTACAATTCTGTGCTTCGATTGCAGGCAGAACGCCGCCTTGTGCTCACCGGCACGCCCATAGAAAATACACTTATAGACTTGTGGGCGCAACTCAATTTTGTGAATCGTGATATGTTGGGTTCGCTTTCGTTTTTCAAAGAACACTTTATAAAAGCGGTGGAAAACAAAAATTTAGCGATAGAAAATCAGTTGAAAAAAATTGTGAACCCCTTTGTGTTTCGCCGCGAAAAACAAGAAGTTGCCCGCGATTTGCCGCCGCTTACCGAGCAAATTCGCTTGTGCCCTATGTCGCCGGAGCAAGAAAAAATGTACGAAACCGAAAAATCGAAGGTGCGCAATATGATAATGGATTCCATAGAACAGGAAACCTATCAAAAATCGACTATCAATGTGCTGCAAGCACTCATGCGCCTGCGGCAAATAGCCAATCATCCGCAGTTGGTGAACGAAGAAGAACAAGGAAGTTCCGGAAAATTCGATGAAGTGGTGCGCCTGCTCGATAACTTGGTACACAATCATAAAGTATTGATTTTTTCATCGTTTGTAAAACACCTTGATTTATTCAAGGAATATTTTACCGAACACAAAGTGCCGTTTTTGTACCTCACGGGTAGCACGCACAATCGCGAGGAAATTATTAGAAAATTCCAAGAAGACGATACCTGCAAAATATTTTTGATTTCCATAAAAGCCGGCGGAGTAGGGCTGAACCTTACCAAAGCCGACTATATTTTCATATTAGACCCATGGTGGAACCCTGCGGTGGAAAGTCAGGCAATTAGCCGCGCACACCGCATTGGGCAAAAAAACAATGTGAACGTGTACCGATTTATTTCCCAAAATAGCATTGAAGAAAAAATTCAACGCTTGCAACAGAAAAAATCGGAACTCGCCCGCAATTATGTGTACGATAAAAATTCCATACCATTTTCACAAGAAGAAGTTGCTTATTTGGTGGACTAAGAGAGGGGAGAGTTGAAAACTGAAAGTTGAAAGTTGAAAGTTGAAAGTGAGTTCTCATCTCTCACCTATTTACAAACTTCCCATAGAAAGCAAGAACTCATCGTTGTCGCGCGTCATAGGCATACGTTTACTCAAAAATTCCATTGCTTCCACAGGGTTCATGTCGTTCAAGAAATTGCGTAATATCCACTGTTTGCTTAGGCGCGTTTTATCCACAAGAAGGTCATCTCTTCGCGTGCTCGAAAGATTGACATCTACTGCCGGATAAATGCGTTTGTTGGCTATACGGCGGTCTAACTGCAATTCCATGTTGCCGGTTCCTTTAAATTCCTCAAAAATCACATCGTCCATTTTTGAGCCTGTTTCGGTGAGTGCTGTGGCTATAATGGTGAGCGAACCGCCATTTTCTATATTTCGTGCGGCTCCAAAGAAACGTTTTGGTTTGTGCAGTGCATTTGCATCGACCCCGCCCGAAAGAATTTTTCCCGATGCGGGTTGTGCCATATTGAAGGCGCGAGCAAGTCGTGTGATAGAATCCAAGAGAATACACACATCGTGTCCACATTCCACAAGGCGTTTTGCTTTTTCGAGCACAATGTTTGCCACTTTCACGTGTCTATCAGAAGGTTCGTCAAATGTAGATGCAATCACTTCGGCTTTCACGCTGCGTTTCATGTCGGTAACTTCTTCGGGGCGTTCGTCTATTAATAAAATCAAAAGATACACTTCGGGGTGATTGTCGGCTATGGCGTTGGCAATATTTTTGAGCAGAGTGGTTTTCCCGGTTTTTGGTTGCGCCACTATCAGTCCGCGTTGTCCTTTTCCTATTGGGGTGAAAAGGTCTATAATGCGGGTTGATAAATCGTTTTTACTGCCGGTAAGGTTAAATTTTTCTTCGGGGAAAAGCGGCGTAAGGTGGTCGAAATGCACACGGTCGCGTACATCATCGGGCACTCGTCCGTTGATTTTTTGAATTTTTACCAGCGGAAAATATTTTTCGCCTTCTTTGGGTGGACGAATAGTTCCTTCTATGGTATCGCCGGTTTTTAGCCCGAAGGTTTTAATTTGCTGCTGTGCCACGTAAATATCATCGGGCGAATTGAGGTAATTGTAATCAGCCGAACGCAAAAATCCGAATCCTTCCTGCATCAAATCGAGTACGCCGGTGCCGGTAATAATATCATCGAACTCCGAAGGTTTTTCTTCAACCTTTGGGGCGTTTTGATTTTGGTTGTGCTGGTTTTTATTCTGATTTTGCTGATTGTTCTGGTGCTGTTGGTTTTGCTGTTTATGCTGGTTCTGTTGTTTGTTGTGGTTTTGTTTATTGTGATTGTGCTGTTGTTGCGAATTTTCACTGTATTCCTGTGTTTGTTCTTGTTTGTGCGTTTCGGTTTGTTGCTGAGCGTGTTCCGATTCTTGTGTTTGGGCTACGGAAATTTCGGATTCTGTCTGCACATCGAGCGTAGAATGTTGCTCTGCGGCAGCGGAATTGTGGCTTATCGCAGCTTCGGCAATAGGCTCTTCTATTACTTCTTTGTGCGGCAGCGGACTGTCGTATTTGCGCGTAGAAATTGTGGTGCGAATACGTTTTCTTTTTCCTTCCGTACTACTGTTCGTAGTTGTGTTTTGTGTTGAAGATTGTGTTGCAATATTCTTATTTTCAGTTTGTTGCAATTGCTCTTCGGCGTTTTGTTTTGGTAATATATTTTGTTTTTCGAGAATCTGATTTGTGATGTCTTCTTTTGTTTTATCGGTGGGGTCTATACCCATGTCTTTTGCAATAGAATTTCTTTTTTTCCATTGCATAGCAAGTAATTCGTTTGCTTGGTACATAAAAAATAGTAATAGGGTTAAATTTTGATTGTCAATGTGAATTTTTGAGGGGAAACTACAAAGTGCGAACCGACTTGTAGTTGCTAATGTTGAAATTCGGGGCAAAGATATATAAATTTTTGAAAAACGAAAAAAAACTGAGAAAAATCCTTATTTTTGAACATCGTTTTACGTATAAACTGAATTATGAAGCGTTTATTGTGCATAGTTTTTGGTGTATTGTGTGTTTTTTGCGCTTTTGCGCAAAATCAATTACCTATGGCGCACGAAATTTCCACCTATTGGTTGTTTCATTTTTGTATGGGGCTTTTAGGTGGTTTAACGCTTTTTCTGTTGGGTATCAATATGCTCAGCAAGGGCTTGCAAAAAAGCGTGGGCGATAAAATGCGTTCTATTGTGAGTTCGCTCACGCGCAATAATTACATAGGATTTGCAGTGGGGGCGGTGGTTACGGCGGTTATTCAAAGTAGCACCGCCACTTCGGTTATGTTGGTGAGTTTTGTTAATTCCAAACTCATGCGCTATTCACAAACGCTTGCCATTTTGCTCGGTGCGGCGGTGGGTTCCACTATTACGGTGCAATTAATTTCTCTCAATCTTTCGAGTTATTCCTTCCTTTTTATTATAGCCGGCGGATTTATGACCATGTTTGGCAGTCGTAAACAAGTGCAATACATAGGTCAGGCTATTTTGGGTTTCGGAATTTTATTTTTCGGAATGCAACTCATGTCGGACGCAATAGCCCCCGTGCGCGAAATGCCTGCGTTTACCGCTATTTTTATTGCCCTGCAAAATCCCTTTGTGGGAATTTTTGTGGGTGCGCTTTTTACCATTATAGTGCAAAGCAGCGGCGCAAGTATTGGTATTATTATGATATTGGCATCGCAAGGACTGCTTTCGCTCGAAGCCTCGCTGGCATTCACGCTGGGTGCAAATTTGGGAACGCCTTCTACGGCAATTATTGCGAGTTTCAACGCTTCGGTGGAATCCAAGCGCGTAGCCTACACTATGCTGTTTTTCAAAATTATTATGTGCTTAATCTTTGTGTGGATTATTCCGATTATTTCACACTACGCCGGTGCTACCGGCAGTGCGTGGAAAATTGCCGAACACTTGCCGCGTACCATAGCCAATGCGCACATGATTTTCAACCTTACGGTGGCACTGTTGGTATTTCCGTTTTTGTCGCGAGTGGAGCAATGTATTGTGAGGATTTTTCCCGAACCACCGGCTGTGGCACGAGATGTACTTACCCGCTATTTAGATAATTCGCTGCTCAATCAGCCTGCAATTGCTTTGCATTTGGCAAAAGAGGAAACTCTGCGGCTGGGGAGAAAAATTCAAATCAATTTGGAAATGGTGATTTTTCCATTTTTGAAAAACGATGCTCGCTACTTAAAAACAATGGAAAAACAGCGCGAAAAAATTAAAAATTTGCGCGATGAAATTCATAATTATGTGCTGAAAATCAATGAAAACGACCAAACGAAAAGCAGTGCCGAAACGCTCTTTTCCATAGAGCATACGCTTATGGAACTTTCTTTTATCAACGACACCCTCACTCGTACCCTGCGCAGCAGTGCCGAAAAATGGATAGAGCGCAATTATGTGTTTTCCGAAGAAGAACGCACCGCAATTATTGATTTTCATTCGCACACCGTGCAACTTTTTAATCAAGCAATGCAGGTGTTCAACGATTTTACGGCAGTAGATGCGCTGCGAATAAAGAAAAATGCAAAACAGTTGCAGCGTAAAAAAATGCAACTCGAAAAACAAACCTATCAGCGGCTGTTTGCCCAAGAGAGTATAGAACTCTCGAACTCAAAAACTTACGTGGAAATTATCAATATGTTTAAACTCATAGGCGAACACGCCAACAATATTGTGCAAACGAAAATGAGTTCGTAAAGGATGGTAATTGTTGCAAAATTCTCAATAGAAATACTACCTTTGCATTGGTAAATTACTCATTGAAAACAATGGCATTCAGTTGGAACGAAATAAAAGAGCGAGCGATTCATTTTTCGCGCGAATGGGCGGGTACGGCGCAGGAAGAAGCCGATGCCAAGCCGTTTTTGGACGCATTTTTCGATGTGTTCGGTATTTCGCGCCGCAAAGTGGGCACCTTTGAGCATCGCGTAAAAAAACTCTCCGATGCCGATGGCTACATTGATTTGCTGTGGAAGGGTACTATTTTGGTGGAAATGAAAAGTCGTGGGCGCAACCTCGACCGCGCTTTTGAGCAGGCTCTGGAATACACGCATGGACTGAAAGCGCACGAACTTCCGCGATTTATTCTCGTATGCGATTTCGAGATTTTCCGATTGTATGACTTGGAAGCAAGGGATTTCAATCCCTTGTCGGAAGAAACAGCAAGGGGGATTGCCCCCTTGTCAAGTGGGGCTTTCGTGGAATTTCGTTTAGCCGACCTTGTGCACAACGTGCAGCACTTCGGCTCTCTGCTCGGTTACGAGAAAAAAGAATACAAAGAACAGAACCCTGTGAATGTAAAGGCAGCCGAACTAATGGGAAAATTGCACGACCGACTGAAAGAAATCGGTTATGAAGGACACCCATTGGAAGTGTATCTCGTGCGATTGCTCTTTTTGCTTTTTTCCGAAGATACCACGATTTTCGAGAAACAACAATTTCAAGATTTTATAGAACGGCGTACCAATGAAGACGGAAGCGACCTCGCCGAAAAATTGGCATCGCTTTTTCAAACCCTCAATACGCCAAAAGAAAAACGCCTTCGTAATTTAGACGAAGACCTGAATGCGTTCCCATACATAAACGGAAAATTGTTTGAAGAAAATTTGCCCTTGGCGAGTTTCGACAGCAAAATGCGACAGGCTCTTTTGGAATGTGCTTACTTGGATTGGAGCGAAATTTCGCCGGCAATTTTCGGGTCAATGTTTCAAAGTGTGATGAATCCCAAAGAACGCCACGCGCTGGGAGCGCACTACACGAGCGAAAAAAATATACTCAAACTCATCAAACCGCTCTTTTTGGACGAACTTTATCGCGAGTTTGAACAAATAAAACAAGCACGAGGGCATGCTCCCTTGTTGCAAACATTCCACAAAAAACTCGGTTCGTTGCACTTTCTTGACCCTGCCTGCGGTTGCGGTAATTTTTTGGTAATCACCTATCGCGAACTGCGTTTGTTGGAATTGGAAGTTCTGCGTTCGTTGTACAAAACCGGCGAGCGATTTTTAGATGTCAGTCAAGTATTGTGGGTGGACGTGGACCAATTTTACGGCATAGAGTACGAAGAATTTCCGGCACGGATAGCCGAAGTTGCTCTGTGGCTTATTGACCATCAAATGAATATGAAGGTGAGTGCCGAATTTGGGCAATATTTTGTGCGCCTGCCGCTCAAAAAATCGGCAAAAATAGTGCATGGCAACGCGCTGAAAATAAATTGGGCTACGCTCAAAACACACAATACGGCGTATATTTATGCCGATGAATTGAATTATCAAGTGGTGAGTGAAGCTATGGCAACTTACGGAACGGTGAATGTGATTACCAAATCGGCAACAAAAATTTCGCCCGAAAGCGATTTTCCCGAATCCCGAAAACCACAGCGTATTCACTACGATTATATACTCGGCAATCCGCCTTTTATTGGTTCGCGAGTAATGAGTAAAGAGCAAAAAGAGGATTTAAACAGTGTGTTCGGGAAAAACATAGGCGATTTGGATTACGTTACAGCGTGGTATATTAAAGCCGCGCAGTATATAACAAGGGGGCATGCCCCCTTGCCAACCAAAGTAGCGTTTGTAAGCACCAATTCCATAGTGCAAGGATTGCAAGTGAGTTTGCTTTGGGGGCAAATGATACATACTTACGGTGTGAAAATTCACTTTGCGCACCGCACGTTTAAGTGGAGCAACGAGGCGCGAGGAAATGCTGCCGTATATTGCGTGATTGTGGGTTTTGCCAATTTCGACACGCCGGAAAAACGAATATTTGAGTATGAAAACGTGAAGGGCGAGGCGCATGAAGTAAAAGCGAAAAACATCAATCCGTATTTGATAGATGCAAAAGATATTTTTATAGAAAAACGGAGAAAACCAATTTGCAACGTGCCGGCAATAGTGTTTGGAAATATGCCTAATGACGGCGGAAATTTTTTATTTGACGATGAAGAAAAGAGCGCGTTTGTGAAAAAAGAACCGCTTGCCGAACAATGGTTAAAACCGTTTATAGGTGCCTATGAATTTTTGAACGGCGAAAAACGGTGGTGTTTGTGGCTCAAAGATGCAAATCCTACGGAAATGCACAAAGCAAAATCAGTAATAGTGCGGATAGACAATGTGAAAAAACTGCGAGCAGCAAGCAATAGAGAGGCAACTCAAAAACGTGCCGATTTTCCTACCTTGTTTGGCGAAATACGTCAGCCCGAAAACGATTATATTCTCATTCCGCGTGTTTCTTCGGAGAATAGAACCTATATTCCATTGGGATTTTTCTCCTCACACGATATTGTGGGCGATACCTGCCTTGCTGTGCCCAATGCCGCGCTCTATCACTTCGGCGTGTTGATGTCTGCTATGCACATGGCGTGGGTGAGTGTGGTGTGCGGCAGGTTGGAAAGTAGGTATCGGTATTCCAACGAAGTGGTATATAATAATTTCCCTTGGGCAGAAAATCCTTTGGAAAAGCACATAAAAGCGGTAGAAAAAGCGGCGCAGAGGGTGCTCGATGTGCGTGCGCAGTTTCCCGAAAGTTCGCTGGCGCATCTTTACAATCCGCTCACTATGCCGCCCGAACTCACCAAAGCGCACCGCGAACTCGACAAAGCAGTCGATGAATCCTATGGTTTAACAAGGGGTTTAAACCCCTTGCTGAGTGGAACCGCCCGCATGGAGTTCCTCTTTGCACTCTACGAAAAATACACGGCGGATTTGTTTACGGAAGAGAAAAAAAAAGTGAAGAAGAAAAAAAACAGTAATACAACAAACTAAGTAGTTATGAAAAAACACTCTATTTTATATATTCTCGCGCTTGCATTGTGTATGTGTTCGTGTGCGAAAAATCCCTACAAACGCGATGTGTCGAGTATTCAGGTGAACTTTACGCTCTATGCTTTTGAGAACGATATTTTGGATTTGGCGCAGCATTTTTCGGAGGAAAAACGACTTGGCATGATAGCAACATATCCGGTGTTTTTTGAAGTGTTTAACGAGCAAATTATGCGCATAGGCAATTCTTCTGATAGTTTATACAGCGCACGCTTACACGAAGTAATGACCGATGAATACATGACCGAAATGTATAAACTAACACTTCCGCTGCGCGAAAATCGTAGTGAAATACACGAAAAACTCCATTCCGCCTTACGCTATTTTCGCTACTACTTTCCGCAGAATCCGCTTCCGCAGTTTCTAACCTTTGTGGGACCGGGAATTTCGGTGGCAACTATCGACACTTCGGCACTTGGCATTGGTCTCGACCGCTATTTGGGCAGCAATGCCGAAATTTATAAAGAAATGGAAATTGCAAAATTTACCCGTCAAAATATGATACCCGAACGTATTCCGGTAGATGTGATGCGTGCGCTTGCTGAAAGTACCTTTCCTATGGCATTTGAAGAAAGTTTTTTTGAAGAAAATTACCTTTTGGCGCACATGATAGGACACGGACGCTATATGTTTTTTGTGAAATCAATGTTGCCCACCACGCCCGATACCATTATTTGGGGTTACACAGCAAAACAACTCGAATTTGTGGAGAAGTCGGAGCGGGAATTTTGGAAATATTTTGTGAGTAACAACGATTTGCTCTTTGGTTCAAACTATATGGATATGAAGCGATTTACCGAAGACGGACCGTTTACTCACGTATTTACCCGCGAATCACCGGCTCGTATAGGGCAATGGGTGGGTTTCCGCATTGTGGAATCGTTTATGAAACAGAATCCTAGCGTAAGCATGCAGGAACTATTCGATATTACTTCGGCGCAGGAAATTATGCAGATGGCTAAGTATAATCCCTAAATAGTTGTTCGATAGTAGTTGGTAGTTATCAGAAATTTTTACATTTGCTTATCACTAACCTCTAAAAATTATGAACCTTGTAATTCTCGATGCCGATACGCTCGGCTCACACGTCAATCTCCACCGATTTTCGGATTTTGGAAATCTTCGCATATTTGGGCAAACAACCAAGAACGAACGCTTGGCGCATATAGCCGATGCGAATGTGATTATTACCAATAAAGTGATAATCGACAAAGAAATTATGGACGCTTGTCCGAATTTGAAATTGCTGTGCCTCACGGCTACGGGTATGAACAATGTGGATTTGCCTTACGCGCAACGTAAGGGAATAGCGGTAACAAATGCTGCCGGATATTCTACTCACAGTGTGGCGCAGCATACCTTTGCTCTCCTGCTGAGCCTTATGCACCACACGGAATATTACAATTCCTACGTGTGGTCTAAAACGTATTCGCGCCAACCGCTGTTTACGCACATTCAGCAGGGCTATCCGCAACTCTATGGTAAAACGTGGGGAATTATCGGTTTGGGCGCAATCGGGCGAGCGGTGGCGCACATTGCTACTGCTTTTGGCTGCAACGTGTGTTTTTACTCCACTTCGGGAAAAAATCACGCAAGTGATTACGAGGAAAAATCACTCCACGATTTGCTCGCTACAAGCGATGTGGTGTCTATTCACGCGCCGCTCAATGAACAAACGCTGAATTTGATAGCGGAAAAAGAATTGAAAACAATGAAAGCAAGTGCCTACTTGATAAATGTGGGCAGGGGAGGAATAGTGAACGAAGCAGATTTGGCGCAGGCTCTTGCTGCCGGTGAACTTGCCGGTGCGTGTTTAGATGTGATGCAAACAGAACCATTGCCCGAAACTTCACCGCTTTTGGCGGAAAATCTGCGTGAAAAAGTACTCATTACGCCTCACATAGCGTGGATAGCAAACGAAGCAATGGATGCACTCATGGATATTGTGTACAATCACATGAAAGATTTTGTTGTTAATTGTCAGACACAAGTCAATTAGTCAATTAGATGTTCAAACGTACAGATATATTACAATAAAACACAAAATCTCACGTTTCCTTTTTGTGAAGCCCCAAAATTGCGTATTTTTGCATTCATAAAAAAACGTCTGAACCATGATTTTTATACGATTAGTATGATGTATAGGATTATTCATTGCCATGAATTATTTCGTCATTGCGAACGTAGTGAAGCAATCCAGAGTTTTTCGTTATCAGGTTTCAGTAGTCAAAACTTGCTACTATACCCTGTGTTCTAACATTACAAACACCAATTCACAATAAAGAAAATACCGGCGGCGAGAGCGGCACTTACAGGAATTGTGAGAATCCATGCTACGAGTAGATTTTTGGTAACGCCCCAGCGCACGGCAGAAAGTCGCTTAACCGAACCAACACCCATAATGGCACCGGTAATAGTGTGGGTGGTGCTTACGGGCACGTGTAGCATTTCGGAAATAAAGAGAGTAATAGAACCTGCTGTTTGCGCACAAAATCCTTCTACCGAAGTAATTTTGGTGATACCGCTACCCATAGTTTTCATAATTTTCCAGCCGCCGCACATGGTTCCCAGCGCAATGGCACTAAAACACGCAAGCGGTACCCACTCATGAATTTCTGCCATACTGCCCATGTTCATAAAACTCGGCAATCCGGGTAGGGCGCGGTTGGCTATCAAAAGCGCACCTATAATACCCATTACTTTTTGCGAATCGTTCAAGCCATGTCCTATGCTGAGTGCGGCAGATGACACTAATTGCAAGCGTTTGAACCACTTATCGGCAGTTGCCGGTTTTGCGCGTTTACATACATGATAGGTTATAATGGTAACAAGTAAGCCGGCGAGCATACCAATGAGTGGTGCGGCGATAATAAAAATGGCAATAAAGCCAATAGTGCCGCCATTTACCACAAGAAAATTGAATCCGTTTCCGGCGATTGCTGCGCCTGCAAATCCACCAATGAGGGTGTGCGAAGATGAAGACGGAATACCAAGCCACCATGTGAGCAAATTCCACAAAATAGCGGCTATTAAGCCCGATGTTACAATAGGTGTGGTAATGTATTGTGAATGAACGGTTTTTGCTACTGTATTTGCTATACTTTCGCCAAATCCGCCCAAAAAGTGAATGGCTATGAAATATGCTACAAAATTGAAAAATGCCGCCCATAGTACGGCTTGCACGGGGGTAAGCACACGGGTAGAAACAACGGTTGCTATAGAATTAGCCGCATCGTGAAAGCCATTGATAAAATCGAAAATAAGTGCTAACAGTATAGTAACAATAAGTAAAGTCATGGTTTATGCGTACTTTATAATAATGGTTTGCAGCGTTTTACCCACTGTTTTTATGGCATTGGCGGTTTTTTCGAGTTCGCGCATAATGCTTTTGAGTTTTATGATTTCTTTCATATCTTGCTCGTTGGCAAAAAGGTTAGTCAAAAACTCTTCGTAAATATCATCGGCTTGGTTTTCCATATCGCGCACTTCTCGGCAGCAACGGCGTATGTGTTTTGCATTTTTCTTAATGTTTGAGAGTCCTTGTATTGCCTCCACAAGTTTTTTTGCCGAACATTCCACCAATAGTGCTATGGTTTCGGCACTTTTGGGTAATTGCGGGTGTTGGTAAATAATAATTTTTTTCGCACAGAGATTTAAGTTGTCGGTAATATCGTCCAATCCGTTTGCTAAATTGTGAATATCCTCGCGGTCGAAAGGGGTAATAAAGGTAGTGTTCAATTCATCGAAAATGGTAAGAATTGTGGTATCGCCTTGCTTTTCCTGCGCTTTGATACCCTTTGCATATTCCAGCGATTTTTCAATATTGGTGCTTTTTACACAATCCACCATAATAGTGGCAGCATCGGCTGAAACTTGCGCCATTCGAGTAAGGAGAGTAACAAATTTAGGCTCTTTGGGCATAAATATTGCAAAAAATGAATTGTTCATACGCTCGTGAGTGTTATATTTTTTAGTTTTTTACACTATTTGTAATTGTAGTGCAAAGAAACGGCTTTTTTATAAAACGAAGAAGAAAAATTGTGCTTTTTTCGTTTTGTTTGTAACAAAAATTTTGTTATAACCTCCAATTCGGAAACACGTGGATTGCTTCTCTGCGTGCACAATGACACTTGTGCGATTTTCAATTTTCAATTAATTGTGCTATTTGTTTGAGCGAAATAGTTCCTTCGTAAATTGCTTTTCCGGTAATTACGGCATCAATTCCTTCGGCATTGAGTTCTTCTATATCGCTCATGTGTGCCACGCCGCCGCTTGCCACCACGTATAAATCAGAAAATTGTGCTTTAATGCGTTTGTAGAGTTCCGTAGCAGGTCCTTGCAACATTCCGTCTTTACTTATGTCGGTGCAAATAGTTTGCAAAACCCCTTTTTCTCTGTATGATTGCAGAAAATCGAAGAGAGGAAGTTGGGTACTTTCCTGCCAACCGCTAATTGCTATCATATTGTTCTGTACATCGGCACCGAGAATAATTTTTTCGGCTCCGTAGGTGCTAATCCACTGCGTGAAAAGTTCTGGATTTTTTACGGCTATGCTACCGCCGGTAATCATGGCAGCACCCGAATTGAAGGCTATGCGTAAATCTTCGTTTGATTTCAATCCTCCGCCAAAATCTATTACCAAATTGGTGTTTCGAGCAATAGTTTCCAATACTTTGTAATTGATTATGCGGTTACTTTTTGCACCGTCTAAATCTACCAAATGCAGGCGAGTAATGCCGTGGTCTTCAAATTGCTTGGCTACTTCCAGCGGCTGTTCGTTATACACTTTTTTCTGTGCATAATCGCCTTGAGAGAGTCGCACGCACTTTCCTTCTATAATATCTATGGCGGGAATTATTTGTATCATCTAAATCTCCGCACTTACGGCTTCTACGTCTTTGTTCACTTTTTTTACAAGTCCTTGCAATACTTTACCCGGACCTACTTCTACAAAACTTGTAATGCCATCGGCTATCATATTTTGCACCGTTTGTGTCCAGCGTACAGGAGCAGTAAGTTGTTCAATCAAGTTTACTTTGATTTTTGTAGCATCGGTATATGGTTGTGCATCAACGTTTTGATACACGGGGCATATAGGATTTTTAAATTCTGTGGCTGCAATGGCTGCTTCCAATTCTACGCGGGCAGATTCCATGAGCGGCGAGTGAAATGCACCGCCTACGGGGAGTTTGAGGGCGCGTTTTGCTCCTTTGGCAAGCAAAAGTTCGCAGGCTTTGTCTATGCCGGCATTGCTGCCCGAAATTACTAATTGACCGGGGCAGTTGTAATTTGCTGCCACGACTACTTCGCCTTCTATTGATGCGCACACATCTTCTACCGTTTTGTCGTCTAAATTCAAAATAGCCGCCATAGTGGAAGGATTGAGTTCGCAGGCTTTTTGCATTGCTTGTGCGCGTTTTGAAACTAACACCAATCCGTCTTCAAAACTCAATGCACCGGCTGCCACCAATGCTGAAAATTCGCCCAATGAATGACCTGCTACTGCGTTGGGAGTGAATGTATTGCCCAAAACTTTTGCCATAATTACCGAGTGTAAAAATACCGCCGGTTGGGTTACTTTGGTTTGTTTTAAATCTTCGTCAGTACCGGCAAACATAAGGTCGGTAATGCGAAATCCCAAAATTTCGTTTGCTTTTTCAAATAATTCTTTTGCCTGTGCGTAATTGTCGTACAAATCTTTGCCCATACCCACAAATTGCGCCCCTTGTCCGGGAAAAACGTATGCTTTCATATCTTTTAGTTAGTTATTTAATTGTTAGTTATCAACTTTCAATTTTCAATTTTCAGTTTCCAATTATTGTTTTTCGCTCGCAAAAGTAGTTAAAATTTTTGATTACACCGTAAAATACCCCAAAAAAGGTATTCACTCTTTGTTACTTTCTTGCTATTTTTGTGCTGTAAAAATATCAATAACCAAAGAAAACAAGCAATGACCTACAATTTTGATACGGTAATAGACCGTAGTAATACTTATGCCGTGAAATACGATATTGTGCACAAAAAAGGATTGCCGCTCGACACGCTGCCCATGTGGGTTGCCGATATGGATTTTTCTGCACCGCCCGAAGTGTTGGCAGATTTGCAACGCACCGTTGCGCACGGTATCTTCGGTTATTCCGAACCGGAAGATGCGTATTATAATGCAGTTATTGAGTGGTTTTCGGCGCGATTCGGCTATCGAGTGCAGCAGCAGGATATAGTGCTTTCGCCCGGATTGGTATTTGGGCTGGCACAGGCAGTGCGTGCGTTTACCGCGCCGGGCGATGCGGTGATTATTCAAACACCGGTGTATTACCCATTCTACAACGTGGTACGCGACAATGGTCGCACGCTTGTAACTAATTCGCTATTGTATAAAAATGGCGCGTATAGTATTGATTTTGAAGATTTTGAGCGAAAAATAATTGTAAACAAGGTAAAACTCTTTATTTTGTGTAGTCCGCACAATCCGGTAGGGCGGGTGTGGACACGTGCCGATCTCGAACAACTAAATGCAATTTGCACCGCACATAATGTCCTCATTATTTCCGATGAAATCCATTGCGATTTTGTATGGGGCGAGCACGCGCACACGTGTTTTGCTCTGATAAACGAAGATGCCATAGTAGCCACAGCACCGAGTAAAACCTTCAATTTGGCTGGTTTGCAGGCATCGAATATATTTGTGAAAAATGAAACATTGCGTAAAAAATTATCTGACGAATTGTATAGCAGCGGGTATCATCAACTCAGCACACCGGGTATAGTATCGTGCCAAAGTGCCTACGAAAAAGGCGGCGCGTGGTTAGATGAGTTGAAACGGTATTTGGAAGAAAATATTCGTAGCGTACAGGAATTTTTGAAAACTCGTTTGCCTCAAATTAAACTCGTAGAAACGCAGGCAACCTACTTGCTTTGGCTCGATTTTTCGGCTTACGGCTTGCAGGACGAAGAAATCAATCGCCGCATAGTGGAAGATGCCCATCTGTGGTTCAATCGCGGACGAATATTTGGCGATGAAGGGAGTGGCTTTCAGCGAATTAATATAGCCTGCCCTCGTGCAATTATCAATGAGGCACTGCGCCGGTTGGAGCACGTATTTTAGTTTTTTTCAATATTTTGCACGTCCATTAAAACATCGGTGTGATGATGTCCGGAAATGGCACTGAACAATGTGCCGGTTACTATCACTTGTTGGTTTGTATAGTTGGCAAATAGCACGCCGGCGGTTGATGCTAATTGAATTTTCGCAACGTTGTATTTCGTAAAATCTCCATCACCTTCCTCGCGTTCGCTTTCGTCAATGGTGGAAAGTACGTTGATAGGGCTTTCGAGAAGGAGTATATACGCCTCTTCTTTACTATCGGTTTGCGGATTTTCGCCATATCCCGGAGGTCCGAAAAATGTTTCTACGATGATTGTTCCCGTAATGATAGAAACTTCGGGTTCGTAATAATAATCCGTTTGTGCAGAAATTGTTTCAATACCGGCTTTTTGCGATAGCGAATCGGTATTTGCTTCGTTGTGTGAGGTGGAAGTATTGGTGCAGCACGCAAAAAAACAGATAGAAACAAGAAATGCAAAGAAAGATACATATTTGGTTTTCATGGCGTTACGGTTTTAATTTGTAGCGATATTGTGGAAAAATTCACACAAACAAACGCAGTAATTGCTCCGTTTGTTTTTTCTTGAATTTTGAAAAATCGAGTTTTTGCACAAACACGCTGTGTTTCATGCTTTTTAATTTTTTTTGAAAATCCTGAATTTCTTCTTCGGAAGAAACATTGCTCACACGGAGAATGTAATCGGTTTTTTCGAGAAAATCCACACATAAGGTGTTGATAATAGATTTATTCACGCGCAGGTCTATGCGCAGGTGGTGCAGTTCGCTATCGCTGGTGTAGCGGTTGAAATAAGAGTTTTCGTCTGCCGAAGGTGCTATGCGCAGGGCTATTTTAAAGGTTTCGTTCAGTGCGGCGCAAAATCCAAATTCATTGAGTGCCGATGTTACTGCAAAAAACGTGGAATGTTCGTTGCGAGTAGGAGTGAAGGTAATAGATTTCATGCTAATAACTGAATAATTGAGTACTGAAATAACTGAATAACCGAATCTATCATTCAGTTATTCAGTCATTCTGTTATTGTTAGTCTGCCAGCACAATTACTTTGTGGTTCGATTGTTCTACCACTCCGCCATTGATTGGAAAACTGTGTTTTTCGCCCTTATCATCAACTATGCTCACCACTCCCTGTGTGAGGGTGGAAATAATAGCCGCGTGATTTTCGAGTATTTCAAACGAACCGCTTGTGCCGGGTAGATTGACTTGTTTTGCACTCCCTTTGAAAATATCGCTTGAAGGACTTAAAATTTCTATTTCCATATCGCTATTGTTTACAGATTTTTCAAGAGTTTTTCGCCTTTTTCAATCGCTTCTTCTATGGTTCCCACCAAGTTGAATGCCGCTTCGGGGTATTTATCCACCTCGCCGTCTATTATCATATTGAAGCCTTTAATGGTATCTTCTATTGCCACAAGTTTTCCCGGCATACCGGTAAATTGCTCGGCAACGTGGAAGGGTTGCGAAAGGAAGCGTTGCACACGGCGAGCGCGGTGTACCACAAGTTTGTCTTCTTCCGAAAGTTCGTCCATACCCAAAATAGCAATAATATCTTGTAATTCTTTATTGCGTTGCAAAATTTGAATTACACGCTGAGCAGTATTGTAGTGTGCATCGCCCACTATTTCGGGTGTTAAAATGCGTGATGACGATTCCAGAGGGTCCACCGCAGGGTAAATACCGAGTTCCACAATTTTACGACTGAGTACCGTAGTAGCGTCTAAGTGGGCAAATGCCGTAGCAGGAGCGGGGTCGGTTAAGTCATCGGCAGGCACATAAATTGCCTGCACCGAAGTAATAGAACCACGTTTGGTAGAAGTGATGCGTTCTTGTAACAGCCCCATTTCGGTAGCAAGGGTAGGTTGATAGCCCACCGCCGAAGGCATACGCCCCAAAAGAGCCGATACTTCGGAACCTGCTTGGGTAAAGCGGAAAATGTTATCAACAAAGAGAAGAATATCGCGTCCGCCCGATTTTTCATCGCCATCGCGGAAATTTTCGGCTATGGTAAGTCCCGAAAGTGCTACGCGAGCACGCGCACCCGGAGGTTCGTTCATTTGCCCGAATACCATGGCGAGTGAAGATTCTTTGAGGGCTTCGGTGTCGATTTTCGATAAATCCCAACCGCCTTTTTCCAAACTTTCTACAAATTCTTTTCCGTATTTTACAATACCCGATTCTATCATTTCGCGCAAAAGGTCATTTCCTTCGCGAGTACGCTCGCCCACGCCGGCAAATACCGAAAGTCCGGAATATGCTTTTGCAATATTATTTATCAATTCTTGAATAAGCACCGTTTTCCCTACACCGGCACCACCGAAAAGTCCGATTTTACCACCTTTTGCGTAGGGTTCTATGAGGTCTATTACTTTAATACCGGTATATAAAATTTCGGAATTGGTAGAAAGTTTGTCATACGCCGGCGGTTCGGCATGAATAGGATAGCCGCCTTCTTTCGACACTGCGCCTATGCCGTCTATAGCATCGCCGGTAACGTTGAATAATCGTCCGCGCACTTTATCGCCTACCGGCATGGTAATTTGTGCTCCGGTAGAAATTACTTCCATACCGCGACTGAGCCCATCGGTAGAATCCATTGCCACCGTGCGTACCGTTTTTTCGCCAATATGTTGCTGACATTCTAAAACTATGACTTGACCATTTTCTTTACGAAGTTCCAAGGCATCAAGTATTTGTGGCAGTTCGCTGCCTGTTTCTTCAAAACTAACGTCCACCACAGGACCTATGATTTGAACAATTTTACCTATATTTTTAGACATATAAATAATGAGTGTTATATTGTTGTATAATTACATTTGTACAAATATTGTGTTTTTTTTTCAAACAGCAATACGGATTAGAGTTTTTTTTCCAACAAAACTACATTTTCCACGTGATGTGTGTGGGGAAACATATCCACTGCCTGCGATTTTTTTACGTTGTACAGGGTACTGAGTAATTGAATATCACGTGCTTGCGTGGCAGGATTACAACTTACATACACAATTCTGTGCGGAGCGCATCGTAGAATGGTTTCTACCACATCGGGGTGCATTCCCGCGCGAGGTGGGTCGGTTATTAATACATCGGGTTTTCCGTGCGCGGCTATAAAGTCATCGTTGAGCACATCTTTCATGTCGCCGGCAAAAAATACGGTGTTGTGAACATTGTTTTGCGCAGAATTTTCTTTTGCATCGTCTATTGCTTCGGGCACGTATTCTATTCCCACAACTTTTTTCGCCTGTGCTGCCACAAAATTGGCAATGGTGCCGGTGCCGGTGTAGAGGTCATACACGGTTTCGCTGCCGGTGAGTTGGGCAAACGAGCGTGCTATACTATATAGCGTGTGCGCCTGCTCGGAATTTGTTTGGTAAAACGATTTTGCACCGATTTTGAAGTGCAGATTTTCCATAGTTTCCACTATGTAATTGCGCCCGGCGAAGGTGATAATTTCTTGGTCGTGAATGGTATCGTTTGCTTTTTGATTGATTACATATAATAGTGAAGTAAGTTGTGGAAATGTTTCTTTCACGGCTTGGAGCAGGGTGGTAATTTTTTCGCTGTCGTTTTCGTAGAACACTATAACCACCATAGTTTCGCCGGTGGTGGTGGTGCGAATTATGAGATTGCGCAAAAGCCCCGCGTGATTGCGAATGTCGAAAAACGTGTAATGGTGCGCGTAGGCAAAATCGCGAATAAAATTGCGGATTTCGTTGCTTTCTTCCGTTTGCAGGTAGCATTTTTCTATGTTCACCACTTTGTCGAAAAGTCCGGGAATGTGGAAGCCAAGTGCGTTGGGCTTGGTCATTTTTTCGTTTGTGGCTATTTCTTCGGTGCTGAGCCAGCGTTTGTTGGAAAAGGTAAATTCCAATTTATTGCGATACCACTCTGTTTTTGCCGATGCTGCTATGGGCAAAAATTCTTCTATGTGCACGTGTCCTATGCGCGTGAGTTGGTCTATTACTTGCTGCTGCTTGTATTGTAACTGCTGCGCGTAGGGCAAAATTTGCCATTTGCAACCGCCGCACACGCCAAAGTGCGCACAAAAAGCCTCTTGGCGAAGATTGCTTTTTTCTACAAACGATTGCACGCGAGCCTCGCAGTAGTTTTTTCGTTTTTTTGTGAGTTGAATATTCACCACATCGCCCGGCACCACGCCTTCTATAAATACCACAAGGTCTTCTATTTTGGCAATAGCCTTACCTTCGGCGGCAATGGTTTCTATGCGTACATGTTCTATGAAAGGAAGTCTTTTTTGTCGTTTGCTCATTGTTTTTGTTTTTTACGAGTGGCAAAGGTAGCAAGAAAATTTGTGTTTGAGAATAAAAAATCGCTTTTGTACGTTATTAAAAATAGTGTACTTTTGACCACATTTGTAATTCTATTACATACTATGAAAGCTCTATTGATTGCATTTTTTGTATTTTTTTCGCTTGTGGTGCAGGCGCAGGGCGAATATTATGTGAACGAAGAAAAGCAACCCACCGATAGTGCACACGCAAAATATGTGCTGCGAATGACGTTATTCAACGAACTTACCGATAGGGGCGTGATTACAATTTCTACTGTGAGCGGCACGCTTGTTGCGGAAACGGAATACAAAAATATTCGTACCAATGCAGTGATGGACGGTGTGCGCCGAGAATATTTTCCGAACGGAAAACTGAAAGCCGAAATTTCGTACAAAAACGGATTGCTGCACGGTACAGTGAAAACCTACTACAACACAGGCTCCATAAAACGCCACGATGAATACAACAAAGCTGCGCTTGTGCACGGGCAGTGCTACGGCATGAATGGTTCAAAAGACAGATATACAGAATTTTACACGCCTTCTTCCTATGCCGATGGCGACCGTGCGCTCTATAAATTTGTATTTTTGAATACCTACTATCCCGATAATGTGAAGCAAGAAAGCATTTGCGGAGCGGTGATTGTGCGGCTGAATATTTCTAAAAAAGGCGATGTTGTACAGCGCGAAATTGCGGAATCCCTACACCCCGAATTAGATAACGAGGCTTTGCGCGTGGCGCGATTGATTACCAAATTTACCCCGGCAAAGCAAGACGGCGAGTGGGTAGAAAGCGTGTATATGCTGCGAGTACCTTTTGAAATAAAACCTTAAACACCTTACAAAATGCTGACATTTCCCAATGCAAAAATAAATATAGGGCTGCGAATTGTAGAAAAACGCTCCGATGGTTACCATAATTTAGAATCACTGTTTTACCCTGTGCGCGGTTTGCGCGATTGCTTGGAAATAGGGAGTGCGCATGAATTACAGTTTATAAACACCGGCTTGCACATAGATGCGCCGGCGGAAAAAAACTTGTGCGTAACGGCATGGAAACTTCTTCATGAACAGTATGGCATTGCGCCGGTGCGTATTCATTTACATAAAATTATTCCCTTTGGTGCGGGTTTGGGCGGCGGTTCTGCCGATGCTGCTTTTGTACTCACCGCGCTCAATGAGTATTTTGACTTGCAACTTTCGGTAGAAACGGTGGAAGTATTGGCACTGCAACTCGGTAGCGATTGCCCGTTTTTTGTGCGCAATCGTCCGCAGTTTGTGCAAGGTCGCGGTGAAATTTTTACACCTGCCACCATTGATTTGAGCGGCTACTATATAGTGCTGGTAAATCCGGGTATTCATGTGAGCACTGCGCAGGCATACGCCGGCGTGAAACCGCTTAAACGTGCGAAAACACTCTTTGAAGAATTTGACCCCAATCCGCAGCATTGGCGCGGCGTGGTGGAAAACGATTTTGAACCATCGGTTTGTACTCAATTTCCTGCCATTGCAGAACTCAAAACTGCCATGTATGCCGCCGGTGCGCTCTATGCCGCCATGAGCGGAAGCGGTTCTACGGTGTATGGAATTTTTGAAGAAAAACCGCAGGTGCAATTCAAAAACATTATTTGGGAAGGAGGGTTATAGTATCACATTACTTAGTGCCTTCCCTTCGGAAAATTCTTGCACGTTTTCCAGTGTAGTTTGGGCAATGTTTGCAAGTGCTTCTTGGGTAAAAAACGCTTGGTGCGAGGTTATGAGCACATTGTTGAACGAAAGCAGGCGGGCGAGAACGTCATCGTCTAACACTATGTCCGACATATCTTCAAAAAAGTATTCTTCTTCTTCCTCATACACATCAAGTCCGGCGGAGCCAATTTTTTGCGACTTTAAACCTTGTATGAGGGCGTGGCTGTCTATCAATTTTCCGCGTCCGGTGTTTATTATCATCACGCCTGGTTTCATTTTGGCAATACTTGCGCTATTGATACTATATTCGGTATCTTTTGTAAGTGGGCAGTGGAGCGAAATTACGTCCGACCGGCGGTAAATTTCATCGAGCGAAGTGTATTCAAATCCCACTTCTTTGGCGTATTCGCTATCGGGAGAAATATCGTAGGCAAGCACCTTCATACCCATAGCACAGAGGGTTTTAATGAGAATTTTCGCAATTTTTCCGGTGCCTATTATTCCGGCGGTTTTTCCGTGCATATCGAAACCGAGCAAACCGTGCAGTGAAAAATTTCCCTCGCGCGTGCGCGAGTATGCTTTGTGAGTTTTTCTATTGAGGGTGAGCATAAGGGCAAGCGTGTGTTCGGCTACGGCGTAGGGCGAATATGCCGGCACGCGCACTACGCGAATGTTGTGTTTTTTTGCCGCCTGCAAATCTACATTGTTGAACCCTGCGCAGCGCAAGGCTATGAGTTGCACGCCTTGTTGTGCCAAAATTCCTATGACCTGTGCATTGATATTGGCATTCACAAAGGCGCACACCACCTGCGCACCCTGCGCCTGCACCGCACTGTCTTTATTCAACTGTGCTTCGTAGTAATTGATTTGAAATCCGAAATTGTCATTGTGCGCATTGAACGAAGCAATATCGTAGGGTTTTGCATCGAAAAAAGCAATCTGTGTTTCCATGGTTGTTATTATGTAGTTGAAAATTGAAAGTTTTTGAATCTCTTAATTGTTTTGTGTTTAATTTTCAGTTCTCAGTTCTCCACTTTCAATTAATTTCTGAACATTCCCGAAATGGATTTGGTAATATTGTCATAGTGAGTATCGTTAATCACCGCATTGTGAAAATCGCCCGAACTATCTACTATGTCGGTTGCTTGGGTAGGGAAAATGAGCAGGGCGGTATTTTCCGCAAAATAATTGCGCAGCGAGTGCGGCACTTTGTCCATAGCAGGATTGTAGGATTCTTTTTCTTTGTGGCTCATCACAAAAATGAGGAAATCCTCGCTTTTGATTTCGCGGGCAAGCACCAAATAATCGGAAAAATCCTCAAAAAGTTCAAATTCCACCTCTATGGGCATAATAGATTGTATTTTTTGCAAATACGCCATAGTTTCGGCGTGGCAGTAAATCACGGTTTTTATGGCGGTATTTTTGGCAAAATCCCACAGTTTGGTAATCCATGCGGCAAATCCTATTTCGTTTTCGGCGTAGCGCGGCACCACCACTATACTGCGTTTGAGAGTTATCAGGCGGTTCACCGATTTGAAAAGGAAAATAGAACTGTTGGTATTGCGAGCGAGTACGGTATCAATGGTGCTGCCGCAAAAAAGGTCGCTATCGCTTTCGTTGTCTATTGCCATTATTACGTTGTTTACGCTGTGTTCGCGCACAAAATTACTAATAGCATCAACGCGATTGTTGCTCGAAAGCAGCACTTTGTGAATTTCGTTGTCGGCACCCGAAGCGGTCATGGCAGCCGATTCGAGTAATTGATTGCCCCGTTGTTCGTTGAGCAGCGAGCCGCCGTAGTGAATGTTCATTACGTATAAATCGTTCTTTTTGCCGAAAAACGAATTGAATAAACTAATGGTTTCGGCAATATTGGTATTCACCGAAATAGTCATGAGGGCTTTTTCCAAATTGCGGTCGTCATCGCTGGCGGCATTGAGCAGGGCTATGTTTTTTGCGCCGCGCTGGGTTACAAACGAAGAAATGGTGCAGGAAATCAAAATCATGAGAATGCTCCCGTTCAGAATTGCTTCGCTCAAAAGCCGGTCGGGTTCCACCGGCGGTAAACCATGCGCTATGGCGTAATCTATGGCGGTTTGATTGAGAATAACATTGTAACCCACCATAACGGCGGCAAGGGTGGCGGCTGCTTGCGAATTACTCAGTCCCCATATCAGGCTACGCTCGTCTTTGCTCAGGCGAAAGGTTTTTTGCGTGAGCCATGCGGCTACAAATTTTGCGCTCACCGCCGTAGCAGTCATAGCCACACCGGCTATTATGGTATCGAAATCGTGCAGAAATGCACGGTAATTGATAAGCATACCCACGCCTATCAAAAATATGGGAATAAAGAGGGCATTGCCCACAAATTCTATGCGATTCATGAGCGAAGATGTGCGCGGAATGAGTTTATTGAGCGAAAGCCCGGTTAAAAACGCCCCTATGATGCCTTCCACACCGGCAATTTCTGCTAAAAACGCGCCCAAAAACACCATTGCCAATATAAATATGTATTGTAGAATTTTATCGTTGTAGTGTTTGAAAAACCAGCGGGCAATGAGGGGAAACAAAAAAATGATAATGAGGGCAAAAATAACGAGCGACACGCCGAGTTGTGTCCAAAATCCGTAATCCAATTCGCGCTGCGTGCTTGCCACTATTACTGCCAAAAAAAGCAGAGCGAGGGTGTCGGTTATAATAGTGCCGCCGGCGGTGATACCCACAGCGCGGTTGCGCACCACGCCGAATTTACTCACAATGGGGTAGGTGATGAGGGTGTGTGAACCAAGCATACTTGCAAACAGTATAGACGTTGCCAATTTGTGCGACATGGGCACCGCAGTAAAGAGTATGTAATAGCCCAAAAGCGAAGCAAGCCCCAGCGGAATGAAAAAGGTAAAAACGCCGAAAACCAAACTTTTGTAACTGTTCTTTTTGAAATCTATCATGTCGATTTCCAAACCGGCGAGAAACATAATGTAGAGCAAACCCACCGTGCCGTAGAGTTGAATACTGCTGTCGCGCAGCATGAAATTGAAACCGAAAGGACCAATCAAAGCACCGGCTATAATAAGCCCAATGAGGTGCGGAATACGCAGTTTATTGAGTAAAATAGGTGCAAAGAGTATAATAAACAATATGAGCGAAAATTGTAAAACAGGATTTTGCAGCGGTGTTTGAAACTGCTCTAAAAATTCATGAAGCATAGTGGTTGTGTTTTCATTAAAATTTCGGCATAAACATACGAATTAATTGTAAATTACAAATTGTTAATTGAAAATTAATTTTTCAGTGTCTTGTGTCTGAAATCCCACATATCAGTTCTCACCGCACATTTTTCTACATTCTTGCAAAAAGATTTGAAAATATTCAGAATAGTGCTATATTTGGCGAAAATTTTTGAAAGCACTTTCAAAGGCATTAATGTATAAACAATAAACAAAAAAAATGACAACTAATCTTAATCAAAACCGCCATAATGCTCCGCAATGGAAAAATATGGTTGTTCTTTCAAGTTTTCCCGAAAATTTACAGGGACTCAACGACTTAGCATCGAATTTGTGGTGGACTTGGAATTACGAAGTAAAAGATTTATTTCAAGAAATCGACGAAAAACTATGGGCTACAACGCTCAATCCCATAGATGTATTGAAAGAAATCAGTATTGCTCGTTTGCAAGAATTGGAAAAAAATCAAGGGTTTATGGCTCGCTACCATGCTATTCTTGAAAAATTCAATAAATATATAGCCGAAGAACCCGATGCTACAAAAGCACGAATCGGCTATTTCAGTATGGAATATGGTTTAGATGATTCTTTGAAAATTTTCTCAGGTGGTTTGGGTATTCTTGCCGGCGACTATTTGAAAGAGGCGAGCGATACCAATACCAATATGGCAGCCGTAGGATTTTTGTATAAATACGGATATTTTCAACAACAACTTTCGCTCGATGGCGAGCAAATGGCTATTTATACGCCGCAATCGCCTTCGCAACTGCCCATTCACTTGGTGAAAGATGCGAAAGGTAACAATATTACCGTGCAAGTAGGTTTGCCCGGAAGAATTTTGAACGCGCAAATTTGGTTGGTACACGTAGGTCGCATAAAACTGTACTTACTCGATACTGATATAGCCGAAAATAGCGATGAGGATAAAACAATTACGCACGCACTCTACGGCGGAAACAATGAAAACCGATTGAAACAAGAAATGTTGCTCGGTATAGGCGGTGTGCGTTGTTTGGAAGCAGTAGGCGAAAAAATCGACATTTTCCATTGCAACGAAGGACACGCGGCGTTTATTAATTTAGAGCGTTTGCGCAAATTAATCAAACACGAAAATTTCCCCTTCCCAAAAGCACTCGAAATCGTGCGTTCATCTACGCTATATACTACCCATACGCCGGTTCCGGCAGGGCACGATAGTTTCCCCGAAGATTTGATGATGACCTATTTGGGGCAATTCCCCGAACGCTTGCAATTACAGTGGAACGAATTTATGAATTTGGGTAGAATGTATGCCAACAATCAAGGCGAACCATTTTCTATGAGTAATTTGGCAATTTGCACTTCGCAGGAAGTAAACGGTGTGAGCCGCTTGCATGGAGAAGTTTCCAAAGACATGTTCAAAGATTTGTGGCCCGGCTACGATGTGAGCGAATCCTACATTGGTTACGTTACCAATGGTGTGCACTACGGCACATGGACAGCAAAAGAATGGCAAAAAGTATATGCGTCAACCTTTGGAAAAGGATTTTTGGAACATCAGTCGGAAAAAAACTATTGGAGCAAAATATATGGTGTAGCCGATGAAAAAATTTGGGATATTCGCCAAGCACAACGCGAAAAATTAATCAATTTCGTGAAAGACCGTTTGATTAAAACATGGACAGAACGATTTGAAGACCCGAAAAAATTGCTCAAAATTATTCAATCGGTAAATAAAAACACGCTCACGATAGGTTTTGCCCGCCGATTTGCAACGTACAAACGCGCTTACTTGTTGTTCAGCAATTTAGACCGATTGAGTGCCATAGTGAACAATCCTGAACGCCCAGTGCAATTTATTTTTGCAGGAAAAGCGCACCCCAACGATAAACCGGGTCAAGATATAATCAAAGAAATTGTGCGTATATCGAAATTGCCGGAATTTTTGGGTAAAATTATTTTCTTGGAAAATTACGACATGAATTTGGCGAAAAAACTCGTACAAGGTGTTGATATTTGGTTGAATACCCCAACTCGTCCGCTCGAAGCATCGGGAACCAGCGGTATGAAAGCCGTAATGAACGGTGCCATGAATTTCAGCGTGCTCGATGGCTGGTGGTGCGAAGGTTACAAAGAAGGTGCAGGTTGGGCTTTGCCGGAAAAACGCACTTATACCAATCAAGATTTCCAAAACCGCTTAGATGCCGAAACTATTTACAGCATATTGGAAAACGAAATTGTGCCGCTATACTACGATAAAGGAATAGACAACGTACCGCACAAATGGATTCAATACGTGAAAAAATGTATTGCCGAAATAGCACCGGAATTTACCACAAAACGCATGATAGACGATTATCACAGCCGTTTTTACTCAAAATTGGAAAAACGCAAACGCATGATGTTCGACAATAATTATGCCCTTGCCGAAGAAATTTATCAGTGGAAAAAACACGTATCGGAAACATGGGATTCTATTTATGTAGCACTCAATGAATTGAAAGCAACCGATTCATTGGTACTTGGTCAAACCTACAAAGCCACCATAAAAGTAGATTTGAAAGGTTTGAAAACCGAAGATGTGCGTTTTGATTTCATAATTACCGAAACCAATAAAGAAGGTAAAGAAGAAATAATTTCGTGTGAAACCTACAAATTTGTGAAAATGGAAGACAACCTTGCTGTGTATGAATTGGAAGTAAGCCCAAAACAATCGGGAATTTTCAATTACAGCGTGCGAATGTATCCATACGCCGATTTCTTGCCATACCGTCAAGATTTCCCGTATGTGAAATGGTTGTAAATCAGTTCTTCTGTATAATAAAAAAGCGTTCGGAACTTTCCGAACGCTTTTTTTGTGCTTTTTTTGTAAATTTTGTTATGCAATATGCGGTGCATTGTTACAATTTTGTTATATTTGCGAGATTTTGTAAGAAACATACTTTTTACAGAAAAATAACGTAGTAATAATTTACATACAAAAAATGAAACGCATATATATTGCATTATTTATACCTCTTGTGGCACTGTTTTTTTCGTGTTCCAAAGAAGAAGGCAAAGGCGGTTTGGCATCAATTAATGGAGTGGTAATGGTACAGAGTGTGAATTACCATAGTGGTGAACATTTCGGCACCCTTTCGCCTGCGCAAGATGAGCGTGTATTTATACTCTATGGCGATAATACTACCATAGGCAACGATACACGCACATCGTTCAATGGGAGTTTTGAATTTCCATTTTTGGTGCAGGGCAATTACACCGTGTTTGCCCTTTCCGATGATACCGAAAACGTGAATGGCGAATCAATAGGAATCAAAAAACAAGTATCACTCAATTCCAAACGCGCCAGCGTGAAAACCGATACCATTATAGTATATAAATTCGTGAAATTCGATAAAGGTTCCTCGTCTATTTCGGGAAAAGTGATGCGTCCTGACGATTTTCCGCCATCTACGGTGATAGTTCCCGATTCTGTGGTGGGTAATAATATTGTGCAAGATATTGAAGTGTATTTAACCTTGCAGGGAAGTTCTGAAATTTTGGAGCGCACTCGCACCGATTCCAACGGAGAATTTATGTTTAATCATCTCATTCAAGCATCGTATTGGGTGTATATTTTGAAATCCATAGATTATTTGCCAAGTAAGGTGGTAGGGAAAAACGTTTCTATTACCGAAAATAATACTCACATCTCTCTTGACCCGTTTATGATAGAGAAAAAATAAATCAATGTGCTCATGTGCTAATGAAAAATAAAACAATAAATATCTACTACTATCGGTTAGTATCTATACATATCAACAAATATCACGAAGTAATATAAATCTCTAAAAATATCAATAAATAAATTAAACCCTATGAAAAAAACGAAATATCTTGTGCTTGGAGCCTTGCTCAGCATATCAGTAAGTGCATTTGCGCAGAAAAATTCCGACAAACAAGTGGAAAAAACGCGAACCGAATACGTGGAAAAATTCGATAGAGGTGATGCCGCAGGTAAAAAAATGGACACGAAAATAGAGTACAACGAACGCGGAAAAGAAGTGAAAGAATCGGATTACAAAGACGGAAAATTGGAAAAATACACCGTATATACGTATTTGGGCGGTAAAAAATCGGGAGATAAAGTGTATGATGCCAGCAATAAATTGATTTCGCGTTCGGAATACGAATACAACGCCAATGGCGACAGAATTAAAAAAACTACCTACAATGCCGCAGGAAAAATTATTAAAGTGAATACCTACGTGTACGAATATTATGAGTAGTATAATAGATAGCGTTCAGCCCATTGTAGATGCCATGCCGCCCATTTCACTCGAAGAAATGGATTCGGTAAAATTGCTGGTGCGCACCGATACCAAATATGTGTTTCCCGTAGCAAAACTACACGCTATTTTGCGCGATGCCGCTGCGGAATATTCGGTATTGCACATTAACAGTACGCCCTACCAGAGTTACAAAACCGTGTATTTCGATACGCCCACGAATACCATGTATTTGGCGCATCAGAATAAGCGCGTGAATCGCTACAAAGTGCGCCACCGAACCTATTGCTCCACGCTTACTGAATTTTTGGAAATTAAATTCAAAAACAATAAAGGCGTTACCGCTAAAAAACGCACATTGTGTAATTTTAGCGAACAATTAACCCAAGCCGATGAATTTTTGCACAAACATACTCCCTTTGGCTGCACCGATTTGGAACCAAAAACTGCGGTGGAGTGCGTGCGCATTACGCTGGTGAGTTTGCAAAACGCCGAGCGCGTAACCATAGACGTGAATTTGAAAATTGCGCCCTACACCGCGCAAAACCAAGCCCTCGATTTTTCGCATATTTGTATTATAGAACTTAAACGCGATAAATGCGCCGGAAAATCGAATATGCTCACGATTTTGAAAAATCACAAAATTCGTCCCGGAAGCATGAGTAAATACGCCATAGGTACCGCCGCACTCCACGAAGACATTAAAAAAAACAATTTCAAGAAAAAATTACGACTTATAGAAAAATACAAAAACAATGCTTAATTGTTAATTTTGAATAACCGGAACAATAACTATCAATGAATAACTAATATATCGATACTAACTACTTAAAATAAATAAAAACAAATGGAAACTATCAATTTTTACGCAGATAACAAACTCTTCAATATTCCTCTTTTTATAGGCGAAGATTTAGTGGAACTTCTTGTTCGTTTTTCGTTCAACTTCATATTTCTTGCAATTATAGTGCGTTTTTTGTACTATACTTTGCACAAACGCCGCGATTATATGTTTACCTACATACTCATTTCGAGTATCACGTTTTTACTCTGCTATATGCTTGGTGGCGTAAAAATTCAAATAGGATTTGCACTTGGTCTTTTTGCCGTGTTTGGCATTATTCGCTATCGCACCGACCAAATGCCGATTAAAGAAATGACCTATTTGTTTATTGTAATTGGTTTGGCGGTAATCAATGCCCTTGCCAATAAAAAAACGAGTTATGCCGAATTGCTTTTTGTGAATTTGGCGGTAGTGGGGCTGGCGTACTTTTTGGAGCGCAAAATGCTGCTTCGCCACGAATCATCGAAAATTATTCGCTACGACAATATTGACCTTATAAAACCCGAACGCTACGAGGATTTGAAAGCCGACTTGGAAAATCGCACAGGTTTGAAAATCAATAGAATAGACATTGGAACTATCAACTTTTTGACCGATTCTGCACGAGTGCAAATTTACTATTACGAAAGTGGTAATAAAATCAACACTTTGTCGGAAAATGCAGGACAAGTACCCGATAACGACTAATATCTGTTTGTAATACTTTCGTAGTTCAATGCAAAAAATACTTGCGATATTGTGTTTATTGTTGGGTGTGTACTCTGCAAATGCCCAAGAATTGTGGACAAGCGTAGATGTGGAAGCATCGCTTACCAAAAAATTGGAACTCGATGTGATAGGCGAATTTCGTTGGCAGCAGTTTGGCACACCGCTCAAAACAGGCTTCGGCGAAGCAGTGCTTTCCTACCGTATTGTTAAACCGCTTTCCATAGGATTTTCCTACCGCTATTCGCAGCGTAGCCGTTCCAACGGATTTTATACGCTCCATACCTTTGCAAGCACGCTTTCGTATCGTTATCGCGTGGGCGATTTTCGCTTTGCCTATCGCAATAAATTTGAAACCGATAAAGATACTTACACCACAAGTATAGAAGATTTGCGCTGGCACTTTACCGATAGAAATCGTATTCGCGTAACGTACCATAAAAAGCACGCCCTGCTTGCACCTTCGGTATTTGTAGAGAGTTTCAACGAAATTTCGGCACGCGAGCGGTATTCTCTTTCGGAATTGCGCACCGGTGCCAATGTTGATATGATACTCTATCACGGCTACACGCTGGGAGTGGGTGCGTTTGTGAAACATTCCTTTGGTTCCAAAAAAGAATATACCTACGTGGGCACCCTTGCACTTACTAAGGAGTTGTAGTGGGATTGTTAAAAAAATGTGTAATCCTTAGTTGCAAAAAACCGCTGCGTTCGGCGTGAATTGATACCTTTGCCCATATAGAGAATGTCATTGTGGGTTTGACCTGCAAATTTGACATACGATTCCTACTTTCGCAGGAAGGACTGACTTTTTGTAATTGCGTAAAAGATAAAAAAATATGGCAGGAAATGTGGTAGAAACGCCTTTAATGAAACAATACTATCAGGTGAAGCACAAGCACCCCGATGCTATTTTACTTTTCAGAGTGGGCGATTTTTACGAAACATTTTCGGAAGATGCCATAAAAACTGCCAAAATTCTGGGTATTACCCTCACGCGCCGTGCCAATGGTGCTGCGCAATTCATAGAATTGGCTGGCTTTCCCTATCATTCGCTCGATACCTATTTGCCAAAACTCGTGCGAGCAGGGCAGCGAGTGGCTATTTGTGAACAACTTGAAGACCCCTCGAAAACAAAAACGATAGTAAAACGCGGCGTTACCGAATTGGTTACTCCCGGTGTGTCGCTCAGCAGCACTATTTTAGAAAATCGCGAAAATAACTTTTTGGCTGCCGTGCATTTCGGTAAATTCGCCGTAGGTGTCGCATTTTTAGATATTTCCACCGGAGAATTTTTGGTAGGCGAGGGGTCGGCGGAATACATAGACAAACTCATGGGAAGTTTTCAACCCAAAGAAGTGCTTTACGACCGCAGTGCCGAAAAACAATTTAAAACCGCATTTTCGCCCAATTTATACACCTATAAATTGGATGATTGGGTATTTACCGAAGAGGCTGCGAATGATAAATTATTAACTCATTTTGATGTGTCTTCGCTCAAAGGTTTTGGTATAGAAACTATGTCAAACGCAGTGATAGCAGCCGGTGCGGTATTGTATTACATGGAACTCACCGAGCATAAGCACATCAATCACATACACCATATTGCACGCATAGAGGCAGACGATTATGTGTGGCTCGACCGCTTTACTATTCGCAATTTGGAAATATTTGCTTCACCTCACGAAGGTGCACGTTCGCTTTTGAGTGTATTGGACGAAACGCAAACGCCTATGGGTGCGCGGCTTTTGAAACGATGGATAGCCCTGCCGCTGAAAAATAAACAAGAAATAGAAAAACGCCTGACTGTGGTGCAGCAGTTGGTGGAAAATCGCGATGTGTTGAATCAATTCTACGACCGCCTGCACAATATGTGCGATTTGGAACGCATAGTGGCGCGAGTGGCTACGACACGCATTTTACCGCGCGAAATGTTGCAACTGCAACGCACACTCGAAGAAATTGCACCGCTCAAAGCACTATGCTTGCAACAAAACAACGCCACTATGCACGCGCTGGGTGAGCAATTAAATGCCTGCGAAGAACTTTCGCAACGCATAGTGCACGAAATTAACCCCGAAACGCCCAATGTGCTCAACAAAGGGCAGGTAATAGCGCAGGGCGTGAATGCAGAATTGGATACATTGCGCGAAATCGTGTATTCCGGCAAAGATTATATGCTGAAACTGCAAGAGCGCGAGGAGGAACGTACCGGTATTCCTAAAATCAAAGTGGGCTTCAACAACGTGTATGGCTACTACATAGAAGTACGCAATACCCACAAAGATAAAATTCCTGCGGAATGGGTGCGTAAGCAAACAGTATCGAACGCCGAGCGGTACATTACCCCCGAATTGAAAGAATACGAAAGTCAAATTCTTGGTGCCGAAGAGAAAATTCTTTCGTTGGAATACGAAATTTTTACCGCGCTGGTGCACAATATTACGCAGTACATGAATACCCTGCAACTCAATGCGAATATTCTTGCGCAAATTGACTGTCTGCAATCATTCGCTCACTGCGCCATAGAGCGCAATTATGTGCAACCCACCATAGACGAAACGCTGGAACTCCATATAGACGAAGGGCGGCACCCTGTTATAGAAACTCGTATGAACCCCGGTGAAGAATATGTGAGCAATTCCGTGAAACTCGATACCGAAACCCAGCAAATTATTATTATTACCGGACCAAACATGGCTGGGAAATCGGCACTTTTGCGACAAACCGCCCTCATAGTACTTATGGCGCAAATCGGTTCTTTTGTGCCGGCACGTGCCGCTCGCATAGGCATTGTCGATAAAATTTTTACCCGCGTGGGTGCTTCCGACAATATTTCGCAAGGAGAATCAACTTTTATGGTGGAAATGAACGAAGCAGCAAGTATTTTGAACAATGTGAGCGAACGCAGTCTTGTACTTTTCGATGAACTCGGACGCGGCACTAGTACCTACGATGGCATTTCCATAGCATGGGCTATTGTGGAATATTTGCACGAACAACCTACTGCTCGCCCCAAAACCCTCTTTGCTACCCATTATCACGAATTGAATGAATTGGAAACATCGTTTCCGCGCGTGAAAAATTACAATGTATCGGTAAAAGAACATGGCAATAAAGTGATTTTTTTACGCAAATTAGTTCCTGGCGGCAGCGAACACAGTTTTGGTATTCACGTTGCAAAAATGGCAGGATTGCCCAAATCTATTATCAAACGGGCAAATGAAATTTTGCGAGAACTCGAAGGAAACAATCGTAACAAAACCGAACACAATGTAACCTCTAAGCAATCGCTCCATACCGCAGGGCAGCAGCGCGAAGGCTACCAACTCAGTATTTTTCAGTTGGAAGACCCGGTGCTTTCGCAAATTCGCGAACAGTTGCTGAATTTAGATGTGAATAATCTCACACCCATAGAAGCCCTCAATGCCCTGCATGAAATTAAGAAAGTGTTGTAACAAAAAAAATCCTTACCACAGCGGTAAGGATTTTTTTTAAGTCGTACATGGAAATCGGTAAAAATTCTCTTGTGCAGAGAATGAAAAACTATTATTGTTTTGGTAACGATTCTGTAACTTTGATAGGGCGAGCACCTAAGGTTGAGCCGTCAAGTGCTGCGATTGCTGCGGCACCTTCTGAGTCGTTTGGCATTTCTACAAAGCCAAAACCTTTGCTTCTGCGAGTTTCGCGGTCGGTAATGATGCGTGCTGTTGATACTTCTCCGAAAGCACCGAAGGCTTCCTCTAACTGATTTGATTTAATCTTGTAATCAAGATTTCCTACGTAAATGTTCATAAAGATGAGTTAATTATTTTTCACAAAAGTAACCATATTTTTTATATATCAAAGAAAAAAACACGTTTTCTTCGCACAATGTTGAAAAATTGCTCATATATCACCCAATATCTATCAAAGCGGCACAGAGTTTTTTTTGTACTTTTGCTCATAAATTATACGATATTCGTAGAAATTCATACGATAGTAATTGTTTTATAAACAATACGTATCAATGAATATCTATACGTATCAAGATATATCACGGAGTAAAAGAACATGAAAAAAACAATAGCAATTATAGGCGGAGGTTATTCTTCGGAAGCAGGAATTTCCATGAAAAGTACCTATCAACTGATGGAAATGATGGATAGCGAGAAATACACGCTTTATCCGGTATGTATTACCAAAGAAGCGTGGTATGCGCAAGTGGGCGAACAGCAATATTCAATTTGCAAAGAGGATTTTAGTTTTGAAATACAGGGCGAAAAAATTACCTTCGACTGTGTATATAATTCTATTCACGGCACGCCGGGCGAAGATGGTCGTTTGCCGGCGTATTTTGAATTGATAGGACTGCCCTACACAAGTTGCGGCGTATTTACCGGCGCACTTACGTTTAATAAATTTGCTACAAAAAAATTCTTGGAAGCATTTGCTATACAAACTGCCAAAGCACTGCTTGTGCGCAAACGCGATGCTGTGGATACTCGAAATATTGTAGCCGAACTTGGATTGCCGTGTTTTGCAAAACCCAACAATGGCGGTTCGAGTTTTGGTGTGAGTAAAGTAAAACATGAAACCGATTTGCCGCAGGCTATTGCAAATGCTTTGCATGAAGACGGCGAGGTGATTATAGAGAGTTTTGTGAAAGGAATTGAAATTTCCAACGGTGTGTATGAAGTAAATGGTGAAATTACCGTATTGCCTATTACCGAAATTCAAACCGATAATGAATTTTTTGATTACAATGCAAAATACGAAGGAAAAAGCCGTGAAATTACACCGGCGCAACTTTCGGACGAATTAACGGCAGAAATTAAAGCCTTGACTGCAAAAATTTACAAAGCCCTCGATTGTAAAGGTGTGTGCCGCGTGGATTACATTATAGCCGAAGGTGTGCCCTACTTTTTGGAAATCAACACCGTGCCGGGCATGAGCAAAGCAAGCATTATTCCTCAACAAATTCGCGCCGCCGGCATGAAAGAAAGCGATGTGTTTACTGCGTTGATAGAGGAGGCTTTGAAATAATGATACACAAAAAAATAGCCGATGCACTCGGTATTGGCGAAAAACAAGTAGAACACACCGCCGCACTGTTTGCCGAAGGTGCCACTATTCCTTTTGTGGCGCGGTATCGCAAGGAACGCACAGGAAATTTAGACGAAGTACAACTGCTCGAAATTCAGCAAAAACTCAATTATTTTGATACCTTGCAAAAGCGAAAAACCACCATTTTGGCTGCAATAACCGAACAAGGAAAACTCACGCCCGAATTGGAACGCGCTATCAACGAAACCTACGATGCCACTGCGCTCGAAGACCTTTACGCGCCCTATAAACAAAAACGAAAAACTCGTGCTTCGGTGGCAAAAGAAAAGGGATTAGAACCGCTTGCAACTTTGATGTATGCGCAAAAAAACGGCGATATTCATGCCGAAATTGCAAAAACCGCGCAAGAACTCAATCTCTCGAAACTCGACTGTGTGCAAGCTGCGCAAGATATTATAGCCGAATGGGTGAGCGAACGCATAGATGTAAAAAATGCCTTGCGCAAAGAGTTTGCACAAAACGCCGTAATTGCCACCAAAGTAGTGAAAACGAAAAAAGATGATGCCGGAAATTATGAGCACTATTTTGATTTTTCGGAATCTATTCGCAAATCGCCTTCGCACCGTATTTTGGCTATGATGCGCGGTAATAATGAAGGTTTTTTGCGTCTTTCCATAGCCATAGACGAAGCCATTGCGCTCAAAATTATCAATCGCTTGGTGCTGAAAGGATTCAACGATAGCGCAAACTACGTGAAAACTGCCATAGAAGATTCATATAAACGTTTGCTGAGTGTATCGCTCGAAACGGAATGGTACAACGAATTGAAGCAACGCGCCGATAGTGAGGCTATTCGCGTATTTTCCGAAAATTTACGGCAGTTGCTGTTGCTGCCACCTTTGGGGCAAAAGCGTATTTTGGCTATTGACCCCGGATTTCGCACAGGTTGCAAGGTGGTATGTTTGAGCGAACAAGGCGATTTGTTGCACAATGAAACTATATATCCGCACGCACCACACAATGAGAGCGCGAAGGCGTGTGCAAAGATTTTGCAGTTGGTGCAAAGTTATAAAATTCAAGCGATTGCCATAGGTAATGGCACGGCGAGTAGGGAAACCGAACAGTTGATACGCCGCACGAAATTTACCTCCGATGTGGAAGTATTTGTGGTAAGCGAAGCGGGGGCATCGGTGTATTCGGCATCGAAGGTGGCGCGAGAGGAATTTCCGCAGTACGATGTTACTGTGCGCGGTGCAATTTCCATAGGTCGCCGATTGATGGACCCGCTGGCGGAATTGGTGAAAATAGAACCGAAAGCAATAGGAGTGGGGCAGTATCAGCACGATGTGAACCAAACGGAATTGCAGCAAAGCCTTGATTTTGTGGTGCAAAGTTGTGTGAATAAAGTAGGGGTGGAACTCAATACGGCGAGTAAACATTTGCTTGCCTACGTTGCCGGCATAGGCACTTCGCTTGCCGAAAATATTGTGGATTATCGCAAGGAACACGGAGCCTTTGTAAGCCGTGCCGATTTACTGAATGTTCCCAAATTGGGAAAGAAAACCTTTGAACAATGTGCCGGATTTTTGCGTATTCGCGCTGCGAAAAATCCACTTGATAATTCCGCCATTCACCCCGAACGCTACGCGCTGGTGCAGCGCATGGCGCGTGATTTGAAGGTTTCGGTGCAGGAATTGCTTGCTAACAGTGCCTTGCAAAAATCTATTCAAATAGAACACTACGAAAGTAGTGATGTGGGTGCAGAAACTTTGCATGATATTTTGATGGAATTGGAAAAACCGGGTCGCGACCCACGTGCGCAGTTGCAGCAGTTCTCCTTTGCCGAGGAACTCAAAACAATGGAAGATGTGTGCGTAGGAGCAGTGTATCCGGGTATTGTGAATAATATTACCAATTTTGGAGCCTTTGTGGATATTGGCATTAAGCAAGGCGGACTTGTGCATATTTCGCAAATTTGCAAGGAATTTATAAGCAATCCTGCCGACAAACTTTCGCTCAATCAACACGTGCTGGTGAAAGTGCTTACGGTGGATTTGGAGAAAAAACGCTTGCAATTTACTATGATATTGGAATAGAGGATAGTTGAAAACTGAGAATTGAAATCCAATGAACACTGACTTATATTTTAATGCACACACGCACACGCCTGCTCCGAATGCGGTAATTAATGCACCTATGGCGAGTGTAGATTTCGAGCCGCAGTTGTTGTATTCTATTGGTATTCATCCGTGGGATTATTTGCAATATTGTGAAAATGCAGAACGTTTGCAACATTGGTTACGTACTGCGGCGGCACTCCCGCAAGTGGTGGCAATAGGCGAGTGCGGCATGGACCGTGCCATAGAAACTGAAATCGAGTTACAAGAAGATGTATTTCGTTTACAGGTGAAAGTGGCGCAGGAATACCAAAAAACGCTTATAATTCACTGTGTGCGAGCATATAACGATATTTTGAAAGTACTCAAACAAACGAAATGCACACAGCCTGTGGTTTTTCATAAATTTACGGGAAATATGCAAACCTATGAGAGTTTCCGCAATTTCGATTGCTACTATTCTTTTGGGGCAGAACTATGTACTCGTACGAAAAGTGTGGAAATGTTGCGCACGCTACCGCTCGAACGCATAGTGTTTGAAAACGACATAAGCAATGTTTCCATGCAGGAAATCTACGATTTTGCTGCTCGGCAAATCGGTATTTCGGTGGAAATGTTGTGTGAAACCGTGCAACGAAGTGCAGAACGGATTTTTAGTGTTTCAAATCGTTGATTAACCGACTTACGGCTTGCGGAATTGAAGGACTTTCTGATAATAGTTGCACAAATTTACTTCCCACAATAGCACCGGCAGAGTAGGCTACGGCAGCATCGAAGGTTGCTTTGTTTGATACGCCAAATCCAACCAATCGAGGATTGTGCAAATTCATTGCATTTATGCGTTTAAAATACTCTTGTTTTTTATTGTCGAAACTTTGCTGCGCACCGGTAGTTGCGGCACTCGAAACCATATAAATAAATCCCATTGTGTTTTCGTCTATCCAGCGCACGCGCTCCTCCGAAGTTTCGGGCGTAATGAGCATAATTACGTGAATACCGTGTGCTTCGGCTATTGCTTTGTAAAAATTCATATAATCGGCAAAGGGGAGGTCGGGAATAATTACACCGTCCACGCCTACTTCCACGCATTTTTTGCAGAAATTTTCAAATCCAAAGTGCATAATGGGGTTCAAATATCCCATCAAAATTATGGGAATATGAATGGTTTGGCGCACATTGTGCAGTTGTTCAAAAATTGTGGCAAGAGTAATGCCATTGTTGAGCGCAATTTGTCCCGCTTGCTGAATTACCACGCCGTCTGCCATAGGGTCGGAAAAAGGGATTCCTACTTCTACCAAATCCGCGCCTTGCGCCTGCAATTCGTGCAATACGGTGGTGGTATCGTTCAATTTCGGGAAACCGGCGGTAAAATATACCGATAAAATTTTGCTGTTCGCCTTGCGTTTTTCTGCAAATAAGGTATCTATTCTGTTCATGATATTAGTTTTTAGATTTTTAGACAATTAGACGATTAGTCGGCGATTGCGTGCTGTCTGATTTTTGTTATAAATGATTCTACTTTTTGGCTATCTTTCAATCCGGGTTCTACTTCAAAATTACTGTTAATATCCACCGCATACAGTTTTGGAAGATTGAGTTTTTGCAGTTCTTCGGCATCGTGTTCGCCTATGCCGCCACTGAGAAAAAACGGCGTTTTGCCATGATAGTGCTGCAAAATACTCCAATCAAATTTTTTGCCCGAACCGCCGTGTGCAGGAGTTTTGGTGTCGAACAAAAAGAAATCCACCGCGCGTTCATATTGTTTTGTTTGTTCAAAATCAGTTGCCTGTGCTACGTTGAAGGCTTTAATGATTACAAGTCCTTTTGCGTGCAGTTCGGCACATTCTGCGGCACTTTCCTGTCCGTGTAGTTGCACGCCGTCTAATGCGTGCGATTGCACAATTTTCATAATATTTTCCGTGTTTTCGTTTACAAACACGCCAATTTTCTTCGTTTCTCCCGGCATGGGGGTACTCAGCATTTCGCCCACAAATCGCGGCGATTTGTCGTAGAATATAAATCCCAGAAAATCAGGGTTTAATTTTGCAATTTCGAGCACATTGTGCGGGTGCTTCATGCCGCAAATTTTTACTTTCATAATTCACTGATAAATTGTTGTAATGCTCCCGCAGGATTCGTTTCTTTCATAAAATTTTCGCCCATCAAAAATCCTTTGTAGCCCAATGTGCGCAATTCTTGCACCGTTTGCACGTTGGAAATGCCGCTTTCGCTGATTTTTACACATTCCGCAGGAATTTGTTCCGCCAATTCTGCCGAAATAGCAGTGGAAACTTCAAAGGTTTTCAAATTGCGATTGTTCACACCAACAAGGTCTATATATTCGTTGATGTGCCCTAATTCTTCTGCATTGTGCACTTCGAGCAAGGTTTCCAATCCGAGCGACTGTGCTCGCTGTGCAAGTTGCTTGCATTGTGGTATGGTAAGTGCGGCGGCAATGAGCAGTACCACATCGGCACCGTAACTTTTTGCTTCAAAGAGTTGATATTCGTCTATCATAAAATCTTTGCGCAATACCGGGCAGGCAATGTGTGGACGAGCCGAAATCAAATCGTGGGGCGTGCCGCCAAAATAGGGGAAATCGGTGAGAATGGAAATACCCGCTGCGCCATTGAGCGAATAACCTTGCGTAATTTCTTGCACGCTTGCATCGGCGTGAATCCAGCCTTTTGAAGGACTTTTGCGTTTAAATTCGGCAATAATGCCGCTTTCGGATTGCAGTAAACTTTGTTTCAGCGAACGGCATGTTCGCACAAAACCGGCTGTTTTTTCCAAATCGGCAATACGAGTAATCTGCTTTCTTTGAGCAACTTCTTTCGCTTTATCGGCTATTATTTGGTCTAATATTGTCATAATTGTAATTGTCTGAACCTTGATGTTATAAGATTTATATGATTATCAAGATTATTTGTTATGTATATTGCTTCAAAATTATTGGTAAATCTCAAAGAACTTCATAAATGCTTGTTTTGCGCGTCCGCTGGCGAGCGATTCTTCGGCTTCGGCTATGCAGTGGGCGAGCGATTTTGAAAAATCGTAGGTTTGAATGGAAACAGCGGAATTGATGAGCACTGCATTGCGCTGTGCCGGCGTGGCTTTGTTTTCCAACACGTTCATAAATATTTTTGCTGCTTCGGCAATGGTTTCGCCGCCGTAGAGTTCGCTTTGCTCAATTTTTGCAAATCCCAAATCCTGCGGTGTTGCCAAAAATTCTCCGCCGTTGTTCACTATTTTGGTGGTGTCGGTGAGTGAAATTTCATCGTAGCCATCGAGGGAGTGCACGAGGGTGTATTGCGTGCCAATTTTCTGATTGATAAGCATATAGAGGCGGAGCATTTTTAAATTATATACGCCCAAACACTGATACTGCGGTTTCACGGGACTGATTAAGGGACCTAAAACGTTGAAAAAGGTGCGAACGCCAATGTTTTTGCGCACCGATGCCACGTTTTTCATGGCAGGATTGAAAAGAGGGGCGTGCAAGTAGGCAAATCCGCTTTTTTCGAGCGAAGTTTTCAACACATCGTGATTGGTGGTAAATTTTGCGCCGTAGTATTCCAGCACGTTGGAAGAACCGCTCACCGAAGTTGCGCCGTAGTTACCGTGTTTTGCCACTTTGTAGCCCGCGCCGGCTACGGTAAAACAACTGCACGTGGAAATATTGAAGGTATTTTTTCCATCGCCGCCGGTACCCACTATGTCGATAGGTTTAAATTCGTGTAAATCAACTTGCTCCGCCATATTGAGTAAGGCATTGCGAAAACCAATTAATTCCTCCAATTCAATGCTGCGCATTAAAAAAACGGAGATAAAGGCGGTAATTTCCACATCGTTGTATGTACCGGCACCAATGTTGGTAAGAATTTCGGCAGCCTCGCCGCGCGAAAGAGTTTGATGTTCAAAAAGTCTGTTGAGTATGTTTTTCATATTGTCTGAAAATGGTCTTGAACCATGATTATAATAAGATTTTTAGGATTTATAGTTCCGGTTTGTATTTTTTGTTAAATAATCGTTTGAATTGTAAAGAGTTTGTGCCAAAATTAATCAATAATCCCGTTTGCAAATTGTATGCTTCCAAGTAATTTATGGCTTGTGCTAAATGTATGTCTTCTAAATGAGTAAGTGCTTTTATTTCAACAGAAATTTCGTTTTCTACAAGAAAATCAACACGCCGCTGTCCTACATCAAAACCTTTGTAGAACAAAGGCATTTCAAATTCTCGTTGGTGCGATAGATTTTGCAAATTCATTTCCACCGAGAGTGCACGTTGATACACAACTTCTTGAAATCCATTTCCAAGCGTGTTGTGTACCTCCATTGCACAGCCAATAATTCTATGCGTGAGTATATCTTGTTCTTCTTTTTGTATCATGCCGAAATAATCTTGAAAAATAGTCTTGAACTTTGATTATAATAAGATTTATAAGAGTATTAGTTTTTTCAGTTTTAGAAATCAATGTTTTGATTTGTATGCTTTAATAATAATCGTGAAAATCTTTGCAATCTTATGAAAATCGTGGTGCAGACAATGATGCAGACAAGAAGTTTTGTAAAATTTCCTTCCCTTTCGGCGTTAGAATAGATTCGGGGTGGAATTGCACGCCGTGAACGTCATATTCTTTGTGTTTCAATGCCATGATAATGCCGTTTTCGTCCTCTGCGGTAATGTGCAGACAGGTGGGAAAGTTTTCTTTCGACACTGCCCACGAGTGATAGCGACCTACTTCTATGGTTTTTTCCAAACCGTTGAAAATATAATCGGGGTCTGTAATGTGTGCTTTGGTGCTAATGCCGTGATGCACTTCGGGTAAATTGAGTAACTGCGCTCCGAAGGCTTCGCCGATTGCCTGCTCGCCCAAGCACACGCCAAAAATAGGTTTTGTGGCTGCGAAGGCGCGAATGACATCGAGCAAAATGCCCGATTCGCAGGGAATGCCCGGACCGGGTGAAAGAATTATTTTGTCGAAACGCTCTATTTCTTTGAGCGTAATTTTATCGTTGCGATGTACCTCTACATCGCTGTAACCCAATTCTTTAATCAGGTGTACCAAATTGTAGGTAAATGAGTCGTAATTGTCGAAAACTAAAATTTTCATTGTTTTTGTAGTATGTTATTTGTGTAAATTAATTTTTTTTCAAAGTTATGCCAATTCTTGTTTTATAAAATTTTCCAGCACTTGTTTTTCGGGTAATTGTATTAAATATTTTGATACGAACAGTTGTTCGTCCATTCCGGAAGTGGCGTATTCTACAAGTGTATTATCTTTGTCGCCGCATAAAATAATTCCAATTGGCGGATTATCGTATTCCGCCATTTCGTTTTTCTTGTAATAATTCAAATACAGGTTCATTTGCCCGGCATCGGCATGGTCAAATTCGTTGATTTTTAAGTCAATGAGAATGTGGCAACGGAGTATTCTGTGGTAAAAAACTAAATCTATGCGGTAATGACGATTATTGAACGTAATACGCTTTTGACGTGCTTCAAAGCAAAAACCGGTGCCAAGTTCAATTAAAAATTCTTGTAAATGATTGATTATTTGTTGTTCCAAATCCGTTTCGCTATATTCCGGCTTTTCACTTAAATCGAGAAAATCCAAAACGTATGGATTGCGCAGTATCTCGGTGTTGTTGGTGGGTTTACTATTTGTAATTTTTGCTACAATGGCACTTTTATTTGTTGATAAGGTTGTGCGTAAGGCTAATTGTGTTCCAATCGCGCGTTTTAAATCTCGTACACTCCAATTATTTTTTATTGTTTCTACTTCGTAAAAAAGTCGTTGTAATGGGTCGGAAATTCTGATTAATTCAACAAAATGTGTAAATGTTAGATTTGAGAGTAAATATTCGGGATTGAGATTATAACCGTCAAGTAAATCTGCTGTTTCAGATTTTGCAGTCAGCGACTGCAAAATTGTATTGTTCTCATTAATAGTGTTTTGTGATTTTACGGTCGCTGACCGTAAAATTGCAGTATCTTCATTAGTAATTGTTTCAGATTTTACGGACAGTGTTCGTAAAATTATATTTTCCTTATAATCAATGTGTTGTAGTTTTTTAGATACTATCGGTAAAAAGTGCGGATACGTAGAGTAAAAGTTACAGCAAATATATAATTGATTACCCGTCAAACCTTTTATATGTTTTACTTTCTCGGTAATATTTGCTATTAAATTCTCTCCATATTTAGCCCTATCTGCGCCGTTTTGTTCGTATTCCACTATATAATACCCAAAAATCCAATTGCGCAACGAAAGGAATTGATTAACCGATTTCGTGGCATAGGTTTGCAAAACACTGTGCGTGTGCGAAATGTTCTGCACAAGTTCATTGAAATTTTGTGTGTTCATAGTTTTTTTTTATTATTTCTAATTCGTATATACTCCAAATTCATTTTCAAATTTCGCACAATCTTCTATTGTGTTTTTGTTACAAAATTCAGTTATTATTTCATGTAATTTTACTTGTAAATCATTTCGTTTTTCATATAACATGGATTCTTTTCTTGATAATTTTGAAAGTTCTTTGTTTATTTTTTTATACACTTCCGTATTTCTATATCGTTCTTCATATCTTTCTATCATTACAGAAACTTCTGCAACTTCATGCACAAGAAGATCTAAAGAAGCACTATTTGCATTAGAAATCAAATCATATTCTTCAGCAACTTTAATTAATTGTTGTTTTTGTTGTTCATTAATATGTTTTTCTAAATATTCGCTTTTTTTGCTATATCTACTCATTTCAATATAAGATTCTGTACTTGAATGGAAATTGTTAAAATGAGAATTTAAGGCATGACGACCATATGGATCACGTAAATATTCTTCATATTGTTTTTTATGATTAAGACGATCCTGTTCTTTTTCAGCATTGATTTTTTCAGCAGCTTCCCTCAATGCCGTCCAAACAAACTGTTCAGCAGCATTTTCAGCATCCTTTTCTTTTCTTGTTATTTTCAGTACATCTTGTATTTCTTGTATTTCTTTTTTATATGGATTTGATATATATATGTTGTTTTTTAAGTCATTATATTTCTCATTAATCTTTTTTATTTCGGAATAAATCCGCTCTATTTTTTTTACAATTCTTTCCGCTCTTTTTTGAGGGGTATAAAACACATTGAATACTACTATAATAGCCACAACTATTACGCTACCAATTATTATTATTTGTTTTTTGTTTTGTGTGATTAATTCTTTCGTGCTTGTGATTAATTTTTTCATTTTTCTCCCTTATGTGTGTCGGGCGCAACGTTAAATATGTTAGTATTGAATTATTTCGTTCGGTTTGAACTCACAAGAATTTCTTGTGAGTTGCTTTTGTGATTTTGCAGACACTGTCCGCAAAATTATATTGTTCTCATTAGTAGTGGTTTGTAATCAATTTACTTTAATTAATAAAACCGCCACAGCCTGTGGCGGAATGTCGTTTTCAAATTCCGCCACAACGTGTGGCGATATTTGTTTTGATTCGGAGTAAAATTCATATAATCGTTTCATATCCAACAAACTGCGTGGCGAAAATCCCTCTGTTTCGGGAAATTCGCTTTTCAAATCAGCCGACAGTTGTTCAACAACTCTACCTCCGTAACCTTTTTCTAATTTTTCAACAGACAGGCGTTTTTCAATATTCCAATACAGTTGTGTTACCGAAGTACTTAACCGATTCGCAATCACCACACGGGTCATTTTTACTTCTGCGATTATTCCGCGAAGCATTTCGTTGTATTGGTTGGTAGAAATACCTGTTTCCATTGTTTTTGTATGTTGAATTTCGGTGTGTTTCATTGTTCAAGAACGTTTTAAATGTTAAAAAATTTCGTTGTTCCATAGGTTTTTCAAAAAATCTGTTACCGGAAAAACCTCAATACCGTTCATAATGCGAGGGCGAGGGTCAAATGAAACGGCAATTAATCGACACAGAGGAAAATCTTCTTGAAAAGCGCGTAATCCTTTCAGGTGTCGCGATTGTATTTCTTCTACCGATTTTATTTCAATTGCTACGCGCCCCATACCAATAATTGCATCAATTTCGTAACCGGAACTTGTGTGCCAGTATGATAATTGTTCCTCTTTTTTGTTGTATGCTATGTATGCAATGAGTTCTTGGATAATAAAATGTTCAAATGCGTGTCCAAAATCTGTTGAACCAAGTTGAATGTTGCGTCTATTTTGTAAATAATTGGCAATTCCAACATCGAAATAGTAAAATTTAGGTGCTTGAATACTACGGCGTTTTTGAGTGTGAGTGAAACTCGGAATCATATAACCGACAAGTGTGTCGATTAAAATTTCAAAATATTCTTTTACCGTGCGGTAATCAATTCCGCAATCTTGTGCAATGTTTTTATATACAACTATTTCTCCATTTGAAAAAGCCGCTATTTCCATGAATCGGGTAAATGATTTTAATTGGCGCGATAAGGCTTCTTCGCGAATTTCTTCGTTCAGATACACACCAATATACGCAGCCAAGCGATTCCAAGGGTCGGCAATTAAATAATGGCGCGGCAGTGTTCCGTAGCGTACCGCTTTTTGAATATCAAAATCAGGTATTTCGGCACTAACCAATGGATATAACACAGTTTTTAAGGCTCTGCCACCAAGTAAATTCGCTCCAAAACGTTTGAGTTTGCGAGGACTTGAACCACTTAAAATAAAACGAATATTTTTACGATATATGAGAGAATGAACTTCATCAAGCAGTTGTGGTATTTTTTGCACTTCGTCTATTACAACCACATCGCCAGCCTTCAACATTGCCAAATCTTCTTCGAGTAACGAGGGATTGCGTTGCAAACGTTCAAAATCTTTTGAACGAAGCAAATCGTAATACACTGCGTTAGGGTAGGTTTGATTTATCAACGTTGTTTTACCAACCTGACGCGCTCCCCACACAAATGTGCTATCGCCATATTCGTTATTCAAATCTACTATTCTCTTAATCATACTTTGTTGGTATTTCATGATAAAACAACATATATATGTAGTTTTATCATGATAAAACTACATTAAAACGCCACGAAGATATAAAATAAATCACTGAAAAACAAATCATTTCGGTGTTTTTTATTTTTGTTCTATGTTTTTTTACCATGTTAGTATTGCGTAGGTCAATACCGGCAAAAGAACAGCACTTATAATGAATAGTTTTATAAACACTTTGCTAAAAACTTTTCCGGCGAAAATTGTTAAACTTACAAAGGCAATAAACACAGCGTTTATAATGCCCACCAATAGTAATGCGTTTTCGGGTGCAGCGGCAAAAAATTCCCAGCCGCTGTAATACAATACCCACATCATGCCGGCAATACCGCCCACAAAGAATAAGAGTGCGGCAATGAAATACAACCATAGGTAGGGAGCCATTTTCTCTATGTTCTCACGCATTTCTTCTTCGATTTGAGTAGGAGTTTCTGCTTCGGTAGGCGGTACTTCCGCAGCCTTTTTTGAGGTATAGAAAGTAGGGTTTATTATGTCTTTTGTAAAATCTTTCATAGAGTTTTTACTTACAATTTTCCGCTTGCTTTGTCTATGGCACTTTTGAGTGCGCCAAGTTTATTATTCACTTCCTGCAATTCGCTGTGTTCGTTCGATTTTGCCACCACGCCCGCGCCGGCTTGGTAGTAGAGCGTGTTGTTTTTGCTCACAAAGGAACGAATGGTAATTGCCTGATTAAACGAACCATCGAAGCCTATAAAGCCTATACAACCGCCGTAAGGTCCGCGGTCGTGTGGTTCGAGTTGGTCTATAATTTGCATTGCTTTGATTTTGGGCGCACCGGTGAGTGTGCCGGCAGGAAAGGTGTCGGCAAAGAGTTTAATGCTGTTGCTGCCTGTGCGCAAGCGTCCGCTCACAGAACTTACCAAATGAATGACGTGCGAATAATACTGCACTTCTTTGTAGGTTTCCACCACCACATTGTCGGTATTGCGGCTCAAATCGTTGCGTGCCAAATCCACCAACATGACGTGTTCGGCGTTTTCTTTGGGGTCTTTGAGCAATTTTTCGGCTAATTCAAAATCTTTTTCATCATCGCCCGTGCGTTTGAACGTACCGGCAATGGGGGAGATGTACGATTTCTGTTGCTTGGGGTTGATAACCAAATGCGCTTCGGGCGAAGATCCGAAAATACGAAAATCGGTAAAATCGAAATAATATAAGTAGGGCGAAGGGTTCACACTGCGCAGAGTGCGGTAGAGCGCAAAATCATCGCCTTTGTAACCTTGCGAAAAGCGGCGCGAAAGCACGATTTGAAACACATTGCCTTTGTAGCAATGTTCTTTTCCGGCACGCACCATGTCCATATATTGCTCATCGCTAATAGCACTTTTTTCTTCGCCTACGGCTTCAAAATCATACGTTGCTATGTTGTTGTTATTGAGTATATTCACAATTTCTTCAATGTTGCTCGTTTCGCCGTCCATCAAATTTTCGCTGATTACGAGTTCGTTGCGAAAGTGATTGATGGCAATAATGTATTTGAAGAGCGTGTAGTGAATGCCCGGCATAGCACCCGGCGGAGTTGCCTGCGCCGAAAATTGCACGTCTTCAAAATATTGCACAGCCTCATAACTTGTGTAGCCAAACAGTCCCACGCCATATTTTTCGTGGCTTTTATTGATATTGAAACTTTGTATGTATGCCTCAAATTCATTGGGCAGCGTATTTTTATCGGTAATGGGGATTTGTTTTTCCGTGCCGTCAGGGAATTTTTCGGTAATCACAAAGTTATTTGCCGAAAAACTTCCAATGGGGCAAAATCCGATGTAGGAAAAACTATTGTTGCTGCCGTGATAGTCGGAACTTTCGAGCAGCACCGATTGCGTGCCCAAATCACGGATTTTCAAGTAAATACCCACCGGCGTTTGCAAATCGGCAAGCATTTTTTTCGAGGTTGTTGTTATGTTCATTGTTGTAATATTATTTTTGAACGCAGAGAGCGCAAATTACGCAGGCGTGCGCTGATTTTATTTTTGTTCCGAAAATTTCAAATAAGTGTCCATATCTTTGTCGCCTCTGCCGGAGAGGGTGAGCACCACTACGTCTTCGGGGCGGAACTTCATGTAGGGCAGTGCGCCCAGCGCGTGCGAACTTTCGAGGGCGGGAATAATGCCCTCCAAGCGAGTGAGTTCAAAGGCGGCGCGAACGGCTTCATCATCGGTAATGGCGAGTACTTGTGCGCGTTTTTGTTGTGCCAAATGCGCAAAGAGCGGACCCACGCCGGGGTAGTCCAATCCGGCGGAAATGGAGTAAGGTTCTTCTATTTGTCCGTCTTCGGTTTGCATGAGCAGGGTGCGTGCGCCGTGAATAATGCCTTCGGTGCCGAGGTGAATGGTGGCAGCACTTTCGCCGCTATCCACGCCTTTTCCGGCGGCTTCGGCAAAGGCAAATTTTACGCGGTCTTCGTTCAAATAGTGATACACCGTTCCGGCAGCATTGCTTCCGCCGCCGATGCACGCCATAAGGTAGTCGGGATAGTCGCGCCCTTCTTTTTCGAGCAGTTGCACTTTGATTTCGGCACTGATAACCGATTGCAGGCGGGCAACCATGTCGGGGTACGGGTGCGGACCGCTTGCCGTGCCGAGAATGTAGAACGTGTCGTCCGGGTGCGAACACCAATCGCGGATAGCCTCGTTGCAGGCATCTTTGAGGGTCATATTGCCGCTCGTAACGGGCACCACCGTTGCGCCGAGCATTTCCATGCGTTTCACGTTCGGCAGTTGGCGTTCCACATCTACTTTGCCCATATACACTATGCAGGGCAGGTTCATGAGGGCGCACACGGTAGCGGTGGCTACGCCGTGTTGTCCGGCACCGGTTTCGGCTATAATGCGGGTTTTGCCCATGTGCTTGGCAAGGAGAATTTGCCCCAGCGCGTTGTTAATTTTGTGTGCGCCGGTGTGATTGAGGTCTTCGCGTTTGAGGTATATTTTCGCGCCGTATTTTTCGCTCAGCCGTTTGGCGTGGTAGAGCGGCGAAGGGCGACCCACATAGTCGCGCAGCAGCGAGTGAAATTCGGTTTGAAACGCCTCGCTTTCTATCACCTGCCGATAGGTAGTTTGCAAATCGTGCACGCAGCGGTATAAAATTTCGGGAATGTAGGCTCCGCCAAATTCTCCGTAAAATCCGTTTTCATCTACTTGATACATAATAGTTATTAGTTGTTAGTTTTTAGTAATCTGTTTGAAATTAAAAAAGGTCTATCGTAAGACGATAGACCTTTTTTTGTGTTCACTATATTACAAATAGGCAACCTTGCTTACGACTATGAGAGTTGTAAGTTGCGCCACCAATATTTGTTTGAAATTGTCATTGCTTTGTTATTTTTTGCAAATGTAGTATTATTTTTTATTTGTGGAAATAAATTTTTTGAAAATTTTACGCGGAATACGCAAAAATCCTTACACATTGAATCGGAAGTGCATAATATCACCGTCTTGCACTACGTATTCTTTGCCTTCTACATTCATTTTTCCTGCTTCTTTTACTGCTTGTTCCGAGCCGTATTTTACAAAATCAGCAAATTTGATAACTTCGGCACGAATGAAACCTTTTTCAAAATCGCTGTGAATAACGCCTGCTGCCTGCGGTGCTTTGAATCCTTTGTGATAGGTCCATGCACGCACTTCTTTCACGCCGGCGGTAAAGTAGGTTTCTAAATTGAGCATGGCGTAGGCTTTGCGAATGAGTTTATTCAATCCGGGTTCACTCAGTCCTATATCTTGCAAAAACAGTTGTCGTTCTTCGGGGTCTTCCAATTCGCCAATTTCGGCTTCTATGGCGGTGGCAAGCGTGAGCACTTCGGCTTGTTCGCCGGCTACGGCTTGTTGCAGTGCGTCCACGTATTTATTGCCTGTAATTCCTTTTTCATCAACATTGCACACATACATTACCGGTTTCAACGTAATTAAATGCAGGTCGTAAATAGCGGCTTGTTCGTTTTCGTCTAACCCCAAACTGCGCACGGAATTGCCGCCCACAAGGTGAGCATGAACCCGTTCGAGCACGTTGGAAATATATTTTGCCTCTTTATCGCCGCCGGTTTGTGCTTGTTTTTTTACTTTTTGCAGGCGACCTTCCACGCTTTCCAAATCTTTGAGTTGAAGTTCTATATCTATGGTTTCTTTGTCGCGCACAGGGTCTATGGAACCGTCCACGTGGGTAATGTTTTCGTTTTCAAAACAACGCAATACGTGAATTATGGCATCGGTTTCGCGAATGTTGGCGAGAAATTTATTGCCCAAACCTTCGCCTTTGCTGGCACCTTTTACCAAACCGGCAATATCCACAATTTCCACCGTAGTGGGCACTATGCGTTCGGGTTTTACTATGGTTTCCAACTGTTGCAGGCGTTCATCGGGCACGGTAATCATACCCACATTGGGTTCTATGGTGCAAAACGGAAAATTTGCCGCTTGTGCTTTTGCATTTGTTAAACAGTTAAAAAGGGTTGATTTTCCTACGTTTGGCAAACCCACAATTCCACATTTTAGTCCCATGATTTTTAAATTTTGCGCAAAAATACAATTTAATTGAGAATTGAAAGTTGAAAATTGAAAATTATTTGGTTTCTGCTCTCGGTTCTCTGTTCTCAGTTATTCAACATTAACCGTTGCTTTTAACTTTCAACCGGGCGATAGCCGCTATGTGCGCTTGTTCGGTTTGTTCGCCGTTGTAATCAAAAACCTTCCATACTTGCCATGCTTGGTGAAATTCGCCGGGTTGCAGGTGTGCAAGTGGTGCGTGGTATTCTAATTCTAAGAGGGCGTTTGTCTGCTCGTGTTCGGTGTGATTGTAAATTTCTATAAGGGCGTGTTCGGGGTGAATTTCTTCGGCTTCGTGGTGTTCAAACAAAATTTCGAGTATGTGCGTAGGGCTAACGCCCCAAATATGTGCTTGGGTGGGGTATATAAAGGTTTTCGATGAACGTTCGCCTTTGTGTGTTTCGGGTTCGCAAGGGTTGTAGGTGAAATAATCGCCCACAAACGAGTAGGGCATTTCTTGGGAATTGTTGTTCAACACCGGCACGATTTTGCAGTTTTCTTGCGTAGTTTTCACGTAGGCTCTGGCGTAGCCGTCTATGCGGGTATTGTACCAAATATCCCACACAAATTCACACTCGCTTACATTTTCTATGGTTGTGTATATAAAAATAGAGCCATCGGGATTGATATGTATGGCTTTGGTAAGTACCACGCCCCAAATAGGACTTGGTGGGCTTTGCAAAATGATTGCATTCGCTGTTTTTTCAAGTATGGTATATTCGCCCAACGTGCAAAATGGGTCGGGGGGCCACACATCGGCAGCGGCGCGTTTGCTTTCGTTTACACTTTGCTGCGTCCACCACGTACTTTGCGCTCCGAGCCAAATAGTGTGCCCGCAAATGGGTGAAAAATCAGTTTCGGCGGTAACTGCTTCGCTGCGTGTCCACAGGTTTTCGTTCGATTTGAGAATGTTTGCGGAATTGTTTTTTGAAAGAAATACAATGGTACCGCCTACTTTGGTGGCTATGCCTACGCGCACGCCGGCATTTTCTATGTAGTCAAGGTGGGGATTCATACGAAAATTCAGTGTTTTTGAGGGTTAGCGAGAATAATGTTCTTTGAAAAATTTCAGGTAGGCATCTACATCGCGGCTTTGCACAAGTGCTTGGTAATTTTGCGCCGAAATAATAAAGTGCGAGGTAAATACTTTTTCTATGCCGGTGAATATTTCTTGATTATAATTTACCAAATCAAAGTAATTCATAGCCTGATTGAGCGATTCAAAAGGACTGATAACCAATAGATTGATTTTCGATGAGAGGGATTTTGTTTGAATATCGAAATCGAAATTGGTGAAATAATCGAGGTTGTAATTGATGGCATTGAATTTCACTTGATTTATATCAACAAGGTCGGCTTTCACGGCGAGTACGTAGTAGAATGGCGGCGGAGTGGGGGTTATAAACACTTCTTTTTCTTCTTCCTGTGGCGTTTCCGTGCGTGCGCTTGCAGTAGTTGTTTGCGAAGTTCGTGCTATGTGCGCATTCATTAAGTAGGCTATTTGCGTGCTATCATTTTGTGCTATATAATTGAGCAGCGATTTTGCAAGCGGTGTATTTTCGGCTTTGGGGTATTGTTTCACAAAATCGGTGAGTTGCGCTTGCAGCGTGGGAATACCGGCAAGTCTGCCTTCGCTCATGGCGCGTAAAAACTGAAATTGCGGCGTTAAGTAGGCATCGGGGAATTTTTGCTGTTGGTCTTTGCTGAGTTGCAGCACGGTGGCATAATCGCCGCGAGTGTAGGCTTTATAGGCATCGGCATAGAGTTTTTCGAGTTGTTTTTCCTGCGCTTTTATGTCTTTCTGAAAATCGGGATTAGAAAGTGCTTTGGCGTAGTTTGTGTGCGGATATTGCTTAATCACCTGTGCTTTGTAACTATCGGCTTTTGCAAAATTTTGTTCTTTCTCGTACAATTTATACAAATAATAGAGTGCGATAGGGGTATAGGTGCTGTTCGGAAAGCGTTTTACGTATTCTTCGAGGGTGGCAATTGCCATTGTATTGTCGCCAATCAAATTCATGTAGGTCATGCCTTTATTGAAAAGTCCGTCTTCGAGCCGCCGGGTAGAAAGTGCCATGGCGGAATCGGTGAGCGGTAAATTTTGCAAATAGTATTGACGGGTGCGGGTGTCGGTAACTTTTGCTACTGTTTGTTCGTTGGTTTTTTCATCGCCGCTCGCATCGGTAGTTTCATCGGGAATAGCGGCAAAGGTGCTTCCTCGCGCCGACCTGCGCCAATTATCTTCGAGTGTGCGGTCGCCCCAGCGTTGTTTAAATTCGGTTCGCCCCAAGCGTACGGCGGTTTCGTTGTAAAAATACCATTTCCCGGCTTGTCCGTTTTGCATGGAATTTGCCAAATCCTGTTGTCCATACATGAGCGCGTTTTGCGTTTCGAGCAATTGTTGTTCTTGTTTCTGGCGGTCTTCTTCGTTGAGGCGGCGAATAATGTTGTCTATGTAATTATTGCGTTCTTTTTCGGTCATTTTTGCCATACGTTGCAGGCTGTCTTCGGTGTGTGCCATAGAGTGATAGCGAGCGAGCACGTTGAGTTTATTCGATTTTGCCTGTACGGTGGCGTAATTGCGGTATTCCTGCGGAAGCACCATCATGGCACTGTCGTAAAAAGGCTGTGCTGCCAAATAATTGCGTTGATTGTAGTAAATATTGCCAATGGCAAGGAGCGACATTGCTTTTTGCTGTTTGTTGGCAGCACTTGTTTCCACCGATTTTTTGTAAAACGTCAAAGCATTTTCTTCGTCATTTTCGGCTATATACACATTGGCAAGGGCAAAATAAATTTGGTCTTTGAAATCGGCGTTCTTTTTATCTTTGAGTAATTTTTTGAGCGCGGCTATGGTGGTAGCACTCGAACCGCGTCCGCCTTCAAATGCCGTAGCTTGGCTAATGCGTGCATTGAATGCAAATTCGTAGTTGGGATTGAGCGAAAGCACTGCGGCAAACTGTTCTACCGCTTTTTCGTTAATATCCATTTCTTTGTAGAGTTGCGCCAAAATGTAGTGATAGCGCACCAGCGTTTTTTTATTCGTAGTGTAATCTATGGCGAGTTGCATATACGTAATTGCTTCTTCGTATTTTCCCATGCGAATAAAAATATCGGCATAAATGGCGAAAAATTCGCTGCGCAAATGTTCGGGAAAATCCTTTGAATCGGCTACTTTATCGAGCACGTCTTTGGCGTCATCGTATTGCTGCATTGCTACTTTGGTGTGAGCCAGCCATAGCGTGGCGGTGTAGCGCACTTCGGGATTGTTGCGATATTCGGCGGTAAGAAAGAGGAAGTTTTTTTGTGCTTCAAAGTAGTTTTGTTTCATAAATAAGGCTTTGCCCAGCAGCAAATAGGCATCGTCTATCCAATTATTGTACTCGCGGCGATAGTAAAATTCACGTTCTTTGTCGGTGGAAGGTGCCTTTGTTTGCTTTGGACGAGCGGTAATGGAGTGTTTTTTTATCAGTTTTGTAGATTTTGTAATTGCTCTATCCATTTCGCCCTGCACGTTTGCCATTGCGCTTGGTTGGGTAAAGAAAAACACCGGTAAAATATCGTTGAACGGTTCTTGAAATTCTTTTTCGGCACGGTTCATACCTTGCTTGAAAGCCTCGTTGCCATTGAAAAAAATATTGTAGCGACTCACCACATTGTGATAATTTCGCGTGAGCGCGGTGTTTTTAGTAGGAGCGCAGGCTGCCGCTATAAGTACACTCGCCGCTATAACAAAATATGTGTAGGTTGATTTCACGTAGTTTTGCTTGTTCTTTATAATACTTTTTACAAAACGCAAAAGAACGAAAAAAATTGCAGTAATCACAAGCAGGTTGATAAATAGTGCGAAAAAAAGAAAAATTGCACTTCGCGCAAAGTTTGTATATTTGCAAAGTTTAACTAAAAAAACTCCAACAATTAATAAAAACAATCTCATGAACCTTTTTCAAACTCACGAATGGCAAATTATAGAAACGGAATTTAATGCCGAGCGCCACCAAATAGCCGAAAGTATTTTTAGCATAGGCAACGGACACATGGGGCAGCGAGCCAATTTTGAAGAACAGTACAGTGGAAAATCGCTGCGCGGTAATTACATTGGCGGCGTATTTTTCCCCGACAAAACGCGCGTGGGCTGGTGGAAAAACGGCTATCCTGATTATTTTGCAAAAGTGCTCAATGCCCCTTCGTGGATTGGTGTGAATGTGTGGATAAATAACCACGCGCTCGATGTGGCACAGTGCAAAATCCTCTCTTTCCGCCGTGTGCTCGATATGCAACAAGGACTTTTGCAACGCTCTATGCAGCTGCAAATGCCCGATGGCGTGGAAGTTACTTTTTTAGCAGAACGCTTTGTGAGTGTGGTAGATACGGAAATCGGAGCACTGCGAATAAGTATTGTTGTTGATAGAAAATCTGCCATTCGCATAGAATCTGTGATTAATTCCAATGTGCACAACGAAGATGCCAATTACAATGAATCGTTTTGGGATTCCATAGTACAGAATATAAGCGGAACATACGTATATGCTATCGACAAAACGAAAAAAACGCCCTATGATGTGCCGCAATTTTCCCTTGCTACGGCTATGGCTACTACTATTTCGGTAGAAAATACTACTATGACACCACAGCGAACATGCACCGAAAAATGTATTTCCGAAATTGTGGAAACAATACTTTCTGCACAGCAAGAACTTGTAATTGAAAAAATTGCCTGCCAAATTTCTACCCTCAATCATGCAGAAGCGGATTTAGCACAGAATGTAGAAACTACTTTACATAACGCAGTGCAAAAATCGTATCCGCGTTTGAAAAAAGAACACAGAGATGCGTGGGCGCATAAGTGGAAAACGAGTGATATTTGCATAGAAGGCGATGTGGAAGCGCAGCAGGGCATTCGTTTCAATATCTTTCATTTGCAACAAACCTATTCCGGCAACGATAGCCGCCTCAATATTGGTCCCAAAGGATTTACCGGCGAAAAATACGGCGGCAGCACCTATTGGGATACCGAAGCTTTCTGTTTGCCGTTTTATGTATCTACTTCGCCGGAGCACGTTGCACGGCAACTACTGACCTATCGCTACAAACAATTGCCGCGAGCCATAGCCAATGCCGAAAAACTCGGATTTACGGGTGGTGCGGCACTGTTTCCTATGGTAACTATGACCGGCGATGAGTGCCACAATGAGTGGGAAATTACCTTTGAAGAAATTCACCGAAACGGCGCGATTGCCTACGCCATATATAATTACACGCACTACACCGGTGATAAATCCTACTTAATGGAGGGCGGTTTGGAAGTGTTGATAGCCATTGCGCGATTTTGGGCGCAGCGCGTAACGCTTTCGCCGCTACGCAGAAAATACATGATTTTGGGCGTTACCGGACCAAACGAATACGAAAACAATGTACACAATAATTGGTACACCAACTACTTTGCCCGCTGGTGTTTGCAATACACGCTCGATACCATCAGTTGGGCAAAACGAGTGGCAAAACAAGAATTTGCAGTTTTGTGCAAACGAATTGCATTTGAAGAAAATTTTGAAGTGCTCCGTTGGGCTGATATAGTGAAAAATATGTACCTGCCCGAAGATGAAAATTACGGCATTATACTGCAAAATGATGGCTATTTAGATAAAGAACAACGAATAGTAGCCGAACTGCCCAAAGAGCAACGCCCTATAAACCAACATTGGTCGTGGGACAGAATTTTGCGTTCGTGCTACATTAAGCAAGCCGATGTGGTGCAGGGGTTGTATGTATTTGAACCGGATTTTGATATTGAATATATAGAGCGAAATTTTAATTTCTACGAAGCACGCTGCGTACACGAATCATCGCTTTCGCCGTGCATACACTCCGTAGTGGCATCGAAAATAGGTAATGCTCCCAAAGCCTACGAACTCTATTTGCGCACTGCGCGTTTGGATTTGGACGATTACAATAAAGAAGCGCACGAAGGCTTGCACATTACCAGCATGGCAGGTACGTGGCTCGCCATAGTGCAAGGATTTGCAGGAATGCGCACGCTGGCACACACGCTGAGTTTTTCGCCCAAATTACCACAAGAATGGCAATCACTTTCATTCGAGATTTTGTACAGAGGCTCGCTGTTACACATATATATTACAAAAAACAGTATAGAAATTACCCGAAAAGAAGGCGATTTGCACGAAATTGTGATACATGAAACCTATTATTCGTTTGAGAATGGAGTGGTACAGATTTGTTGTTAGTTATTGAAAAAATAGAATTTTGTATATAATTATAAAAAAATGTTTTCGTTTTGACGAACGATTAAACCACATTTTTAATTTAAAATTTCTCATTATGAAAAAAAATACTATGAGTATTGGGTACAAATTACAATAATTTGCTTATGAATACCAATGTTCATTTAAAAATTGTAATTACTTATTGAAACTGCCCTATAAAATTTCAAAAAAACATTGTGGTGTTGCAAAAAAGATTATTTTTGCGTTTCAAAATATACAATAGTTACAAAAACAGATAATAACTCATGACAACAGAAAAAAAATCTCCCGATTCGTTAGAAAAAATTGAAACTTCTATGACTAAAATTGAAGCGTTTATAGAAAAAAACAAAAAAATATTCTTCTATATCATTGGTGCACTGATAGTTATAATAGGGGGTATTTCCATATACAAAAACTTGGTACAGGCACCGCGCGAAAGAAAAGCGCAGGAATTAATTTGGCGTGCCCAACATCAATTTGCCATAGATTCATTTGCGGTGGCTTTGAATGGTAACGAAACTGTGATAGGTTTTGCCGAAATTGCCGATGAATATTCACATACACCCACAGGAAATTTGGCAAAATTCTATGCAGGTATTTCGAGCCTCCGCATAGGCGAATACGAGCAAGCAATCAAGTATTTGGAAAAATACGACAGTGATGACGAAATCACCTCTGCGCTTGCCATAGGAGCCATAGGCGATGCCAATAGTGAACTCGGTAATTTGGAAAAAGCAGCCGATTTGTATTTGAAAGCATCGAAAACGATTAATCACGAAGCAGTAAGCCCACGTTTTTTAATGAAAGCCGGCGGTTTGTATGAAAAACTTGGTAAAAACGATAAAGCACTTGCGGCGTACAACGAAATTAAAAACAAATTCTCTTCATCGCCCGAAGCCGAGCAAATCGACAAATTCATTATTCGCGTACAACAATAATACATGGTATTGAGTAATGAGTATTAACTACTGATTACTGACTACTGACTACTAAAACATGGCAACTTCATTAAAAAATTTATCGGCTTACGATGCGGCAGATGTGCCCGATGCTTCGGCTCTTTCCATAGGTATTGTGGTGGCTGATTGGAATATAGAAATCAATAATCAACTCCTCAAAGGAGCGGTAGATACGCTGCGCAAACACGGCGTGAGCGATGCAAATATTTTTATCAGCCGCGTGCCGGGTGCTTTTGAACTCACCTATGGCTGTAAAACACTTGCCGAAAGTTACGAAGTAGATGCCGTAATTGCTATTGGCACGGTTATTCAAGGCGAAACACCGCATTTCAATTTTATTTGTCAAGGCGTTACCTATGGTATTTCGGAACTCAACCTTTCATTTGAAATTCCTTTTATTTTCGGCGTACTCACTGTTAATTCACTTGAACAGGCACAAGACCGCGCAGGTGGAAAACACGGCAATAAAGGCGTGGAGGCGGCTGTTACGGCTATCAAAATGGCACTTTTAAGTTGAGAATTGAAAGTTGAGAGTTGAAAATAACGATTACGTTTGAATAACTGATACCTAAAACTGATATATACTTCGTGATAAAACGCTACGCTGATAAATGTTTTTGGTGATAAATTCCTTTTTATCTATCTTTATCGTGTTGTTTCTCGTCATTACCTTTGTTTGTTCGTAATTAGCATATTGCTATATTGACACATTACAGTTCATATACCTGTAAATCGTCCACAGCGGTAGTGTTTGCAAAAAATTCTCGTGCTTCGCGTTCCAATTCTTCGGTGGAGGAATAGCGTGCCGAAAAATGCCCTATGAGTAAGCGTTCTGCTTGTGCCATACGGGCAAATTCGCCGGCTTGCCGCGCTGTGGTATGATAGGTTTCTTCGGCTCGCGGCAGCATAGCATGCAAAAAAGTAGCCTCGTGATAGAGTAATTTTACGCCGTGAATGTAGGGCGCAATGTGTGGGAAAAACGCTGTGTCGCTTATGTAAGCGTAGGAGAGGAGCGGTTTTTGTTTTGCGCGTAATGCCGTGTTTGGAATCATTTCGCCATCGGCGCGATACAGGTCTTCGCCGTTTTTTACGGCAATAATTTCTTCGAGTGATAAATGATACTTTGCAATCGCGCTTTTGCACACATTAATGCGTTCTTTTTCGCGAAACAAAAATCCCCACGTTTCTATGCGGTGATTCAAGCGAATGGCGTGAACGCTGAGTTTTTTATCGCTGTAAATTTCAGCGAAATCCTCGTGAGGCAGTGGGTGAAAGCGTAATTCAAAGCCTAATTCGCCCACCAAATAGTGTGCAAGATGCGAAGTGAGAATTTCTGCGAGTGCCGGTGGAATGTAGAGCGAAAGCACGTGTTTGCGCCCCAGCATGCTGAATGTAGAAAGTAGTCCGAAAATTCCCAGAAAATGGTCGCTGTGAAGGTGGGTAATAAAAATAGCCTGAATTTTTGAAAACGAAAGATTTGCTTGCCGGAGGCGCATTTGCGTTCCTTCGGCACAATCTATTAAAAAATGTCGTTCAAAAATTTCGAGCACTTGCGCCGACGAAAATCGTTTGGAAGTGGGCAATGCCGAATTTGTTCCAAGAATGGTTAGTCGGTTCACGAATGAGCGGGTTTAGGCTGTCTTATTTGAGTATTTCTATTTCCGCATCGGCAAGAGTAGGCACTACGCTTAGAATAGAATCTAATTGAGAAATTGCAACCAATCGCTCCACTACTTGATGTAATCCGCAGAGAACGAATTTCCCACCGGCATTTTTACATAAGCGGTTGGCACTCAAAATCGCACTCAATCCCGAAGAATCGCAGTAGCGGCACGCCGATAAATCTAAGATAATGTTTTTTTCGTTTGCTCCGGCTATTTCCGTCAAATCGGCTCTCACAATAGGGGCTACCTGCGAATCGAATTTGTTTGACAATATTTCAATGATAGTGTAGGCTGATTTCTTTGTAATTTTTGTTTCCATAGTTTATATTTGTTTTTCAAAAGGCTAAAATAAGAAAACCTTTGCGAAATAGCAAAGGTTTTCTCAAAAATTATATGTTTTGGGTTGGTTTTATTCCTTTCCCTCTGATTTGCTTTCGGCTTTTTTGAGTTCCGATTTCAAATCTGCAAGTGCCGAAACATCGCCAAGAGTGGTTTTTTCAATGTTATCGTTCACTTTTTTCATTGCTTTTTTCGTAGAAGTTGCTTTATCTTTTTTGTCGGCTTCGTCAGCGGCTTTTTTTACATCTTCAAATGTGCGCGTGTGAGAAACAAAGATTTTTTTCGCATCTTTTGAAAATTCAATTACTTTGAAATCCAATTTGTCATCAACTTTTGCCGGAGTTCCGTCTTCTTTTACTATGTGGCTCAGAATAGAGATAGCCTCTACTCCGTAAGGGAGTGCTACGGTTACGTTTTTATCGTTGATTTCCAAAATTGTGCCTTCGTGTACTGAATCTACGCTGAAAATAGTTTCAAATACGTCCCATGGGTTTTCTTCCAATTGTTTGTGTCCAAGACTCAAACGGCGGTTGTCTTTATCTACTTCAAGCACTACTACTTCCATAGGAGCACCTACTGCGGTAAATTCTGCCGGATGTTTGATTTTTTTCGTCCATGAAAGGTCTGAAATGTGTACCAATCCGTCCACGCCTTCTTCAATTTCTACGAATACGCCGAAGTTGGTAAAGTTACGCACGGTAGCATTGTGTTTGCTGCCAATGGTGTATTTGGTATCAATAGCGTCCCATGGGTCGGGTTTCAATTGTTTCATACCAAGACTCATTTTGCGTTCTTCGCGGTCGAGAGTAAGCACTACTGCTTCTATATCATCGCCTACGTGAAGGAATTCTTGTGCGCTGCGCAAATGCTGCGACCAACTCATTTCACTCACGTGAATAAGTCCTTCGATTCCCGGTGCTATTTCTACAAACGCGCCGTAATCGGCTATCACTACTACTTTTCCGTTTACTTTGTCGCCCACTTGCAAGTTTGCATCGAGGGTATCCCATGGGTGAGGAGTAAGTTGTTTTAAGCCGAGAGCAATACGTTTTTTGTCGTCATCGAAATCGAGGATTACTACGTTGATTTTCTCGTCTAATTTCACAATTTCTTCGGGGTGAGTAATTCTTCCCCACGAAAGGTCGGTAATGTGAATCAAACCATCTACGCCGCCCAAATCGATGAATACTCCGTAGGTTGTAATGTTTTTAACAATACCTTCGAGTACTTGACCTTTTTCGAGTTTCGATATAATTTCTTTTTTCTGAACTTCGAGTTCGGCTTCAATGAGTGCTTTGTGCGATACCACCACGTTTTTAAATTCATGGTTGATTTTCACCACTTTAAATTCCATAGTTTTACCCACATATACATCGTAGTCGCGAATTGGTTTCACGTCTATTTGCGAGCCGGGTAAGAAGGCTTCTATACCGAATACATCTACTATCATACCACCTTTTGTGCGGCATTTTACGAAACCTTTTACAATTTCGCTGTCTTCCAATGCTTTGTTTACGCGGTCCCACGATTTGAGTGCGCGTGCTTTTTTGTGCGATAAAATCAATTGACCTGATTTGTCTTCTTGACTTTCCACATATACTTCTACTTTGTCGCCCGGTTTTAGGTCGGGATTGTAACGAAATTCGTTTACATTCACCACACCGTCTGATTTGTAGCCAATGTTTACTACCGCTTCGCGCTTGGTAAGCGATACAATTACACCCTCTACAACTTCATTTTCGGCTATGCTCGAAAGCGTGTTGTTGTACAAATCGGTAAGTGATTGACGTTCTTTGTTTGAGTAGGTTGTTTGGTTCGACTCAAATTTTTCCCAATCAAAATCGTCCTCAGCCGCTTTGAGGCTGTTGATGTCAATATCTTCTTCTGATGAGTCGTCTTCCACTGCATCTTCGTCAGTGTCGTCATCATCTTCAAATTCTTCAACTTCTGATTCTACGGTGGGTTCCTGTTCGGCATTCACAAGGGGAGTGTTCTCTACTTCCTCTTCTTTCAATTCTTTTTTTGCCATTGTTTTGTTTTTTTAAGGTTTAACATTATTTTAACTGGCGGCAAAAATACTACTTTTTATGGTACTACAATGCGAAATTGGAAAATAATCAGATAGATTTTCCATTTTATACTAGTACTTTTTATGATAAAACTAGGTTCAAGGTGGTGGTAGAAAATTCCGCAGGATTATTTAGTTCGGCTGAAAACGTACTGCAAATTTGATGTGATTTTTTTCTATAAACGTTCATGAAGCAATATTTTTCACGAAAAAACTGTTATCTATTCAAAATAAAACAGTACTTTCGGTGCGTTAAATAAAAAAACACGTAACAGAATAGAATATATGAAAAAAATAATCCGTACATCGCTCATTGTAACCATTTTATGTATTACCATAGGCACCTTGTTTGCCCTCACGCGCAGTGGCGAATCCGAAGATAAAGATACAATACTGCTTGCCTACTTAACAGAAATTTTGAAAGAATTTCATTATTCTCCTTTGAAATACGATGACGAATTTTCAGAAAAAGTGTATGATGGCTATTTGAAAAGTTTGGATTACAGCAAAATGTTTCTCACCAAAGAGAATATTGCGGTGCTCGAAAGTTATAAAACCAAAATAGACGACCAAATTCTCAATTCGCAGTTAGATTTTTTTCATCTTTCGGTAGAAATTATTGATGCGCAAACGGCAGTGGTGGAAACCTTGTATCCTATTATTTTGGAAAAACCCTTTGATTACACCATTGACGAACAGTTTGTGATGGACGAAAAACAGCGCGGCTATGCTGCCAATAACCAAGAATTGGAAGCACAATGGTGGAAATATTTGAAAATGCAAGTGCTCGATGAAATTGTGATAGCCGAAAATGAAAATAAAAAAGCACACGAAAAATCGGACACCGTAGTGCTGAAATCCTTTGACGAAATAGAAAAAGGTGCTCGTGCAACAATTCTCCGCCGCTACAATACTCGTTTCAAACGCATGAATCAAACCACCGAAGCCGACCGTTTCAATTCGTTTGTAAATGCCATTACCGGTGCCTTCGACCCGCATACCAACTATTTCCCGCCCAAAGAAAAACAGCAATTCGATATTTCGATTTCGGGACGCTTGGAGGGAATAGGGGCTACGCTTTCCGAACGCGATGGCTACATAAAAGTAGTGGAGGTAATGCCCGGTAGTCCGGCTTGGAAAAGCGGCGAACTGAAAGCCGAAGATATAATTCTAAAAGTGGCACAGGCTGGCGAAGAACCGGTAGATGTGGTAGATATGCGTTTGGACGATGCTATTCAACTCATTCGCGGGAAAAAAGGCACGAAGGTAATTCTTACCGTTAAAAAAATAGACGGAAGCATTATAGAAATTCCCATAGTGCGCGATGTAATAGTGCTTGAAGAAAAATACGCAAAATCTACCATTATCAATACAAGCGACAATGCCGCAACGCAGGTTGGCTACATTTATTTACCGCAGTTTTACACCGATATGAACGACATAGCCGGGAGACGTGCTGCCGATGATATAAAAATAGAAGTGCAAAAATTGAAAGAACAAAATGTGGCGGGAATTATCATAGACCTGCGCGACAATGGTGGTGGCTCTTTGCAAGATGTGGTAGATATTGGCGGATATTTTATAGAAAAAGGTCCCATAGTGCAGGTAAGTTCCTCCGGTGGCAATCGCCGCGCGCTCTTCGATAGAGACCCTTCTATTCTCTATTCGGGTCCGCTTTTAATTATTGTAAACACGTTCAGCGCATCGGCTTCCGAAATTTTGGCTGCCGCCATGCAGGATTATAAACGTGCCGTGATTGTAGGCACGCAATCAACCTACGGCAAAGGCACCGTGCAGCGCGTGATAGATATAGACCAACTTGTAAGCAATTCCCAACACAAAGCCTATATGCCCTTTGGCGCAATTAAAATTACTATTCAAAAATTCTATAGAATTAACGGAAGTTCTACACAGTTGAAGGGCGTAATTCCCGATATTGTGTTGCCCGATTTGTATCAAAAAATAGAAATCGGCGAACGCGAACTCGATAACGCTATGCCGTGGACGGTAACGCAACCTGAAAAATATACCGAATGGAAACCGCAGAGTGATGTGAAAAAATTGGCAAAAAAAAGCGAACAGCGCGTAAAAAACGACAGCGTGTTCAATGCCATTAATTCTGCATCGGTGTGGCTTGCCGACCGCCGCAACGAACGAGTGGTGAGTTTGCAAATAGACCAATTCCGCGCACGACAAGCAAAAAATACCGAACTCGCCGAACGATATAAAAACGTGGGACAACACGAAACACCGCTGCGTATTACCGAACGCGAAATTGTTGCAAAAACTGCCGATGCCGCAGTAGATTCGCTCAATCAAAAACGGCGCGATGAGTGGTATGCCGATATTAAAAAAGATGTAGAACTCTACGAAACCTATCGCATTATGCTCGATATGATTCAACAATTTTCTGCAATGAAAAAGTAAGACAGTGTGCTACTATGCTAATTGTGTTTAAAAACTGAAAGTTGAAAATTACATTTTCTTAATTTTTAATTGAAAATCTAACAACTAATCACTAATACCTAACAACTAAAAAAACTATGAAAGGAATTGTTTTAGCCGGTGGTTCGGGCACGCGCCTGTATCCGGTTACAAAAAGTATATCAAAACAAATAGTGCCGGTATATGATAAACCTATGATTTACTATCCACTTTCGGTACTTATGCTTGCCGGTATTCGCGAAATTCTTATAATTTCCACACCGCAGGATATTCATTTGTATAAAAATTTGTTTGGCGCAGGCGAAGATTTGGGTTTGCAACTCCAATACGCTATTCAGCCTTCGCCCGATGGACTTGCGCAAGCATTTATTATAGGTGCCGATTTTATAGGAAACGATAGTGTGGCTATGGTGCTGGGCGATAATATTTTCTATGGACTTGATTTTTCAAAACATTTGCAGGAAGCCGCACAGTTGAAAAGTGGTGCCACGGTATTCGGTTACTACGTAAACGACCCCGAACGCTACGGAGTGGCAGAATTTGATGAAACGGGCACAGTACTGAGTTTGGAAGAAAAACCTGCAAAGCCAAAATCAAATTGGGCGGTTACAGGCTTGTATTTTTACGGCAACGATGTGGTGCAAAAAGCCAAAAGCCTGAAACCTTCGGCACGGGGAGAATTGGAAATTACCGATTTGAATAAACTCTATTTAGAAGAAGGTCGCCTCACGGTGGAATTACTCGGTCGCGGCATGGCGTGGCTCGATACCGGCACGCATGATAGTTTGCTCGAAGCGGCAAATTTTATATCTACCATTCAAAATCGTCAAGGATTGCAAGTTGCCTGCTTGGAAGAAATTGCGTATAGAAAAGGCTATATTTCTCGCGAAAAACTACTGCAACTCGCCGAACCGCTCAAAAAGAATTTATACGGACAGTATTTACTCAAAATCGCTAACGAAACACATTAATTATCAATATGCTAATGTGCTAATATGCCAATTAGACAGTTTTCAGTTTTCAGTTCGTCAATGAGACGATTAGTCAGTTCTCAATTAACAATTAATAATTAACAATTATTCAGTGGAAATTATACAAACCAAAATCAAGGATTTATTGATTATCAAACCAAAAGTGTTTGAAGATGCACGCGGCTATTTTACCGAAGCCTACAACGAAAAACAGTTTGCCGAACGCGGCATCAACATCACATTTTGTCAAGACAATCGCTCCAAATCGTCATACGGCGTTATTCGCGGATTGCACTATCAGTTGAATCCGGCAAGTCAAACGAAATTAGTTTCGGTAATTGTGGGAAAAGTGTATGATGTGGCGGTAGATTTACGCCGCAATTCACCCACCTTCGGGCAATGGGTAGGAGTGGAACTTTCTGATGCAAATCATTTGCAATTCCTTATTCCGCAAGGATTTGCGCACGGATTTTCGGTATTGAGCGACACGGCGATTTTTAGTTACAAATGCGATAATTTTTACGCGCCGCAGTTAGATAGAGGCATTATGTACAACGACCCTGCACTGGGTATTGATTGGCAAGTTCCTACCGAAAAACAACTGATTTCCGAAAAAGATTTGCGCCATCCTATATTGAACGATGCAGAAATAAATTTTTAATTGTATATTTGTAAAAATTACATGTAATTAATTGCGATTTTTGAATGTATGAATTGCTTCACTACGTTTGCAATGACGCTTGTTTGTAGGTTATTGCGAGGAACGAAGCAACGGCGAAGCCCTCAACGAAGGTAGTCTCGCAATTTGTGAATGACAAAAAAGAAAAACTATGAAATTACGAGGATTGTTAATACTACTTTTTACCGCTGCCGCAATGCTTTTGCACGCGCAAAAAGCAACGATTAATTGGGTGGATTTGCAGGAGGCACTTGCGCGTTCCAAAAAAGACGGAAAACCGGTGTTGATAGACGTGTACACCGATTGGTGCGGCTATTGCAAAAAAATGGACGCTCTTACCTTTTCCGATACTTCGGTGATAGCCTACGTAAACGAGAATTTTCATGCGGCAAAATTCAATGCCGAAGGAAATCAAACAATAACTTTTCGCGACACGGTGTATAAAAACACGCAGTACAAAGCCGGCGCACCGCGCAATGCCACACATCCGCTGGCTCTCAAATTGCTGAACGGTAGAGCAGCGTACCCCACCATAGTGTATTACGTGGATTTGTACAACTTGATAGCACCCGTGCCCGGAATGCAAACAGTAGAAAGTATTCAGCCCTATTTGTTTTATTTTGGCGAACAAGTATTTACCACCACAAATTTGTGGGAGGCTTTTATAAAAGGTTTTTCGGCACCACGCTTTACGCCGCAGCGGTAAAAAATGTGAAATATGCAAGCAATTTCGCGTATAGACATCAGTAAAATTCTGTTTCTCGATATAGAAACAGTGCCTTTGTGTGCTTCGCTGAGCGAAGTTTCGGAAGAAGAACGTGTACTGTGGGAACAAAAATCGAAACGCTTGCAAACCGGCGATATTGCGCCCGAAGAATTGTACAAAAAAGCAGGAATTTTTGCGGAATTTGGCAAAATTGTGTGTATTTCGGTGGCATTTGTGCTGCAAAAAGGCAGCAAGCTGCAAGTGCGCGTGCGTTCCTTTGCCGGGCACAATGAAAAACAGATTTTAGAGGATTTTATGGCACTTGTGCGCACATATTTCAATAGCGGAAAAACGCTCTTTTGTGCACACAACGGGATGGAATTTGACTTTCCCTATCTTGGTCGCCGCGCTTTAATCAATGGCATTTCCATTCCCAAAATGCTCGATGCACGCGGTAAAAAACCGTGGGAAATGCCCTTTTTAGATACGCTCGATATGTGGCGTTTTGGCGATTACAAAAATTACACTTCGCTCAAATTACTTACACACGTGTTTGGTATTCCCACGCCCAAAGACGATATTGACGGCAGTATGGTGTGCGATGTGTATTGGCAAGAGCAGGATTTGCAGCGCATAGTAAGTTATTGCCAAAAAGATGTGATTGCAATTTTACAATTATTTCGCAAATATCGCTGCGAAGACCTCATTCCCGAAGATGCAATTGTAATAGTCGTATGATAGAAATTGAAAAATAATCGCAAGAGGGGGGGGCTATTGTTTTGCAAAAAAAGCACTCAATCTATAGACTTATATTGCAAAGTATTGTACATTTGTGCTAATCATTCATTTTTGTAACACAGATAAATCTTTGTAAGTATGAAAAAAGTTCTACTCTTTTTTGTTTCTTTCTTTTGTGTATCTATGAGTTTTGCACAGCAAGCACAGAATGTTCAGCAGCGAATTGATAGTATTCGAGTGGCAGAAGTTAGAAGTGATAGTACAAAATATGAGGTATATTTTACAACGCTGAGCGGTTACGATAATTACAACATAGAGTACAAAGAGAATGGCGCAACCTTGCAAGCGAATATTTTGTATTCACTCACCGAAAAACAGCAACAAACAACTATTGCAATAAAAAATGACACATATAATAATGCAGTTGTGGCAATTATGAATCGTTTTCAAACGGGTGGCACAACCGAAAATCCGGAATTTTCGGAATGGAATGAAGTAGATGCGGAGGAAATAGATTTGAGGTCGGAAAAAGAGAACTATTCCCCTCTACTTTCGCCAAGTGCGCAATGGAACGAATTTGCCGAAAATATGTCATCGGGCTATGTTTATAAAAAAAACATACACTACAAAACTCGGTAATGAAGTGGTTTTGAATGATATAGTATATTACGAACTTTTGACAACAAAAGATAAGAATGCAAGCGTTTGGGAACATGCAGGTTATATACGTGAAGATGTAACGGAACGAAAAGAGTATTATAAACCGCGTATAGATGTGCAGGAAGTGCTGTTGTATAATTTTGCTGCTGAAGTGGGCGATGTGTTTCAAACCTACGATATTCAGTGTTTTGACGGTTCGTGTGGACCAAATCACATAGAAAAATATGATGCTGAAATAACAGTGGAAGCAGTAGATTATATTGAAATAAATGGCTCTCCACGAAAACGAATGCAAGTGAAATCTTCCGCAAATTTTGGATTCCCTCAATACCAAACGCATACATGGATAGAAGGTATTGGAAATATGAACGGACTGCTGCGTAGCACCGATGCGTTGCAGGCTATGGGGCGAGAACAAGTATATTTATTGTGTTTTTTACAAAACGCAGCATTGGTACATAAACCGGAAGACGCAAAAAGTGAAGAGTGTTTTGTGTGGGAAGAACCTTATAGAACGGAAACACATTCGTTTCAAAATGCAGAAATTGTAATTTATCCTAATCCAGTGGAAGATGTTGTAACAATTTTTCCGGAAGATACAAATATTTCATTGGTGGAGATATTTGATATGACGGGGCAAAAATTGTATAGTCAAGCGCATGATAAAGAAATTAATGTAAGTTCTTTTGTAAAAGGTAATTATCTTCTTGTTGTACATACTACTAATGGAGGAAGTTATTCATATACATTTGTCAAAAAATAAAACGTATGAAAAGGAAATATTTATTGTCCTGCGTATTTGTTGGTATGGGTGCTGTTTCACTTGCGCAATCACTTGTGGCTATCAATAAACCAATAACACAAGATACAATATTGATAAATACTCGAAAAAACACTTTGAATATTCAATCAATAACAGCATCGGGGCAAGCAGTATTTTCTTCAAAGTCTGGTTATGTACGAATATTACTTACTGACGATTATGGCTATGACGTGTTGATATATGAAACTTCACCATTGTTTGCTATCAATGGAGTTGATAATTTTAAAAATGCAGCATTAGAGAGCACAAACATTACTCGCAGTCATAATTTCACAAAAATTCGAGTGGAAATAGAGAATGCAGAATTGAGAAATGTGGTGATTGATGTAGGAAATGCCAAAAATACAAAAACACAACAACAAGTACAATCGGATAGAATTACACGAATAAATGACAATCTCCGTGTACAAAACGCACTGTGGCTTGCAGGCGAAACGTCCGTTTCGCGCATGAGTTTTGAAGAAAAGAAAACAATGTTTGGTGGAAAAGTTCCCGATTTGCAAGGGTTTGAATATTATAAGGGTGGAATTTTTGAATTGTACGATGAAGCAGAAAAACAAACTCAAAAAATCACGAGAGGCAATTCTCCCTATGTGTCTTCGTTTGATTGGCGTAATAGGCACGGCAGAAATTGGATTACTTCAATAAAAGACCAACGACCAAATAACACTATTGGTGTTGGTTGTGCTGCGTTTACTATTGCCGGAGTAATAGAAGCATATACAAATTTATATTACAATCAGTTATTGAATTTGGATTTATCGGAACAAGACCTTAATTGTGATGGTGGTACTATATCAATTTGGATACTTGATAGTTTTATTGAGGACGGTGTAGTAAATGAATCTTGTTTACCGTTTATAGGTTCATTTGATAATTGTAATGATATATGTCAAAATCCGGAAGAAAAGATTAAAATAGATGGATATAGTTATTTTAATCTCGCAAATAAAACGTTTGATGACTTAAAATTGTTGGTTTTGCAATCTCCTGTGCATATTGGAATTACAAGTTGGTTTCATGCTATGGGATTAATAGGTTATAAGTCTATTGAAGCAGGAGATAGAATTGATAAATTTGGATGGAATGATTATACAATAATTTCTCCTGACCACCATTTAATTGGAGAAGATGCGTGGATTGTAAAAAATAGTTGGGGAACAGATTGGGGGATAGATGGTTTTGGATATATTACGTTAAATTTGTCGGATTTTGGTGGATTTACGTTTTATCAAAATAATGTAACCAGCCTCAATTACACCGATGCCGATATTGTGTGTGAAGATAGAGATGGCGATGGGTATTATTATTGGGGAATTGGTGAGAAACCTGCGCATTGCCCGAATTGCCCCGAAGAACCGGACGGAGACGATTCTAATCCGTGTTTAGGACCAATGGACGAATATGGAAATTGTAGAATACTTACCCCAACTATTAATTTCACCAACCAAACAGTGAGTACAAATACAACCGTTACAAGTTGTGGAGATATTTTCGTAAAAGACGTACTCATACAAAGTGGAGCAAAATTGATACTCGATGCCGAAGGAGAAATTATTATGGAAGGCGATTTGCACATAGAAAACGGTGCTGAGTTTGAACTGTGGTAGAATAAAAACACTATTTTTGTTATTGAAAAATATGTATCAAACCAATTTATATGAGTATAATATTTCCAGCCGAATGGCACGCACAGGATTTTGTGCAACTGACGTGGGTTCACCCCGAAACCGATTTTGAGAGTAATTACAAGCAAGCAGTGGCGTGTTTTGTGAAAATTGCCGATGCTATTAGCGCACGCCAAAAACTGCTGATAGTGTGCGAATGTAAAATACGAGTGATGCAGGAATTGGGCGATATAGCCAAGCGACAAAGCATATACTTTTTTGAATGTGAAAGCAACGATGTGTGGGCACGCGACCACGCTGCTATTACGGTGTTCGATGAAGAAAATACACTGCTCTACGATTTTCGCTTCAATGGCTGGGGCAATAAATTCCCTGCCGAAAAAGATACTGCCATTACCAAACAAGTATTCGATAGCGGATTTTTCAACCATGCTCGCTATGTGGATTTGAACGATTTCGTATTCGAGGGCGGTTCCATAGAATCGAATGGAGCAGGAGTGCTGCTCACCACCGAAGGTTGTTTGCTCACTCCCACGCGCAATCCGCAGTTTTCAAAAGCAGACATTGAAACCTATTTGAAAGAACAATTTGGTGCACACACCGTACTTTGGCTTGCTCACGGCTACATAGCCGGCGATGATACCGATAGCCATATAGACACACTCGCGCGTTTTGTGAACGAAGATACTATAACCTACGTGCAATGTACCGATGTGAATGACGAACACTATGCCGAATTGCAGGCTATGGAAAAGGAATTGCAAGGCTTTTGCACTCCGCAAGGAAAGCCCTATAACCTTGTGCCGCTGCCTATGACTACGCCGCAATTCGGCGAAGACGGCGAACGCCTGCCGGCAACCTACGCCAATTTTTTGATACTGAACGAAGCGGTTCTTTTGCCTATATATAACTGCGCCACCGATAGTGAGGCAGTGAACATTATGCAAACCGCATTTCCCGACAGAGAAATTGTGCCCATTGATTGCTCGGTACTGATAACCCAACACGGCTCACTCCACTGTGTAACCATGCAATTTCCACACAATTTTGTGCATAATTGTTTGACGTAAAAAACATAATAAATAGGCGAGGAATGTTTGCACATTCCAAAAAATCTCTACTTTTGCTTTAAAAACAAAACCAATGATACAAACCGAAGCCTTAGTTATTTTTCTTGTGATTGTGTGCGCACTTCTGGCACTCGATTTGGGCGTGTTCAATAAAAAAGAACACATCATTTCCACCAAAGAAGCACTTGTAACCACCTGTTTTTGGGTGTTTATAGCATTGTGTTTCAATGTTTTGATTTATTTTGCGTACAAATATCAATGGTTTGGGCTTACGCCCGCAAGTACTCCGCGTACTACGGCGGTGGAATTTTTTACCGGTTACATTATAGAACTCTCGCTGAGTTTCGACAATGTGTTTGTTATCGCCATGTTGTTTTCCTATTTTAATATTCCGCAACAATATCAACACAGGGTACTGTTTTGGGGAATTTTGGGGGCAATAGTATTTCGCGGTATTATGATAGTGATAGGTGCTGCGCTGGTGCAAAAATTCGATTGGATTATGTACGTGTTCGGTGCGCTCCTTATATTTTCGGCACTGAAAATGATTTTCGGCAAAAACGAAGAATTTGATGCCGATAAAAATAAAATAGTGCAGGCTCTGCGAAAACTCTACCCTATAAGCAATAATTTTGACGGCAGTAAATTCTTTACGTTTGTAAACGGTCAGCGAGCACTCACACCCATGATGGTGGCTTTGGTAATTATAGAGGCTACCGATGTGCTCTTTGCCATAGATTCTATTCCGGCAATTTTTGTGGTTACTCGCGACCCGTTTATTGTTATCACCTCCAATATTTTTGCCATTCTTGGCTTGCGTTCCATGTATTTTGTGTTGGTATCTATGATTAATAAATTCCACTACTTGCAAAAAAGCCTTATTGTGCTCTTGTTTTTTATTGGTATCAAAATGCTGCTATCACACGTGGTGCACATTCCTATTTATCTCTCGCTTCTCATTATTCTCCTGATTTTGCTCGGCGGTGTGCTGCTTTCGGTGCTGAAAGGAACAAATGAAAAATAGTTGTTTGGTATTAGTTGTTAGTTAGCAGGTTTCAGTTATTCAGTTATTCAATTACTCAATCATTCCTCGTGTCTAAAAAAGAATTTCTAACTCCTCAAAACATTACTGATTTTCAACAAACGGTGCTGCGCAAAGGACGGGAATTGTATCGCCCCATGCCATGGCGGAGCAATCCTACGGAATATTATGTGCTACTTTCGGAAATTATGTTGCAGCAAACGCAAGTAGCGCGTGTATTGATTAAATTCGAGGAGTTTACGCAGGCATTTCCTACCATAGAAAGTCTTGCCGCCGCCGATTTTTCCGAAGTGTTGCAGCATTGGTCGGGATTGGGGTATAATAGGAGAGCGCGATTTTTGCATCAAACGGCGCAAAAAATCGTTGATTTCGGCACATTCCCGCGCACAGTGGAAGAATTGGTAAAACTTCCCGGCATTGGCGTGAATACTGCGGCATCTATTCTTGTGTATGTCTTCAATCAAGCCGAAGTATTTGTAGAAACCAATGTGCGCACGGTGTTTATTTACACCTTTTTGTCCGAAGAACAAGAAAAGATAGACGAAAGCGTGCTTCGTTCGCTGGTGGAGCAAACCTTGTATGCCGAAAATCCCCGACAATGGTATTGGGCATTGATGGATTACGGCACGCACATTAAAAAAACGGAAGGAAATTTTAACCGTCTCTCGAAAATGCACAGCACGCAATCGAAATTTGAAGGTTCTAAGCGGCAAAAACGTGCGCAAATACTGCGTTTGCTGCTCAAAGAAGACGGCTGCACGCCCGAAGATATAACGCGCGAATTGCAATATTCACCACAACTCACCGCAGAATTACTCGAAGCCTTGTGCAAAGACCACATGATAGCAAATCGCGATGGATTGTGGAATATCAATTCTTAAATAATCGTTAATGATTACTGTTGAATAACAGAATAACCGAGTAAGCGAAACCTAAAAATCTCTTGATTGAAAACGCTTAATTGAACTACGCTTTATATTCCACTCTGTCGCGAATGGAGCGGGCGAGGGTGAGTTCATCGGTATATTCCAATTCGTTGCCTACTGCCACACCGCGTGCTATCATAGAAATTTTGCACGAAAACTGCTGCAATTTTTTATGAATGTAAAAACTTGTGGTATCGCCTTCCACCGTTACCGGCAGGGCAAAAATAATTTCTTCCACGCCGCCGCGTTCCACTCGTTCCACCAAAGTCTGAATTTCCAAATCAAACGGCGATACACCATCTATGGGCGAAATCACACCGCCCAGCACGTGATACACACCCCGAAATTGCTGCGTAGCCTCTATCACCAGCACATCTTTGATAGTTTCTACCACACAAATAGTGGAAAAATCGCGCAAGGGATTGGCGCAAATATCGCACACATCGCTATCGGAAATAGCGTGGCAGGTGGTGCAAAAACACACTTTGCGTTTTAAATTACTGATGGCTTCGCTCAAACTAAACGCATAATTTTCATCATGCCGCACAATGTGTAATGCCAAGCGCAGAGCAGTTTTTTTACCAATTCCGGGCAGTTTGCCGATTTCTTGTACGGCTGTTTCTAAATATTTCGATGAGAAAGTTTCCACATTCGTATGAGGTATTCATTTACATAGGTTTATCGCCAAAACAAACCCCCAACGCCCGCGCCGAAACCACTATCATTTCTTCGGGGTCTATTGTTTTGAGTTTGCCGGCAGATTCTTTTAACGAAATATGGTCCACCGTATTGTTTTTGAACACCACTAATTGATTATATTTTTCTTTTGCTATCAGGTGTGCGGCGTAGCGTCCGTAGCGCGTGGCAAGTATGCGGTCGGCAGCAGAGGGGGTACCTCCGCGCTGAATATAGCCGAGCACTGTTTCGCGCGTTTCTATGCCGGTTGCTTGCTCTATGCGTTGCGCCAATTCGTGTGCAGTAAAATTATTATTTTCCTGCGAATACACACCTTCGGCTACCACTACTATCGACACGGGTTTCCCTTGTGTGTGTCGTTTGTGTAAATAATTTGTAACAATATCAATATTGCAGGTAATTTCGGGAACAAGAATGACATCACCACCGCCGGCAATACCGGCATGAAGGGCTATCCAACCGGCATTGTGCCCCATTACTTCTATTATCATAATGCGATGATGCGAATTGCCGGTAGTGTGCAGGCGGTCTATGGCATCGGTGCAAATATTCACTGCCGAATCGAAACCAAAGGTTTGGTCGGTGCCCCACACATCGTTGTCTATCGTTTTGGGAATACCTATTACATTCAGTCCGATTTTCGAGAGTTTGTGCGCGGTTTTTATAGTACCGTTGCCGCCTATGCACACCAAGCAATCGAGGTCTAAATCGCGGTAATTACTCAGAATTTTATCGGTTTTCATTTCTCCGGCATCGTCTTTAAAGGGTTTTTCGCGCGAAGTACCCAAAATAGTGCCGCCCTGTGTAAGAATACCTGAAACATCACTTTCGGTGAGTTCGGTATAGTCATTGTTTATCAGTCCTTTATATCCATCGTAAAAGCCCAGCACTTTCATACCGTATTCTACTATGGCGGTTTTTGCAACGCCTCTAATGGCGGCATTTAAGCCGGGACAATCGCCGCCGGCAGTTAAAATTCCTATTCGTTTTGTCATAATTGGTGGGTGTTATAGCTAGTTATTTTTTATTCTTCTGTATTTTTGCAACAACGGTATTTATATTGGTCAATTCCTGCGATAAATGTTTCTTGATTTCTACCCGCATTTTGCCGAGAAAATGTGCCGACAAGGTATTCTTTTGCGGATTGTTTTCCACAAATGCAGTTGCTTTTTCTGCGCAAACGTTCCCTAATTCTGCTAATTGTATATGATGTTCGTTCAAATCATTAAATTTTGGAAAATATACATCAAGAATTTTTTTGTGTACATCACGCGGACCAAATAAACCCCGCGTTTGAAAATCTTTGATTTGTTCATTGAGAATAGAAGAGTTTAATATCGCTGCTACGTAATCTGCTTCTTGCTTGTTTTCGGTATGATACACATAGGTTTTACTTTCTGCCAAAAATTCAACATCAAGTTTTTGTCTGTCGAGAACCAATGCGTTCGCATCTTTTGCCGAAGCGGTATAAAGCACTAAATAACGAAGATTCAAGTTTTGAGAGGTAAGTCCTTTCTGAAAATCTATTCGGTCAGTTGCCGACATATTTTTTGATTTGTCAGTTTTTTTCAAATTCCAAATTGTTTCAACATTTTTAAACCACTGCCACGCTCTCAGTTCGCTTGCATTCATGAGTTGTTCAGAAGTATAAAGTTTTATTCTTTTTAATCCGTCATGTTTTTTTTCTATTGTTATGGGTAGTGTAATCAAGTCGGGATTGTGTAAATAAAACGGCAAAATAGATTTTGAAATGGCTGTACGAAAAAGAAATTTACTTTCAACTTGCCCCGTCAAAGTTGTTTTCCAAGGCTCTTTGGCATCTGTTAAAATATCGGCTGATGTTTTTATGCTTACAATTCTATCTACGAAATCTTTTGGTTTTTCTTGATTCAAATCCACAAAATAAAATGCTCGTGGAACAATGGTAGCACCTTGCTTGAAAAGCGATTTGTAGGGGCTTACGGCATTCTTCGTAGTACTTTTTTCAGTTGAAAATGCAGTTGCTTTGCCTTGTGTTTTCAAATACCAAACAACGGGAGTTTCTTTTAGTTTTGTTTTTGCAATGTTGTAATGACAATTATGTTCAGGAAGGCGTCCTTCAAACTGTTTTCCTTCTCTGACCGACATTTTTCCGCTTTGTTTATCATTTCTCTTTTCTGCAAAAAACACACAACTCGGAATATTGAAAAGTGGCTGTACTTTATCTAAATCCCATATTTGAGTGAGTTTAAATCCTCGCGCCTCTCCACTACGAGTGCGGTCGTGTTGGTCGCCGCTAAAAAAAGAGCGCGGAAGCACAAAGGCAATTTTACCTTGTTCTTTAAGAAAATAACTACTGCAATGAGCCAGAAAAATTGCCGCAATTTCAAGATGTGGATAGTTTTTTTGATTTGTTGGTTTTACTTTGTAGCGCACTGCCAGCGTATTCAATATGTTTTGATAATCTTCGTTATTGATAGAACTGAACGTGAGCCACGGTGGATTGCCAATTATGTAATCAAAAAATTCGTATAAAAAATATGGTTTATACAGATTGGCAATAATAAATTTCCAAATACTGTCGCGTTTTTGCTCTTTTGTTATTTTAAAACCTTTGTAAATTTCATAATAACTATTTGCTGCAACACCATTTGCACTATTTGAAATTTGCTTGTATAAAATATCGGTAAATTTTTCTATTGAAATAGGTTTTTCGTGCAATCCGTGTGCAGAAAGTTGGTCGCATATATCAAGTGCCATGTTAAATTCCGCCATATTATTGAGTACCAACGAATTAATTTTATACGTTTTACGGTCTATTGGCATTTCAAAGTCGTTGCCAAACAGTGTCCCCTCATTAATAGGCGAATAGAGTGTATTTGCAAGTAAAATATTAATCTGAATAGGGTTTCGAGTATCTTTTATATCTTTTCCTAATGCAAGCAATACGGTTGTTTTTGCAATTTGTACAGAAAGCGGGTGAATGTCGATACCGTAAATTTGTTTATTGATTTCTTCGGGTGTTTTTTCTGGATTTTGTTGTTTAATTCGTTGGATTGCCGCACGAAGAAATGAACCACTACCACACGAAGGGTCAAGAATTTTTTTACATTTTCCAAAATCAAACTCGCTTACAACTCGTTCGCAAAGCCAGTCGGGTGTGTAGTATTCACCGAGTTTGTGCCGTGTATCAAGGTCTATAAGTTCCTGATACACACCTTTTAAAATATCTTCTTGTATGGTTTCAAAATCAAATATTGAGAGTTCTTGTGCTATAAGTCGAAACACTTTTTTCAATTTTGGAAAATTACGATTATCGGTTACCCAATAAAAAAAGTCATTATCAACAAAATTGGCAATATTTTTTGTTTTGAAAATTTCGCCATTGAGGATATTTACCATTTTATCATCGTCAATAAACTCGTCTTTATCCAACACTTGAAAAGCAATCATTTTTGAAAAAACACTCAAATACGTGTGTATTAAGAAAATATCTTCTCGCTTATCAAATCGTCCGTAGGCAATGCTCAAAAACTTGTGCCATTGCTCAAAAGACACTTGCACTTCGCCGTATTTTTTTGCATCGTTAAACCAATGATTTAACTCTCGAAACGATTCTATAAATATATTGCTCTGAAAACCAAACGCTTGTTCAATGCTTTTTAATGTGGCTTGTTGCTTTGTTTCGTGAAAAAGAAACCGGTCGAGCCAATAATAAAAATCTTCGGAATTTTCTTCGGTAAGGGTAAAGGAAAAATCCGTTTCGTTCAGTATAAGTTCGTGCTCTTGTAATTTTTCAAGTTTATCAATACAAGAAATATCGGGAGTAACAACTTTCCAATGTATAAAATCGGAGGCAATAAGTGTAAAATCAAACCCTGCACCGGTGCGCATTTTGCCCAACATATAACCAGCCAACTGCTCTTTTGCGTGATTGTATGTTACGTGCAAATCATTTTCAAACTCTATGATTATGTTGTTGAAAAGTGTGTCTGCACTGCCTTTGTGAAGTTTGTCTCTGCGTGGAATATTGAGTACGGTTGCCTCTGCACCGAGTGTAATTTTATCTATAATTTGCTGAATTTCAGAATTCCCCCAATAAAGACGGTTTAAAAGGTCTTTAAAAGCCTCTTTTTTTGTCAGTTCCTTATTTGCCAATTTTACTTTTTTGTAATAGTGCTCAATATGTTTGATTGTATCACTCATGCTTTGGGGTTTTAAATGCAAATATACATTTTTTACTAAAAAAATTCATTGTTTTTTTCTTCTCAGTGTTTTTTTTTTCGGCACTCTATGGATACAATGGTTCAAAAATATGCGGATTACAATCCTTGTGCAATGCTCTCAAAAATCAAATACACTACTACTCAAATTTTTGTGTTGTTTAAAAACTTTTAATAACTCTCAAAAGCGAAATGGGGTGATTTGAAAAATAGATTTTAATTTTGGACTACTTTTTTTCACACAAAAAACACACTCACTATGGGAACAGAATTACACACAAAAACCTATTCATTTGAAGAAGCACTTGCAAGTTCAAAAGAATATTTCGATGGCGATGAATTGGCAGCATCGGTATGGGTCAATAAGTATGCACTGAAAGATTCTTTCGGCAATTTGTATGAAAAAAATCCGGACGATATGCACCGCCGGTTGGCACGCGAATTTGCACGCATAGACCAAAAATACGCCGAACCCATGAGTGAAGACCAATTTTTTGAACTCTTGAAAAATTTCAAATATATAGTGCCGCAGGGTAGTCCTATGGCGGGAATTGGTAATAAATTTCAAATTTCTTCGCTCTCGAATTGTTTTGTGATAGGACACAAAAATCCGGCGGATTCTTACGGCGGTATTTTGCGTATAGACGAAGAACAAGTGCAGTTGATGAAACGTCGCGGCGGAGTGGGGCACGACCTTTCGCACTTGCGCCCATCGGGTACGCCGGTGAATAATTCCGCGCTTTCCTCCACAGGAGTGGTGTCGTTCATGGAGCGGTATTCCAACTCCACGCGCGAAGTGGCGCAAGACGGCAGGAGAGGTGCACTCATGCTCAGTATTTCTATAAAACACCCCGATGCCGAAAAATTTATAGATGCAAAATTGGAAACGGGAAAAGTTACCGGTGCAAATATTTCGGTAAAAATAGACGATGAGTTTATGAAAGCGGTGAAAAACAATATCTGCTACACCCAGCAATATCCCATAGATTCGCCCAATCCAATTATCAAAAAAGAAATCAATGCACGCGAATTGTGGAATAAAATAGTATTCAACGCATGGAAATCGGCAGAACCCGGCATTTTGTTTTGGGACACCATTGCTCGTGAATCCATTCCCGATTGTTACGGCGATTTGGGCTTCAAAACCGTATCTACCAACCCCTGCGGCGAAATTCCGCTTTGTCCTTACGATAGTTGCCGCTTGCTTGCCATTAATTTGTATGGCTATGTGGAAAATCCTTTTACCGACAAAGCGAAGTTTAATTTCGATTTGTTCAAACAACACGTGCACCACGCACAGCGCATGATGGACAATATTATAGATATGGAATTGGAAAAAATTGATGCCATTATCGAAAAAATTGATTCCGACCCTGAAACCTTCGATGTAAAACGAGTGGAAAAAGAATTGTGGCAAAAAATTAAATCGAAAGCGCAGGAAGGTCGCCGCACCGGTATAGGTATTACCGCCGAAGGCGATATGCTTGCAGCACTCGGATTGCGCTACGGTACCGACCAAGCCACCGATTTTGCCGTAGAAGTACAAAAAACACTTGCAATAGAGGCATACAGAGCATCTATGGAAATGGCAAAAACACGCGGTCCTTTCAATGTGTATTGCGCTGAAAAAGAGCAAAATAACCCCTTTATTCTACGCATTAAAGATGCCGACTCTCAGTTGTATAAAGATATGCAGCAATACGGCAGACGCAATATTTCTATGCTCACCATTGCGCCAACAGGTTCCACAAGTTTACTCACACAAACCACTTCGGGCATAGAGCCGGTGTTTATGGTTTCTTATTTGCGCCGCAAAAAAGTGAATCCCAACGATAAAAACGTGAAGGTAAGTTTTGTAGATGAAGTGGGCGACAGTTGGGAAGAACACCGCGTATTTCACCATAAATTTGTAACATGGCTTATGGCGAATGGCAGCAATGTGGACTACGCAAAGAACTGTTCGCAGGAAGAATTGAATGCGCTGATAGAAAAATCGCCGTATTACAAAGCCACTGCCAACGATGTGGATTGGCTCAAAAAAGTGGAAATGCAGGGAAAAATGCAACAATGGGTGGACCACTCAATCAGTGTAACTATTAACCTGCCCGAAACCGCAAGTCAAGAACTTGTGGGAGAACTTTACATTCACGCATGGGAAGTGGGTTGCAAAGGAGTTACGGTGTATCGCGATGGTTCGCGTTCGGGAGTGCTTGTAGCCGAGAAAAAGAAAAAAGAAGACAATCCTACCCCGTGCGGCGAGGCATTTATTCCTACGCATCGTCCCGAAAGTTTGGAAGCAGAAGTTATGCGTTTCAATAATAATAACGAACAATGGGTTGCCTTTGTGGGTTTACTCGGCGGACATCCTTACGAAATTTTCACCGGTCGCATAGATGAAGACGTATTGCCAATACCAAAATCTGTTACCAAAGGGCGTATAGTGAAGGTAAAAGAAGAAGGAAAACAATCGCGCTACGATTTCAAATATAAAGATAAACACGGTTATGAAAACACTTTTGCGGGACTTTCGCGCACCTTCGACCAAGAGTTTTGGAACTATGCCCGCTTGATTTCGGGAATTTTACGCCACCGTATGCCCATAGAAAGTGCCGTGAATTTGATAGGTTCTTTGAGTGTTGATGGCGAATCTATCAATACGTGGAAAAATGGAGTAGTGCGAGCCTTGAAAAAATACATTCCAAACGGTACCAAAGTGAGCACCGGCGAAAAATGTCCTTCCTGCGGCGGTTCTAACTTAACCCACCAAGACGGCTGTAATAAATGTATGGACTGTGGACACTCCAAATGCGGGTGATATATTGAATTTTAGTATAGATTGTTTCGTTCCTCACAACGGTGTATGCCTCACCGAAGGTAATGACGGCGGTTTCGACTTCGCTCACCCTCAGGTAACGCCATTGCGAACGTAGTGAAGCAATCTATACGGAACGAATACGTATTATTTTTCGCAATTTATTGCTCGAAATGTGTGCCACGTAGAAATATTTTCGTACATTAGCGGCGAATTTTACATAGTATTAATTATTAATAAATAAACAAAATGTCAGTAAGTTATAAAGAACTTGGCTTGGTAAACACCGTTGAAATGTTTAAAAAAGCCTTTGAGGGCGGATATGCAATTCCTGCGTTCAATTTCAACAACATGGAACAAATGCAAGCAATCGTATCGGCTTGTGCAGAACAAAAATCACCGGTAATTCTACAAGTATCGAGCGGTGCGCGTAAATATGCAAACCAAACATTGCTTCGTTACATGGCGCAAGGTGCTGTGGAATACGCAAAAGAACTTGGTTGGGAAAAACCACAAATCGTACTTCACTTAGACCACGGCGATACTTTTGAACTTTGCAAAAGTTGTATCGACATGGGCTTTTCATCGGTTATGATAGATGGTTCGCACCACTCATACGAAGATAATATTGCTCTTACAAAAAAAGTAGTAGAATATGCTCACGCACACGGAGTAACCGTAGAAGGTGAACTTGGCGTGCTTGCCGGTGTAGAAGACGAAGTTTCTTCCGACCACCACACCTACACGCAACCCGAAGAAGTAGTAGATTTTGTAAGCCGCACAGGGGTAGATTCTCTTGCAATTTCAATAGGAACTTCACACGGCGCAAACAAATTCACTCCTGCGCAATGCACTAAAAATGCTGACGGCGTACTTGTGCCACCACCACTTCGTTTCGATATTTTGGAAGCCATAGAAAAACAAATTCCCGGTTTCCCTATCGTACTTCACGGCGCATCATCGGTGCCACAAGAATATGTGAAAATAATCAACGAAAACGGCGGAAAATTGAAAGATGCCATAGGTATTCCCGAAGAACAACTTCGCAAAGCCGCAAAATCAGCCGTGTGCAAAATCAACATCGACTCAGACGGTCGTTTGGCTATGACTGCTGCTGTTCGTCAGTTCTTCAACCAACAACCCGATAAATTCGACCCACGTCAGTACTTAGGTCCTGCTCGCGAAGAATTGAAAAAACTCTACACTCACAAAGTGGTAGAAGTGCTTGGTTCTGCCGGAAAAGCATAATCAAAACCGTATATAGATTTTTAAAAAGCGATTGTTTGCAAAAAGCAATCGCTTTTTTTGTATGTATAAATAGGGTAGTAGCATAAAAAAATGTTATATTGCCGAAAGTAATGTGCTAATTTGACAATGAATATCAATTAGTATTTATAAATATCAACGAATATCTCTAATAATTATGAAAAAAACAGTATTGATAGCAGCCGCGTGTTTTGTTGCAATTTCGGTATATTCCCAAAACATAAAAATGACAGCGAAGCGAGCAACCGTGTATTTTTCGGGTGCGGAACTTACGCATAGTGCGCAAATTACGCTTTCGCAGGGGGCAAACGAAGTGATATTTGAAGGTCTTACGCCCAATATTGACCTCAATTCACTCAAAATCAATGCTACAAATAGTGTGGTGGTAGCATCTTCGGAATTTACCACCGATTACTTAACCGAACGAAAATCGGCGGATTTGGTAAAACGCCTGCAAGATTCCATAGATATAAGCACAGCGGCACTTGGACAGCGTACTACCGCTATTCGTATCAATACTTCGGCACTCGAATTGCTCCGAAAAGCCATAGAAACAAATTTCGGCGGTGTGGTAAAATCTTCGCAACCGGCTGTGCAGCAAGTGCTTCCGGTGGCGGAAATGACCCAACAACTTGATTTTTACACCACCAAAGCGCAAACAATAGAAAAAACAATAGCCGCCGATAAAAAACAAAGCGATGAATTGAATAAAACTCTTTCGCGCTTGCAAAAACAACTCAATCAAGAACAAAGCAAACGTGGGGTGTATAACGGTGTGCTCAAACTGCAACTCATGGCGAGTTTTGCCACACCAAGCACCATTACCGTGAGTTATTTTACCCAAGCGGCTCGCTGGACACCCATCTATGATATGATAATAAGCGATGTGAGTAAACCTGTGCAACTCAAAGGTCGCGCACGAGTGAGTCAAAACACCGGCATAGATTGGAATACTGTGGCTATCACGCTTTCTTCGGCTACGCCCGCTCGCAGCAAAGATGCGCCGGTATTTTCGCCGTGGTTTATTGATTTTGTGAGCACCGCAGCCCTAACAGGGAGAGGAACAGTAAATATTGGCGTAAAAAATTCCGTGAGTTACGATAGCGATGCCGGCGTGATGTATGACATGGAACGTTCCGATAAAATAGGACTTGCCTCACCTGCGGCACGGGCGCAAACGCCGCTCTACATTATAGACGGCGTGCCCTTCGATGAAATGCCAAATATAGACCCTTCGCTCATACAATCAACTGAAATACTCAAAAGTGCTGAGGCTGCAAATTTGTACGGTGCACGCGCAGCCGGTGGCGTAATAATAATTACCACAAAAACTATGGAGGATTTTGTTACAGCCGAAGAAAAAATCAGTGCCATGGAATTTTCCATAGATATGCCCTACACCATTCCGGGCAATGGAAAAGAGCAGTTGATAGATTTAAAAACTTACGAATTGGCAGCAGAATATAAATACTACGCCGCGCCGAAATTAGACGAGAATGTATTCCTTATAGCCGATTTCCGAAATTGGGAAAAACTCAATATTCTACCCGGTATGGCAAATATTACCTACGATGGCACGTTTGTGGGACAAACCTTCCTCAACACGGCGCAAACACAAAAAATACTCTCGGTAACGCTCGGAACCGAAAAACGAGTGCAAGTGAAACGTGAAAAACTTACCGATTTTTCGCACGTGCGCACCTTCGGCGGCAATACCACCGTTACGCTTGCCTACAAAATTACCGTGAAAAATAATTTAAACAGAACTGTTCAATTCACCTTGAAAGAACCCTACCCAATTTCGCAGCAAAACGATATTCGCGTAACGCTGAATGAAAAAGAAACCACACCGCCTACGGTGAATAATGCCGAAACCGGCGTGGTAACGTGGAATTTTGAACTTCCTGCGGCAGCAAGTAAAGAATTTCGTATAAGTTATGAAGTGCGCTACCCCAAAGATAGAAAAATAAATCTCAGATAGAACAATAATGGACTAACGGAATAATTGAAACATCAATTCTTTTTTTGTTATTCTGTTACTCTATTATTCAATTACTCAGTTATTACATATATGGAAAAAACAATGATATTCGGCACTCACGCCGTACTCGAAGTCTTAAAAGAAGGCAAACCGATAGACCAAATTTTGATAAAAAAACAGTCGGACAATGAAATGATACGCGAAATCATTTTTCACGCACGCAAATTGGGCGTTACCGTGAAATCGGTGCCGGTGGAAAAATTACAACGCATTACGCAAAAAAATCATCAGGGCGTAATAGCCTTTACTTCGCCCATAGAGTTTGAAAACATAGAACAAGTACTGCCCACTATTTACGAACGCGGCGAAGTGCCGTTTATAGTACTACTCGACGAAGTTACCGATGTGCGGAATTTTGGCGCAATAGTGCGTTCCTGCGAGTGTATGGGCGTGCATGCGGTGGTGGTGCCGCACATAGGTTCGGCGCAAATTAGTGCCGATGCGCTTAAAACTTCGGCAGGTGCCTTGGCAAAAGTGCCGGTGTGTAAGGTAAAATCACTTGTGAGCGTATGTAAATTTTTGCAGAAAAGTGGAGTGCAAGTACTTTGCGCTTCCGAAAAATTTGCCGAAGCCTGTTATAAGGTAGATATGACCCTGCCTACGGCAATAGTAATGGGCAACGAAGAACAAGGAATTTCGCAGCCCATAATAGACCTTGCCGACCGAAAAATATGTATTCCCATGACCGGCGAAATCAATTCGCTCAATGTTTCGGTAGCCACCGGAATTTGCGTGTACGAAGTTTCGCGACAGAGAAATGGCGTTTGTTGAAAAAACGTTTTAGTTTATTCTTCCTAACTGAAAGTTTGGTGATTGATAGATAGATACAAGCTTCTTTGTGCCAAAAAGAATGGAATGGCACAAATAGTTTCATTGGAATTAACAGTACTTAGTGAGTTTGATATTATTTCATTCGTAGCAATAGCGCAATAATTTCTTTGTCGCTTAAAAAACAAATAAGAGGCTGTCCTAAAAGTGGGCAGCCTCTTTTTATTAGCACAGTATCACATTGCATTACTGCACTTTAAATCGTTTTTCAATTTCTTGAATACTGCGGCGGAAACATTTGTCGGTTTCCATAAGATTATTCACCGTTTTGCAGGCGTGGAGCACAGTGGCGTGGTCTTTGCCGCCAATTTGCGAACCGATAGATGCCAGCGAATTTTTGGTGTAGGTTTTTGCAAAATACATTGCCACTTGGCGCGATTGCACCACTTCGCGTTTGCGCGTTTTCGATTTCAGTTGGTCGGGAGCAATGTTGAAATACTCACATACCGAAGATTTGATGAAATCAATAGAAATATCTTGTTGTGAATTTTTTACAAGTTTTTTTACAATGTTTTTTGCTAAATCTATCGTAATTTCCTTATTATTAATAGTTTGCGCTAAAATCGAAATCAACACACCTTCCAATTCGCGAATATTGGTATTAATATGGCTTGCTATGTATTCTATTATTTCGTCTTGAATTTCTATGCTGTCGTTGTAAATTTTGCGTTTCAAAATTTGCAGGCGTGTTTCAAAATCGGGCACGGTAAGTTCTGCCGAAAGTCCCCATTTGAAGCGAGAGAGAAGGCGTTCGTCCAATCCTTGTAAATCCACCGGTGGGCAGTCGGAGGTCAAAATAATTTGTTTGCCTTTTTGGTGCAAAAAGTTGAAAATTTGGAAAAATTCTTTTTGAGTTTTTTCTTTTCCTGCCAAATACTGCACATCGTCTATGATAAGCACGTCCATTTGTTGATAGAAGTGCGTAAAATCGTTGCGCGTATTTTTTATGGTTGCTTCGGCAAATTGTCGTTGAAAGGTATCGGCATCTACATAGAGTACGGTTTTTTTAGGATATTTTTCCTTAATTTCTATACCTATTGCTTGTGCCAAATGTGATTTTCCAAGTCCCGGTTTGCTGTAAATAAACAGAGGATTCCAAGGGGTTTTGCCTATATTTTGGGCAATTTCCATACCGGCAGTGCGTGCAAGTCGGTTGCAACTTCCTTCTATAAAATTGGCAAAGGAATAGTTCGGATTCAGTTGCGAATCTATTTGTTTAATTCCGGGTGTGAGAAAAGGATTTCGTATATCACTTGCGGTGCTGTCGAACGAAGGTTGCTGATGCACTTTGTTCACCAAATTGGTAGCATTTTTGCTCGATTGGTGCATGGTGTGCTGTTTTTCGGCTTGCGCAGATTGCCCCACCACTACTTGGTATTCCAATTTCGCATCAATTCCCAGCGTGCGGCGCAGTGCTTTACTGAGCAAATCTATGTGATTTGCCTCTATGTACTCATAGAAAAACGGACTTGGCACTTGCAGCGTAAGTACTTTATTGGCTATGCCGATGGGTTTAATAGGGTCAAACCACGTAGAAAAAGACATTTCCGGTAGGTTGTCTTTAATTATTTCTCTACATTCGTCCCAAATTTGTTCGTGTAACAGTGTCTCCATGATGTGAAATCTTGTGTTTTTTTGTTTGTTTTGTGTTGTACAAAGGTGGTCAAAACTTTTGAAAAAAAAACATTTTTTTTTCTTGTTTTTTTCATTTTAATTATATGGTGTTTACTTTCAGTGTTTTATAAATTGTAGTATTTTAAAATATTTTTAATTCACTAATAATCAGCAATTTATCGTAATTATCAGTAATTCAATAAATTGACTTGCATTATCTATTTTTATGACTGTGCTTTTTTTTTTTATGTCTGTGCCTGTTATTTTTTTGTTAATAATATAGGGGAGAATCCGCCTGCTTTCCTGCAATTTTATACCGATTTTTGCACTATGATTATCAAAAGCCTTCATTGTTTTCAGTATCGTAATCTTGCCGATATTTCTTTTGAATGTACTGCCAATATTAATTGTATAGTGGGGCGCAATGGTATGGGTAAAACCAATATTTTGGATAGTATTTACTATTTGGCGTATTGCAAAAGTAATATTGCTGCTGCTGATGCGCTCCATGTGCAGCACGGCTGCGATGCCTTTATGATTCAGGGAGAATTTGCCCACGAAGAACAGCACTACAAAATTCACTGCGCCTACCGCAACAAAGAGAAGATAATGAGTTGCAACGAAAAAAAATACGCGCGGCTTTCGGAACACATCGGCTTGATACCTTTAATATATATATCACCTGCCGATACGGTGCTCATAAGCGATGGTGCAAGCGAACGGCGTAAATTTATTGATGCCTTTATTTCGATTTTCGATAAACAATACCTGCACCATCTTGTAACGTATAACACGTTGCTTACCCAACGTAATAGTTTGCTTAAAACCAAACACTTAGACTATGATTATGTACAGATAATAGATGAGCGAATGGCACGTGTAGCATCTGCAATTTTTGCTATTCGCAAACGAGTGATAGCCGATTTTTCGGCACAGGTGGCGGAATGGTATGCGCGTATCAATGAACATGAAGCATGTGGCGTGGTGTATGAATCGCAACTCCACGATATGAGTATGGAAGACCTTTTGCGCCGGAATTTTGAGCGCGATTGTGTGCTCACGCACACTTCTGCCGGTGTACATAGAGATGATTTACTATTTACCTTCAATGGTGGAACTTTGAAAACCAACGCTTCGCAAGGACAAAAAAAAACCTTCTTGCTGGCACTCAAATTTGCACAATATTTTGCCGTAAAAGAACGGAAGCAAATGTTTCCTATTTTATTGTTAGATGATTTGTTCGATAAATTAGACAAAGAACGCACGCAAAAAATTCTCGATTTGATAGGAGGACAGGATTTCGGACAAATATTTATAACCGATACCAATAAATTATTGCTCCACTCGTTTTTTGAAAGCCACAAAGCCCATAGCCGCTTGTGGAGTTTAGAAGACGGCACGTTGAAAACAGAGAACTGACAATATGCTAATGTGGCAATATGAGAATTCTAAAATTCTAAATTTTCTAACAACTAAATAACTAATAACTGAAAACTATTTTATATTTGTACTCAAAAATTTAAAAACAGTTAAAAATCCGTAATCACATGGAAGAAACAAATAATACCGCTCCGGTTGATATTCAGTTGTTGAATGCAAAAATTCAGCAAGAAAGTGCATTTATAGAAATGCTCACTTTTGAAATGCAAAAAGTAATAGTAGGGCAAAAAAACTTGGTGGAAGGCTTGCTCATAGGTTTACTTTCCAATGGGCACGTGTTGCTCGAAGGAGTGCCCGGATTGGCAAAAACCCTTGCTATCAATACCCTCGCCACTTCTATTGATGCTTCGTTTCACCGCATTCAGTTTACTCCCGATTTGCTGCCTGCCGATGTACTCGGTACGGTAATGTACAGTCAAAAAACCGAAGAATTTGCCGTTAAAAAAGGTCCGATTTTTGCGAATTTTATTTTGGCAGACGAAATTAACCGCGCTCCGGCAAAAGTACAAAGTGCGCTTTTGGAGGCAATGCAGGAACGTCAAGTTACCATAGGTGCCGAAACCTTTAAATTAGAAGAACCGTTTTTGGTGCTTGCCACGCAAAACCCCATAGAGCAGGAGGGAACCTATCCGCTTCCCGAAGCGCAGGTGGACCGTTTTATGCTCAAATTAATTATTTCCTATCCGCAAAAAACCGAAGAGCAGTTGATTATTCGTCAGAATTTACTCAAAGCCTTTCCTGTGGCGCAAAAAGTGATTTCCAAAGATGCAATTTTGCGTGCTCGTCAAGTGGTGCAGGAAGTGTATATGGACGAAAAAATTGAAAAATACATTGTGGATTTGGTGTTTGCCACCCGTTTTCCCGAAGAATACAACTTGCCGAATTTGAAAAATTTGATAGCCTACGGTTGTTCTCCGCGTGCCGGCATCAATTTGGCAAAAGCCGCCAAAGCCTATGCCTTCATAAAACGCCGCGGTTATGTAATTCCCGAAGACATTCGCACTGTGTGCCATTCTGTGTTGCGCCACCGAATAGGGCTTACTTACGAAGCAGAGGCGGAAAATATCAGTTCCGAAGATATTATTACTACGATATTGAACGCAGTTGATGTGCCGTAAATAATACTAACAGAATAACGGAGTAACTGAATAATTCAATACAAGGTTACGCTTACTCCATTGTTCTGTTATTCAGTTATTCAATCATTCAGTTATTGCAAAGGTGGAAACAAGTGAATTATTACAGCGGGTACGCCGCATTGAAATAAAAACAAAGGGACTTTCGCAGAATATTTTTGCCGGAGAATACCATAGTTTGTTCAAAGGGCGAGGTATGGCATTCAGCGAAGTGCGCGAATTTCAGTATGGCGACTCGGTGCGCGATATTGATTGGAACGTTACGGCGCGGTTTGGCAAACCCTTTATCAAAGTATTTGAAGAAGAACGAGAACTTACGCTCATGCTGTTGATAGACGTGAGTGCATCGCAAGCATTGGGTTCGCGCTTGCGCACCAAACGCGAATTGGTAGCCGAAATTGCCGCTGTGCTTTCGTTTTCTGCTATGCAGAACAACGATAAAATAGGGGTGATACTATTTTCCGACCGAATAGAGAAATTTATACCGCCGCAAAAAGGCAGCAAAAAACACGTGCTGCGCATTATTCGCGAACTTTTGGAATTTACGCCCCAAAGCAAAGGCACCAACATTGCCAACGCGCTGCACTATTTTACCAATGCCATGAAACGCCGCTGCACAGCCTTTGTAATTTCCGATTTTAATACCAATACATCACTTTACGACACACTGAGTATAGCACGAAAAAAACACGATGTGAAAGCAATTCGCGTGTTCGACACGTTGGAAACCAACCTGCCACAAGTGGGTATGATGCGCTTGTATGACGTAGAAACAGGCGAGCAAAAGTGGGTAAATTCATCGAGTACATCGGTGCAAGAACAAGTGAAACACAATTACACGCGCCGCGTGGAACAAGTAAAAAATGATTTCAAACGCGCCCGCATAGATAGTGTGCACATACAAACCGATGAAGACTACGTAAAATCGCTTATACAACTATTTAGTCTTCGATAAAAAAGTAGAAAAAGTGCAAAAAATTTGGTTGAAAGTAAATAATGTTATACTTTTGCTATTCAATTAAAAAAACAGGAATCTTATACTTCACGGGTTATGAGATTCCTTTTGTTTTATGATAAAATAAAAAAACAATGGCAGATATTTCCTATGTAACCGAAGAAGGTTTGAAAAAACTTCAACAAGAATTAGACCGTTTGACCTCGATTGAACGACCCAAAATTTCGCAACAAATAGCCGAAGCCCGCGATAAAGGCGACCTTTCGGAAAATGCGGAGTACGATGCAGCAAAAGAAGCGCAGGGACTTTTGGAACTCAGAATTTCAAAATTGAAACAAACGCTTGCAAATTCGCGCATTCTCGATGAATCGAAAATCGACACTTCTACGGTGCAAATTCTCTCGAAAGTAACCATAAAAAACACCAAAAACGGCGCAAAAATGCAATATACCATTGTTGCCGAATCGGAAGCGGATTTGAAATCGGGGAAAATTTCGATTAACACCCCCATTGCAAAAGGTTTACTCGGCAAAAAACAATGCGATATGGTGGAAATTACCGTTCCTGCCGGCAAAATTCCCTTTGAAATAGTGGAAATTACACGATAGGTATTAGTTGTTTGTTATTAGATTTCCGAAACAAAATACGAAGAAAAAGATATTTGTAGATATTCATAGATATTTATTGTTTTGTTACTCAGTTATTCAATTACTCAGTTATTCCGTTATTATAATTAGTTGTATGACAATTTTTTCAAAAATAGTACGCGGAGAAATTCCGGCACACAAAATTGCTGAAACCGATGAATTTTTCGCATTTTTAGATGTTAATCCCCTCACCGAAGGGCACACTTTAGTAATTCCCAAGCAGGAAATCGACTATGTGTTCGATATTTCAGACGAAGTGCTTGCTCGCATGATGATTTTTGCAAAACAAGTGGCACAAGCGCAAAAACAAGCAACGCACTGCGCACGAGTGGGGGTGGCGGTTATTGGTTTGGAAGTTCCTCATGCACACATTCACTTAGTGCCTATGAATAGCATGAACGATATGAATTTTTCCAACGAAAAACTACAATTTTCTCAGGAAGAATTGGCGGAAACAGCGAAAAAAATCAGGGAAAAAGTTGTTACCGGTTAATTGAAAGTTGAAAGTTGAGAATTGAAAACTTTCGTAATTCGTAATTGAATATGCAGTCATACATAGAAATAATAGACATACACAGCAAAAAACGCGAGATTTTCCACACCGATAGTGAAATTGTGGAGGCTCCGAATTGGTATAAAAACGAATTTTTGCTGGTTAATTCCGGTGGATTGTTGTATAAAATTTTTTTTGCCGATGGGCGCAAAGAGCAGGTGAATACCGGTACTGCCATTCGTTGCAACAACGACCATGGCATTACGTGGGACGGCAGAGAAATTATTATCAGTTCGCACGATAGCCACAATAGTACTCCGCTGGCATGGCAAACATCGAAAATATATATGCTGCCCATAGAAGGCGGCGAACCGCGACTTGTAACCACTGCAAACGGCAGTTTTTGGCATGGTATTTCTCCCGATGATACAACGCTTATTTACACCGCCTTGCGAAATGAACAGTGGGATATTTACGCAATTTCACGCAATGGCGGTGCAGAAACACAACTTACCAATTCGCCGGTGCAAGACGATGGTTCGGAATTTTCTCCCTGTGGAACCTATATTTACTACAATTCCTACAAATCAGGATTTATGGAAATTTGGCGTATGCGTGCCGATGGCAGCGAACAAACGCAGATAACGCACGATGCCACATATTCAAATTGGTTTCCTCACCTTTCGCCTGACGGTAGTAATATGGTGTATATCTGTTACTTAGAAGACCAACAGCAGGCGCACCCCTTTGGCAAGCGCGTGTGTTTGAAACTCATGGACACAAATACCGGCGAAATTACCCAACTTACAGATGAATTTTATGGCGGTCAAGGCACTTTAAATGTTAATTCATGGTCGCCCTGCGCTACCAAATTGGCGTTTGTGCGCTATCAAGAATAAGCCCCACTCTAACACCCCTGAAAAGGGAGAACTATTCCTTTCCTTTGGATAGGTTAGGATAGGCTAAATTGTTCCCGCACCAAATTTACAATGGTATTTACACTTTGCTCTATACCAAAGGTAGAAGTATTGATACACAAATCGTAGGATTTTGCGGCACCCCACACTTTGTTGCTAAAATAATCGTAGTACGCCGCACGTTTTTTATCGGTTTGCTCTATGAGCGTTTGTGCTTTTTCTTTTGATATATGCTCTGCGTGTGCCATAGTTGCCACGCGGTCTTCGGTGGCGGCGGTAATAAACACGCTCAGTAGGCGCGGGTGGCTGCGCAGCACGTAATCGGCACAACGCCCCACAAAAATACAGGATTGCTTGTGCGCCAATTTCTGTATCACATCGCTCTGAATTTGAAACAGCGATTCGTTCGATAAATAATTATTGGTAAAAAAATCGCCTTCCCAAAACGATGACAGCGCATCAAGCACGCTAAAACTGTTTTTTTCATCGGCATCTTCAAAAAAAGTACTCTGCACACCACTTTCCTTCGATGCCAAGTGCAGCAACTCTTTGTCGTAGCAGGGAATGTTCAAAATTTTTGAAAGTCGATTGCCTATTTCTTTGCCGCCGCTACCGAGTTGGCGACCAATGGTAATAATATACGTTTCATTCATAGTAGTAGGTGTTATTTGAAGGTTCGTAGTTGTTTTACAAGAAGTATGAGTGCCAAAATTACCGACAAAGCATCGGAAATAGGCATACTGAGCCAAATACCGTTGATGCCCCACAGCGGCGGAAGAATAAGGAGGAGAGGAATGAGAAAAATAACTTGCCGCGTGAGTGAAAGTATAATAGCCTGACGTGCTTTGCCTATACTTTGAAAAAATGTAGAAGTAACCATTTGCGCACCTACTAAGGGAAAGAACATAAATACCTTGCGCAAACCATTTGCAGCGAGGTCTATTAAGGTTTGGTCGGTGGTGAAAATAGTTGCCACTGCTCGCGGAAAGAGTTGCACAAAAGTAAATCCAAAGGTCATAATAATAGTAGCCCACAGAATAACGAGTTTGAGAATTTGTATCACTCTATCGTGTTGATGCGCACCGTAATTATAGCCTACTATGGGTTGCATTCCTTGATTTAATCCCATTACTATCATCACAAAAAGAAAGGCAACGCGATTCACTATTCCGTATGCTCCCACCGCCAAGTCGCCGCCTGCGGTGAGCAATCCGTGATTGATAAGAATAACAATAACGCAGGCAGCGGCATTCATGGAAAAGGGTGAAATTCCTATGGAAATAGTGTCTTTTACTATTTTTTTGCGCAGCGCGAAAATTCCTTTTTGCAAGTGTATAAAGTGCTGTTTGTTGCTAAAAAAGCGAATTTGCCACAGCAATACGAGCGTTTGCGAAATTACCGTAGCCGATGCACTGCCGCGTATGCCCCAGCCGTACTTAAATACAAACAAGGGATTGAGCACAATATTGATAACTACGGTAATAATGGTGGCGGTCATAGCCCGGCGCGGCGAACCCGACGAACGCAGCATGGCATTCAAACCAAAAAAGAGATAGGTAATAGTGTTGCCGCACAAAATTATTTGCATATAACTGCGTGCGTAGGGGAGTGTTTCGGCACTTGCGCCGAAAAAATACAAGATAGGATTGAGAAAAATGAGTGCTATGGCTGAATACAATACACCGATAATGACATTGAGCGTAATTACATTGCCCAAAATGGTATTGGCAGTTTCGTAATCTTTTTGCCCCAAACGAATAGAAAGCAGAGCCGCTGCGCCAATGCCGGTGAGTGTGGCAAATGCCGCAGATAAATTCATGAGCGGAAATGAAATAGCCAAGCCCGAAAGTGCCAGCGCACCTACGCCGTGTCCTATAAAAATACTGTCGGTAATGTTGTAGAGCGACTGCGCCGCCATTGCCAAAATTGCGGGAAAAGCGTACTGCCGCAGCAATTTTCCTATGGGGGCTGTTTCCAGCGAAAGAGGTATTCCTTTATTTGCCATGAATGTGAGAGTTTATAATGCCTATCACTGCCTGCACGCGCTCGTGCATGGGTGCTTCGCCGGAAATCCAATGAATGGTAATGCCGCGCCGCTCCATACCGCGAAACCATGTCATTTGCCGTTTGGCGAACTGAAAAATAGCAGTAAGTAGTTCTGTTTCAAATTGTTGTTGCGTTATTTTGCCGGTAACAAGGAGGGTAGTATATTTGTATTCCAAACCATAGTAGAGCAGTTGTTCTTCGCTCACCCCGTGCGCCAGCAGTGTTTCCACTTCACGTATCATACCTTCGTGCAAGCGTTTTTTGAATCGTTCTTCTATTCTTCTACGGCGTTCTTCGCGACTGATTTCCACACCTATTACGAGTGGGGTGTAGGGGGCTTGTAATGTACGATGCAAATCACCTGCACTTTCTTCGTGTCGGGCAATTTCGAGCGCACGAATCAGTCGTTTTTTTGAGTCAATATCGGTAGTGTTGTGCAAGGTTTTGCAGGTTTGTAGTTCGGCAACCAATTCTTCAAACGATTTTGTTTCGCACTCCGTGCGAAACGCCGCATCTTCGGGCACTTTATGCAGTGCGTAATTTTTTACCACAGCCTCCACATACATTCCCGTGCCGCCGCACAAAAGCGGTAATTTTCCGCGTGCGCAAATCTTGCGATACGCCTGCGCAAAATCTTCTTGAAATTCAAACACATTGTATGCCTCGCCCGCATTGCGAATATCTATCAAATGATAGGGGATAGGCTCACCGTTCACCATATAGTCATCGTAATCTTTTCCAGTGCCTATGGTCATGCCGCGATACACCTGCCGGCTGTCGGCACTGATAATTTCACCGTCGAGAGCGTGCGCCACGAGTGCCGCCAAACGAGTTTTTTGGCTCGCCGTAGGTCCTATAAGTATGGGTAATGTGTGCTGTAAATCCACGTTCGTACTATGAATACAAGTATAAGCGCAAAAGTACGGGTAAAATTTACATTTTGCTACAATATCGCTCAAAAAATGCTGCGATTTTCACTACCTTTGCAACTCTATACACTAAACATAGAACATAAAAACATAAAAACGGCAACCAATTCTACGGCGCGGCGGTGTGTCGCCGGTGGTGGAATTTTCGGAAATTTAACACATATATTGTATGGAAAACAAGCTAATATTCAGACCATTAAACGAGTGCGACAGGGAACTTTTTGTGCGCCTGCGCGTGGAGTTTTTGGAGGAGGCTACGGAGGTCAAAGCAGAGGAAAAACCGCAGATTGCGGAGAGTTTGCGCAGCTATTTTGATGAGCATATTGCCAAAGGCGATTTTGTGGGAATGGTAGCCGAACGCGGCGGCGAGGTACTTTCGGCGGCGTATCTTATCATAGTGGATTATCCGTCTAACCCTGAATTGATAGGCGGACGCTACGGCATTTTGCTCAACGTGTGGACACAGCCCGAACACCGCAGGCAGGGAATTTCCCGAATGTTGCTCGAAAAAATCATAGCCGAAGCGAAAAACATGGGCGTGAAACGCATAGACCTCATGGCAACCGAAGCCGGCTATCCGCTCTACAAACAGTTGGGTTTTCACGATAATAAAGACAAAAATATGCGCTTGCTGGTGTGAAACGGCGAAAAAAACGTGAACTTTTACTACTTTTGTAAAGCAAAATGAAATTACAACAATGCGAGAAATAACACGAAGTGATGTAAATGAGGAGTGGGCACATTCCGGAATTGTGGAGGCTGGCGATTTTGCGTTTGTCAGTTATTGCGTGGGAAATATCGGACAACCGATTGAAAATCAAATCAATGGTGCGTTCGACCATTTAGAAAAACGATTGAAAACCATCGGTTTAACCTTAGAGTCGGTGGTAAAAATGGATTGTTTATTTCGGGACGTTTGGAATATTCCCATTATGGAAAAAGTGATACAAGAGCGATTTCACGGAAAATATCCGGCACGCAAATCCATTCAAACCGAATTTGCTCACATCGGGGGTGCCGAAGGTTTGCTTTTTCAACTCGATGCCATAGCGTTTCGAGGATAAAACGTACTGCAAATGAAAGTAACAAAAGCACTCATTTTCTGTACATTACTGTTTTTTCGATACCCATTGCTTGCGCAAAAAAAAAACGAAATCGCCGTTGAGTCCAGATTTTTGCAACTCAAAGACGCGCTCAATCAAGGTATGGTGTATGGCGGACCGCACATTGGGTTTCGGTATCGGCGGAATATTGCGTTTGAAACATGGGAACTGCGCTACGAGCCGCGAATGGCGGTGGGTGTGCTCTTCAACAGAGGCATGATAGCGGCAAATTTTCAAGTTTCGCCGATTGATTTTTCGGGACTTGTGCCGGTGTTTCGGAGCGAAAAGGCTGCCGTGCGAGCAGGGTTACATTTCGCCGCCAATTACTGCTATCAACTTTATCCCAATCAAATGGGGGCGCACCTGTTTTGGAGTAGTGAAATCGGATTTTCGCCCTGTGCGGAGTATGATTATCGGTGGAAAAACCGAAAAATTACGCTGTTTCTGCAAAATTCTGTTGCCGGATTTGTGTCGCACACGCAAGAAATCCCGCCCTATTTTTACTCGCTCACGCTTGCTGATTTTGTAGTGCAACCGCATTGCACTATGCAGTTCGGCAGTTTCAACACCTATAATCACACGAATTTGACCGTTTCTTTTACACCGAACGTGTCCACACATCATTCGTTTGCGCTCGGTGCGGAGTATTTCAACATCTACGCCGGCAAGCGGTTTCAATCTTTAACCTACTCTGTGCAATGGAAAAAATCATTCTAAGAATAACGTTATTTTTTGTTGTAACTATTTGTTTTACAACAACTTCGTGTTTGCAGGAAAACGATTTAAAATTACCCTTCAAAACCTTTGCGCCTGTTGATTTGCATGACGGTTGGGAAATTGCAACACCTGCGCAGGAGGGGATTGATGCTGCGGAATTGACTGCGGTATATAAAGAGTTTCACGAGCGCGGCGATTTGTGGCAGGTGCGCAGTTTGCTGGTGTTTCGCAACAATAAACTGATTGCCGAAAGTTACACGAAAAATCCGCAGGAAATCACGCAACCGGTGGCAATTTGGTCGTGCACCAAGCAGGTTGTTGCCATTCTTGCGGGCATTGCCGTAGAACAAGGATTGATAGGCAGTGTGAGCGAAAATTTGCAAACACTCTTGCCCGAAGTTATCGGTCGTTTCCCCGAAAAAGGGGAGATTACACTGCAAAATTTGCTACAAATGCAGTCGGGCATAGCGTTCAGCAACGAAGGTTTCGGCGGCGAATCGAACCAACTCTTGATGCAAAAACCGGCAAACAGCCTCGATTTTATTCTGAATTTGCCCAAACGTTCGGCTGCGGGCGAAGAATTTCACTACAACGATGGCGACCCGCACCTTGTTTCCGCTATTTTGCAGCGGCACACCGGAAAAAGCACCAAAACATGGGCGGAGGAGCTGTTGTTTTCCAAATTGGGCATGAAAAATTACGATTGGGTGGTCTATCGAGATGGCATTACGCCCGGCGCGTTCGGCATAATGGCAACGCCGCGCGAAATGGCGCGAATAGGGCAGTTGCTGCTCAACAAAGGGCTGTGGAAGGGCGAGCAAATTGTGTCGTCCGAATGGATAGAGGAAATGACGAGCGTGAAAATTACTGCCGAAAAAGCCAATTTCCACGAAAAATCCTTCGGCTATTATTGGTGGATAGACGAGGCACGGGGCATAGTGTTTATGGCGGGACACGGCGGTCAGCACGTTTTTGTGAAACCCTCGAAAAATCTGATAATCGTAAGCACTGCCGATAAAACCGAAGACGAGCGTTTCGGGTTCAACCTGCAAAAAGCATTTGAAATTGTAGATGCCATTGATAGCATTGTGCGGAATTGACAAAGTTACAGCCTCTATTTCAGTGCTTTGAAAATACAAGGTTTGGGTAGTTGAATTATTCCTTACCCATTTTCAATTCTCTCGTTTCCGGTTTCAATTAAATTTGTACCTTTGTGTTTCAAAAAATACTAAAAAATATGGAAAACAACGTGAAAATTTGTCAGAGTTGCGGAATGCCGCTCGAAAAAGACCCGAACAAAGGCGGCACCAATGCCGATGGCTCAAAAAGCGACATCTATTGCAGTTTTTGCCTGCAAAACGGAAAATTTACCGATGAGGGTATTTCGCTGCAAGAAAAAATCGCAAAAAACGTGCAAATAGCCGTGCGTATGGGTATGCCCGAAGAAAAGGCACGCGCTTTGGCGGAAAGTACCTTACCGAATTTGGCGCGATGGAAAAACGCTTAAAAGAATGAAAATAAACCACATTGCGCTTTATGTCAATGATTTGGAGTCGATGCGCAGGTTTTACGAAACCTATTTTCGGGCAAGGACAAACACGCTCTATCACAATCCGAAAACCGGTTTGCGCACCTACTTTCTCTCGTTTCCGCAGGGCGACTGCCGCTTGGAATTGATGTTGCGCCCCGATTTGAAGCAACACGACAAAACACTCTCCGCCACAGGCTACACTCACTTAGCGTGTGGCGTGGGCAGCCGAGAAAGGGTAGATGAATTGACCGAAACATTGGCGAAAGACGGCTACACCGTAGTAAGCGCACCGCGCACCACCGGCGATGGCTATTACGAAAGCGTGGTGCTCGACCCCGAAGGCAATGCGATTGAGATTGTGGAGTAGAATTAAACCATAACACAAAAAAAAATGAGCAGAATAGAAAGCATAAAAAACCATTTTGAGGCAGAGGCGCGAGAATTTGACGCAACCATTTTGAAACTCATTCCGCACTACGAGGAGATGATTGCGGCGTTGGTGGCGGCTCTTCCTTTCGGCAAAAACGAGGCGTTTAGCGTCATTGACTTGGGCTGCGGCACGGGCACGTTGGCACAAAAAGTGAAACGCGCTTTTCCCAACGCACGCATTACCTGCGTGGATATTGCCGAAAATATGATTGCTATAGCAAAACTGAAAATAGGAGATGATAACCGTTTCATTGTCAGCGACTTTTATAACTTCGATTTTCCCGAACGATACGATGCGATAATCTCATCGTTAGCACTGCACCACTTGGCAAATGATGACGACAAACAGATGTTTTACCGCAAAATTTACAACGCGCTCGCCGAACGCGGCGTGTTCTACAATGCCGATGTGGTGCTTGCCTCCACGCCGTATATGCAGGATTTGTATATGGCGAAATGGCGGGAGTTTATGGCAAAAAGCGTGTCGCCCGAAGAGATGGAGCGCAAATGGATTGCATCGTATCACGCCGAAGACCGCCCCGCAAGTTTGGAAAATCACTTGAAGTGCTTGCGCGAAATTGGCTTTGCGAATATTGACGTAGTGTGGAAATACTACAATTTTTGCGTGTATGGGGGGGGAGTAGGCAAGCAAAAAGAGTGCAGTAAAGAATTACAATAAAAAAATACATCTATGATAAAGAAAACGTTACAATTTCTTCTGGCAACAATTCTATACACCGTTTTGCTGGTTTTGGCAAATGCTTTCTTGCCATTTTCGCAAGGATTTAAGGAATTAGGCACCTCCGGCGACCACACAATGACACTGTTAGGTATGCTAATCAGCAGCGCGTGGACTTGTTTTGCCATCACGTTTGTCATTACGCATACCTGTTATTCAGGGAAACGGTTGTTTCTCAATCTGCTGTTTGTGTTCTTCTTCGTGCAATCTTTCATGACGCAAATAGAAACACTCTTTTTTGGCAACGCCTTTGCCGTCCTTACCAAATGGGACATCATCTTAATCATGCTTGTGGGTGTATTCCCGCTCGCCGGAACCATTCCATTGCTGATAAAATTCTTTCAGCATAAAAAGGGTATTTGCGAAAAACCACGAATACATTACAATGAAATCGCACTGAAATTATGCGTGATAGGTGTAATTTACCTCTGCGTGTATATGTTGTTTGGTTATTTTGTGGCATGGCAATTTGAGGAATTGCGTTTGTTTTACACCGGTTCGCCCGAAAAATTAAGTTTTATGGGGCAAATGGCGAATAACCTCAAAACGAATCCCGTAATCATACCGTTTCAAATCCTGCGCGGCATACTATTTGGCATAGCCGTTCTTCCCATTAAAAACATGGTAACGCGCAGTAAATCGAGTTTTATTACAAGCGTCATTCTAATCTATTTGACTACGGCAATTATGCTCATCATTCCGAATGTGTTGTTTCCCGAAACGGTGAGAATTGCCCATTTAATTGAGATGAGCACTTCCATGTTGGTATTCGGCATTATTGTAGGAACTATATTGTGGAAAAACAAAGAAAAGACGACCTCCGAAAGGACATAGCATTGAATAAAAGGCAAAGCATACAAAAGAAAATAATATGAATATTCTCGAAGAAATTCGCAACGACATTATCGCGCTTTCCGATGCGGAAACAAAGGAAAAAGTCGTCAGGCTTACGTCCGGCGCAAAGTGCTACGGCGTTACGGTGCCCAAACTGCGAGCACTTGCCAAAACGTATAAAAAACGCAATCTTGATTTTGCAGAAATTCTCACGATTGCGAACGATTTTTTTGCGAATGAAAACCGCGAAGAGATACTGTTTGCCGTATTTTTGCTTGCGCTGTACAAAAAAGAAAAAGTGCACATCGCGTGGGAAACCATTTTGCAGTGGACCTGTCATTTGGATAATTGGGAAACTTGCGACCAACTATCGAGCGGCATTGCAGTCGATATGTTGCTGAGCAGAAAGGATTTTGTGCAGGATTTGACCCCATTGGCGCAATCCGATAATTTATGGCAACGCCGTTTTGCGGTGGCAACGATGGCAAATCTCAATCACGGCGGCAGGCAATTCAAGCAAGAAACGCTGGCGATTGTGAACCTGCTGCGCAATGAAAAAGAGCCGATGGTGAAAAAGGCTATTGTGTGGGCTTTGAAAGAGATAGAGAAATGAAATTGGAACGTAAACGAATACTATTTTTTGGAGCAGGGGCTATTGGTTCGCTCTATGCAGGTAAGTTGGCTCTTTGGGGACACGATGTTACGATGTTGGCGCGAGGAAAGCGTTTGGAAGAACTAAGGGAGCAGGGACTTGTCTTGTTTTCGGAAAAACAGGGAGAAGAAAAAGCCACGATTTCGCTCATTTCGGAGTTGAAAAGCGATGACAAATACGACTATGTTTTTGTAACCTTGCGGCGCGACAATCTCCATGATGTACTGCCAATATTGGGTCAAAATCAATCTCAAAGTTTTGTATGTATGGTCAATACGGCAGATGGTTTTTCGGAATGGATTACCTATTTGGGCGCGGAACGGATTATTGCCGCATTTCCGGGTGCAAATGCAAAAATTGAAAACGGAAGCGTTCACTATCAATTAACGCCCACACTAATTCAGCCCACCACCGTAGGCGAACTAAACGGAACCGAGAGCCAACGATTACTCGTGCTGACAAACATGCTCCAAGAGGCAGGTTTTCCAAACGCAATATCAAAAAACATGGATAGTTGGTTGAAATCGCACCTTGCCATGATTTGTCCGCTTGCCTACGGAATTGATTCCGGCGACTCGTTTTCTAAAAATAAAAAGGCGATTACGCTTATGTGCAGGGCTTTGAAAGAAAATTTTAGTTTCTTGTACTCGTCAAAATATGGCGTAAAACCAGCTATGTTGCATATCTATCGCATACTTCCGAACTTTTTGTTAGTGCGAATAATGCGTAGCGTTTTTAACTCCACATGGATTGAAACCATGAGAAAATTTCAAACTCCGTCTGCTCAAAACGAGATGAATCTGCTGGCAAACGACTTTATTCGCTTAGCCGAAGAAAACGGAGTGGAGTTGCAGTTTTTAAAAGAAATAATGAATCACACGAAACCAAATCACCTGTAAAAATGGACATTAAACACTGTGTAAAAGAATCTTTCAGCGTGATTGGAAAAGAAGGTTCTACGAATGACGGCGAAGGTTTTATTCCAAAATTATGGGAAAATGCCAATGCGCACTACCACGAAATAGAAGCGTTTGTAAAAAAAGATGCAAACGGAATCCCTATTGGTTTTTGGGGCGCAATGTCCGATTTTTCGCGGCAGTTTTGCGTTTGGGAAGATTTTTCCAAAGGCTTGTATCTTGCCGGTGCAGAGGTTTATGACGGTACCGAACCGCCTGCGGAATGGAAAAAATGGATTATTCCTGCCTCCGAATTTCTGTATGTGAAAGTGGAAAATAGTTACAATGAAATATTTTCCGCAATGACAGCCTATCTCAAAACCAACAACATAGAGTTGGCAGGCGCAGTGCAAGATTTTATTTCGCCACAAGAACATGGACAATCCTATCTCTATTTCCCGATAAAAAGGCTTTGAGAACTGCCATTGTAATTGATTTTTCGGGTAAAAATGCCTACTTTAAATTTGTTTTTAGCCAAAATATTTGTTGTATATTTGCAGACCAAACTTCGTAAAAACCGAAACTTTGGTCTATAAACACACGAAAAATGAAACAGATTGAACGAAAAGATTATATGAACACGCTTATCGGGTTGCGCGATAAAGACCTGATAAAAGTACTTACAGGCGTGCGCCGCTGCGGGAAATCTACCGTAATGCAGATGTTTCGTGAGTATTTGATGACTGACGGTGTTGGCGAAAATCAAATCGTATTTATGAATTTTGAAACCATTGAAAATCAAAAATGGTTACACGATTATGAAGGTTTATATTATCACATTATCAGTCAATTGGACTTATCAAAGCCGTGTTACGTTTTTCTTGACGAAGTACAGCAAGTTAAAGATTTTGAACGGCTTGTGGACGGATTGTATGTAAAACCTACTATTGATGTGTATGTTACCGGTTCAAATGCCTATTTGCTTTCGAGTGAGTTGGGAACGTTGCTTACAGGACGCTACATTTCCATTCACGTTTTACCGTTTTCGTTCAAAGAATATCTTTTGACACAAACGGATATTTCGCGCACCGATGTATTGTTTTCCAAGTATTTAGATACAGGCGGTATGCCGGGTATTTTTGATTTACCCGAAAAATCGGTCAAAGGTTACATTCAAAACGTAATACAAAATATCATTCAAAAAGATGTGTTGGTGCGCAATAAATGGCGAAATGAAGAACATTTTTACAAAACAACCGCATTTCTTTTTGATAGTATCGGCTCAATAATTTCGCCGAAGAAAATAACCAACACACTGAAAACCAACAACAAACTTGCTATTTCTCACAATACTGTTGAAAATTATATCAACGCATTGGTAGAAGCATTTCTGTTTTACGAAGTAAAGCGTTTCGACCTGAAAGGCAAAGGGCTTTTGATGACGCAAGAGAAATATTACACAGTAGATTTAGGGTTGAAAAAGTATTTTCTCGAAGATAAAACCAACCTTGATTTAGGGCATAATTTAGAAAACGTTGTTTTTTTGGAATTGTTACGGCGCGGAAATCAAATAAACATTGGGAAAGCCGACAATGCGGAAATTGATTTTGTTGTGAGAAAAGAAAATGGCGAGCAAGAATATATTCAAGTGGCTTGGAGTAGCAAAGAACAAAGCACGTTTGAACGAGAGATTCGTCCGTTTGAGATGATTAAGGATTTTAATCGGCGCATTTTGCTTTCCACCGATGTTGAGCCGGTAAGCACCTACAAAGGCATACAAAAAATAAATGTAATTGATTGGTTGTTAGAAGAATAAAACAAAATATTATGCAAAAAATACTCATTACCGCACTGTTTTTATTCGTAGGTGCAACTCTGTATGCGCAAACGGCTCCGGAAAAAAGTTGGTTTGCGCAACGCTTCAACCAACGCATACAGATAGGATTGTACGATTCTTTTGGCGATGAAAAGGCGAATGTAACGCAAGCGGGCTACGATGCCGTACTCAATTTGATACCGCTCAAACCGGCGTGGTACTTGCTCGATGTGAGCGTGGGTGCCGCTGCTCTTTTCGTGCGCGACCAAATACAAACCAATACCGAATCGTGGTATGGCGAGGCTCGCACCACCGAAAATCGCCTCATTCCCGCTTTTGAACTAAATTGGGCGGTGCGCTTGCATGTTCTTTCCATTTCTCGCATACGCACTTCGCTTTACGCCGAAGCCGCTCCTATGACATTGGTGGTGTATGCAAAACCGTACCCCACCGGCGGAACTCGTGTAAATATAGGCACTCACGTTGGTTTTGGATTCAAATCGTACATCAACGATGAACTCGCCCTTTTTTCCACCGTGCGAGTGTTTTCGCATACATCGAACGGACAGCCCGAAGCCACCAATCCTTCGCTCGATATGGTGGGTATCGTTGTAGGATTTCAGTTTTAACCAAATGAAAAAAGTACTTGTACTCATGGCATTATTCTGTTTAAACTGTTACGGCGCGAATAAAGAACCGGAAAGTCCTGCGCCGAAAAAACTTGAAATTGACGAACACAGTACCATTGTGTGCTTTGGCGACAGCATCACGTTTGGAAAAGGAGCCGAAAATCCGGAAGAATCCTACCCAGCGTTTTTACAGCAAAAAGTGAATATTCCCGTAATCAACGCTGGCGTGAACGACAACACCACCACCGATGGACTGCAACGCATAGAACAAGACGTGCTCGCACACAATCCCGCCATTGTGTTGATATGTTTCGGCGGAAATGACCGCTATTATCCGTCTAAAAAACTAAGTATAAAGCAGATTGAGAGCAATTTCAACGAAATGATACGCTTATTGGACAACGGAAAACGCGAAATGTACCTCATTCGCTTTTACAACAAGCACATGCGCTTTCTCGATATTTTTTGGCGATTTGACCGTATGCTCGAAAGAATACACGCGGCGCACCCCAACGTGCGCATAATCAACGATATATGGCGCGGCGTGTGGGGGCACAAGGAGTACAAATACGATATATCGCACCCCAACGGCAAGGGAAATGCTATTATAGCGCAAACTATTTTCAACGAAATGAAAGAGGTTTTGGAATATAATAATCTTGTAAAATAAAAACGCTATGCTAAAAAAATCAATGTTGATATGGCTCTCCATTATTCCGCTTGCCATTTTGAACGGCGGATTGCGCGAAAATGTGTTGCTGCCGCTACTCGGAGCGCAGTGGGCGCAACCGCTCAGCGGACTGATTTTGTGCCTGCTCATTTGTGCCGTTTCGGTGCTGTTTATTCCAAAAATAGGAAAAGGCGAGGCAAAAACCTATTGGAAAATCGGGCTTTTGTGGGTTTTTCTGACCTTTGCGTTTGAAAGCACGTTTGGCTTGGCACGCGGCAATAGTTTGTGCGAAATAATGAAAGCATACAACATCACAAGCGGCAACTTATGGCTCGTTGTGCTTATTTTTATTGGCATTGCGCCCTATTTGGCGGCAAAAATCAGACGGATACTATGAAAAATCCAACACTATACATTTTCTCCGGACTGCCGGGTAGCGGAAAGTCCACACTTGCCAAAGAACTTTCGCGAACGATAGGGGCGGTGTATATTCGCATTGACACCATTGAGCAAGCGTTGCGCGACTTGTGCCACTGTACCGTGCAGGGCGAGGGCTATCGGCTGGCATACCGCCTCATTGCCGACAATTTGAGACTTGGCTCTTCGGTGGTGGCTGATTCGTGCAATCCGATTGCACTAACCAGACGTGAGTATGAGACAATTGCGGAGAAGTGCGCTTGTGCTTATCAAAATATCGAAATTATATGTTCCGACAAAACTGAACACAAACATCGGGTAGAAACGCGCAGCGGCGATATTCCGAACCTGAATTTACCCACTTGGGAAGAGGTAGAAAGCCGCGCGTATGACCTTTGGACAGAGAAACACATTGTGATAGATACGGCGCGTAAAAGCATTGAAAATTGCTTGCGGGAGTTACTTTGTAAAAGGTAACGTTAAAAAAACGGAGAGCCGAACCGCGTTCAACTCTCCGTTTCCGGTTCTCCCCAAAGGGAGGTAGAGGGGAATTTTTTACTTCACCACACGTTTTTCCACCTCCGTTTTGACCATTAAGCCAATTTTTTACAAAAATAACCATTCCAAACATACGTGTCAATAACGCCTAAGTGTCATTTTTTAGGTGATTTTTTGGTTTTTTTGAGATAGAAACAGAAAATTTCGTGCAAAAAGTTATAATTATAATTAAAACTTTTTCTATATTTGCAGGAAGTTGTAAATGTAATTAAAATTTTTCTGCAATGAAAACCACGAAAAATACCATACAGAGAGCGCGTTATTTGTCTAAAATAGAGAATTTTATAGACAAATCTATTGTGAAAGTGCTTGTGGGGCATCGGCGCGTGGGGAAAAGTTATCTTCTCTTTCAATTAATGGATTTGATTAAGAAAAAAAATAATCGGGCAAATATTATTTACATAGATAAAGAAAATTTGGATTTCGATGCGATAAAAGATTACATTCAACTGAATGATTATATCCGATTGAAACAGAAAACCGACCGAAAAAACTACATCTTTGTTGATGAAATTCAGATGATTAGCAATTTTCACATTGCCATTCGTTCGCTGGCGTTGGACGAAAATAACGATATTTACATTACAGGGAGCAACAGTGAAATGCTTTCGAGCGATATTGCCAATGAACTCGGCGGACGATACATTGAATTTTCCGTTTACAGTCTGTCATACTTGGAATTTTTGCAATTTCACCAACTTGAAAACAATGACGATAGTTTGGAAAAATACATTCATTTTGGCGGATTACCGTATCTAAAAAATTTGCCGTTGGAGCAACATGTGGTGCAAGAATACCTCCGGAGCATTTATGCTACCATAATTTTGAAAGATGTAGTGCAACGAAAAAATATTAGAAATTCCCTATTTTTGGAGCAACTTGTTAAATTTTTGGCAGACAATACCGGCTGTCTTTTTTCGGCAAAATCCATTAGCGACTATTTGAAAAATCAGCGAGAAACGGTTTCTCCCAACCAAATCAGCGAATATGTGCGGTCGCTTTCGGCTGCGTTTATTGTGCACGCGGTGGGCAGATATGATATTGTGGGCAAGCGAAATTTTGAGATTGGAGAGAAATATTATTTTGAAGATTTGGGTATTCGCAATGTGATTGCCGGGTATTCGCCCAAAGACCGCGAAAAACGCTTGGAGAACTTGGTTTTCAACCATTTAATCTACTGTGGTTATTCGATAAAAGTGGGGACAATCGCCGCGAACGAAATTGATTTTGTATGCGAACGAAACGGAGAAAAACTCTATGTACAGGTGGCAGTGGAACTTTTTCGCACCGAAACCATAGAGCGTGAATTTGGTAACTTGCTGAAAATTAACGATAATTATCCAAAAATGGTGGTATCTGGCGAACGCTCGTTTGAAAACACCTACGAAGGTGTGCAACACATATACATTCGCGATTTTTTGAGTGAAGTATAAAAAACCTCCTGCAAAACGAAGTTCGCAAGAGGGGTTTTTCTTCTTCAAGTCCCCCACAGGGGGAGTTAGAGAGGGGGGCTTTTATTTAAAAACTTTCTCCACCCGTCCGTCAGCATATTTCACAAGGAAAATGCCGTGCTCCGGTTCCTCTTTCAGTTTTTGACCCAAAAGATTGTAATACGCCACCGGTTGTACAGACGGTGCCTGCACCGTCTCCACGCCGGTTTCTGTGTGGAGTATCCATTTAGCATAGAGCGTGGTGTGCGCCGTTACGGTGTGCGTAGCAAAATCCCACTCGTTTTCGCACGCCGGCTCGGTGAACCAACCGGCGAAAGCGTAGCCCTCGCGCGTAGGATTTTCGGGGCGAAGTACCGGATTTCCATGTTCAATTTCTTGCCGGTCTATGGCGATTTCTTCGCCGGAGAAAGATACCGTGTATTTTTCCGGTTGTGCTGTTTGAGAAATCCATTTGGCGTAAAGCGTAGTATTCTGCATTACGATATTGGCTGCAAAGTCCCATTCATTAAAAAAAGTGCCGTTGTCGGTAAACCAACCTCCAAAAATATAATCTTCGCGCGTAGGATTTTCGGGGCGAGTGGCAAGATTTCCGTTACGAATCGTTTGCTGGTCAATGGCTATCTCTTCGCCGGCGAAAGTTACGGCGAAGTTGTGCTGAAATTCATACGCACCCATATCTACCGTGCCGTTGCTGATGCGTAAGTTTCCCATTATATCTTCGGAGATTTCCGGTAGATAGTCATTGCTTCCTTTGTCTATTGCTGGACTTTCCGCTTGCAACGTGTAAGAGGCATAGAACAGCGGATTTTCGCCGAAAATATTACCGCCGCCATCTACAAAAACACCTCCAAATGAAGTTCCTTGATTGCCAATCAAACTGTAATACGCATTTGTAACAGCGTCCCTGTACGTTTGCACTATCTTACCATCAGAATTAACTGACCAAATCACCGAATTGTATAAATTCAAGGTGCCCCAGTTAGATATAGCATGCCCATCCCACGGATTGCCTATGGAGCGATTATTGACAAAGGTGCTGTTATAAATAGAAACAACAGGATGAGTCCAAACGTCATGAAGGTAAGCACTTGAAATAATGATAGCACCGCCTGACCCATTAGCCGTATTATTATAAAAAACACTATTGATAATTGTTGCTGTTCCATCGGCAATGTCTATGGCACCTCCGCTATGGTTAGATTTATTAGTGTGGAAAAGACTGTTGGTAATATATAAGTCTCCTTGACTTTCTATTGCTCCTCCCGTACCGTTCGTACCGTTTGAGTTGCCGACAAACGTACAAAAATCTATTGTGCATTTGCCGTAATTAGCAATTGCCGAACCGCTGCAATTACCTGCAACGCCGGTCATTGTTAAATTTCTTAGCATTACATCGGCAGTTGCACCAATAAGAAACAATTGCCTTCTACCTGCCCCCGTGGTGTAATCCCATGGCTCGCCGGTTACAAACGTAGTGGTACTGTTCTCGTTTCCACAAATAGTAATTTTCTTGTAAATATCTATTCTGCTTTGAAATGTAACGGTAGTAACATTGTCTGCTATCACAATGATGTCGCCGTCATTGGCATCGGCAACGGCTTGGTGCAATGTTTCCGCGCCACTATCGCCGCCGCTTGTTACGGTTATTGTTTTGGCTGATATGTTTGTTGCCAAAAGCAACGCACTTATCAATATATATATATACTTTTTCATACGCTTTTTGTATTAAAAATTCTGCGTGGAAATTTATATTTCCACGCAGAATCCATGATTATTTATTCAAGATTAATTGTTTTGAATAGTTGTTTTTTCCTTGACGGGCACAAAGAAGATACGTTCCATTCGGTAAATTAGAAATATCCAACGTTGATTCTACGGCATTTACTCTCCATTGATTAAGAACACCACCTGCCATATCGAATAGCATCAAGGTTGTTGCGCCATCGTAATGAGGCAATTTCACTACTACTTTTCCTTTCGATGGATTTGGTGCAATCACCATATCTGCTGCCTGTTGTGAGGCAAACGTTTCTATTGTATTGGTAGTTTTTGCAAAGGCAGACGCAGAAGCCGAACGTAATGCGCCTACGGATTTGTTCGTGTATCTTGTTATACAACCTGTGTTTGTATTAGTAATAGTTACATAGAAATTGTCGCCTCCGGAAGTTAAAAGACCTTGCGGTAGATTAGATTGAGTAGCATAATAATCAAATCCTGTTACCGGAACATCATTATATAACCATACAGCATCATGAGAGAAATACCAATCATCAGAATCTGCGTCTGTTATATAATACATTGCCATACCTCTTAGGGTCGGCATTTCCACAACTTCAAAATTCTCTTTTTGAACAACATACTGTAATGTTGCACTCGAAGATTCTCCACAGGCATTGAGTGCTGAAACAGAAATCGTAAATTCGCCTACTGCACCGGTAGTATTCACTTGGAATACGCCTTGTGCACTTATGCCGGCAGGGTCTATCGTGCCGAATGTTTCGTCATCTATGCTTAAATGATATTCTATGGCAGAAGAATAGCCTGCAATTTGTATTTCAATAACGCCCGGAAGTCCCGCATTTACACACGATGTTATTTTAGAGAGCGTGAAAGAAGATGGTGTGGCATCTATTGCCTCGCTCCAATCGGAGGTACAGCCATTGGCTCCTACGGCTCTTACTTTTACCTCTCCGCCTGTATTATCCGGAATTACCGTAATGGTGGATTTATTATCAGCACCTTGCACCGCCCAGCCGGTAGGATACTCCCATTCGTAAGTTACGCTTGCATCGGGCACTCTTACTTTGAAGGTTATGGCTTGTCCGTTCGATACGCATATTGGGCTGGCGGAGTTAATAGTAGGCACTTTCGGGCTAAGGTCTATGGTTGCTGAAATAGAAGAACTGCATCCAACGCCGGTGGTAGCCGCCGTAATGGTGGCTCGTCCGCTTCCTGTTTGTATGATTGCCGAATTTCCGATACCCATAACTACGCGCCAACCGTTGGATTGCGCAGCGGCATCTACCGACCACGTCAATGGCACGCTGTTGTCCACATTGGTTACTTCAAACTGAACCATAGAGTTCGGGAACACACAAGTGCTGCCCGAAGCGGTAAGTATTTGATTTGCCGGTGCCGATAGTATGCGGTTTACCTTTAATGAGTAGGTTTGCTCTGTGCCGCAACTGCTGATAATTTTCAGCCATAAGGTTCGGGCATCGTTTTGCGGAGTGAGGTTTATGGTGTAGTTGTTGTTTTTCAATGTATCGGTTGGCGTAATATACCAGCCCCCGTCTAAATTACCCCATACATAGGTTGCTTCCGGGTCGGCATTTGAAATTGTTATCGGATACGAACCGGTGGCATTGAGCGGAAGGCACAAACCTTTGGCTAAATCAATGTTGTTAAGGAAGGTTGGTGCTCCGGGTTCTTTTTTGAGGGTTAGTGTTACAGGAGTTTGACTATATTGATTGCAAGCCCCCATACGCACCGATATAGTTTTATCCTCAAAATCATTACCCACCACAAAGGTTACGGAACTTCGGTCAGCCGAATAATATAACACACCGTTTTGAGCCACGCCTGCCGGTATATCCCAATCATAATCATCGAAACCTACCGTGTTCAACTGATACATACTCACCCAAGGGGCAACCGAATAAGTTACTCTTTGACCCGATTTCACACAAATTGGTCCGGTAACTTCATTGCTGGTCAAATCCGAAAACTCTTTTCATATCTCTATCTCTTTCGTGTAGTTTGCATAATAGGTAAAAGTTCCATGGTCAGGGTGGATTCCACTTGAATCACAATATTCGTAATCATATTCGTAAGTGTGCTTAACTCGTATTGTTATCCGTAGTTTTCCCTTGGCATACTTGAAACCTGAGTTCGATTAATTTTTTATCTAAATATTTTGTAAATAAGACAGATTTTGTTATCTTTAAACACTTGAAAATTAAAGTATTAACAAAAAACTGTCTTATGATTTGCTTCGATA
>JAITUU010000020.1 GCA_031286165.1 Bacteroidales bacterium
ATCGAAGCAAATCATAAGACAGTTTTTTGTTAATACTTTAATTTTCAAGTGTTTAAAGATAACAAAATCTGTCTTATTTACAAAATATTTAGATAAAAAATTAATCGAACTCAGGTTAAGAGTACGAGTAAACTTGTGTACTTAACAGGTAAGGCAGGTACCGGTAAAACTACTTTTTTGAAGTATTTGCGTGAAACATCGAATAAAGAGATGCTGGAGTTGAGGTTTGAGAAAGGGATTTTGATAGATAGAATTTAAATTAAGAAATAGATGGAACAAATTGAATATGGAGAATTTTGTGGTGGTTTTGTTTGGTACGTATTGAACAAGAATGTGCTTTGGATTAGTGGAAAAGGAAACATTCCTTCTGATTACGAATTTACGTATCGATATGATATTTCTACTCTAATAATAGAAAATGGAATTGAAAGTTTCTATGATAAGTTATTTAGTTCTTTGTATAATTTAGTCCATATTTATATTCCGGCAAGTTTTAAGGGGATTAAGAAAAAATATAAAATCAATGATTCTGGATTTAGTAATGAATTATTTGGAGGGATAAAATTGTTGGCTATTATTGTTGATAACAATAATCCAAATTATTGTTCGGAGGATGGTGTTTTATTTAACAAAGCAAAAACAGAGTTAATACGATACCCTGCGAAAAAAGCAAATGCAGAATATAGTGTTCCATCGACTGTAACAAAGATATGGAATGAGGCTTTCGCTCATTGTGAAAATCTATATTCATTAGCAATAATAAATCCATGTTGGTATGGAAGCGAAATATTCTGTGATTGTATTAATTTACAATATCTTTATATTCCCTCAATAGCAGCGATACAGTCAATTGATAATTTAAAATTTGCTAATGGTTGTAAAAATTTAAGATGCGTAAGCGTGAATAGTTTATCTATAAATAACAATCTTTTTGCAAAATATCCACATTTATACAAACATTATTTTTATTCGGAAGATGGGGTGTTATTCGAAAAAGGAGGCGACTTTTGCTTTGGCGCTAATGATAGAGGGAAGTACGAAATAAATTTGTGGTGTTATATTCCTTTCACAAACTTCGATGAAAATGAAAAGATGTCTTTATTATTATATCCGCAAGGAAAATCAGATAGTGTGTATATTATTCCTCATAATGTAGTGTGTATTAATTACGGTGCTTTTCCTCATAATACACAATTAACCCATATTATTATTTCAAAAAATATGTGGTTTATTGGAAAGGGAGTATTCTCTAATTGTGATACATTAACATCTATTTATGTGGATAGCAATAACTATTACTACTGTTCTGAAAATGGTGTGTTGTTTAATAAATACAAAACACGTTTATTGTACTATCCAGCAAAGAAGTTGGGAGAGGAATATATAATTCCAGAAAGTGTGGTACTAATTGACCGAGAAGCTTTTGCTCATTGCGAAGCATTAACATCAATAATTATTGCAAATGTTTCAATTATTTCTTCTTTGGTTGGTATATTGTCATTGCAGAAAATAGTTTTTAAGGGGAAAGTACCACCCATAATATATGATTACTCTCCTTATAGTCAGTGCATAGAAAGCTATGATGAAACCGCTGGTATGAGGTTTAGTATGCCCAATGAAAAAATAAAAAGTCCGATTTTGTATGGTCCTTTAGGTTGCAAAGAAATATATGAGAATTCGGATTGGGGGAGGTTTGAAAATATTATCGAACATTCTGAAACTCCTATAAAAGAGAGAGAGAATTTTGACATAGAAATAGAATTAGGGAGAGGAGATTACGAAACATTATTTATTTATTTAAGAGATTGAGAATATGTGTAAAACATTACAAAATAAAGTTGAAGAACAAATTGTGTGGCATGAATTTGGGCATATTTTTGGATTCTATATTTCTCAGAAGTTAGGTTATAATTTTGGTAAAATAACAAAAATAGAATTGAACGAAAAACCATATAGTATTACATTGAAAGGAAGTCCGTATGATTTATTGGGAGCGAAAGATTGGGAACAATTAAAAATTAATTTAAACAAAGATACCAAGCAATTATTAGTTTACTTTCTCTATGTTTTATCTGGTGCTGTTTTTAATATTGCGTATTTTAAACAAAATCCTGATTTGGAAGATTTTGAAAAGATATTTTTGAAAGATGAGAAAGTAGAAAAAGTTGATTCGTATGTTGCACGAGCAGGAAATGATTTTTATTGGATACATGGTTGTTGGTTTGACCTGTCTTGGGGAGATGCGTACGATTTTAATAATTTCAAATCTATGGCTCTTGAATGTTTTTATCTGTTACAAAAACATTCTATATTTTGTTGTTTGCAATCTGTGATGGTAGAATTTGAACGGGATCTTAATGGTTTTACAACAACTGATAGCGTTAAAATAAGAGGTTTGTTGGAGGTAATCGAAAAAATGATAGAAGTAGAGCAACAAAAAAAATTGTTGAGCGAAATTAATGATTTGCTGAATAAGTATATTGCTGAAATTGAAACTACTAAAAAATAGGACTGTGAACAAAGGCGAAATCATATTTTATCAAACCTCCGACCGCGAAATCCGATTAGATGTTCGCTTGGAGGGCGAAACCGTGTGGCTCACGCAGGGGCAAATAGCAATTTTGTTTGGAACACAACGCCCTGCAATTACCAAACATTTGAACAATATTTTTAAGACAGGGGAGTTAGAAGAGAAAATGGTATGTTCCATTTTGGAACATACCACTCAACACGGAGCGATACAAGGGAAGATGCAAACGGCAACGTCAAAGTATTACAATCTTGATGCTATAATTTCAGTTGGCTATCGTGTCAATTCAAAAAATGCAACACAATTCCGCATTTGGGCAAATTTGGTGCTAAAAAATTATATTCTGAAAGGCTATGCCGTGAACGACTGCTTGAAAATAGAGCAGTTCAACGACTTGAAGCAAACCATACGATTATTGTCGAACGTCATTCAACATAAAAAACTTACAGCAGATGAGCAGCAGGGATTGTTGCAGGTTATTACGGACTATACCTACGCACTTGATACGCTCGATAGATATGATTATCAGTCGCTTGTGATAGATGAAACCACCGAAAAAAGCGAATTTCGCGCCACTTATGATGACGCAATGCAGGCGATTGCTGTGTTAAGAAATAAATTCGGCAGCGGAAATTTATTTGGAAACGAAAAAGACAAATCTTTTGAAAGTTCCGTGAATACCATTTATCAAACATTCGGAGGAGCGGAACTCTACCCAAGTGTGGAAGAAAAAGCGGCAATGTTGCTCTACTTGGTAACGAAAAATCATTCGTTCAGCGATGGTAACAAGCGCATTGCGGCATTTTTGTTTTTGTGGTTTTTGGAAAAAAACGGTGTGCTTTATAAACAGGACGGCACGCGCTTGATAGAAAACAATACGCTTGTAGCCCTCACACTTATGATTGCCGAGAGCCGCACCGAGGAGAAAGACATCATGGTAAAAGTGGTGGTAAATTTGATAAATAAAAACAACTAAAAAAGTGCCAACCAACACCCACCATACCGCCCAACATTACGCCGATGTGATTGTACCGCTTTCGGTGCCGCTACTTTATACCTACGCCATTCCCGAAGATATGCCGGTGCAGGTGGGTAGTAGGGTAGTGGTGCAGTTGGGAAAACGCAAAATGTACACCGCCATAGTTCATTCGTTGCACACGAATAAGCCGGCGAATTACGAAGTAAAAGAAATTCATTCACTTCTCGACACTCAGCCTATTGTTACCGAAAAACAGTTGCAACTTTGGGATTGGATAGCCCAATATTATATGTGCACGCGCGGCGATGTAATGAAAGCCGCTCTGCCTGCCGGATTGAAATTAGAAAGCGAGTCGCTGCTCTATGCCAATCCTGCCTTTGCCCATGCGCACACTTTGACCAATGCTGAGGAATTGATTTACACCGTAATTCACCAAAACACCGGCATAACTCTTACCGATGTGCAAAAATTATTTCCAAGCGAGGCGGTGATTGCCACCGTGCAAAAACTCTTGCACAGCGGTATTATTCTCACCGGCGAAAAACTTTTGCAGGGCTATAAACCAAAAATTGAAATTCGCTACCGCCTGCCGCAGGTAGAAAGTTTGGAAACGCTGGTAAATACTGCCTTTGAGAGTTTGAGTAATGCTCCCAAACAGCAAAGTGCCTTTCTCGCATTTTTGGATATACACATGAAAAGTAAAAATCCGAATTTTTCTATTTCACGCAAAGATTTACTTGTGCAAACGGCTGTAAATCTGCAAATTGTGAATGAATTGGTAAAAAAAGGATTCTTGAAAGAATTTGACACTACTCGTTCGCGCATTGATACGGAAAACACTGAAACCAACGCCGCAAAACAATTAAGCGTGGCGCAGCAATCGGCTTTAAAACAAATACTTACAAGTTTTCAAACGCACAATGTGTGTTTATTGCACGGCGTTACGGCGAGTGGAAAAACCGAAGTGTATATACACTTGATTCAGCACATGGTGGCGCAGGGCAAGCAAGTGTTGTATCTTTTGCCCGAAATCGCGCTTACTTCGCAAATTATTGTGCGCCTGCGAAAAGTTTTTGGTAATACCGTGGGCGTGTATCATTCTAAATTTTCTGATAATGAGCGCGTTGAGGTGTGGAATAATGTACTTGCCGGCAATGAAAATTCCTATTCCATAGTACTTGGTGCGCGGTCTTCGGTATTTTTGCCCTTCCACAATTTGGGTTTGGTAATAGTGGACGAAGAACACGAAACTTCGTTTAAGCAATACGACCCTGCACCGCGCTACAATGCTCGCGACACGGCAATTGTGTATGCACGAATGTTTGGCGCGCCTACGCTTTTGGGAACAGCCACGCCAAGTGTGGAAACCTACCACAATGTGCAGCAACACAAATATGCCCTCGTGGAATTAACCGAGCGACATTCGCAAGTGCAACTTCCTCATATTGAGATGATTGATTTGAAAATTGCTCGCAAGCAAAAACGAATGTACGACAGCGTGTTCAGCCGGCAACTGATAGAAAAAATGGACGAACTCTTGCGCGAAAAACAACAAATTATTCTCTTTCAAAATCGGCGAGGATTTGCGCCCTACATAGAGTGCACCGCTTGCGGACACATTCCCAAATGCAAGCACTGCGATGTTACGCTTACCTATCACAAAGGCACAAATTCGCTGCGCTGCCACTATTGCGGATTTTCGCAAAAACACCGTCTTTCGTGTGTAGCCTGCGGCTCTTCTTCGGTGGAGCAATTCGGATTTGGCACCGAAAAAATTGAAGATAGTTTGCGTGAAATTTTTCCCGAAAAACGCATTCAGCGCATGGATTTGGATAGCACTCGCGCCAAAAATGCCTACACCGAAATTATTGATGCCTTTGAGCAGCGCGAAATTGATATTTTGGTGGGTACGCAAATGATTACCAAAGGCTTGGATTTCGATAATGTGGGTTTGGTGGGAATTTTGCAAGCCGATTCGCTGCTCAATATGCCTGATTTCCGTTCCTTTGAACGCGCGTATCAAGTAATTACCCAAGTAGCAGGGCGTGCCGGACGTGCGCAGAAACAAGGTTTGGTGTATATACAAACCTACAATACTTCGCATGAAGTGCTGAGGGCTGTGCAGCAACACAATTTTCATGAATTTATTCAGCGGCAAATAGCCGAGCGCAGTGCATTTGCCTATCCGCCCTTTGTGCGATTGCTGCGGATTTCGGTGAAACACAAAGACCAACACAAAGCCGAAGATGCCGCACGAACGCTTGCTGCACACATTCGCGCACTGCAAGGAATTACCGTTGTAGGTCCGGAATATCCCCTCATTGCTCGCTTGCAAATGCTTTATATTCAAGAAATTTTGCTCAAAATTCCGCGCACACAATCCCTCGAACAAGTGCGCCGTGTAGTGGCGCAGGCAATTCAAACACTTATGGCGCAACCGCAGTTCAAAGGCACAGTCTGTGTGTGCAATGCCGACCCGTATTGATACTTACTTCTTACGATTTTTATAGCGCAGTGCAATGAGAAAGATGTGTGCCGGAATAAATAGTTGGTAATGCGTGAGAAATAAGGTGATTTTTTCGCCGCGTTTCAAATCTTTCAGATACTTCATTTCTATGTTGCGAAAGAGTTCTGAACCTTGTTTCAGGTGTGTGTAGTTTGTGCTATCTATCAGAATTTGCACTTTATCCTGTATCATACCATGTTCTACGGCGTGTAAATATATTTCATCGAGATTTTCTTTTTGTACAAAATCTTTTAGAAGTGTATATACCAATTTCATGTTTTCGTAATGAAAAGGGCGATTCTTATACGTAATAGAATGTTCGTTTGTTTTATTATAATGATAGAAGGCACGGTTGATTTTTACGATTTTTTGAGCAAAATAAAACAAACGTATGCACACGTGCAAATCTTCGGAATAATTCAATCCTTCGGGTATAGTACATTCGGAGTGTGTATATAATTCACGTTTCATTAATTTATTCCAGAGTGCCCAACTCAAATATTTTTGTTCAAGCAATAATTGAAACGGAGTTTGATTATTGTAACTGATATGTTCTTTGCTATACACAGTTGCATTTTTTTCCTCAACAAACATATCTGAAACTACAATATCCGCATTTTTCGACACCGCCTTTGTGTACATGTGCTCTATCATATCGGCTTCTACCCAATCATCGGCATCTATGAATTGTATATATGTTCCTGTGGCGTGCGCTATGCAAGTGTTCCGCGCTGCGCCCACGCCTCTGTTTCTTTCGTGGTGAATAATTTTCACTCGTTCTTTGCGGTGAGGATAGAGGTTTATGACACTTTGTAATATTTCTATACTATCGTCCGGCGTGCAGTCGTTTACAAACACATATTCAATATCGCCGAAACTTTGCCCCAAAAGCGAATGTGCGCAACGCTCTATGTACTTTGAAACATTGTAAATAGGTACTACTATGGAAACAGCGGGGGTATTCATTCTATCAAAATTCTCTCAAAGGGTATATTGTTTACTTTTGCGGCGTACATGGGAAATTGCGAAGGATACATTTCTTTTGTGCCTATGCAATATATTTTTTCGCCCTGTGATAATACATAAAAATCCACAAAGGATTTTAGATATACGCTGTGTGCTTCGTGTTCGGTGGTATCTAAGTGCACTACTTTTGCAGGAAAGGCATACATAGCGTTCAAACCCACAACAGAAGTCAAAAATTTCTCGCTGTCAGACGTTACCAACATTTTTTTTCCTTCTTTTTCTTGCAATTCTACAAGTGCATTACGGCATGTTTGCATCAATGTTTTTTGTTCTGCTTCGCTCAATGCCGGAAATTCATATTCCCGAAAATCGCCCAATAAATTCTGAAATCGGAATACGGCGCATACATAATTCCCAGTAATAATTTCCACGTGTTTATCTATTTCGCTTTGCAATTCTTCGGTGGGTTTAAATAGTTTTTTGTACAATTCTCCCCACCTGTAATTGGTTTGCAATTCTTTGTTCAAATCCTCTACAAAATCACCATTTATTTGCAACACGTGCATCTGTTTTTGTGAGTTTTCCCGTATCACGCGCGGTAGCAATTGTGCACCGTGTATTGATTTTGCTTCCTTTCGATTATAACTGATTTCTTCTTCACTAATGCGCCAATCGTATTCGTTTGGCAGCAAAAAATCGGAAAGTTCAAAAGGTGCGGTGTAGTGAATTTTGAATGGAATACCTTTGTATAAACACAAGTGGAATAACGATACAATTCCCTTCATTCTATCGGCAAAGCCGCCATGTGTTCCCACTGTTTCTATGCGAAAAATCAGCATTTGTTTTGTTGGAAACATTTTTCGTTTTCCTCGCAACCGCTTAAAATCGAAAATATAATCGCGCCACGGAGCAGGCAAATGCCCCAGCAAGAGTTCTACCATAAATATGCGAAATCGTGATTTCATTGTAGTAATTCCATTATGCGTTTTCCTACTGTTGTTCTTCGGTATTTTTCTGCATCGCGGCGTATTGTTGCCGCATCGTAATTTTCCAAAGTATCGAGCATTTGGTTCATTGCTTGGTAAATTTCTGTTTCATTTTCCGGCTCTACCAATATTCCGTTTGTTTCGTTTACCATTTCGGGAATACCCGCCACGCGGCTTGCCACCACCGGTTTACCGGCTGCAAAACTTTCGGAAATCACTACGGGAGCATTGTCGTAATTGGAAAATAGTACAAAAAAATCGGCACGGTGAAATTCATGCGCAACTTTTTCCGGCGGTAATTCTCCCAAAAATAACACGGTTTTTTGGGGAAACTGCAAAGATTCATAGAGTTTGTAGCACGCTTCAAAATCCACACCCGTACCCACCATAATCAGTTCAAAATCACTGCGCTGTTCCGAAAGTTGCTTTGCAGCACGGAGCAATCCGCTCACATTTTTTGCCCTATCATCGAAGCAGGACACGTGTAAAATCCGTTTTTTTGAGCGTGGTTCTGTGGGTGCGGGTTCAAAGAAAAAATCGTCCACCACGTTGTAAATCAGTTTGTAATTTGCTTTAATTCCTTTGCGCTGCATGGCACGAGTTACATGTTCCGAAACGGTCATAAGTACCTTTGCGCGGCGAGCGACATATTCAGTAACGCGCTTGCGCAGAAATCCTTTGTAACTATTGTTTTGCGGCAGGTATCTGCTCCAATGTTCTATAATGGCGTAAGGAATGTTTTGCGTTACTTTCAGCCACAGTGCCAATACCGCTGTGCGCGTGAGAATATTCACCAACGTACTATTGGGTTTTCCAAAATGCCGCTTCACAAGCGAATAACCCTTCCAAAATGCTCGTACATAATTGATTTGTTTTGAGATTTTTCGGAGCAGTGCATTGTTGGAAAAAGGAAAATACACCGATATTTCGAGCACATTTTCTATGGTTTTTTGGGTAATTTCAAAATTTGTAATTTTCGCATCGGCATGTACATAGAGCACACACACCTGCGCATAGAGTGCCACCGCTTGGGCGTGCTTGCGCACAAAAAGTCCATCCATAGCATCGGAGCGGTGCGGATACCAAGCCGAAAGAAAGAGTATCTTCATCAGCCGAAGAGGGTTTTGGGGCGTAGCCGCCGAATTTGAAAATAGGTTTTTTCCTGTGCACCGAAACTCCTATAAAATCGCGCAATAGTTTCTATGCGCGAACCTTCAAAATCCAGTGTGAGTGCACTGCCGGCATAGCGATGTATAATTTCATTGACCACGGCAAACATTGCCATGTGTTTTTTTCCTTCATGGTTGGAAATAGGCAGTAAGTAAATCAATCTATTGCGCGAATGAAGCAGGCAAAGGGCGGCAATTAATTCATTATCACTGTTATAAGCACCCCATAGAGAGATTTCTTTGCGTTCCAATCCGGTATATATCAGTTGAGAAATAACAGCATTGTACGATTCGGAATAGTGTTCTTTGCCGGCGTGGTAAAAATTCAAAAATTCGTGTGCTTGCAGTTCTGCACTCACTCGTATGCCCATTGTTTGAGTTTTTGCAATATTTCGTTGCGCATTTTTCGAGAATTTTTGAAATAATTCATCGTAATTTTTGTTCAACAAAAGTTCATAATTGGGCAATTTTTGCGCATTTTCCACCGAATTTTCGGCATTGAGGTTGATGCAGTAACTCAGGTAGGGAATTTGTTGCACGCAGTGTAGCAAGGTATGACTATCTATTTTTTGCGCCGAAAAAACGCCGAGTTGCTGTGTTAAAATAGGTTGCACAAGATAGGAAATTCCGCATTTTTTCTTTTTCGGCAGGGGCATTACGGCTGTGTAATCGTCTAAAATCAATGCCTCCCACTGTGGCGATACGCAGTTTAAATACCACGAAGTGGCGTACACGAGCGAATTGTGCGCATTTTGTATGCAGGAATCCCATTTTTTAAAATCAATTTCGTGGTGTCGAAGGTGTTTCATAAAAAGTGGTATTTTATTGTGTTTGGCGCAAAGGTATAAAAAATAGTGTTTGTTTATAATCTTATAATGTGCTATTTTTGCGTAATTAATCAACAATTAAAAAATTACACGCTATGAAGTTAGGCTCAATATCTACAATTTTTTCTCTTTGTATAGCAATTTCGGTGCAGGCGCAGCATATTCGTATCAATCAAGTGGGGTATTTTCCTCGTGCGCAAAAAATTGCCATAGTGGAAGGTGCTAAAAATCAATCGCAGTTTGAAATTTGTGCAAATAAAAACGTGGTATATCGCGGCGAACTTTCGCAGCAGCAGGCGTGGGATTTATCGGGCGAAACGCTGCAAATTGCCGATTTTAGTGATTTTACGCAGTGTGGTAGCTACACAATTCGAGTAAAAGGAGTGGAGCAATCCTATCCGTTTACCATTGCTGAAACTGTGTTTTACAACGTAGATAATGCCCTTGCAAAGGCATTTTATTTGAATCGTGCGGGAATAGAAATTGTGCCGGAATATGCAGGAAAGTATACTCGCAAAGCAGGGCACCCCGATACGGCGGTAATTATTTTGCCTTCGGCGGCAGGTCCGCAGCGCAAAGCCGGAGAGGTAATTTCCACACCAAAAGGCTGGTACGATGCCGGAGATTACAATAAATATGTGGTTAATTCGGGCATAAGCACTGCCACGCTACTGCTTGCCTATGAAAATTATAGTGCTTATTTTGATACACTCACGTGGAATATTCCCGAAAGTGCTAATGAGCAAGCCGATTTATTGGACGAAATTGTGTGGAATTTGGATTGGGTGCTCAGTATGCAAGACCCTGCGGACGGTGGAGTGTATAATAAATGTACCGAAGCGGCGTTTAGCGGTGTGGTAATGCCGCACGAAGCGAGTAACTCGCCGCGCTACGTGGTGGCAAAAGGTACTTCTGCCGCACTCAATTTTGCGGCACTTACCGCTTTTGCAGCGCGAATTTTTAAAGAGAAAAATCCGGAATATGCCGCACAATGCCTTAGTGCTGCGCAAAAAGCATGGCAGTGGGCGGTGCAAAATCCTCACGTGGAATACTACAACGCCAAAGCCGATGGCGATTTTCCGAATATTCGCACCGGTTGGTACAGCGATAAAGATTTTTCCGATGAATTTTTGTGGGCGGCGAGTGAACTTTTTATTGCCACCCACGATACTATATATGTACCCTACATCAATCTTAATAGAGAATTTACCATTCCGTGGTGGCAAAGCGTGGAGGCTATGGCGTTATTTTCTTTGTACAATCACCGCGCAGAAATTGCGCAGGCAATAGATACCGCACGAGTGAAGGAACAATTACTGTTTACGGCAAATAATTTACTCGTGCTGCAAGAGCAAAATCCCTATCGCACGCCTATCACCGATTTTCCGTGGGGCAGCAATGGTGTGATGGCAAATAAAGGACTGTGGCTGCTCTATGGCTACGGCATTACGCACAATGTGGCGTATTTCAACGCCGCGCTTTCGTGTTTCGATTATTTGCTGGGTAGAAATGCTACGGGTTATTCCTTTGTGGCAGGCTATGGCAGTAAATACAGCAAAAATTTACATCATCGTCCTTCGGGTGCCGATGGCATTGCAGGTTCTATTCCCGGATTTGTAGCCGGAGGACCGAATGGTAATAGTGTGAAACGCGATTGTGGAAATCACTATTCAACGTATGCGGCAAAGGCATATTACGATGGGTGGTGCAGTTTTACAACCAACGAAATTGCCATAAATTGGCAGGCTCCGGCGGTATATGTAGCCCACGCGCTGGTGGCGGAATACGAAAAACAAAAAAAAATTAAAAAAAATTAAAAATTAGTGCGCTGAAAAACAAATCGTTAGTGAAATCGAGCAAAAAAAGTTGCAAAAAAAGTTTTCAAACACTTGCAACGTAAAAAAAAATATCTACATTTGCACTGCATTTGCGAGAGTAGCTCAGTTGGTAGAGCACGACCTTGCCAAGGTCGGGGTCGCGGGTTCGAGTCCCGTCTCTCGCTCTTTCTCTCTCCAAGCCTTGGTGGTGGAATTGGTAGACACGCAGGACTTAAAATCCTGTGGACATTAGTCCGTGCGGGTTCAATTCCCGCCTGAGGTACAAAAAACAAAAGACGAATGAAAGTTCGTCTTTTTTTGTTTTATGAATAGCCACTGAAAGTATAGAGTGGATTGCTTCGTTCCTCGCAATGACGCTTTTTTGTACGTCATTGCGAACGCAGTGAAGCAATCCATAGACTTACAAATAGTAGTTATTGATTTTACAACATTTACATATAATCGCATGAAACGTTTTGCAAAACTTATAAAACCGCTCTTACTCGCTGCCGGTTTCTTTTCGCTCGGTTTGGGAATTTTAGGAATATTTTTACCGCTCCTGCCCACCACACCGTTTCTACTCCTTTCTGCATATTGTTTTATGCGTTCGTCCGACAAGTTTTATGCGTGGCTCATAAATCACAAACAGTTGGGGACTTATATTACCAATTTTCAAATTCACAAAGCACTGCCGCTGCGCGTAAAAATAGTGTCGATTTCGGTAATGTGGATTGTAATGCTTTCCACCGCAATTTTTTTCGTACATTTGCTGCCGGTGCGTATTCTGCTCATAGTCATAGGAGCGGGCGTAACCTATCATATTGCTCATTTTAAAACACTCAAAAAAACTACTGCCATGTTTCACATTCAAAAAGGAATAAATCTCAGTCATTATCTTTCGCAAGTATTTGGCTGGTCGCCGCGCGAAACCTTTATTACTCGCCAAGATATTGCCAACATTACACAATGGGGATTCGACCACGTGCGCCTGCCCATAGACGAAGACCAACTGTGGCACGAAAGCGGCGAAAAAAACGCAGACGCATTTGCTTATTTACACACATGTATTGGCTGGTGCTTGCAAGAAAAACTCAAAATTGTGGTTGATTTTCACATTCTGCGTTCGCATCATTTCAATAATGCCAACAACGAAGGTGCCATGACCTTGTGGGATTCGCCCGCAGAGCAACAGCACATGATGGATTTGTGGCGCGAACTTTCGGCGGAATTGAAACAGTACTCTACCGATGAACTTGCCTACGAATTTATGAACGAACCGGTGGCTCCGCAGCCGCGTATGTGGAACGACCTCGTGGCTCGCGGTTATGCAATTTTACGCACGCTGGAACCCGAACGCTTTTTGATTTTCGGACCAAATATGTGGCAAATGCCGCAATTTTACGCATCGTTTGAATTGCCTCACAATGCTACGCGCGTAATTTTGAGTTATCACACATATAGTCCGCTGCCGTTTACGCACTATCGCGCAGGGTGGTTGCCGCTGGGCGCATACACAGGTGCGGTGCACTATCCCGGCAGAACAATTCCCGATGCGGAATGGGAGGAATTTGAGAAGGCAAATGGCAAAGGCGTATTTGCCGACATAGTGCGCGAAAAACGCGATTTTACCAAAGAAACTATGATAGAAGAAATTCAGCCGGCGGTAGAATTTGCTAAAAAGCACGGCTTTCAACTGTATTGCAACGAATTTGGCTGCCTACCTTCGGTAGATAGAGCGGAGCGTTTGCAGTATTACCGCGATATGGCGGCTGTGTTTGCGCAATTCAATATAGCCTTTGCAGCATGGGATTTCAAAGGTGATTTCGGCATTCAAGCGTGGGATAGAACCAATTTTACCAACGGCGCGGCAGATACCGATTTAATTGCGGCACTTATTGAATAACTGAATAATGGAATAACTGAAAATCACTTTCAGTTCTCAGTTCCCAACTAATCTATTCTCATGGGTAATGAGCGTAATGTAATATTTCGTATTGTTCGGATTGGGCAGGAATTTATCGCGGAGCCATGGGTTCAGGGTTTTGAGCATTTTGTAATTGGAGCCTTGATTGCGGGCAAATTCCGCTAAATTGGCAATGGGAGTATCTACCGGTACAATTTTGGTGGGAATGGTAGGAAAGGGTTGCACATTGTGATACCCATAGAGTTCCGGATTTTCCATAATCAATTTGAGGGCTATAATGCGAAATACGTAGCGAGCGGTTTCGGAATTGGTGTATAAATCGTAAAAACTGTCGATATTTTGGAATTTTGCTTGGGTTTTGAGTTCCGCCACACCTATATTGTACGATGCTGCTACCATAGTCCATGAATTGAAACTTTTGCGGGAATTTTGCAAATATTTACACGCGGCTTCGGTAGATTTGATTAAATCATAGCGTTGGTCTATGTGTTCGTTCACCGTCAAACCATGTTGCTTGGCTGTTCCTTCCAAAATTTGCCAAAATCCGGCGGCTCCTTTGGGCGAAATTACTATGCGCAGTCCGCTTTCGGCTAAAGCTAAATATTTAAAATCGAGAGGAATATTGTTTGCCGCCAGCACACTGTCGATAGTGGGGGAATAGCGGTGGCAATATTTTAAAAATTGCAACGTTTGCGATTGCCAAAATGCGTTTACGAGCAGTTCACGTTCCAAACTTTCGCGCACATCGAAATATTCGAGCGGTACCGATTCTCCGAATATCGTTACTTTTTCGGGAATGTACATATTTGCAGGAATTGCAAGACTATCGGCTTGCCGCGATTGCGTAGGTGCGGAATTTTTGGGCGTAAAAGCGGCGAGCAATACAATGGCTATGCTGCTTACTGCGAGCGAGGCGAAGATTATCTTTTTTTTCACGATTGCGAAGTTTTAAGTTTGTGTTTTTTTACTAAACGCGAAATACTGAAAAGTATTGTAAACAGCGAAATTTCGCCAATGAGCAGGCGAATGAAAAATCCGCTGTGCGGCTGTGCTACTATGCCATATACGGTAAAAAAACAACCCAGCGCGGTGATGATTATAAAAATACCTGCCGTTTGCCGTTGCGAAAATCCGCAATACACAAAATTGTGCGTGCTGTGGTTGGTATCGCCCACAAAGGGCGATTTGCCGGCGGCTATGCGATTGATAAATACCGTAGTAGTATCGCTCAGCGGCATAATAAACGCCGAACAGAGAAGTACAATTTCGCGATAATTGAAGCCTATGTAATTGCCCGAAAAATTCCAAATATACTGAATACTGAATATGGCGAGAATAATGCCCAAAAATTGACTGCCGCTGTCGCCCATATACATTTTTGAGGGGTGCCAATTCCATAGTAAATACGCATCCAATGCGGCAACCACGCCTATAAGCATGAGTCCGTTGATAGCACTGCCGGCGTGAAATGCAAGAATTGCCAGCGCAGCACAAATAATTGCCGATACCGACCCCGAAATTGCGTCCATATTGTCGAGCATATTAATGGAATTCATAATACCCACTACCCAAAACAGCGTGAGGGCGTAGTTGATAAATATATTGTCGGAGGTGTGAATGTACATATTGCTCGCAATAAGAATAGCGGCGCATAGGCACTGAAAAAGAAATTTGTGAAACGGGCTTGTGTTGCATTTATCATCGAAAAGTCCGGCAAAAAATGCTATGGTGGCGCAGGCAAAAATCACGAAAAATTCTTTATGTATGCTCTGTGTGCCAAACAAAATAGCAGTGATAGCAAGTGAAAACACGAACATGACGTAAAACACCACACCGCCAAAAATTGGTTTTGTTTGACTTGCCCAGCGTTCGGTTACGCAGGCTTTTTTTTGCAGTTTTATACGGTTGTTTTTCAGCAATAGGTGGCAGAGGGCACAACTAAGCGCGAAAATTGCCAAGAAAAATATCGAAATGAGTAGTAAGTAGTGAGACATGAGTAGTGAGTATTATAATTTTTGCTTTAAGGTATATATCATTTTTTCACTTCTCACTACTCAGTACTATCTTTAAACAATCGTGTCTGTTTCTTTTTCGATTTAGCATCGCTATTGTAGGAATAATAGCCGTAGCCAAAGCCGTAACCATAGCCATAGCCGTACTGCGAATATCCGTATCCTTGATAATTGTAGCCGTAGCGAGCCGAAATTACTTCAATGGCATTGAGTACAATAGAGAGATTGTCGATATTGTTTTTATTTTTTATGTAATTCACGTTGTTCAAAAAATTGCGTTTCGACACATTTGCCCGCACTACGTAAATAGGCAAATCGGCTCGTTTGAAACTAAAAATTGCATCGCTTACAATGCCTATGGGCGGCGTGTCGATAATAATTACATCGTATTCTTTTTTCAAATCTGCCAAGAGTTGGTCGAAATGGTTGGAATTGGCGAGTTCCGCAGGATTGGGCGGTGGCGGTCCGCTGGTGAGAATGTCGAAATTTTCCAATTCGGTTTTTTCTATACAATCTTTGTAATTATCAAGTCCTATGAGTATGGTGCTTAGTCCTTTTTTGTTTGATAATTTGAATGAAAGATGCACTTTTGGTTTGCGTAAATCCATATCGAGTAATATTACGCGCTTGTGATTGAAGGAAATAACCCCACCCAAATTCACGGCTATAAAGGTTTTTCCCTCTGCCGGAATGGTGGAACTCACGGCTATTACTTTGGGGTAGGTATCGGTTTGCTGAATAAATTCCAAATTGGAACGCAGTGTGCGGAAGGCTTCGGTAATCACCGAATTGCTTTTGTTTTCTATGGTAAATCGGTGAATTTTATCTACTTTCGGCGTGGTGGGTATTAGCCCGCTAATGGGCACATCGGTAAATTGAGTTATATCTTTTAAACTTGTGATTTCATTGAAAAGAATATAACGCACAAAGGTAAGCAGGGCTATGAGCATGAGCGCAATAAAGAGGGCTGTGAGCACTACATTGGAAAAAATAGGCGAAATAGGTGATTTTGGCACGGTGGCATATTGTAAAATTACGCTGTTGCTAATGTTTCCTGCTTTTAAAATAAGGTATTCGGCGCGTTTGGCAATCAGTTCATTGTAGTAATTTTGGTTGATGGCATGAATGCGCGAAAGTTTGGTAAATTCGGTTTCGTCAAACGAAATTTCGCCCGATTTGGTGAGTGCGTTCAAACTCGCCAATTTTTCGCGCAGTTGGCGATTATTGTTTTGAATGAATTGTTGGAGTAATTCGCGCTGTTCGGCTATTTGTTTGTCTATAATTTTTATTTTTTGATTTTCGGGCGTAACGGTCATCAGCAGTTCCGAACGTTGTTTTTGCAACTGACCTATGCTGTTGAGAAAATTGAGGAGCAGCGTTTCGGCGTTGCTGCCGGCGAGCAAGGCGGTAAGTTCGCTGGTATTGAGGGTATTGTTGGTATTGAGTTCTTTGGTAAGTCGCTGTAACGAAGATAGTTGTGCTTGGTAGTTATCTATTTCCTGACGGGTTTTATCATCGAAAATAAGTGATTTATTGAGCAGGGGCGAAGTGGCAGTAATATTGTGTGCTTTTTTGAAATTGGCAAGTTCTTGTTCCGATTCACTCAATTTTTCATATACAATTTTGAGTTGTTCTTCTATAAATTCAAGCACTTTTACGGCGCGTTCCTGTTTTTTTTCCACTTCGTATATCAAAAACATTTCGCTTATGGCATTCACAATGTCGGCGGTTTTTTGCGCATTGTAGCCGGAATACGAAATTTGTATGGTATTGGCAGTGCTGTTGAGAATTGCAATTTGCAAATTGTTGTCTATATAGGTTTTAAAGGCAGTTTCATCATCGTAGCGAATGAAATAAAAATCGTTTGTGGGTTCAAAAAACGCTTGTTCGTTGATAATATTTACATAAATTTTTGTGCCTGCTATTTGTTGCCACGTGTTGCGTTCTATGGTGGTGGTAATGGTGTGATGTCCATCGAGAGAGTAGGAGAGTTCTATTTTTTTTGTATTTTCATTAATGCTTACAAATACCGGTTGATTGAGAAAATTGCTCTGCGTTTCTTCGAGTTCCACAAAAAACGGTGCGTTGCGGTAAAATTCGGTGGAAAGAAAATTTCCCTGCGCGTAGTAGCCGGTGTAGAGATTGAGTTTGGTAAGTATGCGTTTCAAAAATTCCTGCGAACGCAGTAATTCTATGGTATTGGGTAAAGTACTTTTTCCGTATAAATTTTCGGTGTTCAAAAAATCGTTATTTTGTTCATCGTTGATTTGAATAACGGCGTAAGCCTGATAGGTGGGCAGCGTGTAGCGTAAATACAAAAATGCTCCGGCGGCGCACAGGGCGAGTATAAAAACGTAATAGAGAATATTTTTTCGTACAACGAGTAAAAATTTACTGAGGTCAAAACTTTCGTTGAGAACCGGTATGTTTTTTTGTTTTGCCATAGAAGTTACTATTTAAACACAGAATACACCAATACGCCCGAAGAAAACAGTACCACAATGGGTTGAATTTCGGAAAGAATTTTTCGTGCGTAACGCGGACGCGCATCTACATATACTATATCGTTTGCCTGCAATATAAAATTTGCTTTTTTAAATTCTTCGAGTTTGCGCACATTGTAGTTATACACCGAAGGATTGGTATTGTCGCCGCGAATGAGTTTTATGCGGTAGGATTTACTGTTTTCGGTAAGTCCGCCCGATTGCGCGATTGCCTCCAAAAGGGTAATACCGTCTTCGGGCACTGCCACGCGCACGCCTTTGGTGCCGCCTTCAAAAAACATAATAATAGTGCGGTTCACTATATTGATTTTTACAAAGGGTTCTTGATAGTATTGACTGAGTTTTTGTTCCAAAATCACTTCGGCACTGTCTTTGGTTATGCCGCCGAGTTTTATCAGCCCAATGGTGGGAATTTTTACCGTACTATCTTGACGAATCATGTAGGTAATGGCATCGTTGCCCGTTACTCGTCCGCCGTTGGTAATATTTTGCGGATTACTGAAAAATTCGAGTAAATTGGTTCCGCTGTTGGTACTCATAATTATTTGCAACTGGTCGAAGGGTTGCAAAATAGTGGCTTTTTTGTAGTGCGTAAACGAATTGTAGGTAAAATCGCGTTCGGTTTCAAACATTACCGTAGGTGCAAGTACTTTGCACGAAACTGAAAAAGCAGTGATAGCAGCGAACAGAATAAATTTGTAAAAATGTGTCATACACGTAAAGTTTACAACAAAGATACAATTTAATTGTGAATTACAGATTGAACATTGTAAATTTATTTTGTCTTCGCCAATTCTGTGTATAGCGCGTTCATATCGGCGCAGAGGCGGGTGTAGGAAAATTGCGACATGGAGTGCCGGTGCGATGCTTCTTCCATTGCGTGGCGCAGGCTGTCGTTTTCTATGAGCGAACGGAGTTTTTCGCTAAATTCTTCGCTATCAATGGCTGTTAAAAGTGCGGTTTCCCCCTCTACCACAATATCGGCTATGCCGCCCACACGGGTACTCACTATTGCTTTTCCTGCTGCTTGTGCTTCAATTAAACTCACCGGCGTACCTTCGTTGAAACTCGTGAGGCACACAATATCAAGTCCGGCAATGGCGCGGTCTATGTGGTGAATCCACGAAGTGAAACGTATGAGTTGTTCGGAAATGCCGAGTGATGTGCAGTACTGTTTGAGATGTTCGCTTTCTTCGCCATCGCCTATAATAAAGGCGCGAAGGGGTTTGGTAGTTTTGTGCGCACAGGTGTGAATGGCATCTATAAACAAGCGGTGATTTTTAATAGGAGCAAGCCGCCCTATAATGCCAATGGCAATGTCGTCATTGTGCACAGCATAGTGTGTGCGAAATTCTGCGCGTTTTTCTTCCTGCCGGTCGGTAAATGCTTGCAAATCAAATCCAAGTGGAATTACATGGATTTTTTCGGGCTTGCAGATTTTGAACACCGTGCCCAAATCGTGCTTTTGACTTTCGCTAATAGCAACAATTGCCGTGCTGATATGTGCCAAAAATCGTTCGATGAGAATAAAAATTCCGGTTTTTACTTTTCCGAAATAGGAGTGAAACACGTGTCCGTGAAAGGTGTGCACAATAATTGGTACGCCGCAATACCATGCTGCCAATCGCCCCAAAGCACCGGCTTTTGCGGCGTGAGTGTGCACAATATCGGGTTTTTCGCGGCGAATGATTTGTACTAAATTGCGCCATGCAATTATATCGCCGAAAATTCCAATACTGCGTTTCATAGCAGGCAATTCGGTGTAGGGAATATTCATGCTTTTGAACAAAAATTCCGAACTCTCTTCGCCTTCGTCTTTTGCGCCCCCTACCAGAATGGTAGTGTACTCTTCCGGCATATATTTGGTTAAATACGCGGCATTGCGCATAGGTCCACCCAAATTAAAACGATTGAGTATGCGGAGAATTTTTGGCATAATAGTAGTTTTTTACATAAAAAAAGAGGAAATTACATTTCCTCTTTTTGTGACTCCGGAGAGACTCGAACCCCCAACCTTCTGATCCGTAGTCAGATGCACTATCCATTATGCTACGGAGCCATTGCTGTAAAGCGGTGCAAATATAGTGCTTTTTTTGAACCTGCAAATTTTTTCGCCTGCTTTTTTTTGTTTTTTTGAAAAATAGAGAAAACGTATATTACGCCGCACTGCCCTCAATTACTCTTTCTACTTGTTGCTCACGGTGTTCGAGCAGTACGCGCACCGGATATTTTTGTGCAAGAAAACGTGCAGTTTCTTCGGCGCAATATACCGACCTGTGTTGCCCACCGGTGCAGCCAAAGCAAATCATGAGGTTTTCAAATCCGCGCTCTAAGTAGCGTTTCACACTTTGTTCGCACAGTGCGTGGGCGTGCGCTTTAAATTCATGTACCGCCTCGTATTGTTCCAAATAGTCAATCACCGGTGTTTGCATTCCTGTTAATTGTTTGTACGCTTCGAGTGTGCCCGGATTGGGCAGTGCGCGGCAATCGAAAATAAATCCGCCGCCATTGCCCGAAGGGTCGGAGGGAAGTCCTTTTTTGAAGGAAAAACTTATGATACGTAGTGTGAGCATTTTTTTTAGTTATTAGTGTTTAGTTATTAGTTTTCAGTTCTCTTAATTGCTGAATACACGAATTAAGATAGGGAATAGAAATGAGTGTGTTGATTGTTTCGCTTTGGTGTTTCAAATTTTCCAGCGCGCTGGGAATACTTTCTATAAAATGCTGTTTGCGCTGAATAAATCCTCTATATCCGTAAGAACCAAGTGTTTGCAGTATGCGAATAAACACAAATCCTTCGTAGATTTTTTTAAATTCCTGCGCCGAAGTATAACATGATTTCGGTAGATGTTCTACGTAAAAATCGAGTAAACGGCTGCGCAATTCGGGTGAAAGATTTGCTTTTGCTTGATAGAGGAGTGAAACCACATCGTATTGCAATGCACCTTGCATAGCACCTTGAAAATCAATATAATGCAGAGAATTATTGTGCACCAACATATTGCGTGCCTGAAAATCGCGATACATACAATAGCGGCGTGGTGCTTGCAATAAAAAGGAAATGAGTGTGTTACAATCGTTTTCCAACTGTTGGTCGCTACATTCTATTGGCGAAAGTTTGAGATAATAATATTTGAAATAGTAAAAATCCCACTTCATGGCAACTTCGTCAAACTGCGGGCGACTGAAACAGCGGGAATAATCAAGGTTTTTTGCACCTTCAATTTGGAATTTCTGCAAATCGAGCAAGACACGTTGGTATAGTTTTTCACAATCCGCCTCGTTGAGCGATTGTTTGTAACTGAGCAAATCGGTATCGCCGCAATCTTCTATCATGTAGAGCCATGGTTCGGGAGTTTCGGATGCAAACACGCGCGGAACGGGTAGTTTTGCTTGCGCAAAATGCCGGGCAAAATAGAGAAATGCGCGGTTTTCGTCTAAATTCGTACCGTTGCAGGCTATGTAGGTGCCGGTGGTGGTGTGTACTCTGAAATACTGCCGCGAAGAGCCTGCTCCCGAAAGTTGCGTGCACAAAACAAAACTTCCAAGTGATTGATTTTGTGCGAGTAATGATTGTATGCGTTCTTCTGTGGACATTCTTTGTTAGTTGAAAAGGGAGAATTGAAAATAGAGCGTTGTTGTATGTTTTTTTATTTCAGTATTTTTTGGGTTTCTACTTCTTGCAACACGCTCATTTGTTGAATGGCTATCGCATTGAGTTTTCGTAATCGCTCAGACTGCGGAACTTTGTCGTTTATCAATACAGCGTTGATATTTTCCATATTCGAGAGGCAAATCAACTCGTTAATCGTAGCATAATCGCGCATATTTCCTTTGAGGTCGGGATTTTGGTCGCGCCATTCTTTGGCAGTTGTTCCGAAAAGTGCCATATTCAATACATCGGCTTCTGAAGCATAAATGAAGTTGATTTGCTCTTTTGAGAGTTCTTTCGGAACGAGATTTCTACTAATCGCCGAAGTATGAATGTGATAATTGATTTTTGCCAATTCGCGCTTGGCACTCCAACCGATAGTTGCCTGTTCTTCTTCTTTGAGACGTTGAAATTCTCTGATTAAAAGGTACTTAAATTCAGCACTTAACCATGAGGCAAATTCAAAGGCAATGTCTTTGTGCGCATAGGTTCCGCCGTATTTTCCTGCACTCGAAACTATCCCGATTGCATTTGTGCGTTCAATCCATTGTTTTGGGGAAAGCGTAAAACTTCCGCCACTCGCATTTCTAACCTCACGGAATTCCGTGAGGTTAAAATCCGGATTATTCAACGTTTCCCAAATACCCATAAACTCGACCGTATATTTGGTACTCAACCAATGCGATATAACGTGGGCTGGAATTTCTGCATTTTTATATTTCGCCATGTCCGTCAGCGATATATAATCCTCTTTCTTCTGCGAGAAAAACAGTATTTCTGCTCCCTGCACTGTTATTTTGTCCTTTTTTGCCATGCTTTTTGGTTTTGCAATGTGTAATACAAAAGTACAACATTTATTTGACAGAGCAATGCACAAAAAAAGGCTGTTCTTTCGAGCAGTCCTGAGTAATTGTCTTTGAACTACGATTGTTACAAGATTTCATAGATTACCTTGATTGTACAATCCTGAAAAGCCCCCTCTAACTCCCCCTCCGAAGGTGGGGCTGGGGGAGGATTTTCTCTTTATTCTGCTACACTACGAAGGGAAAACCCGTTCGTGCGGAACTTGTTGGAGGACAAAAAAACCATGCCGCCGCGAACGATGGACATGCGGTAGTAGCGACTATCGCGCTGCGTACTACTCCAATAGGGTATTGTTAATCTCATATAGTTTTCATATATTTGTCGAAAAAAAAGATATGAAATGTTCAAAATGCGGCAGTGAAACGTACTGCAAAGATGGTATCGTTCAAGGTCGCCAGCGTTACAAGTGCAAACAATGTAATTACCGCTATACGGTATCCCAAAAGTCAGACGTAAAGCCGAAAGAAACTCGCCGAATGGCATTTGAAATGTATTTGGAAGGCTTGGGTTTTAGAGCCATAGGTCGCCTATTGAAAATCAGTTACGGAACAGTCTAT
>JAITUU010000049.1 GCA_031286165.1 Bacteroidales bacterium
GCAGTTGCCGCACATATACATAGTAGCTTAATTGCTCTTTTCGCCACACGGTGAGTTGCGCTTCGCCGGTGGCGTGCAGTGCAAATTCTTGAAATTTTTGTGCAGTACTATCGTTTGGATACTGCATATAGCCGTTTTTGCTGCCATTTGGCGTGCCAAACATATAAAAACTGAAATTCATGTATTGTTTTTTTATTGAAAAAATTTAACTACTCCTTGTACTCTATCTACCGAAATTTCGCGAAAGCGTTCCATAACCGATTGCCCCAGCAGCAAGGGGGCATGCCCCCTTGATATATATATATGTTTAGTGGAAAGGTGTGTGTGTGTGTGTGTGTGTGTGTGTGTGTTTATACAAAAACTCGACACTGCCAAATTTTTACACACATTTTTTTTGCTAAAATTATTTTTTGTACACACTTGCATAGAATACACAAAATTTCAAATGAGCGCAAAAATACGCAGATTTTTTGAGTTTACAATATACAGAACGTGAATTTTGTTTTTTTATTGCATAACCTTTGTAAGTCTATTTGACTAATCGGCTAATTGACTAATTGACTAATTGACTAATTGACTTGTGTCTAACTCTCAACTCTCAGTTCTCAATTATTCTTCATAATATTTACTTGCCCAATCAACTATTGTTTTCCCTTGCTTTAAAGCATCTTGCACAATAGTATAACGCAGATTTCCATCGTAGCCCAAAGTCTTGTGCAAACTTTCGTATGCTGTTAAAAATGGAATATTCATTTTTTTGTCTTTTTTTGCCACCGCATTTTGATAATCTTTTATATCGAGCCGTTGTCCTTTTTTACGAGTTTTCTGTACATCGGTAACAGCATCGAGAGCCACCAAAACACCATTCCACGCATAATTACCTGCTGCTTTCACATATTTGGGGTCGGTGTAATATTCTCCTTGTTTACCGGCATTTTCAGTAAGCACTTTTCGTGCATTATCTAAATATCTCTCGGCTTCTTTAATTCTATTTTTCAACTCTGCCATAACCGTAATGTTTTTGTTATACAAATATACGAAAATTCCTTTTCACAAATATACAACGAAATCCGGAAAAACAATATTTCCTTTCCTCAATTCTCCACTCTCAACTTTCAACTATCTCACCACGGCAGCAGTAATTCCCGCTTGCGAATGGCATACACCACCACCATGCACACGTATGTAATTACAAAATTGAGTGCGCTCACGCAAATAGCAAAAAGCAATAGTGCATACACATAATTCATAAGAGTAGTGCCGGCAAGCCATGCCGCAGCCGAAAACTGCCACACTTCAGCAGCAAGTGCACCCACAAGCAACACAAGACACAAAATGAGCAATCCGCGCAGCATGGTTTTAATATCTGCCACGCTCAGTTGCGTATGCGAAGACACGGCGAGCGAAAGATATACATACAGCCAAAATTGCCACGAAGAAAAATCCTGCCGGCTGAAAAATGCGTAAAAATTGCCGAAAGATTGGCGCAAAAAATGCCACAAGGTAGCAAAAAACGAAGTGAAGGAAATAGTATGCACCGACACCACTTGCACTGCGGGCAAAGAAAAGGTAGCGGAAAAGAAAAGCACGGTCAAAAAATAGAGCATCAACACACCAAAAATGAGAGGTCCGCAGCCAATAAAAAAATTTCCCAACGACTGATACCAATTTTTGGAATCGTAACTGTGAGTTACATAACCCAGCGTACCTTCACTTTTGCTGGGTTTAAAGAGTTGAATATCGGTAATTTTGTGTGCAAACACAAGGCAAAACAGCGCGTGCCCCAATTCATGAATAGGCACGCCTATCCAGCCTGTTACGTATATATCTACCGCCGGTACGCCGGCTCGCACAAATACATTTCGCGCAGATTTGGAAAAAAAATACAGCAACAACCCAAACACAAAGGGCAGCAACAGCACTACATAGAGTATTTGCGCATAGTGAGAAAGTAAGGAAGTTAAGAATTTCATGACAATAATGATATACTATTTTTTCGATTGAAACGGTTATAGAAATTTTCATACACTAAAAATACTATATCCGTGCGTTATTTTTCATTTGGTTTTTCTATATTTGTGATATTGTACAAATGTAGAAAAAAACATAATATTATGAAAAAAAAAATTGTTTTAGCAAGTTTATTACTTGTAGCAAGTGTGAGTTATGCTCAATTAGAAATAAATAATGGTAATGTAGGCATTGGGGTTTTCAATAACGCAAACCCTCCTCTTCAAAAATTACATGTAGATGGAAGTGGTGTTTTTAATGGCAATGTAGGGATTGGAGCAACTGTAAATTCTAAAACAAAATTACTCTTGAATAGTTCTATCGCAGTAACTGATACTATTTGGGGTATTTATTCGACCATGAAAAGTATTAGTAATGTTTCTGCCAAACCAATGTATGGTGCATTTTTTAAAAATGAACATTTGGGACCAAGTACCTCCAGTGCATCAAATCTATATGGAATTCATTTAGAAAATACAAATCTACGAGGAAGTGTATATGGTATATATGCGAATAATGTAGCAGGTGGTGGTTCTTCTGGATATAGCGTGTATGGGTATTATGCAAAGAATAGCACAAGTGGATATGGTGGTTCTGCTTACGGAATTTACACACAAACATCTGCAAATCAGAGTTATGGAGCAAATGTATATGGAATACATACTATTAGCAATTGCTCCGCTCCACAAGGTTCTGCATATGGAGTTAGTTTAACATCATACGGTTCTCCAAATGTTTCTGTATTTGGTGTATATTCTTCTGTTTCTGGGGGAAATGCAAATACTCGATATTCTGGTTATTTTACGGGTGGCAAAGTGTTAATAGATAATGATTTGCAAATTAATTTAGATGTCTATGCTCGACAATTTTATACTACAAGCGACGAACGTTTAAAAAGCAATATTCAACCCCTAACACATGAAATCAATAAATTATATCAATTACAAGGAAAATCGTATCAAAAAACTGCTATTGTTACGGAATTACAAGATTCTTTATCAATTTCTTTACGAACGGAACAAAAAAGAGCAATTTCTGAAGATGTTACTGAATTTGGTTATTTATCCCAAGAATTACAAAAAGTTTTTCCGGAGTTAGTTCATCAAGATGCAGCAACAGGGTATTATGCAGTAAATTATACAAGTTTAATACCTTTAATTGTAGAAGCCTTAAAAGAACAACGAATAGAAATCGAAAAAAAGCAAATTCAAATAGATAAATTACAAGAAATGCTGAACGATTTGAATACTAAAATTGAAAAGATAACACAAAAATAAATATGCTACATCTAACTTAAATCACTGTAACATGAAACAACTAATACTAATCATAAGCGTATTTTATTCTATAAACTCTGTTTTTGGACAAATTCAAGAAGGAGGAGTTCCTGAAAGTTTTAATCTTAGAACAAAATCAATGGAAAATCCAAAATCCTTCGTTTTTAATTTTGATGAAAAACAAATAAAATCAATTAATGACAGTGTGTATGATGTGGGTATTGCTGAAAATGTTTCCATTGATTTTATCGTTGAAGCAAGTTATTCTATCTACAATAATATAGAAATTTACCAACTCAAAATTGAAGTTACAAATATTTTAGGTGTAGGGTTGGAATTTAGCAACTTCTATGTACCCAAAGAAGGAAAATTATTTGTTTTCAATGAAAATAGGAGCACCATACTTGGAGCATATACGTCAAATAATAATCACGCAGGAAAAGAATTTGCGATTCAACCAATAAGTGGTTCTACAATTATATTGGAATATAATCAACCCATAGAGATTAAAGATAAACCATCTCTGATAATAAATAGAATATCTAAGATATACAGACCCCTATTTAGTAATAATCAAATATCTCCACAAAGGTCGTCAAGTTGTTATATAGATGTCCATTGTTATGGCGGTTTTGAAGTAGATAGGTCCGTAATGAAATGGTTGTTTTATGATGAAAAGGATGAAAAATACTACATCTGCTCTTGTGCACTCATTAATCAAGATGTTCTTGCAAATAATATAAAACCATACGTATTGACTGCTAATCACTGCGGTAAAAACGCTAAATTATCAACTGCGATTTTTTATTTTAATTATCAAAATTCACAATGTGGTTATTCTAATGCTATGGAGGACATTTTTACAATGGTAGGAGCATCGGAACGAGCAAAGCGTTCTTTATATGATATGTTTTTATTGGAACTTTTTTCTTTTCCTCCGCCTGATTATAATGTTCATTTAGCAGGTTGGGATAGAAGCAATCACAACGATTTAACACTTGGGATTATCGGAATTCATCATCCTCACGGTGAGCCGAAAAAAATATCTTGGGGAACATTTGCGGACAATACAAATCCAAATTTTTGGAGAATTAGATGGAATCTAAATGAAGCACCAACAGCAGGTGGTTCTTCTGGTTCGCCTCTTTTTGAAGATGATTATTACAGAATTATAGGTTGGTTATCGTATGGTGTTTCAGAATGTTATCATATTTTTGGAATTGACAGATATGGGAAGTTTCGTAACGCATGGTCTTCCGTTTTTGGTTCAGACCAAAGATTAAAAGATTGGCTTGACCCAAACGATAACGATAAAAACCAACTTGATGGACGCGACCCTTGTTTTACTAATCTTGTTATACAAAACAGAACTTTTTATTCTGCACGACAATTATATCAACCAGAAAATAAAGTTACTATTCAAGCAGGAAAAACAATTGAAACATCAGGAAATGTGGTCATTAAAAGTGGTGCTGAGTATAAATTCACAGCAGGCGAAAAAATTATATTTAACTCTGGATTCAAAGTTGAGTCCGGAGCAAAATTCACTGCAACAATCGAACCTTGTGATATGATTGCAAAATCAATGAACGTAGAAAAAGAACCTACTGCTCTATTGTATTATGAAAATCCATTAGTATCTCAATTTGAAACAAATGCTCTTGATTTAAACATTCAGACTTCTATTTGTACTTTCCCCAATCCTTCAAAAGATTTTATAACAATTGAGTTTTCTTTATCAAAAAGCGATATTATTTCTATAGGAATTTATTCTCTTCATGGTATTTTAATATCATCATTAATAAATAACCAACAATATGATAAAGGCATTTATCAGATAAATTTAAACATACAGAATTTATCTAATGGTCTATATAATTGCATTATCAAAACACACTCAACACAAAAAAATTGTTTTATTATAAAATCAAATTAACATGAAAATTTTATCAATATTTTCTTTATTCTTATTTATTTCTTGTAATCATAAATTTCCTTACGAGGTTGCAAGCATAACAGTACGTTATCCCAATATCTCTGCTCCAGCGGAACTTAAATCTATACGAACAAATAGAAATGATATTTCTATACACATTGATACTATAACGTTGGGACTTCTAAATTCTTCCAATAAAAATTCTGTAATTATTCCATTTAATGAACCCTTTGATATACCCAATTATATCCTATTTATAGAAAACACCATGTACAGAGATACTATTTCAGATATACTATTTCAGAGGAATAATAAAGACCAAATCATAAATTTTGAATATAAACATAATGGTATAAAAAAAACTGAAACAATACTCATTATACAATAATTATTCTGTTTCTTGTTCACATCATGCAAAGTTTCACACCTGTATAATATTATTTTTAATAGCATATTTCATTAAATCCACCGCAGTTTTCAAGTTCAATTTTTGCATAATGTGGGTTTTGTGCGATTCCACCGTGCGCACGCTAATAAAGAGTTTGTCGGCTATTTCTTTATTACTGAAACTATTGCCCCACAGCGTTATGATTTCTTTTTCTCGCACACTCAATTTCTCTAATTCTGCGGTATGTTCTTCGTCGTGTGCATAGTGATTGACCACTATATCGGTAATAGATTTGCTGAAATAATCGTAGCCGCCGCGCAGGGAATACACGGCTTCCAAAAGGTCGTGCTGCGAAGCATCGGAGGCTAAAAATCCTTTTGCGCCGCTTTTTATGAGTTTGTAAATCACGCGCTCATTTTCGAGGGACGACACAATGAGAATTTTTGTTTTCGGAAACAGTTTTTGCATAGTGCCAATGTCGTCAATATCACTCGCTTCCACTTTGTGGAGCACTTTTATGAGTACATGAATTACGCTGTGTTCGTTGTGTTTTTCAAAATCCTGAAAATTGCTGTACAACGCCTGCACGTGCATATTGGCATTGCCGGCGAGCAAACTCGCCACTCCTTCGCAATACAACTGATGACTGCCTATAATGGTTATGGAAATAATGCTACTCATGGTGTGGATAGGTATATATGGTTAATTCGCGGTGTTTCCCGTTCATGTGAACAAGGAGTGGTTTTTCAAATCGCACGTGGCGAAAAAATTGTGTACGCTTCACGCATTGTTGCGCCTGTAATTCCTTCCATGCCACAAAATTCTGTTCGTTATACTGTGTAATAGCACTGTATCCTATGTTCATGGAGGTAATATTATGAAAAAAATGTGAACCGAGCGATGCTTCGAGCGGAAAATCGGAAAGGGAAATTTCTACCACCACTTGTGCGTTGGAAATTTGCGTCCACGCCACCGGAATACCCAAAAACCTATCGCTTGTGCCCCATCTGCCCGGTCCTATGAGTATATATTTTCGCCCTTGCCGCAGCATTTCTTCATTGAGTGTTTCTATTTCTTTCTGCATTTCGAGCGTGCGCATTGTATCAAACTGTTCGGGTTCTACGTATATCACATCGTACAAATGTTCCACTATGCCATTGCCCATGCTTTGGGAACTTTGCACTATTTTTTGCGCCTGCGCATACTGTGCGGGCACTGCGCCAAATGCCACCATAGACCCCATGAGGGGTTTGATTTGCAGTAAATAAAACGATGGCACACCCTGTTCGTTGGGCGATAAATTCACTGAAAATTCTATTTCTACGGGCATTCCCATGGCGAGTTGCACGTGGTGCAGCAAGAGTTCTATGGTTTGCGCCACCGGTGCGTAATCGTGTTTCAAAATATCGGCAAAATTCACAACACGCGGACCCGCCGCCGAAAGCCCCGCCTCTATTCTATCGTTTTGATAATCATACACTGAGCACATGTGGGTAAGACTTTTGTGGCGTTCGGCAACTTCGAGTGGGAGCACACTCAGCGCGGCGCGTTCGCCGTCTTCCATGTAATTACTGTTCGCTTTATTAAAATCAACCGCCCAAAATTCCTGCTGCGAACTTGCCAATAGTTCCTTTATTCCCAGCGTGTCGATTTTAGGATACGAGGGCGAAAATCGGAAAGCCTTACCGCCATCAACTATGTAAAAACCCAGCCCTACGGCACTCACGGCAAATCCATCTTCGGGTTTCATGTACGACACCGGGTAAAAATTGTAACTCTGCGCCACACCGCTCATGTGCGGATAAAAATACTGTTCGTAGTAATCGCCCACCAATTCCTGCAACACCACCGCCATTTTTTCTTCGGTGAGTTTATGCGGCGAATTGCGGTAAAACGACTTCACTTCATCGCTATACACCGAAGCATATATCAATCGTATGGCAAGTTCCAAATCCTGCAATCGCTGCTCTATGTTCGCCGAATTATTGGGCACAATGTAGGTGCTGTAAATCCCCGCAATGGGCATATTTACCGAATCCTCAAAAATACTCGATGAACGCACGGCTATGGGGCGATGAATTTGTTCGAGAAGTGCACGAAGTTTCATGCGCAGTTCTTCCGAAATTTCGCCCTTCACAAAGTGCTGTTTCACCACCGCATCGGTCATATCTTTGGCAAATAAATTAATATCCTTACAATTTGTACGCATAAATCGCTCGTATTCATCGGTGCCAATTATGGCTGTTTTGGGCGTGCATATCGTAATTTTTTCAGGGAAAGGATTGAAATCAAAATTATTGATAAGTGCATTTACAAACGCCAATCCGCGCCCTTTTCCGCCAAGCGAACCGCTGGTAAGGGCAACAATGCTTCGTTCGCTGATTTTTGCAATTTCATCAAATCCGAGTATTTTTCCCTGTTTTTTGGTGCGCGTATATTCGTCAAATAGTTGCAAATTGGCACTGCGCAATTCACTCACATCAGCAAAATCTTCGGCGTGCACCGGGTGCAGTTTCAAAGCCAAATCCACCTCGCCGCGCCCCATAAGCCATATAGAAAACTGATTTTTTGCGGCATGATACAAATACGATTCATCGGGAATTACGCGCAACATGGTTTCAAATTCGCGCACATTCCGCGCACTGCCTATTGCCTCGCCTTTGGAATTGCGAAACACAAAATCGCCGTAGCCTATGTGTTTCATGGTAAAATTCCGAATTTTGGTGAGCAGTAAATCCGAATTTTTATTCACAAACTGTGCATGAATTTCTTTGGCAAACTGCGCATACTGCACTTCGGACGATTGAATGAGAATAGGTAAATCGGGATTGTGCGCCCGTATCATCGACAAAAATTCCCGCCCCGAATTGCTATCCACTTCGCCGCCTTTCACAAATTCCGCATCGGAAATCACACAAATCACAAAATCTTTGTACTGCGAATACAGGTAATTTGCCTGCTCGTAATTCCGCGCCCACAGCAGTTTTGCCCGCGAACGCATACGTGCAATTTTTTCCAATTCATTCATTTCGTAATCCACTATTTGCTCGCCCACGTGGTCGAAAAGCACCGAATAAATTGCCGGCAAATATTTAGAATAATACTGCGCCGAATCTTCAATCAATAGCACCACACGCACCAGCCCCACTTTAGTATCGTACTCGGCATTCAGGTAATCTTCGAGCGATTTTACCATAGCAAAAAACAGTTGCGAATCGCCATTCCACACAAAAGTTTGGTTGAATAAATTGGTGCTACTTTCCAATTTCTCGAAATAGGGAATATTGGCATTTTGATTGAGCAACAAATAAATAGGCAGAGAAGTGGAAATTGCGCGAATTTTTTCGGTCAATTCCAGCGTGTGCTGCACTTCGGCACCCACCATACACACCACCAAATCAAAATCGTGATGTTCCAGCAATTCCAAAGCCTCCTCGTGTGAAGACGATGCTATAATGCGCGGCAGCGAAAAAATACTGTATTGATAAATAGGACCCATAAATTTCTCGAAAAAACTATCGTCTTTTTCCAAATTATAGGCATCGTACAACGTGGCAACAAACAAAATTTCGCGCACTTTGATTTTCATCATATTCAAATAAATGTACTTATCGAGAATTTGCTTATTGAGCAACTGTTGCAAGGGTTGCTGCGTTTTTTTCTGCAAGGCATTGCGGTAAATATCGGTGCGTTGATTCAAGTGCGGCTGCGCCACACTGCTCATAGAAAGCAGGCGACCTTTGGCATCGTTCAAATAACCGCAAATAAGCGATGCTACAATCACCAACAAGCGTTGCGTTTGTTCGTTCGCCGGATTATCCATACACTCGCGGGCAAAAAGCACTTCTATACTGCCGGTGTTATTATCGAAGGTTACAAAATTATGGCGCAGCGAAGTTTGCACCGGAATAGTGGCACTACTTTCGTATTCCACGCCATCGAAACTTATGCGTACCTGTGCGTATTGCGGAAAATCGAGCGTATGAAGCACTATGTCGCAAATGTGTTGAAGCGTTTCTTCAATAGGTTTCACCTGCGCTATGAGTGCACAAATTGCCTGCCGCGCTTCGGAACGTTTTTTATACAACTCCTCTTGATGTTCCAACTGCTGCACGCGGCGAGCAAGAGCCACATTCTGTGCGTGGAGCTCTGTTTCTGCGTTATTTTGAAGATTTCCGAACATGCTGCGATAGAAAAATTATGCTGCAAGGTACATTTTTTTCTCTATCAGCGTGTTTTTTTACTGTGTAAACAGAGAAAAATTCGTATTTTTGTACTCTCATTTATATAGAATAAACAAGCTATGATACACTCTATGACAGGATTTGGCAAGGCTATTGCCGAATATGGCGACAAAAATATAGTAGTTGAACTCAAATCGCTCAACAGCAAATCGCTCGATATAAACACACGAATTGCCTACCTTTATCACGAAAAAGATTTGGAAATTCGCAGTATGGTGGGCGAAAAATTGGTGCGCGGCAAAATTGATATAAGCATTTACTGCGAATCGAAAGAAGCCGGAATTGATAAAGCAATCAACGAAAAAAAAGTAAAAACCTACTGCGCTCAAATGCAAAAACTCGCCGAAGAAATGCACATTAGCACTTCGCCGCACGCAATTTTCGATACCGTGATGCGTCTGCCCGAAGTATTTACCGGCGAATCTACGGGCGAAGTGAGCGATGAAGAAAGTGCCGTACTCATGCGCACAGTGCAGCAAGCAATCGAGCACATTACTCTTTTCCGCCGCAATGAAGGCACAGTGCTCGCCGCCGATGTATTGCTCAATATAGAACGCATTGAACAGTTAGTAGATATTATAAAAACATTTGAAAATCAACGAATTGAACGCATTCGCGAACGAATTGCGCAAGCACTTGCCGAAGGAATTGCTCCCGACAATATCGACAAAAACCGCTTGGAACAAGAACTAATTTTTTACATAGAAAAATTGGACGTGAGCGAAGAAAAAGTGCGGTTATTGCAACATTGCAGCTATTTCAAACAAACAATGGAAGAAGCAAATTGCGGAAAAAAACTTGGATTTATAAGCCAAGAAATAGGACGCGAAATCAACACTCTCGGTTCCAAATCGAACGATGCCAATATGCAGCGCATGGTGGTAGAAATGAAGGATTACTTGGAACGAATAAAAGAACAAGTACTTAATATACAATAAGTTTGTAAGTCTATACGTCCGTAAGTACAGAAATACAAACAGAAAACACAACAGTATGAATCACAGAAAAATGATAATTTTTTCGGCTCCGAGCGGCAGCGGAAAATCTACCATTATCAACTATTTATTGCAAAAAGGCTATCCCATAGAATTTTCAATTTCGGCAACTACTCGTCCGCCGCGTGGTACGGAACAAAATGGGGTGGAATATTACTTTTTTTCGTTGGAAGAATTTAAACAACGAATAGCAAACGGCGAATTTTTGGAATACGAAGAAGTGTATGAAAATCGCTTTTACGGCACGCTCAATGCAGAGTGCGAGCGAATATGGGCAAAAGGAAAAACCATAGTGTTTGATGTGGACGTAGCCGGAGGTATTCGCCTCAAAGAACTGTTTGGCGAGCGTGCACTGGCAATTTTCATACAATTACCTTCGTTTGAAGAATTGCGCCGAAGATTGGAAATTCGCAATACCGAAACCGCCGAAGAATTGGAAAAACGCATAGGCAAAGCCGAATTTGAACTGCAATTTTCCTATATGTTCGACACCATAATTCTCAACGATTTATTGGAAACTGCCTGTGAAGAAACCGAAGCGATTGTATCTCAATTCCTCAAAAAATAATGAAAAAACGCCTTGCATATTGCCTCTTGTTGGTGTGCATGAGCACCATACTTTGCGCCCAACAAAGTGTGTATAAAAATTGGCGTGAATATTTTTCGTTTTACGCCACCAAACAAATAGAACAATACGAAAACATAGCCATAGTGTTGAGCGACAACGGCGTGTTTTTTTACAACACCGAAAGCGAAAAAATTACCCGACTTACCAAATTGCAAGGACTTTCGGCTGTGGATTTAACCTGCATGACTTACGACACACCGAGCAAACGCTTATTTATAGGCTACGCCAACGGTACCATAGACGTGGTCTCACTTCCTTCGCTCAACATTACTTCTATTGTTGATATTTACCAAAAACCAATATACAACTCAAAGGCTATCAATCAAATACAAATTTCCAACAACATTGCCTACATTGCCACCGATTTTGGCATAGTAACGTTCAATGTGGAAAAAATGCAATTTCTGCACACCACTATTTTTGGTGCGCTGGGCGAATATGTGGCGGTGAATGAAAGTTGCGTGCAGGCACAGACACTCTATGCTGCCACCAATACCGGCATTTTCAGTATCGACATTTCTAAAAACCTATCGGACAACACATTATGGACTCGTGAAAGCACCTTTGCACACGGCAACGACAAAACTCAACATATTCTCACCTTCGCAGGAAATATCTATTACGTGCCGGAAATTAACAACCTTCGCGACACGGTGTTTGTGTATAATGGTAGCAGCACAAGCGAATTTCGCACGCTTTCGCACATCAATCGCCTGCGCACGGTGGGTAATGATTTTGCGGTGATTTCGCCACAAACTATTGAACTCTACAATACTCAATTAGAACTTTCAAAAACTATTTCCGCAGACGATTTTGCAGAAATTCCATTAATAAATAAAAATTCCAACGACCTCCTGTATATCAACAACAACCTATTCATAACCGGCAACACTCCCGGATTGACTAATGTAAGCAACAAAAAAACAATTACGCCGGAAGGACCATACTCGAACCACGTAGCAGATGTGGCGTTCAATAACAATAAATTATATGTAGCCGGCGGAAGATACGATTTGTGGAATTATGGCATGATTAACGTATTACGAGAAAATTCATGGAGCGGACATTGGAATTGGAGTGTTCGTAATTCTACAAAACTATATGTTCCAAACGGAACAAATATCTATTATTATGCAACACTAGGCTTTGGTTTAGTACAAAGTTCCAGTCCGTATGGCTTCGACACTATTTTCAATCGCTCAAACAGCATACTTCTCCCACCACTCTACAATAATATTGAATCTGAGTTTGTTTCAGTAAATACTCTTACAAGCGATAGAAAAAATAATATCTGGATGATTAATTATTATACCAAGGAACCTTTGGTGGTAAAAACTACTGACGGACGTTGGTTTTCATATAGTTTACAAATTGATTACAATTCCCGCGATATTGTAGTAGATAGAAATAACACAAAATGGATTGCCGGAAACAATAAACTTGTGGCATTCAACGAAAATGGCAGCTTTGAAAATACTGCCGATGACCGCCTCGTACTTCTGAATTTGGAAGATAATGAAGGAATTATTGCCGGATGGAGCCGTTGTTTGGCTCTCGATATTAACGGCGTACTATGGATTGGTACCGACCAAGGACTTGCTTACCACGCTCACCCTACGCAGGTGCTAAACGGAAATACTACGCTTGTGCGCCCTAAAATTACCATTGACGGAGAAATTGGCTATGTATTGAGTTCCGAATCTATCAACTGTATTTTTGTAGATGGCGGCAATCGCAAATGGGTGGGAACCGAAAATTCGGGCGTGTTTTTAATTTCCACCGCCGAACCGGTAACGCAAATTCATCATTTCAATGTAGATAACTCTCCGCTACCCACGAACAATGTGCACGCAATTACCATAAATCAAACTACGGGTGAAGTATTTTTTGCAAGCGACAAAGGTTTGGTTTCGTTTATGAGCGATGCCACGCTTGGAGTAGCCGAACAAGAAGAAATCCTCATATTTCCCAATCCGGTGCGCGAACATTACACGGGTGATATTCGTATTCAAAAATTAACCGCCAATGCCCACGTACACATTACCGATATGGACGGCAATATGGTATTTGCTACCATTGCAAACGGCGGTACTGCGGTATGGAACGGACAAAACACACGTGGCGAACGAGTGGCTACGGGCGTATATTTTGTGTATGCGTCCAACGATGACGGCAGTCAAACGCGAGTAAGCAAACTTCTATTTATTCATTAATGTTCTCTGTTCTCGAAACTCGCACTTTTTGAATCACAGTTTCTTGTCCTACGGTAGTTTGCACCACATAGTCGCCGGCGGGAATTTGAGAAATTCCATCGAGCGCAACAATCCCTTCTATATTGCCAAACACAAACGTAGTGCTCCACACCGGTGCACCTTCGAGTGTAAGAAATTGTATCTTCGTTTCGCTATCGGAATTTAGTATTATCTGTATTGCTCCCGGCACCGTTTCTATGCCCACAGCACTAAATAGTTTGGCAATCAAATAGTAACGCACTATGGTGCGAGCAAGTTCTATATCGGGAATCCCATAACCGTAGGCAGTGGTAAGTTCATCGCTGCGATTACCGCTTTGATTCAATATTTCTTTAAGTTCTTGCGCCGAAAGCGATGGAAATTCGCCCCACAAGCAAGCGGCTATGCCTGCGGCTATGGGGCAGGAAAACGAAGTGCCAAAGGCATTGCTTTTCACCAAACCTTCGGCTGTTACCACCGTAGCAAAGGCTCCCATTGCCACAATTTCGGGTTTCACAAAAGGAGCATCTGCCATGCCGCGCGAACTGAACGAAGTAATTTCGCCGCTGGGATACACCGCACCCACCGTTACACCCAATTCGGCATCTGCCGGAGCAGAAATATAATGCCACGGGTCATCGCCCGAATTTCCTGCGGAATTGACCACCAACATTCCTTTTTGCGCAGCAATGTTTGCGCCCTGCGTTATACGAATTTCATTTTTGTAGAGTTGCGCTATGCTATGATTCATAGTGCTATCGTCAAAGGTGGTATAGCCCAGCGAAGTAGAGAGAATATCTACTCCCATGCTGTCGGCAAATTCGGCGGCGGCTATCCAATTATCTTCCTCCACCGGATATTCGGTAGCACTTTCTTCGCTGCGCAAAAGTACATACTGCGCCTGCGGAGCCGTGCCAAGCAACATACCCGGAACGTATCCGCCAATGGTGGAAAAAGTCATCAGTCCATGACTGCCAAGCGTAAACACATCGCTGCCTGAACCGGTGAAATCGCGCACGGCGAGTATGCGATTCGCTGCCCACGCTGCGCGAAATGCCCACGAAGAATCCACATGCAAAAAACCGCCGTCAATAACAGCAATTGTTTTTCCCTGTCCTTGAAATCCATCGCGGTGAATTTGCACAGCGTTCATAAGTTGTATTTGCCGAAGCGATTCGCCATACACACTATCGCTCTGCGGCGAAAAGGTACGCGAAAATGCTGCGGAATCTTGCACCAACGTGGCACTATGTACCTCAAATTGATAGGGACGCGCCACATATTCCACTTGTTTGACAAACGGTAACGCTGCAATTGTTTCAAAATCAGTGAGCGAATCACATAAAAAAATGGCAGAATTGAACCATTTGGACGTATTGCAGAGTTGCGCTCCCAATGATTGTACGCCATTTATATACGCTTGATTTACCGGTAGGTCTTCTTCGCTCACGGCTATGCCGAATTGCGTGCGGCGAGCAAGTGCTTGTTCACTCAAAAATTCCTGCGGTTGTTCTATTGAATATGGCGAAGTGTTTTTGTCGGTAAAGGAAATGCGGTATCGCCCCGTTTTGTGCGTTTGCGCATGCACGCACACTGCAGCGCACAAAACACACAGCAGCAATCCGATTTTTGTATAGTGAAGCATGGTTTCAATTTCTTTTCGAGGAAATTCCTGCTTTCGCAGAAATGACGTGCTCTGTTTAAACTATTTCTATTCTTTTACGAATATTCGTATCAATGATTACACACCTCGCAGTAGGCTTGTTTCACGAGCGGATTTTGCAACACAAAAATCGACATTGTGCCCGAATCCAAAAGTTCGCAATAGCGGTTTTTATTCACATTGCTGGCGGCATTCATGGCATCGACAAAGGCTTGCGTGTGGTGCATATAGTGCGTGGTGGTGCTCATAGCCAAAAAGGTGAAAATAAAATCTTCGCTCACATCGGGGTTTGTTATCATGCGCCCCATAATTTCGAGCGGATAGTCAAATTCTCCCATACCGGCAAATATTGCCGCTTGATTGAGTGCTGCTTGCCAATCATTTTTGTCGATTTCCACAATTTCGCGAATACGAGCAAAGGCGGCTGCTACAAATTCGTCTTCATTTGCCACTTTCAGCGTTTTACCCAGCGCATTGAGCGATTTAATTTGCAATTCCAAATTAAGTGGGTCTATGGTATATTTTGGCAAGGGCGAAATAAGCAGCGCGTCTATTTCTTTTTGCATTTCGGTTACATAATACTCACTATCAATGGTTTCCAAAAGCAATCGCGCGTAAATCAAGTTGCGTTTTACATACACATTATCAGTATTGAGTTGAAAGAGTTTTCGCATATCGCGCAAAAAATCCAAGTCTGTCGGTTTTTGCAATGCAGCGTAGCGCAGCCATATTCTGTTCATTTCCAAGCCGGTGTGCTGCGGTTTCAGGGCTATTTGCATATTGTCGATAGCGGCGGTGGAGTAGCGTTTGGAAAGTACTTGCTTGATTATGAATTTTTGAATTGCCAAAGCCTTATCTACATCGTAATTTTCTAAGGCTCTATTGAATTGAAACACCACGTATGCTTCTTCTTTTTCGGGCGTGGCAATACTGTATTCGGCTATAATTTCCACTTCGGCAAAGCGGTGTTTTGCTAAAATCGGCTCCATTTTTTTCAAATTATCGCCTTTGCGCAAAAATTCGAGTACGGCACGGCGTGTGGCAGTGTCGCCATCTTGTTGAAATTCAAATACTTCTTTCGATTTTGTGCGCAAAAACTGAAATTCGGTACCCACAATATCTTTGAAAAACAATGACCACGAATCGCTGCTGCGCGTAGTAATAGGGGCGGTACTGCCGGAAAATTGTTTCAGTGCTTGTGTAATGCTTGCTATTCGCGCATCGCGTAATTGATTATTTTTCGCGCTATCGCCTTCGATAGACGTAAATGCGGTAACACAAATAGACAAGGGGCGGAAGGTAGGCTGACGCAACGAATCTACAAATGCCTGAATATCTTCTTTTTGATAAGTGGCTCTTCCGGCTTCAAAGGGAATACGAAAACGAATGGTATCAATCGTTGCCTTGGGTTTATAAATAAAGGTATTGTATTTTGTAACCGTGTCGGGAAAGGCGGTAATGGGCGGCAAAGAAATATTTTCAAATTTTTTGTTCCACACCGGAAAAATATTTTTACACACAAAGCCGTCTTTGATTATCATCAAATGAATTTCGTAGGGCGGAATATTTTCGGGAATAGCACCGAGTGAAATAGAAAGTTTTGTTGATGCAATTTTGCCCGATTCTATATTTTTTTTCGCAAAATCGGGTGCAAATACCGGTTTAAGCATATAACCGCGATTGGGCACTTGGGTATTGAGAATATTCGGTGCATTGCAAGGAAACTGTGCTCGCATTACCAAATCTATGGCAAGTCCGTCTTTATCGCCTTTGAGCAAGCGTTTGAACGAACGATATTCGGTAGTGGTAAAATACACTTCGCCGTTTACCACCGAAAGATTGTTCCAATAACTGCTGATGTTGGGGTATTTATCGCACTGTTTACACGCATACGCATCGTAATTTTTCATGCCAAAGGTAGATTTTGAAACCGGCAATCCCGATTTTTTAATATCTTTTTTGCTCATGGTTATCAAATTATAATTTCCCAGCGCAACGTTGATATACACTTTCTTTTTCTCTTTATCGAAGGCGCAGCCTACACCGGCAAAAATATAGGTAGGATTGAGCAACACATCTGCCGATTTGCGGCGAAAGAGTTGGGCTGCAAATTCCTGTGCAATATCAGCATAGGAAACTTCGCCTTTTGTCAAAGCCAATTTCATGGCAACTTCGTTACTTTGATGCACACCGGCACCGGCTTCTATCAATCGTGCGGAGAGTTGCATTTTCTTGGGCGCATTTTCGGGGCGCACATCGCCGGTTTTTGCTATATAGTCGGCAAATTGCTGAGCCACACGTTGCAAGGTGGCGTTTGGCGCAAGCGTGCGATTGTCGTTTTTTTCCAATTCTTTATTGATATGAAACAAACAGGCATCGCGCAAAAGTGCCGTATCGAGCGAGGCGGCATTCACCGTGAGCACATAGCGTTCTACCCGCGTGGCGGTTTTATAATCGGCGGTTTGCGCCACGCCTTGCACAGCACACAATACTACGGCAACAATACTTGGGAAAAATTTCATATCTAATCTATTAGTTGTTAGTTCTCAGTTGTTAGTTCTCAGTTCTCAGTTCTCAACTACACAAGCACCGACACAAAGCGGGCACGTCCGCCGTTTTCGGCTTTCATGGCATGAGACACTTCGCTGTCGAAATACACGCTATCGCCCACGCAGAGTTCCACCGATTCGTTGTTGAAATACACTTTGAGGCAACCTTCCAGCACATACAAAAATTCTTGTCCTTTGTGCGTACTGAATTGCACTTCTTGGTCGTTGGCATCTACGGTTACCAAAAACGGGGTGGCTTTTTTGCCGGCAAAATCGGCTGCTAAGGCTTTGTATTTATAGCGGGCATGGCGTTCCACACTCACTCCTTCGCCGCGGCGGGTAACAGCCCACTCTTTTTTATGCGGATTTTCGCCGGTAAGTATCAGCGCAGGTTCTATTTTAAAATAGTCGGCTATTTTGAGCAGCGAACTCACCGCAATATCTATTTCGCCGCTTTCATAATCCTCATACTGATATTTATTGATACCGGTGGCTGTTGCTACTTCGGCTATGCTAATACCCAACTGCTCGCGAATACTTTTAAGCCTACAACCTATTACTTTTGTTTGTTCTTGCATACCTTTTTTTGTTTGATTACATTATAATACCACAAAGGTAGCACGTTTTTTGAAACAATGCACGAAACAGCGGAAAAAATGTTTGAAATTTTAGAGGTAAAATTTCAGATGCTTGATACTTAAACTATGATTTATAGTGTCCTTTGAGACTTACAATATAGATTGTATCGTTCAATACCTCATATATAATGCGGTGCTTGCGGTCAATTCTGCGACTCCAACAGCCCTAAAATTCATATTTCAAGGCCTCCGGTTTGCCACTACCTGTACAAGGGTCTTGCGAAATGGCTGCAATGAGTTCTGTGATTTTTTTCATTATTACAGCATTAGCATGTCGTTTCCAATAGGCTATATCTGCTTGCGCTTCCAATGTATATTCTACTTCCATACATCGGCAGTTTGTATTCTTCGTGTTTCGCCGCGAACAACTTGCAAACGGTTTTTTTGAATTTTTTCCACAAATTCAGGATTGTAGGGAGATTTTTTGGTAGAAATTTTGAACACACCCGATGATTTGATAGAATCAATAATACTTTGTGCAAGCGAGTTATCAGGATTGTATTGTATGGTCATTGTTTCCATTGCTTTTCATTTTTTTTTTACAAAAAATAACAATTTTTTTCACCCCCCATGCAACTTTTTGACACTTTTTTTCGTCATGTAGTAGTATGAGGTGTGTCATATTTTGTATATTGCGCCTCTTTGCGAAAATAACGGAATAATTGAATAACTGAATAACAGATAATTAAATACAAATAATTCTTAACTCTTAATTGCTATGAAAAGTGGGTACAAAATGTGGGTTCAAGCCCTCTGTTTGATGTGTGTGTGTTTTCTGGGATTGAATACTGCGGCTGTGGGGCAAACCCCTCCGGCTGGAATGGTGTTAATTTCCGGAACGAAATTCGAGAGCCCGGCAAACGCTGCCAAAAATTATTGTGCGCTCAACGAAATTGAGTTTTTAGGATTGGTGAAACCGAGTTTTACCACATCATCGAAAATGGTTTTAACTCCGGACGCTGCACCGGGAAGCTTCAAAGGCGGTTCGTTTTATGCAGTTACTAATAATCCTACAAAATTGGGAACTGCTGCCGATAATTTCTATGACAATAATGATGCCTATTGGGGTTTGGTGGTGAATAAACAAACCGAAGACTATATGTTTACCTTCACTGCACCGGGAGTAAAAACCTCCGCAGCCGCTCGTGTAGTTGTAGAATATTGTATTCCGGTAAAAACAAAGAAAGATGTATCGGTGGGAATGGACGGTACCGCACGTTTTACTGTTGCTGTAAGTGGAGCACAAGATTCTTACAATATTATGAATGGAGCGAATTGCCAATTGGATTACAATAATAGTACGGGAGGAACTTGTCAAACACTTACTGTTGATTTAACGGCTGCGCAAGTTGCCGCTTCAGGGGGAACACTCACAGTGTATTTCAATGCGAAAGACGTAACTCGCCCCATGTTAATAAAAAGCATATACATTTACGGTTCCATAGACCCCAAAGTTACCGGACCGCTTGAAGCCTGTTCGGGAGGTGAAAATGCAATTATTTCGGTAGCAAATACGTACGAAGGTGAAAATTCGTATCAGTGGTATAAAGCCGCAAGTGCTACCGGTGCAGGCACTGCAATTTCGGGAGCCACAGGTTCGAGCATAAAACACACCACCAACACTACGGGTACCGCTACAAGTTACTATTACTACACCATCACGCCCAAAGGAGGGAGTGCCATAAAATCGGAAGTTTTTACCATAAAAGATATAATTTGTTGCAGCGACCCCAATACAGGAAAACCAACATCGCGTAAATTGATTTGGCAGGAAGATTTTGGAACCTATACCAACGCAAAAAGTTATTGGGTGTGGGATTACACCGATATTACCAATCCTAAAAAAGTAAAAAAGACCTCTGCCGACCAATGGCGCAGAGAAACTACTTCATGTATTCCCTCCTATACTCTCACCAATGCCAAATATGTATCAACAGGCGATGTGAGCGAACAAGGAACTCAAAGTGGCTATGCTATTATTGCAAATATTGCACAAGGCGTGAATGGCTTGAACTGGGCTGCCAAAGCAGGAAACGGAACACAATGGACAACTGCGAACTATTTCCCCGACCACACCTATCCCGATAGAGAGGCGTATGGAGCCTGTTTAATGATAAACTGTTCGGGAACGCCGGGTGAAGAATTGTATAAACGAACGATTATCGGATTGTGTGAAAAAAAATTAACCATCAAATGTTTTATCAATAACTTTTCCGATGGCAGCACTCCGGTGCAAGTAACAATTAATGCAAAAGATTTAGCACCGGGAGGTGCTACGGCTACTGCAACTGCAAGCCGCAGTGCCAAAAACGATGGTTTGGCGTGGAAAGAAGTAACCCTTGATTTAACTATAAAACCGGGTTCTCCCGGCGTTGAATTTTCGGTAGTATCATCACAATCGGGAGCAAACAACGGTAACGACTTATTGCTCGATGATATTCAAATTTATGCCTGCTCTGCACCGGGTGTGGAGGCGTATTTTAATTTAACCTCCTACCCTACTACCATAAAAACCTGTGATGGCAGCGATGTTACCATACATGCCGACCAAACGACAATGCTTGAATCTTACTATGGCGCAAGCAACTTAGGGTATATATTCCAATACACATTCAGCGACCCTAATGACCTTGATTTTGATAAAAGTACTTGGACTACCATTAACACCACTCCGCAAACAAGTGTTTCCAAAAACGGGTTAGCAAGTATTTTCAGTACGTTTAAATCACAATTCACTAACCCTACCGGTAAAAAAATGTATTTTCGAGTAGTTGCCGGCGATAAAAGTTTTTTAAGCACATTTATAAGCAGCGGTAAAGTATTCAATGCCGATGACCCTTGTTCCAATTACTCGGTTTCGGCTGCTATTGAGGCAGAAATTGACTGCCCCCAATGCACCGAACCAAAACAAATAGCCATAACTGCCACCGGCGGCACGCTGAGCGGTACGGGGTCCACGCGCACGGTTACTTTGTGCGATGGCGAGAGCGTAACACTCGCCACCAACGACATTACCGGTACCACAACACCTACCTACAAAGACTACAGCATTACCTGGTATCGCGACAGCAAAACTTCTGCGGTGGGCACTACAAATACTACCTATTCCAATCCTACCAATGGCGTGCAATCTGCCATTGTGGTGGGTTATAGTTCTGTTACTTCCTCCGGCTCAACCTACTACGTAAAAGTGGTAGATAAAACCTTTCCCAACGTGAGCACTTGCGAAAAATGGGACGAAATTATTGTGCGCCAAGCCCCCAAACCGGTGGCGCAAACAATACCCAACAAAACCTACTGCGCCGGCGAAATGAGCGATGTGCTTACGTTTATCTCTTCTCCTCTCGGAGCGGTGTTTGATTGGACAAATAGCAA
>JAITUU010000001.1 GCA_031286165.1 Bacteroidales bacterium
GGCGCAACGAACACATTGTTGCCAAAGGTAATTTTGGCGCAATCCAAAAACACGCAGTTGTGGTTGCTGTAAAAATTTTCGCCCACCTCCATATTGTAGCCGTAATCGCACCAAAACGGCGCGGTGAGAAAACAATTTTCGCCCACTTGGGCAAACAATTTTTTGATAATTTCCTGCTGACGCGCCGTATTGCTCGGACGAAGCGCGTTATATTCGTGGCACAAATCCTTGCACCGCTCTCTATCGGCGGTCAAATCGGCATCGGCACTAAAATAAAGTTCACCGGCGAGCATTTTTTCTTTTTCTGTTTTCATCGTATTTCATTTGTTTACTTCTGCGAAAACCCCGTAAGGACAGGTTTTGATACACTTTTTACAAGCAATACAATCTGCGACTTTTCGGATTTTAATATGTTTGTGCCCCAAAAAACTGACTTTTCCTATCACTTGTTTCGGACAAACATCAATACATTTCCAGCAGGCTTTACAGTTTCGGGTATTTGTCGAAATACAGCATTCTGTATGTTTCATTTGCTTTTTGTTTTGAATTTGTAAATACAAAGGTACTCTTTTCAAGCAAATAAAAATTGGCTACGGACAATTTTCGCGCACTTTCACACGCATTATGGTTTTTAGATTTTCGGTTTTTGTTTTGAGGAAAATTTACCGTTTTTGACTAATGGATACTTGTCTAATCTTGCCAAGATTTTTACCGAATTTCTATCGAAATAGAAGGTGTTTTTTTACAAATCAATGCTTATTTTCGTGCTTCGTTCCGGCAGTACATTTGTTCGCTATTCTCATTCGTTTATATCAAAATTTTCTAATCTATCTTTCAATGCAGTAAAATTTTGATACAATTCTCTCGCTTGACTGACAATTTTTTCTTGTTGCGTTAAGGGAATATTAGGTATTGAAATGGTACATAAATCTTCAAATCGTAAAGTTTGACGAACAGAACCGAATGAACGGTCAATGATATTTTGCAAACCTTCTTTGCTTTTCAAGCACAAATAAACATATTCAGGTAAAAAGTTCGGGTCGGTAACTTTAAATGTAACATACATTTTACTTACCGCGAGTCTTTTCTCTGTCAAATTGATACTTAATGAACCTGTATTTGCTCTTGCCGGATTATATGATAAGGATTTGTAATTTACCACTTTATAATCTTCATTTGTTTCCGAAGTTACCGAAACAAATGAATTACCCCAATATTTTTCTCCACTCAAAATTCCGAAGAAGTCGTGTTTTGTAACAGTTGCAGTTTCGTACAAATCTATGTTTTTTATTCGTTCTTCTTTCAATATTTTTTTGAGTAAAACATAATTTTTCGGTGTTTCATTGAAATATTTAAACCAAATGAATGAATAATTTGTATCGTTTAAAATATTTTTAACTTCAATCTCTTTTGTAGCAAAAGTATCGTTGTATAAATATTCTTCTAAATCATTGATTTGCGAAGTTATTTTTCTTCTTCGTTGCGTTAATGTAAAACCGTCATTTTTTACGATAGTGTATTTAATTTTCGTAATAATCTGATTGTTAAACCCTTGTAATACAAGTACTGAGGCTTTTGCTTCTGTATAAGGCAAGAAAACACCTGACGGCAAAGAAATAATTTGTTTTAATAAATTATTATCAATCAAATATTTACGAAGATTTTTAAGTTCGTTGTTATTTAAAATAGATTCGGGAACAATAATATATGCTCTCGCAGTTGTTTTTTTGTTTAACGAATTTATTATGTGCTGGATAGATTGTGAATTTCCATTGTCGCTTAGCAACGAATACAAATTTTTAGCCGTTCCTTCGAGGTTAAATGGAATATTGGTAATCACAATATCAAATTTTTCATTTACCGGATTTAATAGCGTATCTTGCTGATTTATATTGCTGTGCCCGTCCCCTGTCAAAATCATATTCATTTTGGCAATTCGAGCATTTGACGAAATTTCGCCACCAAAAACCGTATTTTCTTTCAAACTTTTCAACACATCTTCCGTTAAAAAACCTTGCTGTTGCAAATTTTCTTTTATGTGATTAAAAGCCGAAATCAAAATACCTCCTGTTCCGCAAAATGGGTCATACACTTTTTCGCCATATTTTGGATTTGCCAATTTAACAAGAAAATTTACAATGTGGCGTGGCGTGAAATATTCTCCCAAATCGTTGTTTGAAGAATTGTATTGTTGAATAAAATATTCAAAGGCATCGCCTTTAATGTCTGTTTGTATTCCGCTTAAATTAAGCACATCAAGTTTGTCAATGATTTGTTTTAGCGCAACCGTATCTTTGATTATTAATTTAGAAAACAGCGTTTTTTCTCCATTGCGATTGAAAATATTTTCCAAAGTTGGAATTACGGTGTCGTTTATATATCGTAATAATTCTTCCCCCGATTTATTCTTGTAGATTTCCCACCTTACATATTGCGGAATTGTATCGGAAACAATGTCGTTATCTTCCGAAATTAGTTTCAAAAATAATAAGTTGGAAAACTCAAAAAAGCGTTCCATTCCTTTGGTAATTCCTGCTTTTCTAAGTTTTTGATTGGCAAATGAAAAAACAGTTATCAGTTCCTCCTTCGAGTTTATTATTACGGTGTCGGGAATGTAATTATTTGTGTTCGATAGAATATACTTCTTGTAAAAATCTGCATCTTTCAAGATAGATACTTCTGCGCCGTTATCCAACAATTCTTCTTGATTTTCAACCCAATACGTTTTTGTTAAAATTCCGTCAAAAAGTATAATAATTTTCGCACCCAAAATTCGGGCATAATTCAGTGCCTGTTCTTTGGTTTTTGCCAAATTCATTCCGGGCTTTTTCGTTTCGATAATAATTTCCGGCGAAACCGATTTTTTATTTATGTATAAGCAAAAATCAGGTTCAAGACCTTTCAATTTTTGTATATCTTCTTTTGACTTAGGTTTTTGGTGATACACATTCTTTGCCGGGTCATTTGCTTTAACAATCCATTTCTGCGCAACTAATTGTTGTTCAAGCAGATTTTCTATGTCGCGCTCCGTTATCATTTGTTTGATTTTTTACATTTAGACGAAGTACAAAGGTAGTAAATTTCTTTATTTTTTTCAAAAAAAGACATTTTCATTTTTTTTTTCGTAAATCATAAATGTGTCCATGCGGAAGGAATTTTTCTCGACATTAATTGTTCTTCCACCGCCCCAAGCGTTTCATGCCGCGTGTGAAAAGCCACGCCAAAAAGCGCGAGTGTCCGCTTTCTATCATTTTTTGGCGGCAAAATTCCTGAAATTCTTCTACCGTTCCGTTGAAAGTAAATGCGCCGTTTGCATAGCAATAACTGCAATAGGTTTCATTTTTGCTGCCGTTGGCGTTGCTGCCGCCATGTTGTGGGTCTTTTGCCATCGGCATTCCGCAACTTTGGCAATACTTGTTTTGTGTACTCATAATTTTCTGTTTTTTACTGTATTGGTATAAAAATTTTCGTCAATAAATCCTCTTCTTTGGTGTCGTGCCGGCTGTTCACATACTCCTCAAACGCCAATCCGAAACGCAGCGTGTGCGCAAAATTCAAACTGATGTTGTTGTACAATGCCTGCAAACCTGCGTAACTTCCTTTGTGCGTGAAAACCGCGTATCGCCCTCGCTGCAAGCGGATTGTGCCAAATTCTCCCTTCGGCGTAATTGCTTTTTGCACGCAGGCGCAGGCGTAAAATCGGCACTGCTCGGAGCGCGTTACGTTCGGGCTGTCGAAACTGATGCCGATAAAGCGCGTTTCGGCGGAAAATGCTTGATTTTCAATCAAAAAACCGACCAATTTTCCCCACGCAGCGTTGTACAGTTCGCTTTCGCCGTATCGCCCCACAATGCGAATATAGACCAACTCGCGTTCTTCGATTTCGCAGATTTCCGACTCCAATGCCTGCGTATTTTCGCCGTTTTGTACAAAATTTTGCAACTTTTGCTGCAATTCGTGCAGGTATGTTTTGGGCGAAATGCCGAAATGTTTTTTGAAGGCTTTGGAGAAGGATTGCGGATTGTCGTAGCCCACTTTTTCGGCAAGGTGCGCCAAACTCATTTTCTCCGATTGCAAATACAGCACCGACCGTTCCACCCGCTGCCGCGCAATGTAGGCAGCCAAACTCTCGCTGAGCGCGGAACGCATAATACGCAGCAACTGCCGCTCGGAAACGCCGATGTGCCGCGCCAATCGCGCCAACGGCAGCGGTTGCTCCAAGCGGGCACTAATGTAGTCAATCACCTGATTGACTTTCCGGTGGTAGATATGTTCGGTGTCGTTTCGCATACGTCCATGTTTCGAGTGCAAAAATACGGCTTCTGAACGAAAAAAACGTTGTCCAATCTTGCCAAGATTTTCAGTTTTTGTAAAAACGAGGGGGGGTATTGTAACAAAAAAATCGGTGCAAACTCCCGAAGAAATCTGCACCGATTGCTATACCAAAACTGTCGATAACGTTATTTTTTCCGTTGCAAGTAATTGATAAAATCAATTCGGGTTATAAGTCCTTCAAAATTGCCCTTTTCATCAACCACTATGGCAGTTAAACCGGAGGCAAGCAAATGCGCCAATTCCTCTTCGGAAGCGGTGTGGGGTATGGTGGTTAAGTGTTTGGTCATCACGTCTTCTACCCGAATAGTGTGCACCTGCTCTTTTGAATATAGGGCAAGCAACAAATCCGATTCATCTATAATTCCCACCACTTTATTGTGGCTCAATATGGGCAGTTGAGAAATATCGTAGAGTTTGAATTTGGCATACACCGATTTGAGCGTGTCGTGGGGTTGAGCAAAAATCACCGAATTATCTTCGTGATGGCGAGAAATAATATCGCGCAAGTCGCCGTAGTGCTTTTTTTCTACGAGTTGAAAATCGTGCAGCCAATAGTTGTTGTACATTTTAGAGAGGTATTTATTGCCGCTGTCGCAGGCAATAGTAACTACACGCTTGGGGGTAGTTTGCGCTTTGCAATATTGTATAGCCGCGCTCAGGAGTGTGCCGGTGGACGACCCTGCCAAAATTCCCTCTTGTTTGAGTAAATTGCGCACTGCCTCAAAACTCTCTTTGTCGCTCACGGTATAAGCCTGCTTTGTTTGCGAAAAATCGGCAATAGAGGGCACAAAATCTTCGCCAATGCCCTCCACGAGCCACGAACCGGCATCACTGCGCACTATGCCGTTGTTTATGTAGTCGGCAAGAATGGAACCGCTTGGGTCGGCAAGCACAAACTCGGTATGCGGCGACACGTTTGCAAAAAATCGAGAAAGTCCGGTAATGGTGCCCGAAGAACCAACTCCCACCACAATGGCATCAACCTGATGTTCCATTTGTTGCCAAATTTCGGGACCGGTAGTGGTTTCGTGGGCTAAGGGATTTGCCGGATTTTCAAATTGATTGATATAGTACGCGCCTCGCTCGCGAGCAATTCTCTCGGCATAATCTTGATAATACTCCGGATGCCCTTTGCCTACATCGGAGCGGGTAATGATAATTTCAACATCTAATGCCCGCAGGTGGTTGATTTTTTCCTGACTCATTTTATCGGGAATTACCAACACGAGTTTGTAGCCTTTGAGTCGAGCAGCAAGGGCAAGTCCAAGTCCGGTATTTCCGGCGGTTGCTTCTACTATGGTATCGCCGGGTTTGATTTTCCCTTCTTGTTCGGCTACAGAAATCATAGAAAGCCCCACGCGGTCTTTTATGGAACCTCCGGGATTTTGATTTTCTAATTTTATAAACAACCTGCAAAGTCCGGTATCGGTGTGGGTAAGTTCCACTAACGGCGTATTTCCTATGGTTTCTAAAATATTATGTGCATACATACGTGTTGGTTTTTATGGGTTTGGTGCTTTTTTTGTATGAGTTTTTCTAAAAAATCGAAAAGTCATTGCCGGGTGCTACGCCAGTGCCTGCTGTAAGTCGGCAATCAAATCGTCCGTATCTTCCACTCCTACCGATATGCGTATGAGTGTGTCGGTAATGCCTATTTGTTCTCTTACTTCTTTTGCCACCGAAGCGTGGGTCATGGCGGCAGGCAGTTCTATGAGCGATTCTACACCGCCCAAACTTTCGGCTAAGGCAAAGAGTTCCAAGCGTTCGAGAAACTGTTCGGCATCGTTGATTGATCCGTGAATTTCAAAAGAGAGCACGCCGCCAGAACCGCTTGTTTGTTTCCGCGCCAAGTCGTATTGCGGGTGGGTTGGCAATCCGGGATAGAGTACTCGTTTCACTTTGGGGTGTTGTTGCAAAAAGTGGGCTATTTTCAGTGCATTTTCTTGATGACGTTCCATTCTGAGCGCGAGAGTTTTTATGCCGCGTAGGGTTAAATACGAATCGAAGGGCGAAAGCACTGCGCCCACCGCGTTTTGGCGGTATTGAATACGGTTGTAGAGCGTTTCATCGTTGAGCAACACACTTCCGCCCAGCACATCGCTGTGTCCGCCTATATACTTGGTGCTGCTATGCACCACAATATCGGCACCCAGCGTGAGCGGTTGCTGAAAATAGGGTGAAAGAAAAGTGTTGTCCACCACCAGCAACAAATTGTGTGCATGAGCAATAGCGGCTATTGCCTGTATGTCGCTTACTTTGAGCAGCGGATTTGAGGGCGATTCTAACCACACTAATTTGGTATTGGGTTGTATGGCATCGTTCAAAAGCGCGGCATCGGTTAAATCCACAAAACTCGCGGCAATGTCGTATTCGTTGAAAATATGGTTAAAAAGCCGTTTGGTGCCGCCGTAAAGGTCGTCAAACGCAATGATGTGGTCGCCGCTTTTGAGCAGCGAAAGCAAAAGAGTGGTTTCGGCTGCCAATCCGGAACTGAACGCCAATCCGTAAGCGGCATTTTCGAGAGCCGCAAGTTTTGTTTCGAGTGCTTTACGGGTGGGATTGAGCGAACGGGTGTATTCGTAACCGGCGGTGGGTTCGTTCACTTTTTTGCGTGCAAAGGTGGTGGCAAGGTGTATGGGCACCACCACATCGCCTGTTGCGCCATCTCTAAAATCAGGTTCTTCGCCTGCGTGTACGGATTTGGTTGCAAATCCATAGTTTTTTTTGGTTGCTGTCATATTTATATTTAGTTATAGGTTTGATACACACCTGTATAGAGGTCTTCGAGAAATTTCAATCCACCGTGATAGCCCACGTAGGAACTGTGCAATACTACCTTTTGTGAAAAAGGCGAACTTATGCAGATAAAATTTCCGTCCAACTCTTTGGTTATTTTTTTCTCGAAAATACTACCGGCAATAAGCGGTGGTCCGGCGTAATATTCTTGTTTTATCTGTTCGTGAATTTTGTAACCGTCTGTTTCAAAAACCGCTTCCGCTTGAATGTTGTAATTAAATTCTTTGAAATACTGTGCTATACGCGCCTTATGTTTTTCGGGTACATTTTCGGTAATGTATTGTTTATTGGGCATCAATCCGAAATCATTGACAAGAAATTTTGCTACCGATAGTGCGCGATGAGCCGTAGAAACGGTGGAAAACATTTTCGATGCGGTGCGATTTTCAAAAAACACACTCACATTGCGTTCTATGTGGTAATAATATTCTTCTTCGTGGCGGGCAATAATCTGCTCCACCGGCTCCGGCGGCAAACCGGCAAACTGCGCTACGGCTCGCAAAAATTCCGAACTTTCGTGGGCACCACTCGGCAGCGTAGGATAGTGCAAAAAAGGCGTTCCGAATTTTTCTTCGAGCAGTTGCACATTTTGTAAGCCCACCCATGGCGACACCAGCAGGTTAAATTCAGCCAGAGGCACATTGTTGAGATTTTCTATGCCGCGATGTTCTCCAAAAATAATATTAGGCGTAAGTCCTATTTCGCGCACAAGATTTTCCAATTCACGAAAATCGCCTATCCAATAGGGGTCGTGCGAGGGCACCGGTCCCCAAATATTTACCAAGCCTTTTATCTTTTCGCCTTTGGGCAGTGTGCTAAGATATTGTTTGATAAGTGCATCTACCACCCACTCGTGTCCTTCGTAGTTTGTTCCTTTGAAACCGGGCGTATTGACGTGCAATATAGGTTTTGAAGCATCTTCAAATTCGCCCACTACTTGCACTATATCATCGCCCACAATTTCGGTGGTACAGCCCGAAAGCACTACAAAAAGGTCGCCATCAATCACTTTGAGTGAATTTGCAATTACTTCGCGCAACTTACCTTCGCCGCCAAATACCACTTCGGCTTCGCCTATATTGGAACATGGGAAGGTGTTGGTAGATAAATATCCGGTGCCGGAATTGCCGCTCACTCGCCCGGCACAACCCGGACCGGAGTGAAAAATAGGCACGGCACGGTAAATTGCTTGCACCGTTTGCGCGGCTCCAAGTGCGCACGCATATCTTGGTTCGTCTAATATTTTTGTCATTGTTTTTCTTTTTTGTAATTTATTTTTCTAAAAAAGCGTCCGGTTGTTGTTTGAGCCACCAATCGGTGTAAGGCAGGCGCACGTGTTTTGCCAAGTTTTCGGTAAAACTGCGGTTGGTTATCAAATCGAGCAGTGTTTTTCCAAAACGCAATGTTCCTTTGTAGCCAAACACGTTGTATTCGTCATACACGCAATATCCCGGCACGCCGATTTTCATCGACCAAATAGCCGAATCGGGGTGGCGCGACACGAAAATATCGGGTTTCACGCGGTTCAGGATATTCATAAATTCAAAATTTTGCAAGTGATTGACCGAATAGTTGATTTCCGTAGGAGAATTGTCTATCAAATATTGCAATGCTTTTGGGCGCGTACCATCATCGTATTGTCGGTCGAAATGCCATGCGCTGAGGTGTTCTACCACCATACCAAATTCTTGTAACACACGGGCAATATTTGCGCCCAAATTGGGACCCATTGCTATCATTGCTCGTTTTCCTTTCAGTTGTGCTGCTATTGTTTCTATTTGCGGAATGTAAATAGCGCGTTCCTGCCGAATGTACTCTTCCATTTTTTCCTCTTTCCCCACCACTTTTGCCAACTGCCGTGCCAGGTCTTCAAATCCGGTAATTCCGTGTGGTTGCAGTGAGCGGATAAACGGCACGCCGTATGCAGTTTCAAGTCCTATACCCATATATGAAGAGAGTGTGCTACACGTGGTGATAGAGGCGGTTGCCTCCGAAATATGTTCTAATTCTTCCACATTGGATGCGGCGAGCAGAAACGTGGGTTCTAAATCCAACACACCAAGCAAACGCACAATGTCGGCGCGAGTGTTCCATGCCATACCGGCAGTAAAACCTATTACATTTACTTTGTTTGTTTTCTTTTTCGGAGGTTTCACAATATATTTAAGCACTGCATGATAGGTGGCATCGAAACCCGAAGCCCATATTTGCGACTTGAAACCTTCGCAGTGTATTGCTCCTACGGGTATTGGCAGTTCTTCTTTGAGTTCTTCAATAACTCCTTCCAAATCTTCGCCAATCACGCCGCTTACACACGAAGCACCTATAAATATTGCTTTGGGTTTGTATCTTCGATAGGTTTCTAAAATAACCTCGCGCAGATTTTCGGTAGAACCAAATACGGTGTCGGCTTCGGTCATATCGGTACACACATAGCCGAAGTGGTCTCGACTGCGCCCAATAGCACCGGCGAGCAGGTCGAAATCGGGTTTTATGCCGGCAATGGTAGCACAGCCCGCCGGAGCGTGATGTACTATGGCTATATCGTTGATTTCGGAGGCTTGCCCCAGCGCACAGCCCGATGCACACGCCGCAGCCTGACTAAAACAACGCTTCTTTTCGCCCGGACAGCCGCTGCACGAGAGTTGCTGTTTAATATCGCTCAGTGTACCCGAATAGCCGGTAATAGACCCCACCCGCGATTCGCGCGAGCCGCATACTTTACTTTTTATATCGACTGCCATAGTGTTATTTATTACTTGTTTCAAATGCTTGTTTCAAATCGGCGATTAAGTCTTCTACTTCTTCAAGCCCTATTGAAATCCGAATGGTTCCCGGATTGATACCTGCCTCTATGAGTTCTTCGGGGGTCAATTCGTGGTGAGTGGTCTTTGGTGAATTGATTACGAGTGAACGGTTGTCGCCCAAATTGGCGTGATACGAAAAAAGTGTCAAAGAATTGATGAACAGGTAAATTTCTTCTTGCGTACCGCTATGGTCGAAAGAAAGTAGTCCGCCAACTCCTTTGGGGAAATATTTTTCTGCCAGCGCATAGGAAGGACTGCTTGGGAGTGCTGCGTAGTTTACTTTGCTTACTTTGGGTTGTTTTTCGAGCCATTGTGCTATTTTGAGTGCCGATTCACTTTCTTGTTTTACCCGAAGGTTGAGCGTTTCTATACCCTGCAATATTTGGAAGGCATTGAAAGGAGAAAGACTTGCACCGAGCAATGCCAAGTAGTTGGTGCGCACACGTCCGGTAAACGGAAATTGCGAAAATGTTTCTACCACATTGCGATTGCCAAACGTGAATATTTCTTCTTCAAAGTGCGGGTGTCTGCCTCCCAACCAATTGAATTTTCCACTTTCAAGAATTAAACCGCCAATAATTGCACCGTGTCCGCTCAATGCTTTGGTGGCTGAGTAAACTACCACATCGGCACCGTGTTTAAGAGGATTGAACAAATACGGTGTAGCCAACGTATTGTCCACAATGAGCGGAAGTCCGTTTTCGTGCGCCACTTGCGCTATTGCCTCTATATTGGCAATATCTATGGTTGGATTGCTTATGCTTTCTATGTAAATTGCGCGTGTGTCGGGTTTTATGAGCGATTTGATTTCGTCCAAATCATTCACATTGTGGAGCAAATCTATTTGTACACCCAGATTAGGATAGGCTTTGCGGTAGCCATCGTAGGTGCCGCCGTAAATTTTTGCCGCAGCAATTACACGCCCGCCTTCACCGGCATTGAGTATGGCATACGACACTGCGGCTTGCCCCGAAGCCAAAGAAACTGCTGCCGCAGCCCCATCGAGTTCGGCTACTCGTGCTTCCAATACCGCATTGGTTGGATTTCCCACACGAGTATAGAGGTAGGCGATTTCTTCAAAATGAATAATTTTCTCGGCTCTTTCGGGCGAAGTTATATCAAACGCTGCGGTTTGATAAATAGGAACTTGTATCGCGTTATTGTGTTCCTTAGGATTGTATCCTGCATGAATCTGTTGGGTACTAAAACCCTGTTTTTTTTCTGTACTCATAATATTTTTTTTTAATGTATTTGTAATAACTAATTGTATAGGCTGTGAAAATAGTTAACTACATTTTTTACCTTCCGAGCAAAATCCCGCAAGGCGGAGATTTTCTTCGGGAACGCGCCCTGTGGTAAAGAGAGTGGAAAGCAGAGGTTTTATTTCGCCATCTACGGCTTCCACCGCGATACCTTTTTTATGCAATTCTCCCAACGGTTGCTGCCCTACGGCACTTACCAAAAGTACGGCACAGTCGGAAATGGTGTCGGCAATTTCTGCCCAACGATTTTCGGAACGTTGTTGCTTGATTATAGAGCGTGCTTCTCTACGCCTAAGTTTTCCTTCCGTATATTCGTAAATCCACAAATTATAGGCTCTTCCCAAATGCTGATTTACAGAAATTCCATCGGTGGTGGCTACTGCAATGTATGGGCGCATACGCAAATCTATATCCTTGCCGAGCAAACCGGCGGCATCGGCGCGACATCGGGCACAGTGTGTCATTTGAGGTATATGCTGCGCTGCTTGTGCTCGTATGTGTTTTATTTCTTCCGCAGAAGGTTCGCGCAAATCCTCAAATGGAGTGCCCGCCACAGGAATCAACGGAATTGCATTGTGCAAATCGGCTCCCAACGTTGCCACATAGCGTGCAATTTCTTCAATATGATGTGTATTGACACGCGGAATCACAACGGTATTAATTTTCACTGTAATTCCATGTTCTTTCAATTTACGAATAGCGGCAGTTTGGCGGCGGAGCAGTAACTGAGCACCTTCTTTGCCGTAGTACGTTTTTTTATCGAAATAAATCCATTCGTAAATCTGCGCACCTATTTCGGGCAGCACGGCATTGACCGTTATGGTAACGTGCGACACGCCAATCTCCGCCAACGCGGGAATATGCTCCTCTATGTTCAGTCCGTTGCTCGACACACAGAGCAGTTTTTCCGGGAAATTCTCTTTTACGAGCCGCAGCGTTTCGAGTGTTTCCGTAGGATTGGCAAAGGGGTCGCCCGGACCGGCAATACCCACTACGGCAAGATGTGGCACGCGACTTTCGGCGCGGCGCACTTGTTCCAACGCTTCGTGCGGCGAAAGCAAGGCGGTGGTAACACCCGGACGACTCTCGTTGGCACAATCGAATTTACGATTGCAAAAATTGCACTGCACATTGCACTTGGGAGCCACAGCAAGGTGTATGCGAGCCGTCTTGTGCCGTGTTTCGGAATTGAAACACGGGTGCGAAGTATTGTCGTATTTATTTGCTGCCATTGTGTGATTTTTTTGTTTTTTAAATTCCGGCTCTCTCTCCCCGCACTTCGTTTGTTTCAATGGCAAGAAGTTGGTCTGCCCAATTTGCCGACCATTCGCGCAGTGCATCTATTTCGAGCGGAGTTGGTACGCGGCTTTCGGTGTGAGCGGCTATTTTTCGTGCCAAACTGCGGTAAATATCTGCCTGCGGTGTGTTTGGCGCAGCCTCAATGGTAGTTCTGCCCGAAAGTTCCGCTTGCGTAACCGTAATCGAGCGCGGCACATATTCTATGACCTTCGTTCCCGTTTTATCTACAAAATCATCTATAATTGATTTTTGATAATCACTATTGATAGAATTGGCTATAATGCCGCCAAAGAGTGCTCCTCCTTGATTAGAGTACTTTTTGATACCTTTCATCAAATTATTGGAAGCATATACCGACATAAAATCCGAAGATGATACGGTAAATACGTGTTCGGCAATTCCTTCGCGTACCGGTACTGCAAAACCGCCGCACACTACATCGCCCAATACATCGAAAATCACGAAATCGAGGTCAAGTTCTTCAAAGATATGTTGCTGCTTGAGTAACTCCACTGCGGTAATAATACCACGACCGGCACAACCCACTCCCGGTGCAGGACCTCCTGCCTCCACACAATACACTCCCTGAAATCCTTGAAAGATAGCATCGTGGGCATCTACATTGGGATTTTGGCGCAGCAAATCGAGCACCGTAGGTATATATTTCCCGCCGCGCAGCGTATTGGTACTATCGCTTTTTGGGTCGCACCCAAATTGGAGCACTTTGTAGCCCGCCTCTACCAGCGCGGCACTAATATTGGACGTTGTGGTCGATTTTCCGATACCACCTTTTCCGTAAATTGCGATTTTTTTAATTTCTTTTGCCATTTTTTTTTACATCTGTTTTAGATTAACGTATGATGCAATGTTAGGCAAAATAGTCAGGAAGGGATATACCGTGTTAGGGGTAGATTTTTAATGGTAGTTTTCAAAACCGCACTCTTCTTCGTGCGTTTCAAATTCCAGCGTGGCGTGTTTTATTCCTTCGGATTTCAGGAGGGTGCGGATTGCGAGTTTTAGTTCCGATACATCGCTCATTGATAGTTCGTTTTCGAGTACAACGTGTGCAGTGAGTACGGTGTATGTTTCATCGAGCGACCAAATGTGCACATCGTGCGTATCGACTATGAGGGGCAGGGTTTGCAGGCGTTGCTTAATGTGCGCCAAATTAATGTGCGCCGGCGTGCTTTGCAGCAAAATGGGGAGCACGAGTTTGATGTTTCGGAATACGTTGATAAGCACAAAAACGGCGATGCCGAGCGAAAGTATGGGGTCTATAATCGTCCAGCCGGTGAAGTGCATTACCACCGAACCCACCAGCACGGCAGCCCAACCCAGCACGTCTTCCAGCAAATGGAGCGACACCACGCGCTCGTTTATGGATTTGCCTTTGCGGGTTTTGAGCACAGCAAAGCCATTGACCGCAATGCCCAAAATTGCCAGCGCAAACATACCTTCGGCATTGGTTTCTTCGGGCGCAAAAAGTCGTGGAATGGCTTCGGAGAGTATATATACACTGCCCACAATAAGCACCACGCAGTTGATAATTGCCCCCAAAAGCGAAAATCGCTTGTAGCCAAAGGTGTATTCCGCTGTTCTGCCTTTTTTCGAGAGTTTTTGGAAATACCACGCCAAACCAAGCGAAAGACTATCGCCAAAATCGTGCACCGCATCGGAAATAATAGCAATGCTATTGGTAAAAATACCGCCGATTACCTCAATTACGGTAAACGACAGATTGAGAAAAAACGCCAAGCCAATGTTGCTTTTCTCTTCGTGAGAGTGGTGGTGGCTATGATGATGCGAGTGGCTCATATCAAGTACGAATTAGGTTGTTCAGCAAAGGTAGTAATTATGGTGCAAGCATGTGATTTTTTTGAGCATTTTTCCGACTATTTTAACCAAAAACACACAAAATTTCCGAACGAAAGATTATTTTTTGTACTTTTGCCGTTTCATTACAAGTAGCAAATATTTCAACAACAGTCAAAATATGAAAAGATACCTTACGCATGTTCTCTCCATTTTTCTTATAGTATTCAGTGTTTCGTGCCGCAACAATGCCCCCAAAGAAACTGCCGAAAGCGAGAAAGTGGAAGAAGAAATTTTGAAATATGGCATAAAAGTCAATGATTTTGAGGTGGTGGAAGGCACTTTCCCGAAAAATAAAAATATAACCGAAATTTTGCTCGAAGCAGGTCTTTCTGGCAATTCGGTGCGTTGCATTACGCTCAACTGCGATTCGGTGCTCGATGTACGCAAAATCAGAGCAGGTAATCCTATTACGAAACTTTTCAACAAAACCGATTCTTCGTTGCAGTATTTTATTTACGAAATCAATCCCATAGAACACGTGATTTTCGATGTGCGCGATACTACGAATATAGTGTTTTACAAAGCGAGTAAGCCGGTGGAATTGCGCGAGGCAAAATTTTACGGTGAAATTACGTCATCGCTGTGGAATACCTTTGCTGAAAAAGGTATGAGCGGTGCGCTTGCTATGGAACTTTCCGATATGTTTGCGTGGTCAATAGATTTCTTTGGTTTGCAGCAGGGCGATTGGTTCAAAGTGGTGTACAACGAAGAAATTGTAGATGGCACGAGTGTGAATTTGAAAGGAATACAATACGCGGTGTTTAATCATCAGGGCAAGGATTACTATGCCATACCATTTGAGGGTAGTAACGGAAAAATAGAGTTTTTCGATGAACAGGGCAATGGCTCAAAAAAGGCATTTTTGAAGGCTCCGCTCAAATTTTCGCGCATTTCTTCAGGATTTACATCGGCTCGTAAGCATCCGGTGTTGCGCATTGTGCGTCCGCACTACGGCGTAGATTACGCTGCGCCGGCGGGCACTCCGGTAATGGCAATAGGGCATGGCGTAGTGGTGAGTAAAGGATATTCGGGCGGTGCCGGAAATATGGTAAAAATCAAGCATTCCAATAATTATGTGAGTTCCTATATGCACCTTTCAAAATTTGGTAGCGGCATACAGCCCGGTTCGCGTGTTTCACAAGGGCAAGTGATTGGTTATGTGGGAAGTAGCGGACTTTCCACCGGTCCGCATTTGGATTTCCGCATTTATCAAAACGGGCAACCTATCAATCCGCTCAAAGTGGTATCGCCACCGAGTGAACCTGTTGCAAAAAGTAAAATGCCGCAATTTGTAGCCCTGCGCGATAGTTTGGTGCACGTGTTGGCGGCTATTCCGAATAAATAACAACAATTATGCGCTACTGCATTCATTTGGCATATAACGGAAGGCGATTTTTCGGCTGGCAAATTCAGCCGCATCAAGTGTCGGTGCAGGAATGTATTACGCAAGCGTTGGAAAAAATTGTGCCGCTTGCAGGGGCAATAGTGGGAGTGGGGCGCACCGATACGGGAGTGCACGCACATTCGTTTTTTGCACATTTCGACACTGAAAAAGAGATTGATACGCTGCAAATTACGCAAAAATTGAATAGAATGTTGCCCTTCGATATTGTGGTATTTTCGCTAACAGAAGTTGCTCCCGATTTTCATGCGCGATTTTCGGCAAAAATGCGGAAATACCGCTACACCATTACGCAAACGAAAAATCCGTTTTTGCAGGAAACAGCCTATTTTTTCCCTTTCGCGCTCAATGTGAAGCACATGAACGAAGCCTGTACCTTACTTATTGGCACTCACGATTTTACGAGTTTTAGCAAATTGCATACCGATGTGAGCAATAATATATGTACGGTGTTTACTGCCGAATGGCTCTACAATGGCGATGTATTGGAATTTTATATTTCGGCAAATAGATTTTTGCGCAACATGGTGCGTGCCATTACCGGCACCTTGCTCGATGTAGGGCAGGGAAAAATTTCCGTAGCGCAATTTCAGCACATTATAGATGCAAAAAACCGCCAGTGCGCAGGGCAGTCTATTCCCGCTTGCGGATTGAGTTTGATAGAAATAGAATATTAGATTGTAAGACACAAAATATGCGATTGTTACAAAATCTTTTCGGACGCGAGCCGTCAAGCCTTGCGGTGTATAAAAAACTTGGCTATCGAAACGACCAAGAGGGTATTTTGCGCCGTTTTTTGCGCGAAGAGGAGGGGTGGCGTGCGCATTTGGAACATTCCAAACAGTCGATTCGCGAGTTTTATGCCGGAAAAAACTACAAAAGTATTGCAATTTTGGGTAGCGGCTGGCTTTTAGATGTACCCATAGACGACCTTTTGCGCGATTTTGAACATATTTATTTGGTGGATATTTCGCATCCGCGCCAAATTACGCACAAATATCGCCATGCGCACAATCTTCATTTTGTGGAGTGCGACCTCACCGGCGGTTGGGCGCGGCACATATATCGCTGTGTGTATGAAAAAAAATTCTACACAAGTGCCGATGTTTTTGATTGTACGCCGCAAAAACTTTCGTTGCCGCAGTTCGATTGCGTGGTGTCGCTCAATTTACTCAATCAGTTAGATGGTTTGCTTTTAGACGCTATGGAAGATTGTATGGTATTGACTGATAGTGAAATAGAGCGATTTAAAACTCTTGTACAAACGCAGCATATTCAATTCCTTTCCAATTACAAATATTGCCTCATAAGCGATTGTGAGCAAATTTCTATCTCGAAAATTGACAATTCACGCGAAGAAAAATCATTGGTATTTACCCCGGCAACACTGCCGCCGTTGCGCCACGAATGGCTGTGGAATTTCGATTCACAAGGACATTACCAAAGCGATACCATAGTGCAATTCCGCGTGAAAGCATTTTTTTGAAGCAAAAACGAGCGAATTTTTTTGCAAAAAATGACCGCAAACATATTTGTAACTGAGATACCTGCGAATAAGCGAAAAACCTATATTCAACCGATTGTTGGTATAAACCTTTTATTATTTTTGAGGCAAGAAAACGATTTTTAATCTAAAAACAAGTATAATTATGAAAGTGTTACACACCATTCAGAACGCAAGCCTTCGTTTTGCACCGGTAATTTTTGCCCTTACCATAATAGCCTGCGGTAAAGATAATTTGAAAGTAGATGACGTGAAATTGAATCAAACCCAATCAACCGTAATGGCAGATGCCGGATTTCAGTTAGTTCCACTCATTTCGCCCGACAATGCCAAAGATAAAGCCGTAACATGGAAATCGAGCGATACTACAATTGCAAAAGTTTCATCGAGCGGCTATGTTTCGGGAATTTCGGTAGGAAATGCCATTATAGTAGTTACTACTCACGATGGCGGCAAGCAGGCAACGTGCGATGTTACCGTAACTCCCTGTGTGGGTTTTACTCGCGCACAAGTGCAAGCCGCCTACGAAGCACAAGGTTACACCACCACTATTACCCAAGATATAGCAAGTGCCGGAATGCCTGCTTATTTGTTTGAAAACGGTGATGATGTGGTGCAATTTATTTTCTTTACCAACGAAACCATTGCCGCTACACTGAAACCGCAATTCGATAATCTTGCACAAACGAACGGATTTACCTGCAAGCAAGACGGAAGAATACTCTACTACGGCACCGCCACCGCCGAAGCAATTTACGAAGGAATGTAATTTTAGAAACTTTCATTCGCATTTTTTTCTTGCTCTCACTGTAAAAAAACAGTGGAGTTGGGGATACTTTTTCTAAATTTTAGCAGTATTTACGCTACCACAATAAAAAAAATAGTATATTCGTGGCAAATTTTTATAGGAAATGAAAGCACAAGTAAGTATCATTATGGGGAGCACCTCCGATTTGCCGGTAATGGAAAAAGCGGCAAAAGTGCTCAATGATTTTAAAATACCATTTGAAATTCACGCACTTTCGGCGCATCGCACACCCGAAGCGGTGGAGCAATTTGCTAAAAATGCCGAAGCACGAGGTATAGGAGTAATTATAGCAGCAGCAGGCATGGCGGCGCATTTGCCCGGTGTAATTGCTTCTATGACAGCACTTCCCGTAATTGGTGTGCCCATTAAAGCCAGCCTCGATGGATTGGACGCTTTGCTCGCCATTGTGCAAATGCCTCCGGGTATTCCGGTTGCCACGGTGGGAATTAATGCCGCCGAAAATGCGGGAATACTTGCTGCACAGTGCTTGGCTGCCGGCGACCAACGCATAGCCGATGAACTAAAACGCTACAAAGAAGCCTTGAAAGAAAAAATTGAGAAGGCAAATGCCGAATTGAAAACCGTTACTTTTGAATATAAAACTAATTAAAATACAAAAATCTCTATGTCCGTTTTAGAAAAAACACATTCTACCACCACCACATTATTTATTACTCTGTGTACATTCGCTTGCATATCGTTTTTTGCGTGTCAAAGTTCAGGAAATCAATCGCAAGAAGAAGAACAGCAACAAAGCGATACAAGTGCTACAACTTTGGCGAAGAATGAAAATGCACTACCCATAGTGCCTATGGAAGAACCCGAAGAAGATGAAGCGATTGAAACTGATGATTTTACAGAAACAGTAGAATTGCAAGTGGTGGAGCAAATAGTGGTAACACCTACAAAAACAGTAACGAAAGAAGACCTGAAAGTAGATGTGAAAATAGTGGAACAAACCACACAAACCACACAAATACCTGAAGCAAAACAACCTACTCAACCGACACAAACACAAGCAACAACGCCTGCACGAGCGGGGAATGTTCGCGCAGGCGCAGCACAGCGCAGCACGCCGCAAACACGAGTAACCGCTCCCGGATTACTGCCAACTCCTATGTGGGTGGTAATTATAGACGTTACCAACACCGAAGCAGAAGCAATTCGCCTGAGCAGTCAATATTGGTCGCTGGGCTATCGCTCCAATTATTTTTGGGGACCCGACTATGGCGTGAGCGAACAAGTATTTAAAGTATTCTTGGGACCTTTTCCCAACCGCCAATTAGCCGAACTGTTTGTTCAAGAAAAATATCCGAATGCGCAAGTTTTGTACTTAAATTAATCGTAATATATCACTTAAAAACACACACCACATGACACTCATTTACACCATTTTAGCCATACTTGCAGCACTTGCGTTTGTTGGCTTTTTTTATTCTTCCATTAAAGGCAGAAAACCTTCGGCGATAGTATCAATTTCGCAAATGAAAACCAAACTGCAAGCCGAACGCGATTGGATAAACGTAGTAGCGGTATTTATACTGCCTTGCTTGATAGTGTATAATTTTTTCGCATGGATAGCCGCAGGAATTACTGCCGTAGCCGAATTTTTTGTATATATAGCCACTAAAATCCGTTGGGTAATTGTGTGGCTGTGGAACGAAGTTGTTATTGCGATTTTTTATTCGCTGCTCAAACTCGCCGCACATTATATAGTTGTAACCGCGTGGAAATTATTTGCCTTTGCCTGCGTTTCGGTGAAAAATGCGTATAACAAACAATTTATAAGAACTGCACTCAAATATGCCGCAATTGTAACCGGCGTATTGCTGCTTTCGTATTTTACCTACATACTGTTTCCTTACCCCATTGTGTGTGCCGTTGCATTTTTTGTAAATGTACTTGTAGCGCAGTTTGTGGTGTTCAAAGCCACTGCCGCATTTCGCGAAGTACAGAGTAATAATGCTGCTGTGAGTTTCAAAACTTTCGTAATGTGGCTCGTGGGTGCTGCGTGTTTTGCTATTGTAGCCTTTGTGTTACAGCAATTTGCGGCGAACGCCATAGTGCAAAGTATTTCTATCACGCTGGCGCAAATTATCACGCCCTTCCTTATTCTATTTGCAGTGGCACTTGTGGGCGCATCAGCATTTTTGCCCGCATTTATTGCCGAACACGGCGAAGATTTTTCTATCGTAGATTTTACCAAAGCATTTATAGTGCGTGCGCCAAAATACATTGTTTCACTGCCATTCGCAGGATTTGGAATTTTTGTTGCCACTATTCTTCCGGCTATTGCCACCGGTATTTTGTACTGCGGTATTGTGAGTATTTCGCAATTGGGAGTGCACGAATACAAAGCGCAAACATTTGAAATTTTTGCAAAAAGCAGCGAAAAAGTGCAACAAGCGCAAGCACTGAAACAACTTGTGTTTCAGCGCGATTCGGTAGCACAAGCATACGAACAAACCATAAACGTGGCACAAGCGAATTTAAAAACTGCCGAAACTGCAAAAAGTACTATCAAACCAAACGAAATACATACTTTTACAGGAAATGTGTATGTGAGTGATACTCAATTTTTTACCGTTCCACTCATGAATGGTGTGAATGCTTACTCATGGCAAATAAGCAATGTGGACAACGACCAAGTGATATTGAGTACGCAAACCAATCGCTTGGGAAATACGCAATCTACCGGATTTTCCACCATTTGGAAACAAAGCGGAACCTTTGTGATAACGCTCTATGCTTCGGACGGTTCGGAGTTACAAAAAGTAGTAACCGTACTTCCGCAGTCCGACAGACCGAAAAATGAAAGTCGTCCGCTGTATTTTGCCACCATAGACGAGGCTAATCAAGCAATAGCAAACCTTAGCACCGAAATTGAAATTGCAAAAGCACTTGCAAAAAGTGCGAGTGAGAATTTTAACACGCGCATTAGTAGCATGAAAACCACATCGAGCGTGGCTATTTCAGAACTCATTCCATGGATTTTGGCAAGTATTGGCTACGCGCTTTTGTTTGTGTTAGTATTGGTTATGGCACTTATTTATTATGTTATTTTCTTCTTCGATTTGTATAATTACAATCAAGAGCCGCAGTATTATTTCCAAACGCTCTATACGGAATTGAAAGAGAAAAATGCCAAACAACCGCTTTTGGGAATTTTTGTGATACTCGCAGTAGTATGTGTGTGTTGCTTGCATTGCCACTGCTGTAAGTAATGTATAAAAAAGGCTGCCCAACGGACAGCCTTTTTTTATGCTTGTTCTTCACTTTGCTTTCGCACAAAAAGCATGAGCCATTCTTTGATAAATTCGTTGAGGTCGCCATCGAGCACCGCTTGCGTGTTCGAGGTTTCGTAGCCGGTGCGCACGTCTTTTACCAATTTATAGGGGTGGAGCACATAGTTGCGAATTTGTGAACCCCATTCTATTTTCATTTTTTCGCCATTGCGAGCCGCCTGTTCTTCTTCGCGTTTGCGCAATTCCAACTCATATAATTGCGATTTCAAAAGATACATTGCTTTTTCGCGGTTTTGCAGTTGCGAACGTGTTTCGGAATTTTCTATCACAATTCCACTCGGTTTGTGGCGCAAGCGCACAGCAGTTTCCACCTTATTCACATTTTGCCCGCCGGCACCGCTCGAACGGTAGGTGTCCCACTCCAAATCCGCAGGATTGATAATAATTTCAATGCTATCGTCTATCATGGGGGCTACATCCACGCTGGCAAACGATGTGTGGCGGCGTGCGCCCGAATCGAAGGGCGAAATACGCACCAAACGATGCACGCCGCTTTCGCCTTTTAAGTACCCATAGGCATAATCGCCCACAAATTCAATGGTGGCAGCCGAAATTCCGGCAACATCGCCGTCTTGAATGTCGATTTCTTTTACCTGATAGCCATTTGCTTCTCCCCAGCGAATGTACATTCGCAGCAGCATAGATGCCCAATCCTGACTTTCGGTTCCACCGGCTCCGCAGTTGATTTTCACTATCGCGCCAAATTGGTCTTCCTCTTTTTGAAGCATATTTTTAAACTCCAAATTCTCAATTTTTTGCAAGGCAAGATTGTAGTGTTCGTCCAATTCTTCCATAGTAGCCTCGTTTTCTTTGTAAAAATCGGCTATCAGTTCGGTGTCGTCCACCAATTGCGCTACTTCGGCATAGGCATCTGTCCATTTTTTTACGGACGTAATTTTTTTTAGTTGTTTTTCGGCTTCTTTGGGATTGTCCCAAAACGTAGGGTCTTGCGTTTTTTGTTCTTCTTCTTCCACGCGCAGCAATTTAGCATCTACGTCAAAGATGCCTCCTCAACGCATTTTTTCGCTCCACCAAAGCATTCACTTGGTCTATAGTAGTCATACGTATTTAAAATTTAGTAGTTAGTAATTAGTACAGAGTACAAAAATACAACTTAATTGAAAGTTGAAAGTTGAAAGTTGAAAATTATTTTAAAGAAATTCTTAGTTCTCAATTTTCAGTTTCACAGCGTAGATTCCTGAAAATAGCGTTGCAGTCCGTCTATGGGTTTTTGAATAATGCCATGAATAGAAACGCCAATAGAAAGCAGTGCCGGAGCCAAAAATTCCTCGAAATGATAGGCAATGGAACCCACAAAGCGTATGGAACGGCATCCGGTGTGTTGTACCATGCGCTGCACGTGCCGCTGCGCAAATTCTTGAAAGGCGCGATTGAGCAAATGTTGCACGGCTTTTTCGTGTTTGTGTTTACTGCAAAATCGGGTAAAATCGCCCAAATACAAATTTGGCAGTGGTTCTTTATATATATTGTGCAATACATCGGCAAGATTGGTATTGTAGCTTGCCAAAAAATCGTTTACGCAGTGTTTTGGCAAGTGATTTTCAAATACTGCTTTTATCAGCATTTTTCCAATATACGCGCCACTGCCTTCATCGCCCAGAATATAGCCCAGCGAAGGGAGTGTGTAGGAAAGTTCGGTGCCGTTCCAAAACCCAATGCTCATACCGGTTCCCAAAATGCAAACAATGCCTTGTTCTGCGCCAAAACTTGCCCGCGCCGCACCGCAAAGGTCGCTTTCTACGTGCACGGAGGCGTGAGTAAAAAATTGTTGCAAACCTTTTTGTACCACATACTGCGATTCCACACTTTTGCAGCCGGCACCAAAAAAGTAGCACTGCGCAATATCGAATTGCGATATGTGTTTAGGAAATTGCTCGCGCATAATATTTGTAATTGTTTCGCTATCAACAAAATATGGATTCAATCCGAGTGTTTGAAACGAATGTGCCGTGTGAGTATCTATCACGCGCCAATCTGTTTTTGTGGAACCGCTGTCGGCTATTACTATCATGGTGTTTTGTTTTTACAAAGGTATAAAAAAATGTGAGTATAAAATTTTTGCAAAGTGTTTGCATTTTGCATTTATTGCGCTATATTTGCAATCTTATTGTACTGAAAAATATTGACTATGCCGGCATCAAAATCAAAAAACTATCGTTTTCGCATTATTGACACTTGTTTGCGCAATACTTCGCGTGAGTGGACTTTGGAGGATTTGATTGAGGCGGTGTCGCAGCAGTTGGCAAGTGAATTTAATGTGGAAAAAGTGAGCAAACGCTCCATTCAGTACGATATTGCACTCATGCGCGAGCAACCTCCAGTAGGGTACAATGCGCCCATAGTGTGCATTGACGGCAAATACAAGTATTCCGATGAGAATTTTTCGTTGCAGCACTGCCAACTGAGCCAGCCCGATGTGGAAAATTTGACCGAAGTGGTGAATACGCTCAAACAATTCAAGGACTACACCCATTTGGGCGATATTTTGAAAATTATTGAGAAAATCGAAACTATTATAGCCCTCAATCCGCTGCCCGACAATCCTTTTGTGCAGTTTGAAACATCGGAAACCTTGCAGAAAGGCATTGCGTGGCTGCGCCAAATTTTCGATGCTACGGTGCAAAAGCGCGTGGTGGAACTCACGCTGAAACAGTATGACGAAAGCATTACGCAACAGGTAGTGCATCCGTATTTTTTGCGCGAATTTTGCGGCGAGTGGTATTTGTATGCTCTTAGCGAACGCTCACATACGTTGGTGGCAGTGCCGGTGCAACAAATTGTGGCACTTTCGCCGCAAATTGTTACCTTTATAGAAAATACGACCTACACACCGGCGTATTTTCGTGCACTATTCGGTATAGAACCGAGCGAAAGCACCAAAATTGTGGAAGTGAAATTGAAAATAGATGCTCACCTTGCCGCGCGCTGTGCCGAAGAACCCGTGCATGAATCGCAAACGCTTAGTCCGGTGAACGAAAATGGTGCAGTGCTCACGCTCAATATTATTCCCACCGAAGATTTTATGCAATTTGTACTCCAATACGGTGTCCGCATAAAAGTAGAATCGCCCGAAAAACTGCGCAAAACCATTATTCAAGAATTGAAAACCGCCTACGATGCGTATTTTCAGTTGAGTTTGTTTTAGTCCTTTCATGAACCGCTACAAAAATCAACTACAAGACCTGAAAGAACAGGGAAATTATCGCGCTTTGCGGAGTGCTGTTCCTCAAAATTGTGTAAATTTGAGTTCCAATGATTATTTGGATTTGTGCGCCAATACGGAATTGTATAGTAGATTTATGGCGGAATATTCTCAAAAAATGCTGCCCTTTTCGGCGGCATCTTCGCGATTGCTCACGGGCAATAGTGCGCAATACGCAGAATTGGAAACGCTTTTGTGTCATATTTTCAGACGTGAAGCGGCATTGGTATTCAATAGCGGTTATCACGCGAATTGCGGTATTTTACCGGTATTTGCCGGAAAGCGCGATTTGATAATAGCCGATAAATTGGTGCACGCCAGCATAATAGACGGTATTCGCCTTGCGCAGGCAGATTTTGAACGCTTTCGCCATGCTGATTATGCGCATTTGGAGCGGATTTTGGCGGAAAAGCGCGAGCACTACGACAATGTATTTATTGTAACCGAAAGCATTTTCAGTATGGACGGCGATTGCGCTGACTTGCGCCGACTTGTGGCATTGAAACAACGCTATGAGTGCTTGCTCTATGTTGATGAGGCTCATGCCTTTGGCGTGTGCGGTGCGCAGGGATTGGGCGTGTGCGAAGAACAGGGGTGTATTGCCGATATTGACTTTTTGGTGGCAACGTTTGGTAAAGCAATTGCTTCGCTGGGCGCGTTTGTGCTGTGCTGCGGCGAATTTCGCGATTATCTCATCAATTTTTCGCGAACGTTGATTTTTACTACTGCGCTTCCGCCTATTAATTTGGCATGGGCTTCGTTTGTAATCAATCAATTAGCGAATTTTGGCGAACGCCGCGAAAACTTACGCGCAGTGAGTAACCGATGCGCCGAATTACTCGAAATTCCCTATCAATCGCATATAATTCCTTATATTATTGGTAGTAACGAAGGTGCTATTGCGCAGGCGGAAAATTTGCAATCGAAAGGATTTTTTGTGCTGCCCATTCGCTATCCTACCGTGCCAAAAAATACGGCGCGTTTGCGTTTTTCACTTCATGCCGGTTTGCGCATGAGCGATGTGGAACGATTGGTACACGAATTAAAAATGACGAAATTATGATACTTTTTTTACCTCATTGCAAACGCAGTGAAACAATCTACAAGAAAGGCGGAGCCTTCAGATTTCAAAAAGTCCGTTTCTGATAGCGAAAATTACCAATCCTGCGGTGTTGTGCGCATGAGTTTTGAGGAGTAAATTCTCGCGATGTTTATCTACCGTGCGCTTGCTGATAAATAGTTTTTCGGCAATTTCGGCATTGGAAAATCCCTTGCAAATATTGTATAGAATTTCAATTTCGCGCTCGGTGAGTTCACTTTGTTGCATTTTTTCGGCTTGTCGGCGATTCATGTTGCCAATAATAGCCTTTAAAATAGTGGGCGAAAAGTAATTTTTCCCTTCCAAAACTTCGGAAATAGCGCGTTGCACATCATCAAAATTGGAATTTTTGAGTAAAAAACCGCAGGCTCCGGCATCTATCATGCGTGTGTAGTAGTGCTCGTAGCCATACATAGAAAGTGCAATAATTTTTACATCGGGTTTTTGTGCAAGAATTGTTTTTGTGGCAGTAACACCATCCATCTGCGGCATTTCTATGTCCATCAGTACCACATCAACATTGTTTTGTTTCATAAATGCGAGAAATTCCACACCATTTTCTGATTCGCTGATGTGTGCCACAAAGGAGCAGCGAGCAAGTAAAAACTTCAATCCTTCGCGAAAAAGCGAGTGGTCATCTACTATGTGTATGTGAATTTGTTTCATATTGAGAGTGTATCTACGCTTATGTGAGTTTTAAAACCTTTGTTCTTTTGTGTTTCAAAAATGATGCTGCCGTGAATGGATTTTATGCGCGATTGCATATTCAACATTCCCATACCGGTAAGTTCTCCGCTATTGTCTTGAAACCCAATGCCATCGTCTGTATAGTCAATGTGTAATGTATTGTATGCCAATCGTATAGCAATGGTAATGTGTTGTGCTTGCGCGTGGCGAATGGTGTTTGCAATGAGTTCGCACAATACGCGATATAACACCGTTTCTATGCTGCTATCAAAACGATTGTGCGTTATATTCGATTGAATATCAATAGATAACAATTTGTTGTAGCGCAGAGTATCCACAAAATTACGCAGTGCTTTTTCCAACCCAAAATTGCTAAGAATGTGTGGGCTGAGTTTGTTGGAAATTTCTTTGAGGGTAATAATTGCTTCGTCTATCACGAAATTTGTTTTCTGTATAATTTCCTTATTTTCAGCATTTTCTGCTGATTGATTGAGTGCGGAAAGTATCATTTTGATGGACGAAAGTACCGGACCAAGCCCATCGTGCAATTCTTTGGCAAATCGCTGGCGTTCGTTTTCTTCGGTGCGAATGATGGCGGAAAAAATCGCGGCTTCATTTTTTTTGCGAATATCGTCTATTCGCCGTTGCAAGTCAAAAATTTTACGAATGTAAAACGAACCTATGCAACTTAAAAGTGCAATAAAAAGAGAAAGAATGATAGAAATAATTGATTGTTTATCAATTATTTCCATTGTTATAGTGTATATCAAATCGAAAATATTTCGCAGCGCAAGCAGCAAAAATGCAATTGAAATGAGAATCCACGATACGTTGAATTTAGTGCGCTTGATTAAACTGAACGCAAAAAATGCCGCAACACATTGCAGAAGAATAGATACGCTGAGGATAAGGATATAAATCATGAGGCAAAAATACGCCTTAATTGTAAACTGCAATGTCCTCGACGAAGTTAATTGGAAATTATTTACAATGAAGTTTTTTAATATTTTTGCTCTGTTTCCTATTTCTTAATTCCTAATACATTGAAAAAACCGATTTGCATAGTAGATTCTCGTGCGCCGCAAGCAGCATTGGCGCGACTTGCTCAGGAATTTGAGGTATTGCCTTTTCGCACCCAGAATATTACTTACGAAGCGGTTTCTTGCCACCCCGATGTGTTTTTGTTTCAATATTCTGATACTGTGATACTTGCACCGAATATTCCGCACAAATATAAGGAGTTTTTACACAAACGAGGAGTTTCGTTTACAGAAGGAAGTACGGTAATTGACGAAACATTTTCTACCTCAGTGGCATATAATTGCGCGGCAACGAAGGAATATTTTTTTCACAAACGAGGATTGACCGAAGAAAAAATTTTGCAATGCTTTAAAAATCATGATTTTATACAACTTCCGCAGGCATATACGCGCTGTTCTATGCTTGCGATTGAAAATTGTGCGTTTATAACTTCCGATAACGGAATTGAAAAAGTGTTACAATCTCGGAATTTCGATGTGTGTTACATTCGTCCGCAGGAAATTTCCTTACCGCCGTATTCTCATGGATTTATAGGTGGTTGTATGGGAATTTTCGAGAGGAAAATCTACCTTTTGGGAGCACTCGATTTTTTGCCTGATGGCGAAATGCTGCGAACATTTGCACGGGCTTATGACTATGAAATTGTGGAACTCTACGAAGGGAAATTGTATGATGGCGGCGGATTGTTTTTTTTGAAAAGCGAGTAGGAGAGAGAGAAGATACACCTAACGAAGTACTTACGTGTAATACGTAAATTAATGCGATTTTAACAATTTATTAACCGCATTTTTTTTGGCGGTATATAATTTTTCGTACATTTGCCGTTCTATTTTCAGAAGATGTGTTCATAACAAAAAGCGATAACAATGGGTAAACCACAAGACATAGAATTAGAACAAGCAGTTGTTCGTTTTTCGGGCGATTCCGGCGATGGAATGCAATTAACAGGAAGTTTGTTTTCCAATATTTCAGCAGTATTGGGTAACGAAATTTCTACCTATCCCGATTTTCCTTCGGAAATACGTGCGCCACAAGGTGAACTTGGCGGAGTTTCGAGTTTTCAGGTACATGTGGGCGGAAAAATTCACACGCCCGGTGACCAAGCCGATATTTTAGTTGCCATGAATCCCGCAGCACTCAAAATCAATGTGAATGCGGTGAAAAAGCATGGTGCCATTATATATGACGTGGATTTGTTTGAGAAAAAAGATTTGGAAAAAGCGGCATTTTCCACCGATAATCCTTTCTCGGAACTCAATATTTCCGATACTATTCAGTTGATTCCCTTGCAATTAACTACGCTTACTAAGGAATCACTCAAAGATTCGGGTTTGGATAATAAAACAATTTTGCGTAGCAAAAATATGTTTGCACTCGGTTTGGTGTGCTGGCTTTTCAACCGCCCTATGGAGCAGGCAATTCACTTTTTGGAAACAAAATTTAAGAAAAAACAATCGGCATTGGCTATCAACATCAAGGTTTTGACCGATGGATATAATTATGGAAACAACTTGCATTTAACGCTTTCTCGATTTATTATAGAAAAATCGCACGATGTGCAAAAAGGGCGTTACACCAGCATTAGCGGCAATACCGCTGCGGCATACGGACTGATAGCCGCTGCCGAAAAAGCAGGATTACCGTTATTTTTGGGTTCCTATCCTATTACGCCGGCAACCGATATTATGCAGGAATTGGCGGCTCGCAAAGATGTGGGTGCAAAAGTGGTGCAAGCCGAAGATGAAATTGCCGGTATTACTACTGCCATAGGCGCGGCATTTGCCGGGAGTTTGGCTGCCACCAACACTTCGGGACCGGGTTTGGCACTCAAATCTGAAGCAATCGGATTGGCGGTAATGGCAGAATTACCACTTGTAATTATAGATGTACAGCGTAGCGGACCCTCTACGGGTATGCCTACAAAAACAGAACAAACCGACCTTTTGCAAGCACTCTACGGTAGAAACGGTGAAAGTCCGGTGGTGGTAATAGCGGCGAGTACGCCCGCAAATTGCTTCCACTATGTGTATATGGCAAGTAAAATAGCGTTGGAACACTCCACGCCGGTAATTGTGCTCACCGATGCTTTTATTGGCAATGGAAATTCACTATGGAAATTGCCGAAATTAGCAGAATTACCCGAAATACAACCGAATTTTGTGAAACCCGAAATGCAAGCTTGCAAAGTAACCGCTCGCAATGAAGTTACCAAGGCACGCTATTGGAGTTTTCCCGGTATGGAAGGATTTGTGCACAGAAATGGCGGTTTGGAAAAAGATTACGACAAAGGCGCAATTTCTACCGAAGCACGGAATCATGAAAAAATGGTGAAAGTGCGTGCCGAAAAAGTGCAATATGTGAGCAATAGCATTCCCGATGTGAACATAGTGGGTGATAAAAATGCCGATTTACTTGTAATAGGCTGGGGAAGTACCGAAGGGCATTTAACAAGTGCGGTGGAAGAATTGAATAAACAAGGTAAAAAAACTGCGTTGGCGCAATTTACCTACATTAGCCCCTTGCCAAAAAATGCAGCAGAACTTATTCGCTCTTATAAAAAAGTGGTGGTGTGCGAATTAAATACCGGTCAATTTGCTACCTATTTGCGCTCGCAAGTGCAGGGAGTGGAATTTTTGCAATACAATAAAATTCAAGGACAACCCTTTACCGTTGCCGAATTAGTTGAAAATGTAAGCACATTGTGCTAATATGCAAATACACAATAATTTAAAATAATGAAATAATACGCCAAAAGATAATAGAAATACGCCGAATTAAAAATAATTAGCATATTGACATATTGGGAATTGGCACATTTTACAGATTATGGAAGAAATAAAACAATATAGCGCAAAAGATTTTAAAAGCGACCAATACGTGCGTTGGTGTCCCGGTTGCGGCGACCACGCGCTGGTGAATGTATTACAAAAATCTATGGCAGAAATTGGCATTGCGCCACATGAAACTGCTGTAATTTCGGGCATCGGCTGTTCTTCGCGCTTGCCGTATTATATGAATACCTACGGATTTCACACCATTCACGGACGTGGAGCAGCGGTGGCTACGGGCGTAAAAGTTGCCAATCCTAATCTTACCGTGTGGCAAATTACCGGCGATGGCGACTGCTTGGCAATTGGAGGAAATCATTTCATTCACAGCGTTCGCCGTAATGTGGATTTGAATGTATTGTTGTTCAACAATCAAATTTATGGTTTAACCAAAGGACAATATTCGCCAACCTCGAAAAAAGGACTCGTAACAAAATCTTCGCCTTTCGGCACAGTGGAACGCCCATTTCGTCCGGCAGAATTAACATTTGGTGCTCGCGGAACTTTCTTTGCCCGCACTCTCGATGTTGATTTACAAACGGCGCAAACGGTGCTTACTGCTGCCGCGCAACACAAAGGTACTTCGGTGGTGGAATGTTTGGTAAATTGTGTGATTTTCAACGATGGAGCGCATGGCTGGTTAGCCGATAAAGCAAATCGCGCAGATAGAAGTATAGTGCTCGAACACGGGAAACCTATGATTTTTGGTTCTAATAAAGATAAAGGTTTGGTGCTCGAAGGTTTCAATTTGAAAGTAGTAAGCATAGGAGAGCATGGCGTGAAAGAAAGTGATATTTTAATTCACGATGCCACCTGCGAAGATGCTACGCTCCACCAAAAACTTGCCATGATGGAAGGTCCCGATATGCCGATTGCTATGGGTGTTATTCGTCAAGTTGCTGCCGAAACCTACGATGCTGCGGTGGAAAATCAAATTAAAGAAATTCAAGCACAAACAAGTATTAAAAATTTCGATGACTTGGTAGATAGCCTCGAACAGTGGGAAATATAATTGTGCGCGAATTGCGTAATTACCTTCGCTGAGGGCTATGCCGTTGCGAGAACGAAGTAATCTAATACAATAAAAAAAAAGAGCGAGAAAATTACTTTTCTCGCTCTTTTTCTGTATAGAATATTGTTGATGTTATTTTTTTACAGCCTGCACTATCGCTTTGAATGTGTCTTGGTGATTCATTGCTAAGTCGGCAAGAACTTTTCTGTTCAATTTGATGTCGGCTTTGATTATTGCACCCATAAATTGAGAATAATTCATTCCATATTTGCGAACTTCGGCGTTGATACGTTGAATCCAAAGTGCACGGAAATTACGTTTTTTGTTTTTACGGTCGCGATATGCGTACAATAACCCTTTTTCTAAGGCATTTTTCGCAACGGTATATACATTTTTTCTGTCTCCAAAGTAGCCTTTGGTTTGTTTTAAGATTTTTTTACGGCGTGCTCTCGACGCCACATGATTTACTGCTCTTGGCATAACTTTAACTGTTTTTAATGATGAGCGATTAACATCGTGTTAATTCTTAACTGGCTCGTTCATTGTTGTTTATAACTTTTTTTACTGATTTTTTTGTAATTTCACAATTACATTACAAGCATGTGTTTCACATTTTTTACGTCTGCTTTATCAACAATCGAATCGTGTCCAAGATTACGTTTTTGCTTGGTCTCTTTCTTTGTTAAAATGTGACGTTTAAACGCTTTTTTTCGCTTGATTTTTCCAGAGCCGGTTATTGTAAACCTTTTTTTCGCGCTGGAATTAGTTTTCATTTTGGGCATTTTAATTCACTTTTTATAGTTAAACAATTATTTAAAATTCTATTTTTTCTTTGGCAGCGGGCTGAGCATAATTATCATGCGCTTTCCTTCCAATCGTGGTTCTTGGTCCACTTTCGCCACATCTTCCAAATCGGAAATGAAACGTTTGAGCACCTCTTCACCTTGTTCTTTATACAAAATCGAACGTCCTTTGAAAAACACGTATGCTTTTATTTTTGAACCTTCTTCAATAAATTTTTGAGCGTGTTTGAGTTTGAATAAATAGTCGTGTTCATCGGTATTTGGTCCAAAACGAACTTCTTTTACCACTACTTTCACTGCTTTTGCCTTTATTTCTTTTTGTTTCTTTTTTTGTTCGTACAGAAATTTCTGAAAATCAACTATTCGGCACACTGGCGGCTCTGCATTGGGAGAAACTTCTACAAGGTCTAATTCACGTTCATCGGCTAAGCGCAATGCTTCGGTTATAGAGAATACTCCTTGCGGCGCGTTCTCGCCCACCAATCGCACTTCGCGAGCACGAATACCCTGATTAATTCTAAATTTTGCTGCTAATTCATCTGCCATAGATTGACTTTTTGGTTATATTTTGTGTTAGTTAATGTTCATCATTTGTTGTATTTCGTGCGAAAATTGCGCTATAAAATCTTCAATTTTCATAATGCCTTTGTCGCCCTCGCCTTGTTTTCTCACCGAAATTGTACCATCATTTGCTTCGTTTTCACCCACAATGATAAGGTAAGGAATACGTTTCAACTCATTGTCGCGTATTTTTTTTCCCACTTTTTCGTTTCGTTCATCTACGAGGCTGCGAATATCGGAATTATTTAGCAAATTCAAAACTTTTTTTGCATATTCGTTATATTTCTCACTCACCGGTATTACCACAGCCTGCTCAGGAGTGAGCCACAGCGGGAATTTTCCGCCGGTGTGTTCTATCAATACCGCCACAAATCGTTCCATAGAACCAAAGGGTGCGCGGTGTATCATTACCGGACGGTGGCGTTGGTCATCGGATCCAATATACTCTAAATCAAATCGTTCGGGCAAATTATAATCTACTTGAATAGTACCCAACTGCCAGCGGCGACCTATGGCATCTTTTATCATGAAGTCCAATTTTGGTCCGTAAAATGCCGCTTCGCCGTATTCTACTATGGTTTCCAATCCTTTTTCTGCGGCGGCTTCTATAATTGCTCGCTCGGCTTTTTCCCAATTTTCATCGCTACCTATATATTTTTCGGTATTGTTTTTGTCGCGCAGCGATACTTGTGCTTCAAATTCTTTGAAATCCAATGCTTTGAATATGTGGAAAATAATGTCGATTACTTTGCAAAATTCTTCCTTCAACTGTTCCGGCGTGCAGAAAATATGTGCATCGTCTTGCGTAAATCCGCGCACACGAGTTAATCCGTGCAATTCGCCGCTTTGTTCGTAGCGATACACCGTTCCAAATTCTGCCAAACGCAGAGGTAAATCTTTGTATGAACGTGGTTTGAATTTATAAATTTCGCAGTGATGCGGGCAGTTCATGGGTTTGAGCAAAAATTCTTCGCCTTCGGCAGGTGTGTGAATCGGCTGAAAGGAATCTTTGCCGTATTTGGCGTAATGCCCCGAAGTTACATAGAGTTCTTTTTGCCCTATGTGCGGTGTCATTACTTGACTGTATCCGTGTTTGCGTTGCACGTTTTTCAAAAATTGTTCCAATCGCTCGCGCAAAAGTGTGCCTTTGGGTAACCACATGGGTAAGCCCTGACCAACTCGCTGCGAAAACATGAACAATTCCATTTCTTTGCCTATTTTGCGATGGTCGCGCAATTTTGCTTGTTCCAGTAATTCCAAATATTCATCGAGTAGTTTCTTTTTTGGGAAAGAAATACCGTAAATACGGGTTAATTGTTTGCGTTTTTCATCGCCGCGCCAGTATGCACCGGCTACGTTGAGCAATTTTACGGCTTTTATCACTTCGCTATTTGCAAGGTGAGGACCTTTACATAAATCGGTGAAATTTCCTTGCGTGTAGTACGTAATACTGCCGTCTTCCAAATCGTTGATAAGTTCCACTTTATACGTTTCGCCACGATTGGAAAAATATTCCAAAGCATCTTTTTTACTCACATCTTTGCGGGTAAAATCGAGTTTTTTGCGAGCGATTTCGAGCATTTTATTTTCTATCGTTGCCAAATCTTTTTCGACAATCACGCGGTCGCCGGCATCTACATCGTAGTAAAATCCATTTTCTATAGCCGGACCAATGCCGAATTGTATGCCCGGATACAATTCCATTAAGGCTTCTGCCATAAGGTGCGCCGAAGAGTGCCAAAATGCGTGTTTCCCTTCTTTGCTGTCGAATTTATGAAGTTCTATGTGAGCATTTTCGGTAATGGGGCGAGTAATGTCCCACGCTTGGGAATTAACGGTTGCTGCCACTATATCGCGGGCTAATTGCGGACTAATAGCCTCAGCAATTTGCAGCGGAGTACTTCCTTTGGCAAATTCTCGTGTGCTATTGTCGGGAAACGTTATCTGTATCATACTTTCGGTATTCTGAATAAAATTGGAGTGCAAAGATATGAATAATTGTAAATTAGAAAAGATAAATTATAAATTATTTGCGCCACGATTGAATATTTTGACTACTTTTGTGGCAATAAAAACATGTGTGCATGACACCAAATCCTATGTATGAACATTTACGGAACAATCCGCACCTTTCGTGTGTGATACAAAATGGCACGGAAATTCGCGAATTTTGCAGACGAGGCGTGGTTGATTTGTTTGATTTGACACAGAATGAACCGGAATTTTTGCATGGAGCAACGGTTGCCGACAAAATTGTGGGAAAAGGTGCTGCGGCTTGTATGGTTCTTGGCGGAATTAGTGAATTATATACAAATAGCATAAGCCGCGCGGCACTGAAATTGTTGCAAACGGCGAATATTCCGGTTTTTTACGAACAGTGCGTAGATACCATACAAAATCGCACGCGCACCGATATATGTCCGGTGGAAAAATTGTGTTCCACTACCGACAATGTTCCTGAAATGATAGAATTAATACGGAATTTTTTGAATACAACATCAAAATAAAAACCTATGAAATCAATAGCACTCACGTACCCTGTTTCGGTGTCGCTGCGCAATGCGAAAACATATTTGTTTGCGCTTTTGTTTACCGCCGGCAATGTTTTGTTTCCCCTGCTTTTTCACGCTATTCCGCAGGGTGGACACATTTTCTTACCCATTTTCTTTTTTACCCTTATCGGTGCTTTTCAATATGGACTGTGGGTGGGAGTATTCACCGCACTATGTTCGCCGCTGCTGAGCCACGCGCTTATGGGAATGCCCGCAGGTATTATGCTCCCCATAGTGATGGCAAAATCCATAATTCTTGTACTCTGCGCACGTGCGGCGGTGCGATATTTTCAAAAAATTTCATTACCTGTCATTGTCTTGGCGGTGGCAGCAAGTCAAGTGCTTGGTTTTGTAGCGGAGTGGATTATCGCAGGCAATATTTCGCAGGCAATTCACGATGTATATATGGGTATTCCGGGAATGTTGCTGCAAATCGCAGGAGCGTATTTGATACTTTCGGTTTTGAATAAAAAATAAACGCACACAAAAAGAGAACATACAAACGATTTTTTATGCTGAAAATAATAGACCTCTACATAATCAAAAAAATTCTGGGCACATTTTTCTTTACCTTGCTCATTATTATGTGCATTGCCGTGATTTTCGATATTCAGGAAAAATATGAGGATTTTGTATCAAATCAAGCCCCGCTCAAAGAAATTATTGTAGATTATTATTTGAATTTTATACCCTATTACGCCAATTTATTTACCAATTTATTTGTATTTATTACTGCTATTTTTGTAACATCGAAAATGGCAAGTAACACCGAAATTATAGCCATTCACGCCAGCGGCATTAGTTTCAATCGTTTTTTACGCCCGTATTTTGTAGCCACCACCGTGATTGCAATTCTTTCATGGGTGCTCATTATGTATATTATTCCACTTTCCAATACTATTAAAATAGGATTTGAAGATAGATATGTGTACAATAAAGTGGTGAGTTGGGAACGCAATATTCACCGTCAGGTGCGTCCGGGCGAATTTGTGTATATAGAAAGTTACAATGTGGATAGCGATAATGCCTTTCGTTTGGCAATGGAAAAATTCGATGAAAATGGCGTATTGCAATCGAAACTCACGAGTGATTATGCGCGTTGGAATCCCGAAACGGAGCGATGGGACGTGTATAATTACGTAATTCGTGATATGCGAGCCGATGGGCAAATTTTGCGTAAAGGGCAACTGCTCGATACGGTATTTTATCTTACGCCGGCGGATTTTAAAATGCGTAATAAGTACGTGGAGCGTATGAATATTGACGAACTGAACGAATATATAGAAACGCAACGCCTGCAAGGAACTGATAATATTAACCTGCTTTTGGTAGAAAAACACAAACGTTGGTCTTTCCCGTTTTCCAATTTTATACTCATGCTGCTGGGTGTGTGCCTCTCGAATAAGAAAAAACGCGGTGGCACGGTGGTGAATATTGTGATAGGATTTGCCCTCGCATTTATGTACATTATGCTCTTTCAAGTAACCACTACTTTTACCATTTACGCCAATTTAGACCCATTTTTGGCTGTGTGGTTGCCCAATATTCTCTACGCCGTAGTGTGCTTTTTCTTGTATCGCAACGCTAAAATTTAACATCATGCAGGTCGGTTTGTTCTTCGGTTCTTTCAATCCAATTCATATAGGGCATTTGGCTATTGCCAACTATATGGTGGAATTTACCGAAATTGAGCAACTATGGTTTGTAATTTCTCCGCACAATCCGCTCAAAGAAAAGAAATCGCTGCTTGATAACTACCAACGCTATGAAATGGTGTGCCGCGCCATAGAACATTTCCCAAACATGCAGGCAAGCACCATAGAATTTTCATTGCCGCAGCCGTCATATACCATTCACGCGCTGGCACATTTGGAAGAAAAATATCCGCAACACACATTTTCGCTCATCATGGGTGCCGACAATGTGGTGCATTTACACGCATGGAAACATTCCGAACACATACTCGAAAATTACCACATTTATGTATATAATCGTCCGGAGATTTCACAGACGCACATTCCGGAAACGTATAAAAATCACACACATATACACTTTGTAGATGCGCCGCTTATGGAAATTTCTTCGAGTTTTATTCGCCGTGGTATAGCCGAAAAAAAGAACATTCGCGCTTTTATGCCCGATGCTGCATGGCAGTATTTAGACGAAATGAATTTTTATAAAAACTTGCAATAATCTCGCGATTTCTGCTTTTTTAAGTTTATTTATACTGCGCTTTTACTGCTTTTATATTGCTTTTCAATGCACTTTCTTGATGGCGCAATACTTCTTGTTTATTGCGCAAGTCGTTAATTTGACTTTGGAGGGCATCGTTTTGCTGTTGTAAGATTTTTATCTGATTATTTATATCAGTAATCTTGGTATTCATTTCCGCTTTTTTTCGTGCAGCCTCCGTCTTGTCGATTTTTTGATATTTACTTGTCCAATCAATTTGGTCTTTTGCTTGAAGTGCACTCACTTGGTCGGCAGTGAGTGATTGTTGCAGCACCGTATCGCGGTCGTGTTTCAGAGCAGCCACTTTTGCTTTTTTTTCGTCTGCCGAAAGCGTGCCATCGGCAACTACTGCATCAACTTTTTTTGCAGTTTCTTTATTCAGTTTGTTCACTTGTTGCGATTGTGTTTTACTCAAAGCGGCAGGCGCGGCAGGATTGACAGGTTCACTCACTACCGATACCGATGTGGTGGTGGAAGGAGGGGTAGCAGGTGCTACCAAAGTTGCCGGAGTTGATTGGCAAAATGCTGAGCCGGTTAGGAGCGTAAGTCCTACAAAAATAAGTTTTTTCATGGCAGTATAATTTTGTTGGTTTGTGAGTGCAATGTAGCAAAAAAATCAAATGACGATGTTGTTACAGTCTGTATGTTCAGCATATATTTTATTGAATTGCGGCATATTTTCTAATCCCTTCCTAATCCCTCTCTAACGGCATATTCAAACCCAAGCCGCTACTTTGTTGCTATTTTCTTTATTAGTTAGGGTAAACTAATTATATTTGCGCCGAAAAAAACAATATGTGATGAAAGATAATTTGAAAGATAATATAGTAAAATTTACGCGACTTATTTCTACTGCGGAAGAGGACGCAATGAAATTATATGAAATGCAGGATTTAACTGCCACGCAATTCCATTATTTGGAAATTATTGGCGAATTGGAAAATCCAACCCTCACGGAATTGGCTACCGTTATGAAATTAACGAAACCGTCTGTAACAGCAACCATCGACCGTTTGATTATCAAAGGACTTGTTCGTAAGGTACATTCGGATATTGACAAAAGAAGTTCGCACTTACACTTGACAGAAATTGGCGAACAAATCAACAAACGACACGATTTTGCTCACGACTTTGTGATTGGTTTAATCGCAAAGAGACTTTCGCAAGAGGAAATAAAATCATTTACCGCATTCTTGGATAAAATCACCGAATAATTATCGGTGATAAAAAAAACAGAAAAATATTCTGCATTTTATTTTGTTAGTTAGCGCTAACTAACTATATTTGCAGCGTTAAAAAAATAACAAGAGAAAAGAACATAGTGTATCACTAAAAAAGTATGTAGTATGAACGATGACCCGTATCCGAGTTGCAGAAAAAGCAACACAAGTAAACGTAAAACAAAAGTAGTAACACTTCTGTAAGGAGAGGGTTTTGTCAATCTCCTTACAGAGCAAAACAGTAAGGAGATTACATCATGGTTAAAAAAAAAATCAGAGAAAACGCTGAAACGGCGTTTCGTGGTGCTGCGCAATCGGCACAAAAAAGTAACACAAAATCGGTAAACAAACCGAAATCAAAGAAAGAATTTGAAGAAACGCTTCGCAGAGCGGGCGTGCTGCAACGAATGGGGTTTGCAGCGACTGCAAAACTCGAAGACTTGCTTGCCGAACTTGGTACGAGTTACGAAGGCTTGACCGAAGAGTGTGTGGAAAATGCCCGCCGCGTATTCGGCGGTAACGACATTACCCACAAAAAGAAGGAATCGTTGCTCAAACGCTTGGCACGGGCATTTATCAATCCATTTACCATTATTCTTATTGCGCTGGCGGTAATTTCTGCGTTTACCGACATTATTCTTGTCGAATCGGGAGAAGAAGACTTTATGGCGGTACTGATTATTACTACGATGGTACTGATTTCGGGAATTTTGCGTTTTGTGCAGGAAACAAGGAGTGGACGCGCGGCGGAAAATCTGTTGAAGTTGATAAAAACCACGACCAATATTGAACGCAAAGGCTTTGGAAGACAAGAAATTCCGATTAGCGATGTGGTGGTGGGCGATATTGTGCATTTGTCGGCAGGCGATATGATTCCGGCTGATATACGCATTATTCGGGCAAAAGATTTGTTTGTGAGCCAGTCGGCACTCACCGGCGAGAGTGTGGCAGTGGAAAAAACCGCCGATATTGACACGCAAAAGCACGGCAATTTGACGGAAACAGCCAATCTTGCATTTATGGGTTCAAACGTTATCAGTGGCAGTGCCACAGGCGTGGTGGTGGTAACGGGAAATGGCACCATGTTTGGTGAAATGGCACGAAGCGTAAACGAAAAACCTGCAAAAACTTCTTTTGAAAAAGGGCTAAATTCTGTGTCGTGGGTTTTGATTCGGTTTATGTTGGTAATGGTTCCTATTGTGCTGTTTATCAACGGATTTACCAAAGGAGATTGGATGGAAGCCCTCTTGTTTGCCTTAGCCGTGGCGGTGGGTTTAACGCCCGAAATGCTGCCGATGATTGTTACCGCCTGCCTTGCCAAAGGTGCGGTGAGAATGTCGAAAGAAAAGACGATTATCAAAAACCTGAACTCCATTCAAAATCTGGGTTCAATCAACGTGCTTTGCACCGATAAAACCGGAACGCTTACCCAAGATAAGGTAGTGTTGCTCTATCATCTCAATATTCACGGACAGGAAGATGCGCGTGTGTTACGACACGCTTTTCTCAACAGTTACTATCAAACAGGCTTGAAAAACCTGATGGATATTGCCATTATAGAGCGCACGCAAGACGAGCAAAATTCCATAAACGAACTGCGTGGATTGACCGATAAATTTGTAAAAGTGGACGAAATTCCCTTTGATTTTGAACGCCGCCGTATGAGTGTGGTGGTAGAGGCTTTCGGAAAATCGCAAATGATTACCAAAGGTGCGGTGGAAGAAATGCTCGCCATTTGCAGCCATGCCGAGTACGAAGGCAGTGTGGTGCCGCTTAGCGAAGAGGTGAAAAAGTACATTCTCAAAAAAGTGGAGGATTTGAACGAAGACGGTATGCGTGTGATTGCGGTAGCGCAGAAAACAAATCCTTCGCCGGTGGGCACCTTCTCCGTTGCCGATGAGTCGGATATGGTACTGATGGGCTACCTTGCCTTTCTCGACCCTCCCAAAGAATCTACGCCGAAAGCAATCGCAGCGTTGCAGGAAAATGGCGTGAGCGTGAAAATCCTCACCGGCGACAACGATAAAGTTACTCGTTGCGTGTGCCGCCAAGTGGGTATTCCGGTAGATAGAATTGTGCTGGGCACCGAAGTGGAAAAAATGGACGAAGAAACGCTCCGAACTACTGCCGAAGCGGTGTCGGTGTTTGCCAAACTTTCGCCGCAGCAAAAGGCGCGTGTGATTACGGCTTTGCGCAGCAACGGACACAGCGTGGGCTACATGGGCGATGGCATCAACGATGCCGCCGGAATGAAAGCCTCCGATGTGGGAATTTCGGTAGATACGGCGGTGGACATTGCCAAAGAATCGGCAGATGTGATTTTGCTGGAAAAAGATTTGATGGTGCTCGAAAAAGGAATTGTGGAAGGGCGCAAAACCTACGGGAATATGATTAAATATATCAAAATGACGGCAAGTTCCAATTTTGGAAATATGTTCAGCGTGCTGGCGGCAAGTGCATTTTTGCCCTTTTTGCCCATGCTCTCCATTCACATTATTTTGCTCAACCTCATTTACGATATGTCGTGCACTGCCATTCCGTGGGACAATGTGGACAAGGAATTTCTACGAGTTCCCCGCAAATGGAACGCTTCGCTGGTAGGTAAATTTATGTTGTGGATAGGACCCACAAGTTCGGTGTTCGACATTACCACCTATTTATTGATGTATTTTGTGATTTGTCCGCAATTTGTGTCAAACGGACTGCTCTTCAACCAAATTGCCGAAGGCACGCTCATTCAGTCGGGCATATTTGCCGGATTAAATATGAGAACGGTGTATATTGCTATGTTTCAGGCAGGTTGGTTTGTAGAATCCATGTGGTCGCAAACGCTGGTAATTCACATGATACGCACGCCGAAAATACCGTTTATACAAAGCCGCGCCTCGTTGCCGCTCACGCTGATTACCTTTACGGGAATTGCCTTTTTGACCACCATTCCATTTACCGCTTTCGGAAAATCCATCGGCTTGGCACCCCTTCCATCGGTGTACTTTGCGTGGTTGCTACTCACCATTATCCTATATATGTTGCTGGCGCAGGCAATGAAAAAAATCTTTATCAAACGATACGGCGAATTGTTGTAATGCACTGAATTAGAGACAACAATGAACACAGAACCCTATCCGAGTACTGCGAACAACTCTCGCACAATGATAAAATTAACACAAGTAAAAACTTTTCGGTAGGGAAATTTTGTTATATTTCCCTGCACGAAGTATGTAAGGAAATTAACAATGAAAAAAATATGGATTTTTTCGCTCTTTGTGGCGAATTATGCGTGGCTGTGCGCACAAAACGACAGCACACAACTGCGCTTCGGCGTGGACTACACCTCCGAACTGCAAAGCAATTTCGGGCGGAAATATAATTGGGTCAATTTGCTCACGCTTTGGGGCGAAGTGCCCACCGAAAAACTGTGCAAAGGCTGGCGTGGCGGCGCGTTTCAGGCAGGTACCTTCGGCAGTTACAAACTTTTTGACGAACAAATTGTGCCCGATTTGCAAACCTATTCCAACATTGAGGAAGACAACCGTTGGCTGAATTTTTCGCTGCTGGGCTACGAGCAACGCTGGCACAAAGTAACGCTCTACGCCGGCGTGCGCAGTGCGAATTACGACTATTTTATTTCGCCCTACACCTCACTTTTTACCGGCAGTTCGGCGGGTATTTTCCCCACGCTTTCTGTGAATTACGATATGGCAAACTATCCGCTTTCGGGCTTGGGGCTGCACGCGGAGTATGCTTTTGCCGAAGATTGGATATTTAAAACAAGCCTCTACAACGGCATTGCCCACGACCCGCAGGCAAGCGGACGCACGGATTTATCGCAACTTTTTGTAGTGCGCCCGCGCCGCGATGGACTTTTCAGTATGTCGCAACTGAGTTTTCGCAATTACGCCATTGGCGCAGCAGTGCAAACGGCAGGAGAGGAACACACCACTACCGCCTCCTTTTGGGCTGCCGTTGAGCAAGCACTTGTAAAAAACGACCAACGCGAAATCGGGCTGTTGCTGCACGGTGGATTTGCTCCTTCGCACAAGTTGGAATGTCGCTATTACGCGGCAGTGGGTGCTTATTGGGCAGGAATTTTAGCCCCTGAAAAAGGCGACCAAATCGGCGTGTATTTCAACGCTACGGAGGTTTCCGGCGAAAAAGAGCAATCGCTCGAACTCACGTGGCACTATCCGCTGTGCGAATGGCTGTGCGTGCAACCTGCCGTGCACTACATAGTTACCGGCGGACGGCAAAGCGTGGTGGGATTGCTGCGCGTGTATGTGAGTGTGGGGGATTGAGAGAAAGTACGCAACAAGGGGTTGAAACCCCTTGTTACCGTTTTACAAAACTCATTATTTTACCGCTATCCCTCTTTCGGCAAATACTTTTTTGGCTACATTGACCGCATTCAGCACTTTGGGAAAGCCGGTGTACGGAATACACTGAATAAATACTTCGATGATTTTTTCGGCTGAAACGCCTACGTTTAACGACCCGTTTATGTGTACTTCCAATTGAGGTTCGCAGCCGCCTTGGGTGAGCAAACTTGTAATGGTGATTATTTCTCGCTCCTGCAATGAGAGACCTTCGCGCGAATAGACATCGCCAAAGGCAAATTCAATAATGTATCGCCCTAAATCCGGCGCAACGGATTGCAGCGATTCTATCACTTTTTCTCCCGAATGTCCGTCTATTTCCTGCAACTTGTTCTTTCCTGTAATAAAACGTTCTGATTCCATTTTTCTTGCTTTAATGTGTAGTACAATTATGATAATGCTGTAAAGATACTCTTTTTTTGTTTGCCCGAAAAATCTTCCACTGTCATTGTAAATACACAAACTTTTTTTAATTCATGCTCCGTAAAATCATATTTTGTGTCATTTCCGGTTTGTTGTTTCATCAAATAATTCAATCCGGTTATTTTTTCGTCCGAAGTTTCCGCTATGCTGATTTTTCCGAAGCCAATGATGCTTTTAAATTCATAACCATAACTACACGTTTTTTCGCCGGTAATTAATTGAGTATCACAATCTATTTCAAAGCACGCCCGATTGTTTTTCTTGATTAGTTCCATTTTTTTACCTTCCGTAGCACCGTGAAAATAGAGTGTCAAAGTACCGTTATGATACGAAAAACCATAATTTAAGGGCACAATATACGGATAATCATTCCCGAACAAAGCAAGCCGGCAAATGGTATTTTGCGCTATGATGTTCAATTTTTCGTCTATATCTGTTATCTCCTTGTCTTTTCTTCTCATTGTTTTTTGATTTGTAAATTTGAACGCAAAGATACCACCTGTTTTCCTGTTTTTATTGTACGAAATTGCTGTTTTATGATTTTTATGAAAGGATTTGATGCGATGGTTTTTATAAGGCAAAAGTTTCCGCTTCCGAAATGCCTTGTTTGAGGGACTTTTACTACCTTTGCACCACACAAAGAGATACGTTATTGCAATACTAACAATCAATACTATGACAAAATTCAATTTGAACGACAAAGCAAAAAATACGCAATTATTTGAATATGTGAATATTGCAATGCTGAATGACCACTCGTTGAACCTTGTGGCGGTGGAAAATCGCAGCCTTGATTTTCATATTCATGCCGATTCCGATGAAATGTTTCTGGTGGTGGAGGGCGAAATGGAGATGGAATTTCGCGACCGTTTGGAGCATTTGTCGGTGGGCGATTGTATTATTGTTCCTCGCGGAACGGAGCACCGCCCTGTTTGCACTGCGCTTGTAAAATGTCTGTTGATTGAAAAAGAGGGTACGCTCACCAACGAAAACACGGGTGGAACCTATCAAAAATGCAATAGTTTGGAAGACGTTCGCACACAGATTGACAGGATTGATACCGAGATAGTGCGCTTGATTGCCGAGCGAGGCAGTTTTGTGAAACAAGCCGCCACATTCAAGAAAGATAACAACGCAGTGCAGGCTCCGCAGCGCGTGGAGGCGGTCATTCAAAAAGTGCGTTCGCAATCCGAAACACTGGGCGCAAACGCCGATGTGGTGGAAAAACTCTATCGCGAAATGATTGCCGGTTTTGTGAAAATGGAGTTGAATGAGTTTGAAAAGCGCAAAAAATACGAAATCGAACAAGCCGATAAAGAAGATTTGGAATAATTGAAACACAGAGAAAACAAACTGAAAAAACGCAGATTTTTCACCGAAAACAGTGAAAAATCTGCGTTAATCCGAATGTATGTATATTGAAAAAAATCTTACATCAAATCGCGAGGGTCGGTGAGTTTGCCGGTAATGGCGGCAGCGGCGGCTACGAGCGGGCTGGCGAGAATGGTGCGTGCGCCCGGTCCTTGTCGTCCTTCAAAATTGCGGTTCGAGGTAGAAACGGCATATTTTCCGGCAGGCACTTTGTCTTCGTTCATGGCAAGGCACGCTGAGCAACCGGGTTGGCGAATTTCCATACCGGCATCTGCCAAAATTTTGTCGATGCCCTCTTCGCGAATTTGCTTATCCACCAACCACGAACCCGGAACTACCCACACTACCACGTTGTCGGCTTTCTTTTTGCCTTTCACAAAGTTGGCAAATTGGCGGAAATCCTCGATACGTCCGTTGGTGCAACTGCCTATGAACACATAGTCTATCGCTTTGCCCACGATTTTTTCGCCGGCTTTGAAGCCCATATATTCGAGCGATTTTTCGTAAGACGAGCGACCTGCTTCGTCCACCGTGTCGAGTGCCGGAATGGTGTCGTTAATTCCCATACCCATACCCGGATTGGTGCCATACGTTACCATTGGTTCTATATCTTTGGCGTAAAAAGTGAGTTCTTTGTCGAATTTCGCGCCTTCGTCCGTTTTGAGCGTTTTCCAATAGGCGAGTTTTTTCTCCCACTCTTCGCCTTTGGGAGCAAATTCGCGTCCTTTAATATAGGTAAAGGTGGTTTCGTCCGGCGCAATCATACCGCCGCGTGCACCCATTTCTATGGAAAGGTTGCACAAAGTTAAACGTTCTTCCATAGTCATGGCACGTACCACCTCGCCGGCATATTCCACAAAATAACCGGTAGCACCGCCGGTGGTAAGTTGGGCAATCATATACAGAGCCACGTCTTTGGCAGTAACGCCTTTGGAGAGTTTTCCCTCAAAATTGATGCGCATGGTTTTTGGTCGCGATTGAAACACGCACTGCGTAGCAAGCACCATTTCCACTTCCGAAGTACCGATACCGAAAGCAATAGCCCCCATAGCACCGTGCGTAGAAGTATGTGAATCGCCGCACACCATAGTCATACCCGGCAGCGAAAGTCCGTTTTCGGGACCCACAATGTGAATCACGCCGTTTTTCGGGTGTCCGATAGGGTAGTAGTTCACGCCAAACTCTTTGGCATTGCGGTCGAGTGTATCCACTTGATGGCGCGACACCGGGTCGGCAATCGCTTTGTCTTGGTTTAGGGTAGGAATGTTGTGGTCGGGCATACAAGTAATCTGCTGCGGACGAAACACTTTCAAACCGCGCTGGCGCAACCCCTCAAATGCTTGCGGGCTGGTAACTTCGTGGCAATACATACGGTCGATGTAGAGTTGTGTGGGTCCGTCCGTAACTTCGGTTACAATGTGTGCGTCCCAAATTTTGTCGAATAATGTTTTTGACATATTTGTAGTTTTTTGAGTCAGAATAGTATGTTATAATTTGCTCGCAAAGGTAGAAATTTTTATGCAAAAGCAAACGTTTCGAGCATAAAACAAGTACGAAAAGTGCTGCGAATACTAAAAAAAAGTATTTTTACTCTCATTATTGCCCATATAAAATACTGTGCGTATGGAAAAAGAAACAGTTATAATCAAGAAATTAAAGGTTGAAAATGCCGAAGAAGTTGTCTTTGTGAAAAAAGTATATACCGAAGCCTTTCCGGAGGGCGAGCGGCGCGACATGGAAGATATGTTGCGCTTATATACATTGAATGAGGGATTTACAATTCTTGTGATTATTTCCGACAATGGGCAGTTGGTAGGTTTTTTAACATATTGGGATTTGGGTGATTTTGTGTATGCCGAGCATTTTGCAATTTCTTCGGAATTTCGTAATGGCGGATACGGGAAACGGGTAATGGAAGGGTTTCTTGCGCAGATTTCGCACCCAATAGTGATAGAAGTGGAGCCGCCAACTACAGAAATCGCCATGCGGCGGATTCAGTTTTATACTCGCTTGGGATTTATTTTATGGGAAAATTTAGGATATTGTCAGCCGCCTTATCGTATTGGAGAACAAGCACTTGCAATGGATTTGATGACGTGGGGAGAAATAGATATTGCAAAAAACTTTCAAAAAATTACAGAAAATATATACCAAAACGTGTATAAGGTGCGTTAATGAAACATATACGAACAATAAAAAAAATATCATTTCAAGATGTTGTTAATCATAGATTTAGGTGATAGTGAGCGAAAAAATGCTGAAATTTTCGCAAAAACTTTGCATTTGGGTATTTTTTATGAAAAATAGTTGTTATATTTGCAGTTATTGTAGAGATAGAAAGAAAAGAATAAAAATTCGCCACAGATAAAAATAGTAGATGTTTCTTTAACATTAGAGAGTATGAAAAAAATATACAAACTTACACTTCTCATAATTTCCGTACATTGCTTTGCAACTGTTTTTGCGCAAGACCCTAACTTTTCGCAATTTTATTTGAAAGAAATGTATTACAATCCGGGTTTTATAGGTATCAATCCGGGTTTGCGAGGAACAGTAACCGACCGCCATTTGTGGACAAACGTGCCGGGCGAGTGGGGAACTCAGAGTATTTCGGTTGATTTCTTCGACCAAAAATTTGCGCAGGGCGGTATTGGTGCCATTGTTACTCGTAATTCACAGGGAAATGGCAATATCAATACATTCACCGGCGGAATTGGTTATGCAAAGCAACTTCGATTTACTCCCGACTTTTTAATGCAATTAGGAGGTATAGTAAATTATGTTCAAAAATCGGTGGATTGGAGTACGTTTTCATTTGTTGATGAATTTGACCCTCGTTTCGGTAGAATTTACGAAACAGAATTTGTGCCTCCTTTTGGCGGCGAGGGCAGAGACCGCGTAGGAGCCTTCGATTTCAGCGCAGGTTTGGTGGCTCGTTTCAATATTCGTAAAAATCCGGTGCGCTACATTGCTGCCAATACGGTGGGTATTGCTTTTCACCACTTATCGCAACCCGATATTTCGTGGCTCGATGATGAAACAGCCCGCTTGCCTATGAAAGTGAACATTCATGCAACGTCTTCACTTCGTTTCGATAGAAAAGGTTTTTATAACAAATTCTTTTTGATAACTCCCGGCGTGTTGTACGAAAATCAAACGCCAACTCACTTGTGGTTCAAAGGAACAGAGGCAGGAGCGCAAACACTTTCGTTCGGTTTGAATGCCGTAATTCCTTCGCAGTTATCGTTTATGAGTTCATTGCAAGCAGGTTTGTGGGTGCGTAAAATGTACTACAAACGCGAATCACTTGCCGATGTAGCAAATTCGCTTCGCAACAAAACCTTCGATTCTATGATATTTACGCTGGGATATATGAAGGCTTCGCGCGATAACAAACGAACATATCAAATTGTGTATAGTTACGATATGACAATTTCACAAGCAGGATTGGGTACAGGCGGTTCGCACGAAATTACCTTGAATTTTGAAATTCACGATTTGGCGTTGCCAAGTTCTAAACAGCACATTGGTGCGGTACCTCACCCGAACGACAGATTTATGCGATAGTATTCATTGTTCACTAAATGATAAGGAAGGAGACGCAAGTCTCTTTTTTTTATGGCATATACAATATATATATGTATAGAAAAATAATTTTCATATTCGGATTGTTTGTTTCCTTCGCGCTTTGTGCGCAGCAAACTACGTTTCGCATAGCCGTAGTAAAATACGGCGGTGGCGGCGATTGGTATGCCAATCCTACATCGCTACCCAATTTGGCGAAATTTTGCAATAAAGAATTGCGCACAAATATTCAAACTTCTACGGTGGAAGTGGGTAGCCCCGATATATGTAATTATGCCATGCTGCACCTTACGGGTCATGGCAATGTGCTGTTTTCCAATACCGAAGTGCAGAATTTACGCGCGTATTTGATAAGCGGCGGTTTTTTGCATATAGACGATAATTACGGACTAGACCCGGCAATTCGCCGCGAAATGAAAAAAGTATTTCCGGAATTGGATTTTGTGGAACTTCCCGCTTCGCACGAAATCTATCAAAAACCATTTAGTTTTCCCAAAGGATTACCAAAAATTCACGAACACGATAATAAACCGGCTCAGGGATTTGCGCTTGTGTGGCAGGGGCGCGTGGTGTGTTTTTACAGTTACGAAAGTGATTTGGGCGATGGCTGGGAAGATACTGCCGTACACAGCGATAGCGAAGATACTCGCTTAAAAGCACACCGCATGGGTGCCAATATTGTGAGTTTTATGAGTACGAATTAATTATTTCATGCTCGCAATGCGAGTGCCAGCCATAATTACCTTGCTTTGATTGGCAAAGGAACTGAGGCGCACAAATCCTCGTCCGTGAGGACCGAAACGCTCACCCGGAGAGGATAGTATGTAGCAATCGTTGAGCAATTTATCGAAGAGTTTCCATGAAGAATCGTAGGGCGATTCTACCCAAATATACGGAGAATTGACCCCTCCCCAGAATTTCAAACCGGCATCGGTAAGTGCTTGACGCAAAATTGCGGCGTTCGACATATAATAATCCACATTTTCGCGTACCCATTTCAGTCCCGCTTGGCTAAATAGTGCTTCGGCTCCACGCTGAATAATGTAAGGCGGTGTGTAGTTTTTTATCATCAACCGTCTGCGCCACAGTGCGTTGAGGTTTGCGCCCTTATCGGCTATGTAGGAATATCCCGAAAGTGTTTTGGGAATAATGGCGTAGCCGCAATTCAAACCCGTAAATCCTGCATTTTTCGAGAAACTGCGAAATTCTATGGCTACTTTTTTCGCATCTTTTATTTCATAAATCGTTTGTGGAATTTCGGGATTGGTAACAAACGATTTGTAGGTGGCATCGAAGAGAATTAAAATATCGTTTTTCAAGGCATATTGCACCCATTTTTCGAGAATTTCGCGGGTCATTACGCAGCCGGTGGGGTTGTTGGGGTAACTCATGTAAATTATGTCGGGGCGCAATTTGGGAAATTCCGGCATAAAATCGTTTTCTTTTTTACATTCCAAATACACAATATGGCTCCACTGTAAATTTTCGTTCAAATCACCGGCGCGATTACCTATCACATTCGATTCTATGTATTCCTGCGATACAGGGTCTATAACGGCTATGCGATTGTCGCGGCACAAAATATCGCCAAATCCTGCAAGATTTTCTTTCGTGCCATGATTGATAAATACTTCATCGGGCGCAATTTTTATTTTGTAATTTTTGAAATTGTATTTCAAAATAGCATCTATCAAAAACGGATAGCCTTCCACCGGTCCGCGACCTTGAAAGGTAGTTTCATCGCCCATTTCGGCTATTGCTTTGTGCATAGCCTCCATTACACAAGGTGCAAGCGGACGAATAACATCGCCGCTACTGAGGTTTATCAATTTTTTATCGCGGTTGATAGCCTGAAATTGATTGACCTTTTTGTCGATTTTGTTTTGAATTTCGTCATTCACGACTTTCAAAAACGGGGTATTGATGAGTGCCATACTGTTCGTGTGTTACTATTGGTGGTTCAAAGATAGTAGAAACAATACAATATAAACGGTGTTTGTACTATTCATGTTTTGTACCATACTACAATTACGCAATTCACGTAAGGTTATTCCCATTCTACGGTTGCCGGCGGTTTGCTGGTAATGTCATATACTATGCGGCTCACGTTTGCCAATTCACCGGTAATGCGTGAAGATATTTTACTCAATACTTTGTGAGAAATCGGTGTGTATTCGCAGGTCATAAAATCGCTGGTGGTTACGGCACGCACAGCCACTACGTAGTCGTAGGTACGGTGGTCGCCTTTCACACCCACCGAACGAGTGTCGGTAAGTACGGCGAAATATTGTTGCGGTTTTTTTCGTAATTTTCCGATTTCTTCGCACACTATGTGGTCGGCTCGTTGGAGCAGGTCGAGTTTTGCTTGGGTAATATCGCCCATAATGCGAATAGCCAATCCGGGACCCGGAAAGGGCTGGCGATAGACAAGCGAATCGGGCAAGCCGAGCATTTTTCCTATAATGCGCACTTCGTCTTTGAATAAACCCGAAAGAGGTTCTACAATTCCTTCAAATTTGTGATTATCGGGCAATCCGCCCACATTGTGGTGGCTTTTTATGGTGTCGCCAAATTCGCCGCCCGATTCTATAATATCGGGATAAATAGTGCCTTGCGCCAAAAACTCTATGTCGCCGAGTTTACTTGATTCGTCTTCAAACACGCGCACAAATTCCGCGCCTATAATTTTGCGTTTTTCTTCGGGGCTGCTAATTCCTTTCAGTTTTTTCAAAAAGCGGTCGGCAGCATTTACGCGAATAAAATGCAGTTTCTTTTTCGAGAAAATTGCCTCAATTGCATCGCCTTCTTTGTAACGCATAAGTCCGTGGTCCACAAAAATGCAGGTGAGTTGCTCGCCAATGGCTTTGGAAAGCAGCGCGGCGCACACCGAAGAATCTACGCCGCCCGAAAGTCCGAGTAGCACTCGTTTGGTTCCCACCGCTTGGCGAATTGCTTTTACGCGAGTTTCTATATAATCGTCCAACCGATAACTACCAGCGGCTTTACATACGTTGAATAAAAAATTGTGCATTACTTTTTCGCCGTCATCGCTCAATTCCACTTCGGGGTGAAATTGCACGGCGTATAGATTGCGCGACACGTTTTCGCAGGCGGCGTTTTGGCAATGTGCCGTAGATGCCGTGCGCACAAATCCTTGCGGAAGTTGTGTAACTTGGTCGGTGTGGCTCATAAGCATTCGCGCAGGCGATTTCACACCTTGCATTAACACCGAATTGTGAGCCACTGTATTTGTTTCTATTCGTCCGTATTCGCCCACGTTGGGCGTTTCTACACGTCCGCCAAGTGAGAAGCACATGGTTTGCATACCGTAGCAAATTCCTAAAATAGGAATACCGAGTTCAAAAATGGCAGGGTCGCACTTGGGCGAAGTTTCCAAATATGCACTATTTGGTCCGCCGGTGAGAATAATTCCTATGGGATTGAATTTTTTTACTTCCTCAGCCGAAATTTTTCCTGATTTTATTTCAGAATATACATTCAATCGGCGTGTCATGCGCGAAATCAATTCTTTGTATTGACCGCCGAAATCTAAAATGAGAACAAGTTCATTTTTCATTGTTTGTTGTTTTTGAATACGGCACAAATGTACAACTTTTTACCGTGATTGCAGCACTACAATGAATACATTTTACTTCACAACTTTCTCCACCTGTCCATTAGCATATTTCACAAGAAACATTCCTCGTTCGGGCGCGTTCACAAGTTTTTGACCGAGCAGATTGTAGTAGCCGACAATGGTTTTTTTCGTTTGCCGAAATTGTTTTTACGCCCACTGTTGCTTGGACAATAAGAAACCAGCGGTTGAGCCGAAACGAAATGCGGAGATTACCGAAGGGTTTTTCCTTGTGAATTTTTTGAAGAAGAAGGGCGCACAGAGCAGTCAAGAGCATATAGAACGCCCCAAAAATCATATAGGAAATTTTCTGCACATCGCGTATGCCAAGCAAAATAGCCACGCCTGCCGCTGCCCAACTCAGCAAGCAGGTCAAAACAATCCATTGCATTGCTCTTTTCATGTTCAAAAAAATGAGGTTTATCTTGATTTATTCAAACGCAAAGGTAAATAATATCCGCCACTAATTACGCGGATTTACACAAAAATGTCTGCTGTCGAGTTAATTCTAATTCTCAAAGAATATTTAGTGCACTTTAAAAACAAAAAAACAATAAAAGTAGTGCAGTTTATGAACAAAAAATAATAAAAATAGCGCAGTTTGGAAATTGAAAACAAAGAAATGCTCCGGAGAAAAATTCTGATATAAAAGTTTTTACACCTATACCGAAAAAAGTTGTATTTACTATTTGAATTTGCCTTGATTATCGGTAAAACCGCTCGTTACATATCGAACAAGGTTCTGTCATACACCCCGCCATTGAATTTTCCTATCAATTCCCGTATAAATTCGTAATGTTTCACATAGTGATTCGGAATGGTAATCATACGAATATTCTTTTTGTGCAGCAATTCCATTTTAATTCTATCAGAATCTATTCGTTTTTTGTTGCTGTAATGTTCTTTTCCGTTTATTTCAAACACAATTTTAGGAATCCCATTTTCATACAATACCCCGTCAAATTCTTTTTTATTTATCAAATCGTTATCTCTTTCTTCGGGAAATACGGTCATAATTTTTACATTCCTATCAAATCTTCCGCCTTTTACGGTACAATAATAATTCATTGTGGTATAAAATTCGTTTTCAAATTTGGAGTCGTTGGAGAAACCTATTGTGAATTTATTGACAGCACTTTGAGAAATTTCTGTTGAACCGTGTTTGCTCACATAATCAATCAACGCATATAAATCATCGTCTTTTTTCGATAAAATATCTATTGCTTTTCTGTCGGCAACAACGATTAAATTCTCTTTTGCCCTTGTTACTCCCACATTTATCAACTCACTGTTGTTTTTAATCCAATCGTAGGTGTGCGAGGTTGTTTTTGTTGAAATTGCTGTAGATATTATTATCGTTTTATTTTCCTGACCTTGCACTTTGTGTATGGTGCCGCAACTGATTGATGAATCTATTTCTTCTTTTTGCTTTGCTTCTTTCAGGTAATGATTTATAACTTCTTCTTGATTTCGGAATGGTGTTATGATAAAAACATCGGATAATTTATTCTGTTTTATGTAGTTTACAATTTCTCTCGCTTCTTCTATTTGAGAATTTTTGTTTTTAGTATTCACATTGTTTACTTCCAGCAATGAAACATTTCCGATATGCTTAGTTGCCGAAAAATTCAACTTACTGTCATAAAATCTCATATTGGAATAGTTGATAATTTTCTTTCCGCAACGATAATGATAACTCAACAGAATATCTCTCGAAATGTTATCTATTCGTTTATACACAGAAAGAATAGAATTGTTGCAGTAGTCATACTGTTCATCAATTTCAAACTGTTTCAATAACCGTTTATTCCGAGTTTCTTCAAAAATCACAATTGGTTTTAATTGATTTGTATCGCCAATCAACACCATATTTTTGCATTTTGAAATGGGAATTAAACTTGTGGAAATATCGCATTGTCCGGCTTCATCGATGGTTAGTAAATCAAATTTGAATTTTTTTCCAAGTTTTCTGCTCGAAAGATTGGTGGTAAGAATAATCGGAAAAACTTTGGTGAATTTTTCCAAATTTTCATCGTTTGCTATCCATGTATTAAATTCCTTTACTCGTTCATCTTCTTTGGTGTATAATATCTTGATCAACTCACTATATTCTTTTGATTTCAAGCGTTTTATGTATTTTAAGCACTCAAAATAAAATAATTGTATCAGTGAATAATTATTTTGTATAATCTCAAAAATTCCTTTAATGTCGTCATCTGTGGTGTGAGGTATCTGCTGTAAACGAGTTTCAAGCACATTCTTTTCTTGTTCAAGATTCCAACAACGATTTTTTGACAGTAATCCGCTAACAAAATCCAAATTTTGCTCCAAATCAATTCTATCTTCGTAGTTTTTTAGTTTTTCGAGCAATTTCCAGTTATTCTCTTTCGATTTTTCTTTCAAATTGAGCAAAAGATTTTCTTTGGGAATATCTTTTGTTTCAAATTCATACAATGCTCTTATTTTTTGCAGTGCTTCGAGTGTATATGTTTCATTTCCAAGCCGTATAAATGGAAACAGAATTTCTTTGTTTTTGTAAGTTCCCAGAAACAATTTATCTGTTATTCCGTCAATGGGAGTGTTGTTGTTGGAGGAAATGAGTAATGTTTTGTTGTTCAGCAAACAGTTTACCACTATGTTTAGAATTGTTTGCGTTTTCCCCGTTCCGGGAGGTCCTTGAACGTATGTAATGGGATATTTAAGAGAATTATAAATGGTACGAAGTTGGTCTATATTCACATTGGCATCGTAGAGAACAATGTACGGTTCTTTGCGATTTTTTCTATCGAGCAACGATAAATTTTGGAAAAATGCCTTTAACGGAACTTGCATTTCTTGCTTTGTATGTTCCAAATTTATTTCGTCATAAATTTTCGATATATCTATTTGCTCATAACCCAAAACAACAATTTCCGGTCTTGTGTTCGGCAATTCGCCCTGTTTAAAACCACTTTTTACCAATTCTATGGAGCCCAGCATATCTTTTTGAAATAAGATATCAAAATCAGATGATCGCAAATCGGTATAATACGACAATGAATATTTGCTGCCGTTAATATAAAATTTGGGATTAAAACGCAACTCTCCGATTTTTAGGGTCTTTTTTACGGGGTCAAAGGTAACAAGTCGGTATGCAACCACAAATTTCCCTTTTGATTCTAAATCTATTGAAAATATAGATACGGCAAGGTTGTAATCATGATAGGTTTTGTAATCGTTATGATATATTTCTTTTATAAAATGTTGGAGTTCTTCGTTTGTGAGCAAAAGTGAATCTTGCGAGAAGTCTAATCCCGAAATTAAATGCTGTTTGTGTAAAAATGGGTCTATGTTCGATTTGTAACATTCCAAGTAATAATTCAACACATTGTTGTCATAGCCATCAAAATTGTATTCCTGTAAACTTGTGTCATTATCAATCTTTTGTATCAGTTTTTCCGGCACCTCATAGTGTGAAAATCGTAGAATCTCAATAGTTTGAATACTCGAAATAAAAATTTTTGCATCGAATACGGGTTCGTCTTTTGTAACATTGAACATATTAACTCGCAGCGTTGCCTTTGCATCAACATCTAAAATACTTATCCAAAACGGCGTAATTTTTCCTTCTTTGTTTTTGTAGGTAATACTAAGATATTTCCCTTCTCTGATTGCCTTCCCTATAAGTGCAGTTGTTTTATCTATCATTCTCCGTTTTTTGTGATTGCCGATTTGTGCCTCATTTTGTGGTTACAAAACTTTGCTAAAAGTATAAACTAACATACAACACAATTTATTGTTCTAATACCACAAAATATAAAGGTACGGAAAAATGAGAAAAATCGTGTGTTTTTTGCAAAAACCATAGCATACTTTCCTTCGAGCGCATCTTTGAGTGTAAATTTTACTTTCGTTTTGACCATTATGCCGAGTTTTGATAAAGATGCTTCTTTTTTGTAATAGAACACTATATATCCTTCATTGCTCGTACTCTCCCCTAAATTCCCCGAAGGGGAACGTAAAAAAAAACACCTCCCGCAAATCGAAGTTTGCAGGAGGTGTTTCATTTTCAACTTTCAACTTTCAATTTATCGGTATTCTTCCCAACTTTTAATGCTAATCTCGTCCCTACCAATCGCGCAAAACGCTTCGATAAAGGCGCGGGCAAGGCGAGCGTTGGTAATGAGCGGAATGTTGAAGTCGATTGCCGAACGGCGTATGGTGTAGTCGTTCGAGAGTTCGCTTTTCGAGAGGTTTTTCGGTATGTTTACCACCAAATCTATTTCGCGCTCTTTGATGTAGTCGAGCGTGTTGGGTTTTTCTGCCGAATCGGGCCAATGAAGCACCGTTGCTTTTACGCCGTTTTCTGCCAAGAAGTTGGCAGTGCCGGGTGTGGCAAAGAGTTCGTAACCTTTTTGTTGCAGAATTTTGGCGGCAGGCAGCATATCCGTTTTCGAGCGGCTGTCGCCGGTGGAGAGCAATACGCGCTTTTTCGGAATGGTGTAGCCCACCGAAAGCATAGATTTGAGTATCGCCTCGTTGAAATCTTCGCCTATGCAACCCACTTCGCCGGTCGATGCCATTTCCACACCCAAAATTGGGTCGGCTTTTTGCAAGCGCGAGAAGGAGAATTGCGGTGCTTTGATGCCCACATAGTCGAGTTCAAACGCCGATTTGTGTGGAATATTCGGTTCCAAATCGAGCATTACTTTGGTGGCAATTTCTATGAAATTCACTTTGAGCACTTTCGACACAAAAGGGAAACTTCGCGAGGCGCGGAGGTTACATTCGATTACTTTGATGTCGTTGTTTTTTGCCATCAACTGCATGTTGAACGGACCGGTAATATTCAGTCCCTTAGCCACTTGTCGTGCAATTTTTTTGATGCGGCGCATGGTTTCTACATAGAGTTTTTGCGCAGGGAATACCATAGTGGCATCGCCGGAGTGCACACCGGCAAATTCTACGTGTTCTGAAATGGCGTAAATAAGCACTTCGCCGTTTTTCGCCACAGCGTCTATTTCTATTTCTTTGGCATTTTCTATAAATTCGGTAACAACCACCGGATGCTGTTTGCTCACGTTGGTTGCGAGAGTCAAAAATCCTTCCAACTCATCGCGGTTGCTCACCACGTTCATTGCCGCGCCCGAAAGCACGTATGAAGGGCGAATCAACAGCGGAAATCCTACTTTATCGGCAAAGGCGTAAATATCTTCGAGCGAGGTCATTTCCTTCCATTGCGGTTGGTCTATGCCCAAGTCATCGCACATTTGCGAAAAGCGGTGGCGGTCTTCGGCTTTGTCTATATTTTCGGCGGAAGTGCCGAGTATGTGCACGTTATTATTGTTCAAACGCACGGCAAGGTTGTTCGGAATTTGTCCGCCCACACTCACAATTACGCCGCGCGGCTGCTCCAAATCGGTAATATCGAGCACGCGCTCCAACGTGAGTTCGTCAAAATAGAGGCGGTCGCACATATCGTAGTCGGTAGAAACCGTTTCGGGATTGTAGTTTATCATAATTGCCTTCAAACCGCTTTGGCGAATGGTGTTCACAGCGTTCACCGAGCACCAATCGAACTCCACCGAACTACCAATTCGGTAGGCTCCCGAACCAAGAACAATCACAGCATCAGAAGCCCCCTCTAACTCCCCCGAAGGGGGAGGACAAGAAATCCCCGAAGTTTGATTTGGGTTTATATACCCCCCTTTGGGGGGCTGGGGGGCTTTGAATTCCACATCGTGCGCCACACCGTTATACGTAAGGTACAAATAGTTGGTTTGCGCCGGATATTCTGCCGCGAGGGTGTCTATTTGTTTCACCACCGGCGTAATGCCTTGCTGCTTGCGGTGATTGCGCACCACACCCATTTTTTCTTCTACGTTGATATTTTCGCCGAAAATAATGCGGGCAATTTGGAAGTCGGAAAATCCTTTTTGTTTCAGTTCCAAGAGTAAATCGTTCGGAACATCGTCTATTTTTTTGAATTGCCCCAATTCGCGTTCGAGGTCGAAAATTCCTTGCAGTTTGTGCAAAAACCAGCGGTCTATTTTGGTGAGCGCGTGAATTTTTTCCACATCGTATCCTTTTTTGAGTGCTTGCGCAATCACAAAAATTCGTTTGTCGGTAGGGTGGCTCAGCGATTCGTCAATGTTTTCAACGGCAAGTTCTTTGTTTGCCACAAATCCGTGCATACCTTGCCCTATCATACGCAAGCCTTTTTGCACCGCCTCCTCGAAATTGCGTCCGATCGCCATTACCTCGCCTACGGATTTCATGGACGAACCCAATTCGCGCGATACGCCTTTGAATTTACCCAAGTCCCAACGCGGAATTTTGCACACCACATAGTCGAGTGCCGGCTCAAAGCAGGCGGTGGTGGATTTCGTAACGGCATTTTTCAATTCGTGCAGTCCGTAGCCAAGTCCCAATTTGGCGGCTACAAAGGCGAGCGGATAGCCGGTAGCCTTTGATGCGAGTGCCGAAGAGCGGCTCAATCGAGCGTTTACTTCGATTACGCGGTAATCTTCGGAGTTCGGGTCGAGCGCGTACTGCACGTTACATTCGCCCACAATTCCTATGTGGCGAATAATTTTTATGGCAATGCGGCGCAGTTTGTGATATTCGGAGTTGGTGAGCGTTTGCGAAGGGGCAACCACAATACTTTCGCCGGTGTGAATACCGAGCGGGTCGAAATTTTCCATATTACACACGGTAATACAGTTGTCGTATTTATCGCGAACTACCTCATACTCAACCTCTTTCCAGCCTTTGAGCGATTTTTCCACCAAAATTTGCGGAGAGTAGGTGAAGGCTTTTGCCGCCAACACGTCTAATTCCGATTCGTTGTCGCAAAAACCGCTGCCCAGCCCACCCAGCGTGTAGGCTGCGCGAATAATGATAGGATAGCCCAATTCGGCGGCTACTCGTTTTGCTTCGGAAACGGTGGTAACTGCCTCGCTTTTAATGGTTTTAACGTTTATTTCGTCTAATTTTTTGACAAATTCTTTGCGGTCTTCGGTGTCAATGATTGCTTGCACGGGGGTACCGAGCACGCGCACGTTGTATTTTTCGAGCACACCGCTTTGATAGAGTTTCACCCCGCAGTTGAGCGCGGTTTGTCCGCCGAAGGCAAGTAAAATTCCTTCCGGACGCTCTTTTTCAATCACTTGCTCCACAAAATCGGGCGTAACGGGCAGGAAATAGACCCTGTCGGCAATGTTTTCCGAAGTTTGAATAGTAGCAATGTTAGGATTGATGAGAACGGTAAAAATACCCTCTTCTTTCAAGGCTTTGAGAGCCTGTGAACCTGAATAGTCGAACTCGCCGGCTTCGCCGATTTTCAACGCGCCCGAACCGAGCAAAAGAACTTTGGTTGGATTTTTCTTTATTTCTTGCATAGTGCTAAAAATGTATCAAATAAATATTCTGTATCGTTTGGTCCGCTGGCGGCTTCGGGGTGAAATTGCACGGAGAAAAATGGTTTCGATTTGTGGCGTATTCCCTCGCAGGTGCCGTCATTCAAATTCACATAGTAGGGTTCCCAATCGCTGCCGAGCGTGGTGGTATCTACCGCGTATCCGTGATTTTGCGAGGTAATTACAGCGTGGTTGGTGCCCACTTCGAGCGCGGGTTGATTGTGGCTGCGGTGTCCGTATTTCATTTTATAAGTAGTGCCGCCGGCTGCCATAGAAAGCAACTGATTGCCCATGCAAATACCGAAAATCGGTTTGCCTTTGGCGATTGCTTTTTTTATGTTTTCTACCGTAATGCCGCACATGGCAGGGTTTCCGGGACCATTGCTGAGCATCACACCATCGTATTCCAATTGCGTGAAATCGTAATCCCACGGCACGCGCGTAACGGTTGCGCCGCGTTTTGCCAAGCAGCGAATAATGTTGTATTTGCAACCGCAGTCCACCAGCACAATGTTGAGCGGCGTTTCGGGTGCATTTTTCGTAGGTTCGTATTTCTCCAAACCGCAGCAACTCACTTTTGCTACCAAATTTTCTACGTTCGGGTCTTCAAATTTTTGATGTTCGAGTGTCAAATCGCCGCCTTCCATTACAATGGTGGCGAGCATTACACCGCGTTCGCGAATGATTTTGGTAAGTTGGCGCGTGTCCACCCCGTAAATACCCGGCACGTTTTGCTCTTTCAACCATTGGTCGAGGCTTTTATTGGCATTCCAATGGCTGTGTTCCACCGAATAATCGGAAATAACCAACGCTTGTACATGGATTTTGCTCGATTCCATAAAAATGGAAAGCCCGTTATCCACTTCGGGCGGCACGCCGTAATTTCCTATCAAAGGAAAGGTTGGTACTAAAATTTGACCGCTGTACGAAGGGTCGGTAAGACTTTCGGGATAGCCGGTCATGGCAGTATTGAACACCACTTCGCCCGAAGTAGGACGCTCTGCACCAAAAGAAAATCCTTGAAACGTGGTGCCGTCTTCAAGGATTAAATATGCTTTTTTCTTATTCATTGATGAAAAAATTTATGCAAAGATACTATTTTTTTGTTTACTGAAATAGGGGGGTAATTATTTTATTGTATATTTTATACCGTTTATAATGTTGTACTAATTTCACGTCTTTCGTAAAAAATTTGCCAAAAATACGTGTTTTTTATTAAAAATTCATATTTTCGTAAAAAAATAATGTTTGTGAAGTATAAACGCACCTCAAAATCTTCTGTTGTGAAGTAGTTTTGCGGCACTATTTATTCGTATAAGTTATGGAAGATGTATTGGACGAATTGGATTATAAAATCCTCAGATTGATTTCAAATGATGCGCGGGTGTCGTTTTTGGAAGTTTCGCGAATATGCAACGTGTCGGGAGCGGCGGTGCATCAGCGCGTGCAAAAAATGATGGCAAACGGCATTATTACCGGTTCGGAATTTTGGCTCGATTTGCAAAAAATAGGCTACCAAACGTGCACGTTTTTGCTGCTCCGCTTTGGCGGTACCGAAAATTTAGACGTGGTGGTGGAAAAATTGAAGGAAATTCGCGAAATTGTGGAATGTCATGCCATTGTGGGCGAATACGATATTTTGATTAAAATTTTTGCGAAAAACAATAATCATTTGTACGAAATTATTCAGAGCCAAATAAAACCACTCGGCGTGGTGCGTACCGAAACGGTAATTTCCTATCAGGAATCCTTCCACCGCCAATTTGTGTTTGAATAAAAAAAAGGCTGCTCATTTCGAGTAGCCTTTTTTATTATCGCATTATCATATTGTCATATTATCATATTGCACGTTTCCCTTCGGCAGCAATGAGGGTATTGGAAATGAGCGAGCAAATGGTCATAGGACCCACACCGCCCGGCACAGGGGTAATGTAACTGCATTTTGGCGCAACTTCATCAAATTTTACATCACCTTTCAGTTTCCAACCGCTTTTGGTTTCGGTACTTGGCACGCGGGTGGTTCCCACGTCTATTACCACCGCGCCGTCTTTTATCATGTCGGCGGTTACAAATTCGGGCGAACCTATGGCGGCTATTACAATATCACCGCGCTTGCACTCTTCGGCAAGGTTGGTGGTGCGGCTGTGGCACACCGTTACGGTGCAATCGCCCGGATAACCTTTTTGCGCAAGCATAACGCTGAGCGGACGACCTACAATATTACTTCTGCCCACTATTACGCAGTGTTTGCCGGCAGTGGGTATGTTGTAATATTTCAAAAGTTCCAAAATTCCCGCCGGTGTAGCCGATTTGAAAGCAGGCAAACCTATCATCATTTTTCCCACATTTATGGGGTGAAATCCGTCCACATCTTTTTCGGGGGCTATTGCCTCTATCACTTTTTGCTCATCTATGTGTTTTGGAAGCGGAAGTTGCACTATAAATCCGTCAATATCAGCATCTTGATTAAATTCTTCTATTTTGTCGAGCAATTCTTGTTCGCTCACCGTGTCTTCAAACGTTTGCAGCGTAGAGCGAAAACCCACTTGTTCGCAGGCTTTCACTTTGTGATTTACGTAGGTAATGCTGCCACCATCATTGCCCACCAAAATTGCTGCCAAATGAGGCGTTTTGTAGCCTTCTTCGCGTAGTTTTGTAACTTTTTCGGCTATTTGTAATTTTATAGCCTCGCTCACGTGTTTTCCGTCTATCAGTTGCATAGTTTTTTGTTTTTTTTTGCAAAAATACACTTTAATTATTAATTGTAAATTGTAAATTACAAATTATTTTGGAATCATTCCTCTATACCCCCGATTTGAAACAAAAGTTTTTTTGCAAAAAATAGTAGCGTATGTTTGAATGAAATGTCATAGCAAAATTAAAACAATGGATGGTAAATAAAAATACTAAGCAATTGATATTGAGTACTTAACGATAAGTTTAAAAAACTACGCTTGTAGATAGTTTTGCGCAGAACGAGGAGAATAAAAATCGCAAAATGGTTATTCAATTCTACTTTGTGCGGATTGTGCGCCATGACCGGGAAAATAGGAGAAATGCTTTGTTTTATAGTAAAGCCATCGTTCAAAATGCGTTGCTTTAAATATTGCACATTGCACCACAATTTTTGTAAATACCATGCCGTTTTATACCTCTATATCTTTTTATCTATGGTTACCATGCTTTATATTTTGTGTCTTGTGTCTGAAATCTCAACACTCGCTACTCATTTTCTGGCACAACTATTGCACGTATATAAAACTCTTTTAAAAAAATAGTATTTACTGACAAATTGACTGATTACATTATGGCTGATATACAGTTTTCCATTCTACCCGAAGATATGCTCGATGACATGCAAGATGCTAATGTTGAGATGATTGCAATTCCTCTCGATGATAATGACGACACAAAAAATCCGATAGAGATTCAAAAAACTCTGCCAATACTGCCACTCAAAAATGCCATTCTTTTTCCCGGCAATGTAATGCCTATTACCGTGAGCCGCGAAAAATCTATGCAACTGATACGTGAATTTAATAAAAGTACCAAACAAATAGCCACTGCCACGCAGAAAAATCAAAGCGATGATAATCCGCAAATGGCTGATTTATATGAAATTGGAACGGTTGCGCAAATTATGCGCATACTCGAAATGCCCGATGGAAATATTACGGTAATTTTGCAGGGTGTTACTCGTATTCGGCTTGTGGAGCAGTTGGCAAATGAGCCGTTTTTGCTCTGCCGCGTGGAGGAATTACCCGACATAAAACCCGAATCGAATGAAGAATATGACATTTTGCTGAGTTCCATAAAAGATATGGCTCTCAAAATTATAGAACTGTCGTCGAATTTGCCAAAAGAGGCTGCTTTTGCGGTAAAAAACATTAATTCGCCTACGTTTTTAATCAATTTTATATCTGCCAATGCCGATATTTCGGTGGAACATAAGGTAGAATTGCTTTCTGCCGATAATTTGCAGGAACGCGCACAGTTGCTTGTGAAATATTTGACAGAACATATTCAGTTGCTCGAAATTAAAAATAATATTCTTTTGAAAACGCGCAGAGATATAGACCAGCAGCAGCGCGATTATTTTTTACAGCAGCAAATAAAACAAATTCGCAACGAGTTGGGCGAAAATTCCAAAGAGCAGGATATAAACGAACTGCGCCAAAAAGCGCAAGATAAAAAATGGAGTGAGGCGGTGGCAAAGCATTTCAATAAGGAATTGGACAAACTTGCCCGCATGAGTAGCCACGATGCGGAACATTCTACTACCATGAATTACCTGCAAACCATGATAGAATTGCCGTGGGGCGAATATAGCAGCGATAATTTTGATTTACAGCGAGCCAAAGAAATTTTAGATGCTGACCATTTTGGCTTGGAAAACGTGAAAGAACGTATTATAGAACACTTGGCGGTGCTCAAATTGAAGGGTGATTTTAAATCGCCGATTTTGTGCTTATACGGACCTCCGGGAGTGGGAAAAACTTCGCTCGGAAAATCAATAGCACACGCTTTGAACCGTAAATATTGCCGTATTTCGCTCGGTGGTTTGCACGATGAAGCCGAAATTCGTGGGCATCGCAAAACCTACATAGGTGCCATGCCGGGTAGAATTATTCAGAGTTTGCGCAAAGCGCAATCATCAAATCCGGTGTTTGTGCTCGATGAAATAGATAAAGTGGGGAAAGATTTTCGCGGCGACCCCGAAGCGGCATTGCTTGAAGTGCTCGACCCTGAGCAAAACAACAGTTTTTACGATAATTATTTGGAATTGGATTATGACCTCTCGAAAGTACTGTTTATAGCCACTGCCAATGATGTGGCAAACATTAGCCCCGCGCTGCGTGACAGAATGGAAATGATAGATGTGTCGAGTTACATAGTGGAAGAAAAAATTGAAATTGCCAAACGGCATTTAATTCCGCAGCAGATAGAAAATCACGGATTTCAACCCTCTGATTTGCACTTTGAAAAAGCAGTGATTCAGGAAATTATAACAAGTTACACCAAAGAAGCGGGTGTGCGAGGATTGGATAAAAAAATTGCACGTATAGTGCGCCGTTATGCAAAAAAAATAGCCATGAACGAAAGTTATACTGCGGAGGTAACGGTGAGCGATGTGCACGAAATTTTGGGACCACCGGCGTTTTCCAACGATTTGTACGAAAGTAACGAAGTTTCCGGCGTAGTTACCGGCTTGGCGTGGACGGCTGTGGGTGGCGATATTTTGTTCATAGAAAGCAGTTTGAGCAAAGGAAAAGGAGTGCTTACGCTTACCGGAAATTTGGGAAATGTGATGAAAGAATCGGCTACGCTCGCGCTGGAATTTGTGAAGGCGCATGCCGAAGATTTTTACATTAATCCCGATGTGTTTGAAACTACGAATGTGCACATACACGTGCCCGAAGGAGCAATTCCCAAAGACGGACCTTCGGCGGGAGTAACTATGCTTACGTCTATAGTGAGTGCGTTTACCAAGCGAAAAGTGAAATCGCAACTTGCCATGACCGGCGAAATTACCCTGCGCGGAAAAGTGCTGCCGGTGGGGGGGATTAAAGAAAAAATTATTGCTGCCAAACGCGCCGGCATTACCACCATTATACTCTGCGAACAGAATAAAAAAGATGTGGAAGACATTGAAACACAATATATTGAAGGATTGATATTTCAGTATGTACGTAGTATGAGCGAAGTGATAGAGTTGGCGTTGGTATAGTTGAGAGTTGAGAGTTGAGAGGTGAAAACTTTTTAATAAACTAACTTTTTCTCTTTTTCGTTTTGCCATTACATAAAAAAAATTACCTTTGCGCTCAAATTGGTTTTAACTAAAAAAACGTATCACAAATGAGCGAAGGTTTAATTCTCATGTTTTTATTAGGCGTAACCTTAGTGGGTTTAGCCGTGTTGTTTTCGAGTTTAGTTCCGCACAAAACGCACAATATTCAAAAATCCGAAACCTACGAATCGGGAGTACCCACTATTGGGCGCACGTGGATTCAGTTCAATGTAGGCTACTATTTATTTGCCATAGTATTTTTGGTGTTCGATGTAGAGGCTATTTTCCTCTTTCCATGGGCAGTAGTAATGAAAGAAATTGGCATGGTGGCATATTTTGAAGTCATTATATTTTGTATTATACTTGGTTTGGGACTTTTATACGCATGGAAAAAACAAGCACTAAAATGGGAGTAGCAGAAAAAGAATATTCTTCACTCGAAGAATTGCAGTTAGACCTCAACCGCACAAAAGCGGGTCAAGGAGGATTTATTCTTACAACATTAGACGATTTGGTAAATTGGGGACGTAAAAATTCGCTCTGGCCCCTTACCTTTGCCACAAGTTGTTGTGGGATAGAAATGATGGCAGCCGGTGCGCCGCGCCACGACTTTTCGCGTTTTGGTATGGAAGTATATCGCGCCTCGCCTCGTCAGGCAGACGTAATAGTGGTGGCAGGTACTATTGTGCAAAAAATGGCACCGGTGCTCAAACGCTTATACGACCAAATGGCAGAGCCGAAATATGTGGTGGCAATGGGTTCATGCGCTATTTCGGGCGGACCGTTTTTCTACAATTCATATAGTGTGGTGCGCGGTGCCGACCAAGTAATACCGGTAGATGTGTATATTCCGGGCTGTCCGCCTCGACCCGAAGCATTTTTTCAAGGAATGCTCGAATTGCACGAAAAAATCAAAAAACAAAGCATGGCAGACCCTATTGACCACGATAAAAATTTTATGTAATACAAGCGTATGACGAACGAAGAATTAAAACAACGAATAGCGCAACTCTGCGCCGATGCGGTATGCACCGATACTTTGGATTATGTGCTTGCCGAAATTCCTGCACAGAATTTGGTGGCAGTAGCCACACAACTCAAAGAACAAAAAGACACACAGTTCGATTACTTGTACAGCCTTACCGGAGTAGATTATAACCCCGAATTGGGCGTGGTATATCACTTAGAATCTACTACTTTGCGCCACAAAATTACGCTGGTAGCAAAAACCGGCGACCGAGAAAATCCGCGCTTGGACACCGTGTGCGGAATATGGAAGGCAGCAGAATTGCAAGAGCGCGAAGTATTCGACCTTTTTGGCATTACATTCAATAACCACCCCGATATGCGCCGCATTCTTTTAGACGAAGAATGGACAGGCTACCCCCTCCGCAAAGATTACAGCAATCCACAAATGATAGTTGATTTGATAAAATAATCAACGTGGTTGAGGGTTAATTTTTTTGCTGATTCCATGAAAATATTAAAAATCATACTATTTATTGTTGGAGTGTTTTTTCTTTTTACAAAAGGAATAGCATAAGAACAAACAACATGGGATTATCCAATAAAGCCCGGAATGAAGGAATGGGTAACATTTGAAACAAGTGAGCAAATGGTTAAGGCATGCCAAATTCCTTTTGACGTTTTAAAGACAGTAGGTACAAAAGAATTGGTAGAGATATGTTTGAATTATCCATTATTCAATAATTATGTTGCATTTAATGACGAGCGCAATGGAATAAAAACTACCATTGAACAATTCAATGGATTGCAGGAATTGAGTCTGAGGAAAGATGGAATCACAGAACTTGTAAAAATATATGAAGATTATCCTGTCCTTTCTAAAATCCAGAAAGATATTAATTCTAAACTATTACTACCAATACTACGGTTATGAGTTGTGATAATCTTAACGTTCAAAACGTAGAAGTAAAAAACGGCGCGACACTAATTCTCGATGCAGGTCAATCGGTCAAAATTCCAAATGGATTTAAAGTAGAATTGGGGGCAGGATTGAAGATACAATAAAAAACAAATTATTTAGGTGCAGGGTTGAAGTTACAATTAAAAAAAATACATATATTTGGCGAAAATTTTTTAAAAATCTACAAATGGCAGATGCAATAGCGAATATAGATTTAGATAAAGAAGAAGATTATCTACTCAATTTGGGTCCACAGCACCCATCAACACACGGGGTTCTTCGTTTGTTGGTCAATCTTCGAGGCGAGGTAGTAAAAGACCTCAAACCATACTGCGGCTACATTCATCGCGGTATTGAAAAAATGTGCGAACGCAATACCTATCCGCAAATAGTGCACTTAACCGACCGATTGGATTATCTTTCGGCACATCAAAACAATGAAGCGGTGTGTTTGTTGGTAGAAAAAGCACTCGGCGTGGAAGTGAGCGATAGAGTGAAATACGTGCGTACCATTATGTCGGAACTTTCGCGTATAGCATCGCATTTACTGTGGTGGTCGGCGTTTGGTATGGACTTGGGTGCACTCACCACGTTTTTCTACGGATTGCGCGACCGCGAATTGATTCTCGATATTTTTGAAGAAACTACCGGCGGGCGTTTGTTGCAAAGTTACAACTGTCCCGGAGGGTTGATGTACGATATTCACCCGAATTTTCAAAAACGGGTAAAAGAGTGTTTGGTGCATTTGAAAAAGAAATTGCCGGAATACGATAAATTGCTTTCGGGCAACGTAATTTTTATGAATAGAGCGCAAGGAGTGGGTATATTGAGCAAAGAAGACGCAATTTCCTTCGGCGTAACCGGACCTTCGGGTCGTGGTTCGGGTTGGGCGTGCGACATTCGCAAAATGGAACCATACAGTGCCTACGATAAAGTACAGTTCAAAGAAATTGTGCGCAGCGAGTGCGATTCATACGCTCGTTATATGAACCGTATGGACGAATTGTGGGAATCAATTTCGATTATCGAACAGTTGATAGATGCAATTCCCGAAGGCGAATATCAAACCAAAATGAAACCGGTAATAAAACTACCCGAAGGACAATACTACCAACGAGTAGAATCGAGTAGGGGAGAATTTGGGGTGTTTGTAGAAAGCAGAGGTGAAAAAAATCCGTACCGCATAAAATTCCGTTCGCCAAATTTTGCCAATCTTTCAGCCTTAGACCACATGACACGCGGACAAAAAATTGCCGACCTGATAGCAATTATGGGTTCGCTCGACTTAGTAATTCCAGATATAGACCGTTAAAATACACTCAAATATGTTTCTATACGATTTTACAGAATTAACATCAACAATTCACGCCGGACTTGAAACTACGTTTGGCGAAGGGTTACTGACAACCACCATAGAGTTTGTCATTGCAGGTATTGTGTATCTTTTGTTCTTTGCCGTATTCGGTTTGTTTGCCGTGTATTTGGAACGAAAAGTGTGTGCAATTATTCAAAATCGCGTGGGACCGAACCGTGTGGGTCCTTACGGACTTGTGCAAACCATAGCCGACTTTGTGAAACTTTTGATGAAAGAGTTGATACCCATCAATAATTCCGATAGATTTTTGTTCAATCTCGCGCCGTTTATTGTAATCACGGCTACGTTTTTGGCAATCGGTGCTATTCCTTTTGCTCCGGGTTTGCAAATGCTTGATTTTGACATAGGTATATTGTATGTTACGGCAGTTTCTTCACTCGGTGTATTGGGTATTTTGCTTGCCGGTTGGTCGAGCAACAATAAATATTCGCTCATAGGTGCCATGCGTAGCGGTGCGCAAATAGTGAGTTACGAACTTTCGGCAGGGCTTTCGCTCATGACTATTATAGTACTCGCCGGTACCATGCAATTTTCGCAAGTGGTGGCAGGGCAAGCCGATTTATGGTTTATTTTCAAAGGACACATTCCGGCAATTATTGCTTTCATTATATTTATGATAGCCGGTACTGCCGAAACCAATCGCGGTCCTTTTGACTTAGCCGAAGCGGAATCGGAACTTACCGCAGGTTTTCACACCGAATATTCGGGTATTAAATTCGCACTCTTCTATTTGTCGGAATATATCAATATGTTTATAATAGCGGCAATAGGAACTACGGTATTTTTGGGCGGTTGGCAGCCCTTCCAAATTCCGGGATTGGAAACATTTAACCACATTATGTGGTATTGTCCGCCGGTGCTGTGGTTTTTCTTGAAAGCATTTGCACTTATCATCATTATGATGTGGTTTAAATGGACATTTCCGCGCTTGCGAATAGACCAATTGCTGAAACTTGAATGGAAATATTTACTGCCCATCAATTTAATTAACCTTATACTTATGGCAACCTGCGTATTACTTGGGTGGCACTTTTAATTGATTACTATAATAAAAACTCTATGAACGCAATAGTTGAATATATAAAAGACGTGTTTGGCGGCATGAAATCCCTCTTGACGGGCATGACTGTTACCGTGAAATATTTTTTTAGTCCGGGTGAAATTGTAACTCAGCAATATCCCGAAAATCGCGATACACTCAAAATGTTTGACCGATTTAAAGGCAATGTATATATGATACACAACGACCAAAACCAACATGGCTGCACCGCGTGCGGAATTTGCGAAATGAATTGCCCCAACGGTTCGATAGAAGTAATAGCCAAACAAGTGGTGGTGGACGAGAAAAAGAAAAAAGTACTCGATAAACACATTTATCGCATGGGAATGTGCACATTTTGCGGATTGTGCGTAAAAGCATGCCCTACCAAAACACTTGCTTTCGGGCAAGAATACGAAAATTCGGTGTATAAACGCTCGAATTTAACTCGCATATTGAATAAACCAAATTCTACATTAGCAAACTAAAAAACACTGATATGAACGTAATTATGTTTTACATTTTAGCCGCAGTTATTCTTGTTTGTTCGGTGCTCACCGTTACAAGCCGAAAAATTTTGCGTGCGGCAACTTATTTAATGTTTGTGCTTATAGCCACAGCAGGATTGTACTTTTTGTTGCAAGTGAATTTTTTGGCAGCGGTGCAATTAATGGTATATGCCGGTGGTATTGTGGTACTCATTATTTTCTCGGTACTTTTAACCAGCCATATAGAACATCAATTTGAATTGGCAGCACCAAGCAAATCAATTCCTGCGGCACTTGCGGCAATAGCCGGCGCGGCAATTTGTATAGCAAGTATTCTGCAATTCGATTTTACATCGCGCTTGGCAGAGCAAACTACTTCACCCGATATTCGTCAGTTCGGACACGCATTTTTGAACTACGGCGATGGCGGCTACGTATTGCCCTTTGAGGTTATCAGTATTTTACTTTTGGCAGCCATGGTTGCTGCTATTATGATTGCAAAAAAGAATAAACAATAATATTATGATACAAGGAATAGAATTACAGCACATTCTCATTATCACAACCCTCATGTTTTTTGTGGGTGTGTATGGATTTTTGGTGCGCCGAAATCTTATTACAATTCTCATGGCATCGGAATTGATTTTAAATTCAGTGGGTATCAATTTTGTGGTATTCAATAAATATTTATATCCTACTGCCATGCAGGGATATATGTTTACCATATTTATTATAGCCATTGCCGCCGCCGAAGCAGCTGTTGCCATTGCTATTATTATCAATGTTTACAGACGTTATAAAACAATTAACGTTGAGAACGTGAGCGAAATGAAGTATTAACCGGAAAATAACACATTATGGATTGGACATACACACTTGCCATTATTTTACTGCCCTTAGCCACTTTTTTGACTATCGGCTTACTCGATAAATCAATGCCTAATAAACTTGCCGGCGTTCTTGGAACGGCAAGTATAGGCACAGCGTTTTTACTTTCGTGCTACACCGCCTATCAATATTTCTTTGTACATGGCATGGTAGATGGCGCGTATCAAAAAATTGTAGCCTTCAATATGGAATGGTTGCGTTTTACCGACACACTGCACATCGACTTAGGTGTTATTTTAGACCCTATTTCAGTAATGATGCTTATGGTTGTAACTACCGTATCGCTCATGGTGCACATTTATAGCAACGGCTATATGCACGGCGAGAGAGGATTTAATAAATTTTTCTCCTTTCTTTCACTGTTTTCATTCTCTATGTTGGGATTGGTAGTTGCCACCAACTTGTTCCAAATGTATATTTTCTGGGAACTTGTGGGCGTGTCGTCATTTTTGTTGATTGGGTACTACTACGAAAAACCATCGGCAGTGGCAGCCTCGAAAAAAGCATTTATTACCACGCGCTTTGCCGACTTAGGTTTCTTAATCGGTATTTTACTTCTTTCGTGGTACACCGGTACCTTCGATTTCACAGAACTTACGCAAACTACCGCTATTGGCGGACTTGCAATGGCTATGCCTATGGGAACTTCCTTCTTGGGACTTTCAATCGTAAGTTGGGCGTTGATTTTAATATTTATGGGTGGTGCCGGAAAATCGGCAATGTTTCCGCTGCATATATGGCTGCCCGATGCTATGGAAGGTCCTACGCCCGTGTCGGCATTGATTCATGCGGCTACTATGGTGGTAGCAGGTGTGTATTTGGTGGCGCGATTGTTCCCAATTTACGCCATAGCCGCACCGGACGCACTTACGGTAGTAATGTGGGTAGGAGCAATTTCTTCACTTTTTGCAGCAATTATAGCCTGTACGCAGTACGATATTAAGCGAGTGCTTGCTTTTTCTACCATGTCGCAAATCGGCTACATGATGTTGGCACTCGGCGTGTCGCAATACAGCGAAGGAAGCAATCTTGGTTTCACGGCATCAATGTTCCATTTAACCACACACGCCATGTTCAAAGCACTCTTGTTCTTGGGCGCGGGTTCTATTATTCACGCCGTACACAGCAATAGTATGCTCGATATGGGCGGATTGCGTAAATATATGCCTATTACCTTTGTAACCTTTGGTATAGCATGGTTGGCTATTTGCGGATTTCCCGGACTTTCGGGATTTTTCTCGAAAGACGAAATTTTAGTTGCCGCCATGCAGCACAATACACCGGTATTTATTATTGCGGTAATTGTGGCAGGTTTAACAGCCTTCTATATGTCGCGATTGTTTTTTAGTGTGTTCTTCGGAAAAAATACGCACTATCACCACACACCGCACGAATCGCCAAAAACAATGACGATTCCGCTTATGATTTTAGCATTCTTCGCAGTATTTGCAGGATACATTCCGTTCAACGAATTTGTAACCTCTACCGGAGAACCTTTTCACTCGCATTTTCATTGGAATGTGGCAATTCCGGTAACGTTGATAGCATTCATAGGCATGGGAATAGCCTTTGTGCTTTATTACAAAGAAAGTGAAATTCCTACCAAAGTTACCAAAGCACTTTCGTGGGTTTATACCACTATTTTCCATAAATTTTATATTGACGAAATTTACTTGTTTGTAACCAAAAAAATTCTTTTTGGCATAGTGGCGCGTTTCATAGCATGGTTCGACCGTCATGTGATAGATGCCACCATGAATGGTTTTGCCATAGTTACCAACTATGTATCGGTTTCTATAAAAGGTTTGCAATCGGGGCAAATTCAGAAATACGGATTAATCTTCCTTTCGGGAGCCATATTCTTTGCCTTAGTGTTCATTTATTTATTTGTGTAGTACGAAATAATCAGTTATTATGGATATATTAAGTTTATTTGTTGTAGTTCCAATTCTTACCATAGTTGGAATATTATTTACAAAAGGATTGAAAGGCACGCGCGTAGTTGCTGCTGTGGGTATGGGAGTGCAGTTGCTAATGGCGTTCAATTTATTGTTCCGTTATTTTGCCGAACGCCGTGCGGGAAACACTGCCGAAATGGTGTTTCAAAAAGCCTACACATGGTTTCCAAGTTTCAATATTCAGTATGCAATAGGGGTGGACGGTATTGCCGTTGCCATGATTTTGCTTACGTCTATTGTGGTATTTGCAGGAATTTTCTCTTCGTGGAAAACCGAAGACTTACCCCGTGAATTTTTCATTTCACTCATTTTGTTGGCATCGGGAGTATTCGGATTTTTTATTTCCATAGATTTATTTACCATGTTCCTATTCTACGAACTTGCGGTAATTCCTATGTATTTGCTCATAGGACTATGGGGGAGCGGCAATAAAGAATATTCTGCCATGAAACTTACGCTGATGCTTATGGGCGGTTCGGCACTTTTGATTTTAGGACTTTTGGGCTTGTATTTCAATTCTGCTCCCAATGGCGGCGAACTCACATTCAATATTTTGGAAATTGCAAAAGTTTCAATTCCGCACAATGTGCAAATGTTCTTCTTCCCTTTCTTATTCGTAGGTTTTGGGGTGTTGGGTGCATTATTTCCTTTCCACACATGGTCGCCCGATGGTCATGCTTCGGCACCTACTGCGGTTTCTATGCTCCATGCCGGCGTACTCATGAAATTGGGCGGTTACGGCTGTTTCCGCGTGGCAATGTATTTATTGCCCGATGCCGCACAGCAAATGGGCTGGATTTTCTTAATTCTCACCACTATTAGTATAGTATATGGAGCCTTTGGTGCTATTGCACAAAAAGATTTGAAATACATCAATGCCTATTCTTCGGTTTCTCATTGCGGTATGGTAATTTTTGCCTTACTTATGATGAATAAAACCGCTATGGACGGAGCAATTTTACAAATGATTTCTCACGGTTTGATGACAGCCCTTTTCTTTGCCTTGATAGGTATGATTTATGGACGTACACACACACGAAATATTTACGAAATGGGTGGTTTAATGCGTATTATGCCATTTATAGCCGTTGCTTACGTTATTGCCGGTTTGGCATCTCTCGGACTTCCGGGTTTGAGCGGTTTCGTAGCCGAAATGACTATTTTTGTGGGTTCCTTCCAACATCAAGATGTGTTTCACCGCGTGTGTACCATTTTGGCGTGTTCGGCTATTGTGGTAACGGCGGTATATATTCTCCGCGTGGTGGGAATTTTACTTTTCGGACCGGTGCGCAATAAAGAATTTGAAACACTGCCCGATGCCCGCTGGTACGAAAAAATTTCTATGGTAACACTGATTCTTGCAATCGTGGCAATAGGGGTGGCTCCACTCTGGTTATCGGATATGATACGCGAAAGTCTTACGCCAATAGTTACAAAATTAACTGCGGCAGCAATAAACTAATATAAACTGACAGTAAAAAATCTACGTATATGAATCTACAATCTTTTTTATTAATGCGACACGAATTGGTGCTTATAGCAATCACGCTTATAGTGCTTATTGCCGAACTTGCAACCTCCGATTCTCGAAAATCAATCATTGCACCGCTTGCACTCTGTCTTTTTGCAGTACACACCATTATAGGATTTCTTCCTATGGAATATGGTTCGCTCTTTGGCGGAATGTTCAATTCCACACCTATCAATGGTATGGTGAAAAATATTCTCAACATTGGTGTTTTGATAGTGCTTTTGCAAGCGCAAAAAATGTTCGATTCAGAAATCAATCGCGGCAAAGTGAGTGAATATTTTATCGTGTTATTTTCAACCCTTATAGGAATGTTCTACATGGTGTCTGCCGGCGATTTCCTGATGTTCTACATAGGGCTTGAAATTGCAACAATTCCTTTGGCGGCTCTTGCAGCCTTCAATCGTGGTGAAAATAAATCGGCAGAGGCGGGGATTAAATTATTGCTTTCTTCGGCACTTTCTTCGGGTGTATTGCTCTATGGCTTATCTATGCTTTATGCGGCAAACGGTTCGCTCTTTTTCGATGCTCTCATTCATGGAAACTACGAAATTACCCACTTACACACTCTCGCGCTCATTTTCTTCTTTGCGGGTATGGCATTCAAACTTTCACTTGTGCCTTTCCATTTGTGGGCTGCCGATGTGTATGAGGGTGCGCCGGTGAACGTAACATCGTATTTATCGGTAATTTCAAAAGGTGCTGCGGCATTTATTTTTACCGTAGTGCTTTATACCGTGTTCCACAATTACGCCGATAAATGGCAACCAATGATGTACATTATTGCTATTCTCACTATGATTGTGGGCAATTTATTTGCACTTCGTCAAAACAATTTGAAACGATTTTTGGCATTTTCGTCTATAGCACAAGCCGGATTTTTACTCTTGGGTATTATTTCGGGAACGGCTATGGGTATGGCTACGGTGGTGTATTACATTTTGGTATATGTATTTTCTAATTTGGCAGCCTTCGGCGTGATTTCAATTATAGAAATGCACACAGGAAAAACTACCATTAGCGATTTGAATGGAATGTATCGTACCAATCCAAAATTGAGTTTAGCACTTATGCTTGCACTCTTTTCACTTGCAGGTATTCCGCCGGTGGCAGGCTTCTTCGGTAAATTCTTCTTATTTACCGCTGCGGCAAGCGTGGGTACTACGGCAAATTATATTTTGGTATTAATAGCATTGCTCAACACTATTATTTCACTCTATTACTATTTAATGCCGGTGAAAGCAATGTTTATCAATAAAAACGACAGCCCTATTGCTTATTTCAAAAGTGATGTGTATGCAAAAATCGGCTTGGCAATCAGCCTTACCGGTATGGTGGTAGTGGGTTTTGCATCGCCAATTTTCGAGAATATTTTAGCGGCTTGTTTCGGAATAGTAGGATTATAATAAGGAGGAATTATGGCTATAACAAACGGAAAACATATAGTAAAAGAATTTGACGGTGTAAATTGCACTGTGGTAGAAGAAGGCGTGGCGCAAGCACGAGTGGATTTTTTAAAATCATTATTGGAATTTAACAAATTCACGGTAAAAGTGCAGGCAGATGAAACTGGAAACTTTGCTGTGGGAGTAACCGATGTAACGTTTAACCCCACCATTGCAGTATATGACAAAAGTTTATATACCCGCACGGGGCACATTGTAACACCCAATATTTGGAATCAAAAAACCAGAAACCTTCACATTCCCTATTGGACAGAAGGATTTTCGGTGGCGCACTATTATGAGAAAAAATAAGTACAAAAAAGCCCACTTTTTGGTGGGCTTTTTTGTTTAGTATGCTTTCAAACTCAAATCCAAACTGCGGATTTGGTGCGTAAGTGCACCGATTGAAATAAAATCAACGCCCGATTCGGCGTAGGCACGAATGCTTTCTTTGGTAATGCCGCCCGAAGATTCGGTTTGCACTTTGCCGTTTATTAACGCAATAGCCTCTTTGGTTTCTTCGGGAGTAAAGTTATCTATCAAAATGCGCAGAATACCATCGAATTGCAGAATTTCGCGAATATCACCAAGCGTGCGAGCCTCCACCACAATTTCCAAATTCTTATTGTTCTGTTTTAAATAGTCTTTTGTTTTGGTAATGGCAGCCGTTACGCCGCCGGCAAAATCTATGTGATTATCTTTTATCAAAATCATATCGTATAGCCCTATGCGGTGATTCAATCCGCCGCCCATACGCACTGCGTATTTTTCGAGCAAACGCATGCCGGGCGTGGTTTTGCGCGTATCTAAAATGCGCGTATTGGTGCCTTCAAGTAGTTTTACGTATTCATTGGTTTGTGTGGCTATGCCGCTCAATCGCTGCATAAAATTGAGTAACAACCGCTCGGTTTGCAGTATGGAAATAGATTTCCCGCTCACGGTAAACACCACATCGCCTTTGTGAATGGGAGTGCCATCGGCTATAAGAACTTCCATGTGCAACGTAGGGTCGAATTTTTGAAACACTTTTCGTGCTACTTCCACACCGCATAGTATGCCGTCTTCTTTCACAAGCAATCGTGCACGCCCTTGTAAATTGTGAGGAATGCACGAAAGAGTAGTGTGATCGCCATCGCCTATATCTTCGCGAAGGGCTATGTTGATTAACTCATCAACTAAGGGATTATCAATCATTTTCTATTCGTATTTTTTGTATTATTGGTTTTGAATTGATTTGTTTCATAAGAAAATACACGCGATACGATTTTGATGCGCTTTGCATCTGTGCAATCAAATTTTTGGCACTTTCGTTGCCGGTAGCGTGTACAATTTTAAACTCTTTTACCGCATTGTCGTTGATAAATTTTTGCAAAATCACTTTTGCTTGCGCTTTACTATACACGCCTTCGGTGTTGCCCACCGTTAAGTCCACATTGTCGCCCAAATATGCCGACAAACATTCTGCATTGTTTGTTTTAAAACAGTTGATAATTTCTTGCTGTTGTGCCATTGCGCCGATGCTGCTTAGCGCGAAAGTGATGGCAATAAGTAGTGTTTTCATAATTTCTTGGTTTTACGTTTTGTTTATAACTCGTAAATATACACATAAAGTATGAAATAGCGCATAAATTACGGTATATTTTTTCTATGGCAATTTTTATGCCAAACGTATAAACTGCTCGCGAACTCTTTCGCTGAGTGCTTGTGTATCACTTTCTTGCAAGTTGTTTGTTTCTATTGGTGGGCAAAAATACACCGTAACCGTAGTGGGGCGAAAGGTTATATTGTTACGTGCCCATGCTTTGGCAGAATTTTCAATAATTACGGGCACTATGGGCGTTTGCGATTGAATCGCCATTTTAAAACCACCTTTTTTGAAGGCACCGAGTTTGCCGGTTTTTGTGCGCGTACCTTCGGGAAAAATTGCAATATCTTTACCCGATTGTATGGTTTCTATGGCTTTGCGCATACTTGCTGCCGAGCGTTGCGCATTTGAGCGGTCTATAAATATAATTTGCAATTTGCGCAACATATAGCCGGTGAAAAATTGTTTCCCAAGTTCTTGTTTTGCAATAAAATGCAGGCGGCGTTTGGTGGCATAAAACAGGCAGGCAATGTCGAAATACGAAGAATGATTTGCCATGAACACATAGTGCTGTTTTGGGTCAAGGTTTTCCAAACCTTCGATTTTGATTTTCGAGAATAAAATTCGCGCACAACCGCCAGCCCACCAATGCGTGGTAATATACCATGCGCCATTGTAATTCAAAAACGGAGCGCAGATATATACAATAAAAATTGTCCACAGTGCAAGAAAAATAAGTTGAATTATGTTGAGAATTATCATAAAGCGTTCGATTTTTTATACTTTTGGCAAAAATACACAAATAATGGCTCTGTCAAAAAAATACGGAAAAATTTATCTTCTTCCCTGCGAAATGGGTGAACAAGATTCTTCGCGCTTATTTCCGGCGTTCAATGCCGAAATAGCAGCTTCGGTAACGTATTTTATAGTAGAACAAATTCGTTCGGCGCGGCGGAGTTTAAAAAAAATCAATCCTGCCATTGTGATTGATAATGTGCACTTTGCGGAATTGAATAAACACGCCGAAACGATAGATATAGATACCTTACTGCAACCGGTACTTTCCGGACACAATATGGCAATTATGAGCGAAGCCGGAATGCCCTGCATAGCCGACCCCGGTGCTGTGGTGGTAAATCGTGCACACGAATTGGGCGTGCACGTGGTGCCGCTGGTGGGTCCGAGTTCTATTCTTATGGCTCTTGTGGCATCGGGCGGAAATGGGCAAAATTTTGCCTTTCACGGCTATGTGCCCATGAAAGATGAACGTAAGCAGTTTTTACAACGCATAGAACAACGCGCAAAACGCGAAGGACAATCGCAGATTTTTATGGAAACACCCTATCGCAACGCGCAGTTATTTTCGGAAATACTACAACTATTGCAACCTTCCACCAAACTATGTGTAGCCTGCAATATTTCCTGCGAAGATGAATATATAGCCACCAAAACCATAGCCGAATGGCGAAAAACTATCATTGATATTGCTAAAAAACCTACTATGTTTGTGGTGATATAACAAAAAAAGTACAGATTTTTCAATCCATACTTTTTCAACTTTTCAATTTTTCGATTCTCGATTAATTACTATGCACCAAGATTTTTGTCGATTTCTGCAAGAATTTCGTCAAAGTCTATCGGTTTTTGTATGTATGATTTTACGCCCAATGCGTGAGCCTCTTCTATCAATTTTGTTTCTCTATTTGCCGATACCATAATAATAGGAATTTTCACTTTTAAGCGTTGAATTACTTCAATTCCACTCAAATCTGGCATCATTAAATCGAGCAAAATAAGGTCGGGAGAGAATTGTTCCACTAATTTGAGGGCTTCTTTTCCTGAAAAAGCCACTTCGGTTACAAAGCCTTCTTCTTCTAAAAAATTTTGTAGCAACAATACGTTTGATGAAGAGTCATCAACTATTAATATTTTTTTCATTGTGATTAGTTTTTATCGTAATTTTTTTTCAAAAGTACAATTTTTTTCAAAACAACTTAATTTTTGCAGAATTTTTTGCGCGTTTTTTTATTCGTCCCAAAAATTCTGTATTCACGATACGCAATTTTCAAATAATTAGTACTTTTGCCCTTTAATTTTTAGAAATAAACAACAATATGAATTTGGAAAGCCTTACCGCAGTGTCGCCTATTGACGGACGTTACCGCTCAAAAACAGAACAATTAGATATATATTTTTCGGAATTTGCCCTCATAAAATACCGAGTGCGCGTGGAAATTGAGTATTTTATAGCACTCTGCGAAGCGGGTATTCCGCAACTTGCAACGGTGGATACTGCGAAATTTCCTGCCTTACGTGCTGTGTATGAAAATTTTACCATAGCCAATGCGGAATGGGTGAAAAACACCGAACGCACTACAAACCACGATGTGAAAGCGGTAGAATATTTTGTAAAACATGTGTTTGATGATTTGCAACTTTCTGAATACAAGGAGTTTATACATTTTGGATTGACTTCGCAAGATATAAATAATACCGCAGTGCCGCTTTCTATTAAAGATGCTATTGTAAACGAATATCTTCCTCAATTACAGGCACTTGTAAATAAACTCGCGGTACTTTCCCAAGAGTGGAGCGATATTTCAATGCTTGCTCGCACGCACGGTCAGCCGGCATCGCCCACGCGCTTGGGTAAAGAAATTGCGGTGTTTGTGGAGCGATTGCAAAATCAAATTACCGCGCTTGGTGCAGTACCCTATTCGGCAAAATTTGGCGGTGCCACAGGGAATTTCAATGCGCACCAAGTAGCCTATCCGCATTTTGATTGGACAACGTTTGCCAATAATTTTGTGAACAAAACGCTTGGTTTGCACCGCAATCAAACCACCACGCAAATAGACCACTACGATAATATAGCCGCACTATGCGATGCTCTTAAACGTATCAACACCATTCTCATGGATTTTTGCCGCGATATGTGGACCTATATTTCAATGGAATATTTCAAGCAAAAAATTAAAGCAGGCGAGGTGGGTTCTTCGGCTATGCCGCATAAAGTGAACCCCATAGATTTTGAAAATGCCGAAGGTAATATGGGTATTGCCAATGCGATTTTGGAACATTTGTCGGCAAAATTACCGATTTCACGTTTGCAACGCGATTTGACCGATTCTACCGTATTGCGCAATATTGGTGTGCCGTTTGGACACATTGCTATTTCATTTTCGTCCATAGAAAAAGGTTTGAGTAAATTATTGCTCAATAAAGCCGCTTTCGATGCCGATTTGGAGGCTAATTGGGCGGTGGTAGCCGAAGGAATCCAAACAATTTTGCGCCGCGAGGCATATCCGAATCCTTATGAAGCACTCAAAGCACTCACGCGTACCAACGAAGCCATAACCGAACAATCTATCAGAGCATTTATAGAAACGCTCGATGTGAGCGAAAGTGTGAAAGCAGAACTGCGTGCCATTACACCATTTTCTTATACGGGAATATAGTAATTAAGAGAGAGTAATTGAATAATTGATTTTGGAATAAAAAATAAGATATGTCGCTTGTTGCACGCTTAGCCATACTGCCCATTCGCGTATATCAAATAGTGATTTCACCGTGGTTGCCCAATGCTTGCCGATTTACGCCCACGTGTTCGCAATATGGCATAGAGGCATTGCAAAAACATGGATTGTTGAAAGCTTCGTATTTGCTTGCAAAACGTTTGGCGCGTTGCCACCCATGGGGTGGGAGCGGTTACGACCCGGTGCCATGAGGAGTTGAGAATTGAAAGTTGGAAACGAAATAATAATCATGTTACAACGTTTATTGATTATTAGTTTGCTAAAAAATACAGAATAATGCGCATATCAATACAAAATCGCAAGTTTTTAAGTCCTTCAAAGGGGGATTTAGAGGGCTTCCGAAAAAAAATAACACACACACTTCTGCTTGTAACCATAGTGGCTGCTCCCATATTTTTTACAAGTTACGATGATACAAAAAATTTTGAAATTGCCAAAAATCTCGATATTTTCTATGCACTCTTTCAGGAATTGAATGCGCATTATGTAGATGAATTAGACCCGGCACTGCTTATGCAGCACACTATCAATAAAATGCTGGAAGGATTGGACCCTTACACGCGCTACATTCCCGAAGCCGATGTGGAGCGAGCGCGATTTGCCATTCGCGGCGAATATGGCGGCATAGGTGCGCTGATTCAAAGTGCCGGTGATACTGCGCTGGTAATAGCCGAATTGTACGAACATTCGCCAGCGCATAAAGCAGGACTTTTGCCCGGTGATGTGATAGTGCAGGTGAACGGATACGATGTGCGCCGAAAATCGAATGCCGAAGTGCAGGAATTGGTGCAGGGGCAACCCGAAACTTCGCTTGTAATAGGAGTGCAACGCTATGGCGCAAGAGATATGAAAAATATAACCGTAGTGCGGCAAAAAATCAATGTGGCAAGTGTGCCATATAGCGGTGTGCTGAGTAACAATACGGGTTACATAAAACTCACAAGTTTTTCGCAAAATTGCTCCGATAATGTAAAAAAAGCCTTGCAAAACTTGAAATCGCAGGGGGCTACGAGCCTGATTCTCGATTTACGCGACAATCCGGGCGGATTGCTTGTGGAGGCTGTGCAAATAGTGAACTTATTTGTGCCGCAAAATACCAAAATTGTATATACCAAAGGAAAAAATGCATTGGCAGATGCGCAGTTTTACACGCGCGAACAGCCCATAGATACCAATATTCCCATAGTGGTGCTGGTCAATAAAAATTCCGCTTCGGCATCGGAAATCGTGTCGGGTGCTTTGCAGGATTTAGACCGTGCGGTGATTGTGGGTGAACAAACATTTGGAAAGGGCTTGGTGCAAACTCGCGTGGATTTGCCCTACAACAACGTGATGCGTATTACAAATTCCAAATATTACATTCCCAGCGGTCGCTGCATTCAGCAAAAGGATTATTCCAATCATTTTGGCGCACAGGCGCGTACAGATACTGCTACGCACATATTTTACACGGTAAATAAACGTGCGGTGAAAGATGCCGGCGGCATAGTGCCCGATAACATAGTGCCTGAAGATAGTTTGCAAGGAATTGTGCGCTATATAGTGCAGCAAAATATTGTGCAAAACTTTGTAAATCAAAATTTTACGTTTTCTGATACTACGAGCATAGGAAGACATAATTTTGTGTGCAGCACTGAATTGTGGCAGTTGTTTCAAACCTTTGCCACGCCGCAACTGAGCACCTATAAAAGTGCTACTATGCAAGCCATAGAAACGGTGCAAACAGCCAATAGAAGCGAAAAAATGCTGAGTAATGTAGAAATAGAAACCCTAAAAAAAACGGTGCAAGTGCAGCAATTACAAGAATTTGAACGCAATAAAGCGCAGATACAGAAACTCTTGGCAGATGCGGTAATGCAACGATTGTATTTTGAACGCGGAAAAATTCAGTACAGCGTGGCGAGCGATGAATATGTGAAAGAAGCGCAAAAATATATTGCCGATAAAAATTTGTATCGCCAAACGTTGAAAAAAATGTAAAAAAAGCATTGTAAACGGTCATTTTCGGCAAATTAATTGGTAAATGGTAATTTGTAATTCGTAATTAATTTCTATTTTTACGTCCAAATAAAAAAACGAAAATCTATACCAATGAAAGTTTTAAAATTTGGAGGAACTTCGGTTCAAAATGCTGAGAATATTGTAAAAACAATAGAAATTTGCAAAGAATCTTTGCAACAAGAACCATTGTTAGTTGTGGTATCTGCCTTTGGCGGCATTACCAATAAATTGATAGAAGCGAGTAATGTAGCCGCTTCGGGCAGTTCCGACTATGAAACGATATTCAACGAAATAGCCGAACGCCACTATCAGGCAATTGAGGAATTGCTTACCGACACGCTCCGTGCCGATTGTTTACTCCACGTAGATGCCCTTCTTACCGAATTTAACGAAATTTTGCAGGGCTTGCGCCTCATTGGTGAACTTTCGCCGCGTTCGCTCGATTTGATTTCGAGTTTTGGCGAACGCCTTTCGGCATATATTATAGCAAAAGCAATGGTGCAGCAAGGCATTGATGCCGATTTTTTAGATGCTCGCGAAGTGATAAAAACCGACAATACCTTTGGCGCGGCAAAAGTGCAAATCGAAAAAAGTTATGCACTCATAGCGCAGAAAGTCAATGCAAGCGCAAAAACCTTTGTAGCCACCGGATTTATTGCAAGCACTGCAAGTGATAATACTACTATTACACTCGGTAGAGGAGGAAGTGATTATAGTGCTGCACTATTTGCCGCCGCACTCAAAGCATCAATTCTTGAAATTTGGACAGATGTGGACGGTATGATGACCGCCGACCCACGTAAAGTGCGCAAAGCAATGCCGATTTCGCACATTACCTACGCCGAAGCAATGGAACTCTCGCACTTTGGCGCAAAAGTACTCGAACCGCGCACTGTAATTCCTACTATGGCAGAGCGTATTCCGGTGATTATAAAAAACACCTTCAATCCTTATGCGCAGGGCACTACCATTACCTTTGACAACGCAAGCAACAGCCATAAAGTACAAGGAATTTCTTCGATAGACGAAGTGAGTTTGATAACCGTACAAGGTAGCGGCATGATAGGCGAAGCGGGAATTTCCATGCGATTGTTTCGCGCCATTGCACATGCACATATCAACGTAATTTTGATTACGCAAGGTTCTTCGGAACATTCTATAACTTTCGCAATTTTGCCAAAAGACGTGAGCAACGCCATTGTGGTGCTTTCGCAGGAATTTGAATTAGAAATCAAAACCGGCTTGATAGACGAATTGCGCGTGGTGAACGATTTGAGTATAATAGCCGCTGTGGGTGAAAAAATGAAAAACATTCCGGGTGTTGCCGGAAAATTCTTCAATACGCTGGGAATTAATGGTATCAACATTCACGCTATAGCACAAGGGGCGAGTGAATTGAATATCTCGGCGGTGGTGAGTGCGGTAAATTGCAAAAAAGCACTCAATTCTTTGCACGAAACGTTCTTCCTTTCCAATTCCAAAACCTTGAATGTGTTTGTGGTGGGCACCGGTATTATTGGCGGCGAATTGCTCAATCAAATTAAAGCACAGCATGATACGCTCATCGCGCAAAGCAATATTGACGTGCGCGTGATAGGAATTTCCAATATTGACGGCTATGTGATACAAGACAAAGGCATAGATTTGAATCGCTGGGAAGAAGAAATTAAAACTAAGGGTTCTGCTCCCGATTTGAAAGCATTTGTGAATGAAATCAAGGAATTGAACCTGCGCAACAGCGTATTTGTAGATAACACCGCGAGTTACGAAGTGGCAAATTGCTACGAAGAATTGCTCGAAAAAAGTATTTCGGTGGTAACGCCCAATAAAGTGGCGAATGCGAGCGATTTTTCGCGATACAAACAAATTCACAAACTTGCTGCCGAAACAGGTGCGCGATTTTACTACGAAACCAATGTTGGAGCAGGTTTGCCGGTAATTAGCACGCTGAAAGATTTGATAAAAAGCGGTGATGAAATCATAAAAATAGAAGCAATTCTTTCGGGTTCGCTCAATTTTATTTTCAGTAATTGCTCGTCATCGAACGATTTTTTAACTGCCGTAAAAGAGGCACGAGCCAAAGGTTACACAGAACCTGACCCGAAAATAGACCTTTCGGGAAAAGATGTGGCTCGAAAAATATTAATTCTTTCGCGCGAAATAGGTTGTGAATTTAATTTAGACGATGTGCAAATAGAAAACTGTCTTTCGCCGGAAAGTCAAAAAACTGAAACCGTGGAGCAGTTGTGGCACACACTCGAACAATATGACAATGCCCTATATGCCGAAAAAATTAAAGCCGCCGAAGCCGCCGGAAAACGTATAAAATACATAGCAACTTACGAAAACGGCGTGGCACGCACCGAAGTGAAAACCATAGACAGCACCCACCCATTTTACAACATTATGGGCAGCGACAATATTATTTCCTTCACCACCGCACGCTATCGCACGCAACCGCTCATAGTAATAGGTCCGGGAGCGGGAGCCGCCGTAACTGCCGCAGGAGTGTTTGCCGATATTATTCGCATTGCAAATTTTTGAGCGCACAACGCTTTTTGATAGCAACTAATGTGCTGTGTCGCACTAAATTACACTGTTTATACGTTTACTAACTACACATGAAGCACCTGCGACACATACTGCGAATTATAGCAAAAACCATTGCGATTTTGCTCGCGTTTGTGGCATTGTGTTACGCGCTGAGTTTGCTTCCTGCCGTGCAGCAACGGGCTACGCGCTTTGTGTCGCGGCAATTAAGCACCGTTCTGGGTTTGAATGTTTCTATTGATGCCATTCGCATTTCTTCATACAATACCATTAGTTTGATAGATGCGCATATAACGAATAGTGAACATGATACCATTATTCAAGCGAAAAAAATTGCAGCAAAACTCCATGTGATAGATTTTAAAGATTTACAGGTGGAATTGAGTGCCATTAAACTCAAACAAGCAACTATTCGTGCGGTGAAAGAGCAAGATAGTGTGTGGAATTTCGATGCTATGCTGGTGAAACTTTTTAGCGATACTACGGAATCGAAAGGCTGGAAGGTGGCAATTGAAGATATTTCGGTGGAAGATTCAAAACTTATATTGATAAATCGCACTGCGCCGCATAGTACTGAAGCGGGCATAGATTTTAATAATTTGAAAATCAGCGATTTTAATTGCGATGTTACTGCCCTACGTATGCCGCCTGACGGAGGGGTGGCATTGCAAATCAATAGTATGTCGGGTGTGGAGCAAAGCGGATTTGAGTTGAAACAGTTGCAAACTTCGGTAGTACTTACAAGTTCGCATATTGATTTGCAAAATCTTCATTTACAAACAAATAATTCCGACATTGTACTCACGCAATTACTTTTTACCTACAAAAATTTTGGGAGTTTTTCCGATTTTATCAATCAAGTAACGCTTTCGGCGCTGATACAAGCTTCTACTGTGAAATTTTCCGATATTGCCTATTTTACTTCGGCGTTGCAGAATGTGCCCTATGAAATTTCGCTGCAAGGCAGTGTGCAAGGTACGATTGCCGATTTTAAAGCACGGAATATGACCATTACCACCGGAACGATGAGTAAATTTATGGGAGATGTGGAGTGTAGCGGATTACCGGCAATAGCCGAAACCTACTTGTATGTGAAGGCAACTGCGCTCGAAACTTCGTATCATGATATTGCGAATTTTCGCATTCCGCCCTTCGATTCCGAACAGTTTGTAGATGTGCCCACGTTAGTGCAAAAACTTACGAATATTCGCTATGTGGGTGAATTTAGCGGATTTTTTACTGATTTTGTGGCGTATGGCACGTGGGAAACAAATTTGGGGAATTTCAAAACTGATATTTCGCTTTCGCAAAAAGAGGGGCGGAGAGTGGAATATGCCGGAAAAATTCAAACATCTTCCTTCGATGTGGGAACGCTTTTGGGGGCACAACCCACGCTGCGCCGGGTGGCGTTGGAAATCAACACGAGCGGAACCGTGCGCAATGCGGCGTATATAGACGGCGCGCTTGACGGAACTGTACAAAGTATTGATTTTAATGATTATACCTACTCCAACATTATACTGAATGGAACTTATACCAACACTAAATACGATGGAAATGTAGTAGTGAATGACCCGAATGTGCGTATGGATTTTTCGGGATTGCTTGATTTTACCGATACCTTGCCGAAGTTTCAGTTTCAAACTACGGTAGAGCACGCAAATCTCTATCCGCTCAATTTTCATTCGAGCGACAGTGTGGCGCAAATTTCTCTGAGTGCACAAGTTAATTCGCTGGGCATAGAACTCGATAATTTGAATGGCAGTATTACAGTCAATAATTTTATCTATAAAGGAAGTGCGGGGGTATATTCCACGCGCTATGCAAATGTGCAATTTGCTAATTTTCAGAAAAATAGAAGCATGCAAATCAATTCCGATTTACTTGATATGACCCTGCAAGGAAGGGGGAATTACTCGGAAGTACCGGCATATTTGTACGATTTTTTGCGCACCCATATTCCTTCGTTGCCCGATTATTTCAAAAAAACGCGAAAAACCTATTCGCCGCAATTCACGGCATCGCTTACGGTGAAAAATCTCGATAATTTATTGCAGGTGGCACTTCCCGAACTTTCGGTGGCGGCACAAAGTACCGTTGCTCTTTCCTTTGACGATAGTCAAAAGCAATTTTCTTTGCAGGCGAATTTTCCTTCGTTGGCATATAGTTCGGTGGAATTGCACGATATTGTGATACGCAACAAGGGTGATGAACAAGATATAACAACTTCGGTTCGTGCAAGTTACGATTCACTTACGCAAATGTTTTTTACCAATAAAATAGAGCGGGATAGTGCGTTTTCGCAACTGTGGTGGCAGAATAAAAATACGGTGCAAATGAAGGGGAAAATAGTGGTGAATGGGAGTTTCGGCACTTCGCTGCGAGCCTTTCCTCCCACGATTGATTTGGACGTGCAACCCGGACGTTTTGTAGTAGCCGATTCGTTGTGGAATATAGGAAAATCGCGTATAAGCATACACGAAAGCACTATTACAGTAGAAAATCTATCGCTCTCGAAAGGAAATCAGTTGATTACGGTGAATGGCGAAATTTCGCAAGACCCGCAAAAACGCATAACCATAACGCTCGATAATTTTAATACCAACAATATTTCGCAGATTTTGCAGAATGCAAATGTGCAGTTTGAAGGTCCTATTTCGGGAACGATAGAAGCACGTGATTTGTACAATCGCCGCCGTATGTATTTGAATATTCAGTCGCCGGAATTGTGGTTCAACGGGCACTTACTGGGTGCGCTCGAAGCACGAAGCCGCTTGCTGCCCAATCAAAACAATGCCGTGGCAATGAATTTTTCGCTTGCGCAAAATGGCGCAGGCATTACCGTGAAAGGAACCTATACGCCGCAAACAAGCGTGAGCGATTTTGCAGTTGTACTCAATAATATTGATTTGCAAATGTTTAGCGGTTTTCTCGATGGTATTCTCGATAATATGAAAGGACTTTTGAACGGCACGCTGCACGTGCAGGGAGATATACAAAAACCGCAATTTGACGGGAATTTGAATATTTCAAATTCCTCATTCAGAGTAAATTACACCAAAGTCCCTTACGCACTGCACTGCGATATAACCGTAAAAGGCACGCAATTTACCTTTGCCAACGCCACGCTTACCGATACGCTGGGAAATATAGGCAGTTTACAAGGATTTATAGATTTGCAAACGCTTGCCAATCCACGCTATTCCATAGATATTCGCACACAAAAATTGCTTTTGGCAGATATTAAAGAAAATCAAAACGATGTGTTTTACGGAAGAATAGTGTATAAAGGCAATGTGGGTATAGACGGCAATTTGAACGGTATGAAAATTACCGGCGTGGGCGAAACGCTTGCCACGAGCGAGTGTAACATACCACTGCAAAGCAGTGAATTGACCCAGCAAAATTTTATAACCTTTGTAGATAGTGCAAAACTCGCCAATCCTACGCCCATAGCGGCGCAACCAACATTTACACCCGAAATGAATTTGAATTTGCGGGTAACGCCGCTCACTACGGTGCGCATTATTTTCGATAGGCGCGTGGGCGATATTATTCGGGTGCAGGGCACAAGCAATATGCAGTTGGTGTTGAATAAACAGGGCGATTTTAGAATGTATGGCGAATATTTGATTTCCGAAGGAGATTATTTATTTACGCTGCGCAATTTGATAAACAAACTGTTTGTAATTCAAAACGGCGGACGCTTGGTGTTCAATGGCGACCCTTTGCAGGCACAAATCAATTTGGTGGCTCGCTATTCGCTTAAAGCATCGCCAAAAGCAATTATGGATGCTATGGAAGGCGACAATTTTTCGCGCCGTATTCCGGTAATTTGCGAAATTAATTTGCAGAATAATTTAATGCAACCCGATATTACCTATAATATTATAGTAGAATCGAGTTCGCAGGTGCAAGATGTGATAAATACCATGAGCACGGAGGAAAAAAACATTCAATTCCTTTCGCTGCTGCTCATGAATAGTTTTTTTGCATCAACTTCGCCCAACCAAGCCTTGAATGCTTCGGCATCGTTTGAAGTGCTTTCCAATCAGTTGAACAATATACTTTCACAAATGAATTTGCCGGTAGATGTGGGTGTAAATTTTAGACCGGGCGATACATACAGCGGTACCACGAGTGAATTTGAATTGGAACTTTCGCGTGCGCTGTTCAATAATCGCGTGTTGGTGAATGTGCAGAGCGGATTTGGCGGTACTACCAGTGATATGGAAGCCACAAATCCCGGTAGTGAATTTGCCGGCGATGTGAGTGTGGAACTCAAACTGAACGAACAAGGAACCTTCCGGATTAAAGGATTTTCGCGTACCAATAACGACCCCATGAAAGATACACGCGATAATACGCAGGGAATCAGTTTGTTTTACACCAAAGAATTTAACACGTGGACTGATTTTTTTACGCGCCGCAAACATCGCCGTGCACGAAATACCGCCGAGCCGCACAAAGTGGAAATTTCCGAACCAAAAGAAGAAGCCGAACACGAAGAACAGAAAAACGAATCCGAACAAGCGCACAACTAACACATGAAAACAGTTCTCTATATTTCCTACGATGGCATGACCGATAATTTGGGGCAGTCGCAAGTAATTCCCTATTTGGTGGGGTTGAGTAAATTGCACTATACTATTCACCTATTGAGTTGCGAAAAACCGCAGGTGTATGAACAGAAAAAACAAGACATTGAAAAACTGCTGAAAAAAAATAATATCACGTGGCATGCCATAGCATATACCGCCACGCCGCCCGTTGTTTCCACGCTCTACGATATTAAGCAATTACAAAAAAAAGCAAGCGAAATAGTGAAAACTCATGCGGTGGATTTTGTGCACTGCCGCAGTTATATAGCCGCGCAGGTAGGAGTGTGCTTACACAGAAAATATCATCTTCCTTGGATTTTCGATATGCGCGGTTTTTGGGCAGACGAACGCATAGATGGAGGAATTTGGAATACAAAGAAACTTCTCTATCGCACTATTTACAAGCACTTTAAGCGACTTGAAAAAAAATATATAGCCACCGCACAGCACATAGTAACGCTTACCGAAGCAGGGAAAAAGGAAATGCTCTCGTGGGGAATTTTTAAACATTGCAATACACCCATTTCGGTAATTCCATGCTGCGCCGATTTGGAGCATTTTGACTTTCGCCGTATTTCGCCGCAGAAAAAACAAACCGTGCGCAAAGAATTGGGAATAGCCGATACTACCTTTGTTTTGAGTTACTTAGGTTCCTTTGGCACATGGTATATGAATCACGAAATGTTTGATTTTTTTGCACAACTCCGCCGCCGCCACGCCGATTCGTGTTTCTTGTGTATTACCCCCGATGACCCCGAAACGCTCTACAATCAAGCCGAGCAATACAATATTCCGCGCACTGCTCTGCGTATAGTAAAAGCCTCTCGTGCCGAAGTGCCTTTGTACGCAGGCATTAGTAATTGGTCGCTCTTTTTCATAAAACCGCTCTATTCCAAAATTGCATCTTCGCCTACAAAAATGGGAGAATTGCTCGCGCTGGGTATTCCGCTTGTGTGCAATTCCGGCGTGGGCGATGTGGAAGAAATTATGAAACACTGCCCTCAGGGTGTGTGTGTGCACGATTTTTCGCACGAAACGTACCATAATGCAATTGAAGAAATGCTACAAAATCCTTCGCCAAACGCCGAACCGCTCCACATCGTAGCACAGCAATTTTATTCCCTCGCACAAGGAGTGAAATTATATGCAGGTATTTATGAAGCGGTGGAAAGTGCTGCTGGAAAATAATTGCGAGATGTTTTGTTCCTGATTATGAGTATCCGGTAAAAAAGGCTGGAAATTATGCAATAAAATTAATGTTTTTCCTTGCTTTTGTTGAATGTATTGATGTATATTTGCAAACGCAACTATTTTGAATGTTTAACTAAAACTATAATACTATGAAAAAAATATGTACTCTTTTTGCGAGAAAATTATGCTGTGTGGTAGCCTTTGTGGCTCTGTGTTGTACGGCGCAAGCGCAATTTTTTTCCCACCATGTGTTGGATTACAT
>JAITUU010000003.1 GCA_031286165.1 Bacteroidales bacterium
AACACCGTTATTACAGTAACAAAAAATGCCGATGTGGCACAAGCCGCGCAAACGCTGAACGAAGCACGCGATGCCTTTATCAATTCGGTAATCGGCATGAACTCGCAACCGCTCGAAGATGCCATTAGCGCAGCGCAAAAAGTGCTTAGTGATGCCATAAGCACCGGCGAAGTGGGCGAAAAAGCAGGGCAACACCCGCAAGTGGCAGCCGATGATTGACAACAGGCAATTCAAAATGCACAAACAGTACTGGCAAGCGCAAGTTCGCAAAACGTTATTGTTGCCGCCATTGGTGCTCTCGAAACTGCCGTGAGTGAATTTAATAATGCGGTGAATGCGGAAATTATCATTCCAATAAATAAATCAGCATTGGCACAGTTGATAGCAGAAGCAATCACTATTCACCAAAGTGCCGAAGTGGGCTCCAGTGAAGGGCAGTATTCCCAAAAAGCGAAAGAAGCACTTGCCATCGCTATAGTTACTGCGCAAAAATCGCACAATCACACGGCACTTACGCAGGAAATTGCCGACAATGCACACGCAGAACTCACTTCTGCTCTCGAAACGTTTAGAAAATCAGTAAACACAGGAGTTGCAATAGAAATAACTGACGAATGTGCACTGCGCGTATATCCCACAATAGCAACTTCGCGCATTACGGTGAGTGCAGCAAACGAAATCCATTCGATTTCACTCATTTCGGCACAGGGGGCAGTAATAACAGTGGCTACGCCGCACAACACCCAAGCGGTAGTTGATATTACGCAATATGCACAAGGCATTTATACCGTGCAAGTGTATTTTAAAAACGGCACTGTGCAAACAAAAATTATTGTGAAACGATAATGTGCGAGAAAACGAAAAAACGGCTATTCTCAATGCGTGAATAGCCGTTTTTTAGCACCTTAACAAAAATTCCAACAAAAAAACTTTTATAAATATTTGTTATTGTAAGGTAAAACATAGACTTTTGCACAAAATTTAACGAGTTCAAATTTATTACACTAATGACACAAAAAAATATCGTTGAGCGGTCGGCAAATAATATGCGCATATTGTCGATGGCTATGGTTGAAAAAGCAAAATCGGGACACCCCGGCGGTGCTATGGGCGGAATGGATTTTATCAATATTCTGTATTCCGAATTTTTGAATTACGACCCCACCGATACCACGTGGCACAATCGCGACCGGTTTTTCTTAGACCCCGGACACATGTCGCCCATGCTGTACTCCGTTTTGTGCATGGCAGGCATACTTTCTATCAACGATATTGAGCAATTTCGTCAATGGGGCAGCCTCACACCGGGGCACCCCGAAGCAAACCATACGTTAGGAATTGAAAACACCTCCGGTCCGCTCGGACAAGGACACACTATGGCTGTGGGCGCGGCAATAGCCGAAAAATTCCTCACAAAAAAATTCGGCGAATGGCAAGCGCATAAAATTTACACCTTTATATCCGATGGCGGTATTCAAGAAGAAATTTCGCAAGGAGCAGGGCGCATAGCCGGGCATTTGGGCTTAAACAACCTCATTATGTTTTTCGACTCGAACGACATACAACTTTCCACCAAAACCAACGAAGTGAGCAGCGAAAATACCGCTGCAAAATACGAAGCATGGGGTTGGCGCACCATTACTATCAATGGTAACAACGCCGATGAAATTCGCGCAGCACTCAAAGCCGCCGGCGAAGAAACCGAACGCCCAACGCTCATAATTGGAAAAACCACTATGGGCAAAGGTTTGGTGGACGAGCAAGGCAATAGTTTTGAGCGTAAAACCTCCACACACGGACAACCCGTGAGCAAAGCAGGCGCATCGGTGGCAAAATCTATTGAAAATCTTGGCGGAAATCCTGCCGAACCCTTCGCAATATTTGCCGATGTGAAAGATTTTTGGGCGCAAGTGCGCGAAGAAAAAATACGTCAAGCGCAAGCGAAAAAACAACTACAAACAGCGTGGGAAGCGCAAAATCCGGTATTAGCACAGCAACGCGCTGATTTTTATGCCGGAAAACTCCCCGAAATTAATTACGAAAGCATTGCACACGGTGCAGGAATTGCTACGCGAGTGGCAAGCCGCAATATTTTGAGCGAATATGCGCAAAAAATCGAAAATATGTTTGTTTCGAGTGCCGACCTCTCCAATAGCGACAATACCGATGGTTTTTTGAAACACACAAAATCCTTTCAAAAAGGTGATTACAGCGGCAGATTTATAGAGGCAGGTGTTTCGGAACTCACTATGGCAGCCGTTTTGAATGGTATGATTTTACACGGCGGCGTGCACGCAGCCTGCGGAACTTTCTTTGTATTCTCGGAATACATGAAACCTGCCATGCGTATGTCGGCACTCATGGAACTGCCGGTAAAATATATTTGGTCGCACGATGCTTTCCGCGTGGGCGAAGACGGACCAACGCACCAACCGATAGAACAAGAAGCACAAGTGCGATTGATGGAACAGGTGCACAATCACAGCGGAAAACGCAGTTTTTTGGTACTTCGTCCGGCAGATGCCACCGAAACTACCGTGTGCTGGAAAATGGCTATGGAAACCACCGACCGCCCTGTGGGATTGATTCTTTCACGGCAAGTTATTAAAGATTTGCCGGCACGCACAAATTCCACGCGCTACACCGATGCACTGCAAGCATACAAAGGCGCGTATATAGTGAACGAACCGGTACGCGAACCCGATTTAATTTTGGTGGCAAACGGTTCGGAAGTTTCCACGATTTGGGAAGGTGCACAAATTCTCGAACAAGAACACGGACTCTGCGTGCAAATAGTTTCGGCACCAAGCGAAGGACTTTTCCGCGACCAAAGTGCTGAATATCAAGAAAAAGTATTACCATCAAACAAACCAATTCTTGGCTTCACCGCCGGACTTGCTATTAATATGCGCGGACTTGTGGGTGCAAAAGGAAAAATTTGGGGATTGAATCACTTTGGCTACTCTGCTCCATTTGAAGTACTCGATGAGAAATTCGGTTACACCAAAGAAAATGTGGTAAAACAAGCACTTGAATATTTGCAGGAATATAAATAATGGCTAATTATTAATGATTAATTTAAAAAAACGGTTTGACAACAATGTAGCAAACCGTTTTTTATTCAGTTATTCAATTACTCCGTTATTCAGTTATTGCTTGTTCGAGCAATTCATCTGCAATTTTTACACATTCGGTACACGAAACCCTTCCTTGCGCTTTTATATCTTTGCAATACGCACTGCCGCAGCGACTTACAAATTCCACCTGCAATTTTTCCGCTTTTTCGGGCGAAAGTTGCTGCGCAGCAAAAAGTGCTCCACACACGCCTTGCGGTGCACGCCCACCACCAAAAGCACGATAAGCGTCTATCTGCGATTGCGCAATAGAATATTCCCGCTCAAATCCCTTCAACACTGCCTGTGCGCAGTTGTGGTTTTCAGGTGCTGCGTGAAAAAATTTCTCTGAGTGTGCCATATTTCAATCATTCCGTTTTAACCTTGCAAGGCATTTGCGCCACTCACAATTTCGAGTATTTCGTTGGTAATGAGCGATTGACGTGCTTTGTTGTATTCAATTTTAAGCGAACGGAGCATTTCACCGGCGTTGTCGGTTGCTTTGTGCATTGCGGTCATGCGTGCGCCGTGTTCCGATGCGTAAGAATCGAGCAAAATACTGTAAAATTCGGTTTTCAGCGAACGCGGAATTAAGTCTATGGCAATTGCTTCGGTGTTTGGTTCGCAAATATAATCGCGCGAAAAACCTTGTTCTTCCGAAATTTCCTGTTCTATGGGCAAAAATTGTTTTTCGGTAATAATTTGCGTAGCAGCATTTTTAAAACTATTATACACCACCACTACTGTATCGTAAGTACCGGCAACAAATTCGCGCATAATTTCTTCGGCTATGGCAGCAACATTGTCATACGTAAGGGCATCATACACCTCATCGAAATGTTTGGACACAGCAATATTTTTCGCACGAAAAAATTCACTCAGTTTTTTACCGATAGTATATACCGTAATAGATTTCCCTGCAAAATTGCCTTGCACCAGCGCAACGGTAGCCTTACCAATATTGGAATTGAAGCCGCCGCACAATCCGCTATTCGATGCTACGGCAACTATAAGCACTTTTTCGCCTGCACGCACTGTTGCATACGGATTTCCATCGCTATCTTCCATGCCCGAACTCACATTGCGCAGAATTTCCTGCAATTTTTCGGAATACGGACGCATTCGCATAACCGCTTGCTGAGCCTTGCGCAATTTTGCAGCCGAAACCATTTTCATTGCGCTGGTAATTTTCTGCGTATTCGTTACCGATGCTATTCGTGTTCGTATTTCTTTAATTCCTGCCATATTTTTTTCGCTACGCTGATACAATGCCTCCGACGATAAAATGTATCTTTTTTATCGTGCGAAGCACACGTTATCTCTATTTATCAAAATTTGTTACTTTTTATATTTCGCAGCCACTTCTACCGCTGCTTGTTCCAATATTTTTTTAATATCGTCATCAATTTTTCCCGCACCTATTGCATTGAGCGTGTCGGCATATTTTAGTTCCAAATATTCTATATAATCGTGCTCAAATTCATGCACTTTATTGATTGGAATAGATTGTAACAAACCTTTGGTACCGCAGTAAATAATAGCAACTTGATGTTTCACCGGAATTGGAGAATACTGCCCTTGTTTCAAAATTTCCACATTGCGGCGACCTTTTTCGAGCACGGTCATAGTAGCCGCATCAAGGTCGGAACCAAATTTGGAGAATGCCTCCAATTCGCGGAATTGCGCTTGGTCCACACGCAGCGTACCGGCTATGGATTTCATAGATTTAATTTGCGCACTACCCCCCACTCGCGATACCGAAATACCCACGTTGATAGCCGGACGAATACCGGAATTGAACAAACTTGATTCCAAGAAAATTTGACCATCGGTAATAGAAATTACGTTGGTAGGAATGTAGGCACTCACGTCCCCTTCCTGTGTTTCTATAATAGGAAGAGCAGTAAGCGAACCGCCACCTTTGATTTTTCCTTGCAGTGAAGGCGGCACATCGTTCATTTTTTGCGCCACTTCATCGGAATTTATCACTTTTGCCGCACGTTCGAGCAAGCGAGAGTGTAAGTAGAACACATCGCCCGGATATGCCTCACGCCCCGGTGGACGGCGGAGCAAAAGCGAAACTTCACGATAGGATACCGCTTGTTTCGATAAATCATCATACACAATAAGAGCCGCACGACCCGTGTCGCGGAAATATTCGCCTATGGCGCAACCTGCAAAAGGTGCGTAAAATTGCAATGCAGCCGGTTCCGATGCCGTAGCCGACACAATTACCGTGTATGCCAATGCACCGTGTTTTTCCAGCGTTTTTGCAATATTCGCCACCGTAGTACCTTTTTGACCGATAGCCACATAAATACAGAACACGGGTTCGCCTCTATCGTAAAATTCTTTTTGATTGATAATCGTATCTACGGCAATCGCGGTTTTCCCTGTTTGGCGGTCGCCAATGATTAACTCGCGCTGTCCGCGACCAATAGGAATCATGGCATCTATTGCTTTAATACCGGTTTGCAAAGGTTCGTTCACCGGCTGACGGAACAAAACTCCCGGAGCCTTGCGTTCGAGCGGCATTTCGAGCAATTCGCCCGAAATTGGTCCTTTACCGTCTATGGGTTCACCCAGCGTGTTGATTACGCGACCGAGCAAACCTTCGCCCACTTGAATAGAAGCAATCTGTTTGGTGCGTTTTACCAAATCGCCCTCTTTAATTCCCTCGCTTTGACCGAGCAACACCGCACCCACATTGTCTTCTTCCAAATTAAGCACAATTCCTTTTGTTCCGTTCGGAAATTCAATCATTTCATTCGATTGCACATCGCTCAAACCATAAATACGAGCAATGCTATCGCCTACTTGCAACACTGTGCCTACTTCGTCCAATTCGGCTTCACTTTTGTAGCCTTCCAATTGTTTTTTCAACAATTCCGAAACTTCTGATGGTTTTATATCTGCCATAATGTTCTAAATTTTCTTCTGTTATTTATTATAAACCGCCTTTGGTAAGCAGTTCTTTTTTTATGTTTTTCAATTTTGTTTTTACACTTGCATCGTAGAGCAAATCATTGATTTGCAGCACATAACCACCAAGCAACGATGTATCTATGGTTTCGCTCACAAGTACTTTTTGGGTATTGTACTGTTTTTCTATCATTGCCTGCAATTCTTGTTTTTGCGCTGCCGAAAGAGCACTCGGCGCACTCACTTTCACATCGGTAATGCCTTCGTGTTTTTTATACATGTCGGCAATGTCGAGCAACATCAAGTGCAAACACGATTCTCTTCTATTTTCTATAATAAGATTCAAAAAATCGAGAGATTCTTTCGCAATTTTTTCAGAAAAAAGTGATGCTGCAATTTTCTTTTTGGCACTTGGCACCACAAGCGGATTTTGCAAAAATTCGCGAAATTCGGGAATTGTGCTATTGGCAGTATCCAAAAGTTGCATATCGGCAATGGCGGTGGAGAGCATATTTTTTTCTACTGCCAATTCAAAAAATGCTTTTGCATAGCGCACTGAAATTTTACTTTGATTCATAGTAGTGGCGTATAATTAGTTCAAAACCATGGTATTCAAAGAATTTGTAACAATTTCTTCGGAAACTTTTTTGTTTTCGAGTTCTTTGCTCAGCACTTTTTCGGCTATTTCTATCGAAATTTCGGCAACTTGCGTTTTCAATTCCTGCAACGCCTGTTGTTTTTCTTTCACAATAGCATCTTTTGCCTGTGCTATCAAGGCATCGGCTTGCGCTTGCGCTTGTTGTTTTGCCTGCGCTATCAATTGGTCTTTCATTTCGCGAGCCTCTTTGAGCAGAGAATCGCGTTCGGCACGTGCTTCTTTCACTATGCGCTCGTTATCTGCCTGCAACGAAAGCATTTCCGCCTTGGTTTTTTCCGCCAAAAGCAGTGCGTCTTCTATTGATTTATTACGAGCATTAATGCCGTTCATTATTGGTTTCCACGCAAATTTTGCGAGTAAAAGAACTAAAATTAAGAACGAAACCGTAGTCCAAAATAAGAGTCCAAAACCGGGCGTTACCAAATCCATACGTATAATTGTTAATTGTAAATTATTACTTGTTAATTTAATATTCTATTATAATTAGAAATCAAATCGTCTGTTTTTTCTTTGTAAAAAGTAATTCAAGCAAGCCAACCGCTCGCATGAATTACTTCGCTTTTTGATTACTTGCTAATCAATGCTACCACAACGGCGAAAAGTGCAACCCCTTCAACGAGCGCGGCTGCAATAAGCATCGCGGTTTGAATTTTGTTGTACGCTTCGGGCTGACGAGCAATTGCTTCCATAGCCGAGCCACCAATTTTACCGATACCGATGCCGGCACCAATTACTGCTAAACCTGCGCCAATACCGGCAAGCGGTACTAATGACATTACTGCGTTTGCTTCTTCCATACTGAAATTTATTAAATGTTAAACAATTTATTTGTATCTTCTTGAACTTCCCATTTTCTGTATTATCGCAAATATCGTAAATATTTCTGATATTCCGTATCGTTTTTTTTATTTTATTTTATTTCAAATTCCGAAGCTAATTGCACATCAAAGTCCTTTATTATATTAACTTCGCCACCTGCATAGACAACGCACCTAAACACGATATTTCCAATCTCCAAATTTTATCTCTATTTGGTAAATCTACCCATTCGCCCGAATTATCCAAATTGTAATTTACTTCGTGTCGATAACCAAAACGAGGTGGTATTCCATTCTCGTCATCTTCCTTGTCTTCTTGTTCAATCTTCTTCATATCAAGTGAAGAGAATGCTTTTAGAGTATTTTTGTCTCCTCTTAAAGTAGGAATATTAGTTCTGAAACTAATGGGTTCTTCGTTTGTACTTATTTGACCATATATAGTACAATACGACAAAAGTAATATTATTGCCGCGAAAATTTTTCTTGTCATAATTCTAATAATTTAAAAAGCAAATAATTTTTCTTATCATTATAATACAGATATAGATATGTATCATTAACCATAAAATATCTATTTGACCATAAAATTTGACTATATACATTTCCGTTTCCCATTTCCATTACTTCAGATATGACATAATCAATAATGCGGTAACTATATGTGTTACTATCAAATTCATATCTACCATTCATTATCACATTATTGACTGTTCGTCCATTAAAGGTACTGCCTATATCAAACGTAAGTGTATAACACTCTGAGCAATCTTTCGGTTCAAGTTCTGTCAAGTCGTTTGTTTGTACATCAACAATGCCTATCAACTTCCATTTAGTTCCTTGCAAATTAATTTCTTGCAAGGAGTTTTCTTCCCATTTTGCATAAAGCGTTGTGTCTTGCGTTATAATATTGGCTTTAAAATCCCATTCGTTGGCAAATGTAGCATTGTCGGTAAACCAACCGCCGAAATTATAACCCTCTCTTTCGGTTTTTTTAGGTTCTGTGGCGTGATTGCCGTGTGTGATAGACTGGGAATCCACAGTAACATCTTCACCTCTAAATTGCACACTATGTTGTTGTGGTGTAATTGTCGGTGAGTTACAGCAAATTAGCGAGATACAACAAAATGCAAGGAGTATAAAAAATATTTTTCTCATACATACCTCCTATTTCGTCAATATCATTTGCTTTGTTTCACTTGCAATACCATCGGCGAGCAACACATAACTATAAATTCCTGCCGAAAGCGCAGCTGCTTGTATTTCAATAGAAACATTTCCGCGCTCTGCAATGGTTATACATTGCACTTGCACACCTTGCATAGTATATACACACAACTGCACTTTTTGAAACTGCTCCGGCACATAACATTTTATTGTAGTACGTTCATTAAACGGATTTGGTGCATTTTGATAGAGTTTTAGTGATTCCGAAGTCTGCATATCGGAAAGATACATTTCTTGTATTGCACTTATTTCACTTGATTTTATCACAGTTTGAGAACTTTGCAGGGATTTTACTTCTTTTTGCAACGATTCTATCATTTGCTGTTGCTCTTTTATTGCTTCCAACAACACCGGTATCATTTCCATATAATTCACACCATAACTATCTCCCTTCGATTTTGGCTTCACAACCATTTCCGGAAATTCTTTTTCTAATTCTTGTGCAATAAAACCAAACGTTGGTTTTGTTAAATCTGGCAAAACATCTTCGGGAACTCCTGCAAAAAAGTCTTTTTTTACATTGTAACGATAACCCGAAACACGTTTAATTTTTTCAACAACATTATCTACGCGAGCAATATTTTCTTTTGCATTTTCATCACAAGGAAGAGTTGTATATTGAGTACTAAGCACATGGGTTCCGTAAATATCTCCAAGTTTTTTTGTTGGCGTTCCTAATTGCAAATACCAATTGTTCGATGGATAAATAGTAGGTGCACCACAACATATTGCAGAGTTCCAATCTATATTAAAATTCTCCCAACCGGCATCCCACATGGTAAACACTATCGAACCAATACTTTTTATTTGAGGATTTGGACCATAGGTTCTCCCTAAGGTTATTTGACCTTGCGAAGCAACTTTCACTTGCGCAAATCCTACACTTGCCACAAACAATAAACTTAATACCAAGTAAAAATTTTTCATAAATATATAAGGTTAAATGATTACGCATTATTACGCCTGCGCCGCCTCGTGCTCGTGTTCTTTTACGGCTAAGCCTATGAAAAGTGCGGTAAGCATAGTAAAAATGTATGCCTGCAATACTGCTACGAAAAGTTCCAACACGTCCATAAACACTACAAACACTACCGACACCGGCGATGCAAATACCGATTGTGCTATAAATATAAGTCCTATCAAACTGAGCACTATAATGTGTCCGGCGGTAATGTTGGCAAACAAACGAATCATGAGCGCAAAGGGTTTCGATACTATTCCTATCAATTCCACTATTATCATAATAGGCAGCAACCACAGCGGCAAACCGGGCATGGCGAATATATGTCGCCAATAATCTTTATTGCCATTGATATTGACCACTACAAAAGTACCCACTGCAAGCACCAGCGTTACGGCTATATTTCCGGTAACATTGGCACTTCCGGGGAAAAACGGCACCAAACCAATGGTATTCAAAAACCATATAAAAAAGAATACGGTGAGCAAATAGGGTAAAAATCGTTGATACTGTTTTTCGCCAATATTTGGCAATGCTATATCATCGCGCACAAAAAGTATTATGGGTTCCATAAATCCTTGCAAACCGCGAGGTGCTTTACCCGGATTGCGCGTGTAGGCTTTTGCGCACGAGCGAAATACTATGAATATAAGTATGCTCACCCACAAGAGCGTAAACACATTTTTTGTAATCGACAAATCTATGGGCGCAACTTCGCCGCCTTCGGCATGAGAGGCATAAATAATGGTTTGCTTTCCGGTTTTCGGATTTTCATCTAAATGATAGGTAAATTTACCGCGCGTAACATCGGCGTGCCCGTGCTGAAATTCGCTCGACATAAAACAATGAATAGAAAAACTCGGTTTGGTATTCACCAAAATCACCGGCAGCGGCATAGAAACAGGCTGCCCTTTCCAATCCAAAATATGCCAATCGTGCGAATCGCTAATGTGCTCAAATATCACTTCGGTAATATCCACGTCCACCGCCTGCTCCATAGCCTGCGCTTTTCCCATTTCACTCTCGTGCTGTGCACTTTGGCTTGCATACAAAGCTGCAGAAAAAAGCACGCACGCGGCGGCTATCAAAAATCTCTTGAAAAGTATATAGTTATTCATAAGCAAGAATATGTCTATTTTTATATAAATTACATCGTTCTTACAAAAGTACGTTTTTTTTTATTCCAAAACATTTTTTTGCGTTTTTTTCGCACAAAAACCTGCAAATATTTATCAGCAACATTGATTTTCAGCAGTGTATCACTTTGCTTCTGTGCTATTTCGCACAAAAAGAAACTCCACAAAAGCGTAAAAAAGGTACAAAAACAGTAAAAAAACCACGAAAAAACCACGATTTTCTATGAATCGACTTCCGAGCAGTGCCATAGCTAAGTAACACAAAAATTTTGCACTATGGCAAAAGAACACTTTCATGAGTTTCGATTTTGGGTCGCCGCTGCGCAGCAAAAAGAGCAGAAATATTTCGGCACTCACGTTGATTACACTTGCCAGCGCAAGAAATACCACAATTTTTGAAACATCAAAATTCACGCCGCCGTATATGCGCAGGGCATACAACGCGCTCAGCAAAAGCAGAAAAATTCCTGCATGAATGAATATTCTTTGGAAAATAGTGCGCATTACTTAAATCGAATAAATTCTTTGAGAACCACATAGAGTGCGGAAAAAACGCCGAGTAAGGAACAAATTACCGTAAAAAGCGAAGTAAAACCAAGCCATGCGTCTAATTTCACACCACCCCACACGCCCACCAAAATAATTGCCAACATTTGAAAAGCAATGTTGCTGTATTTTATGGCGTTTTTGAATTTATTCATGGGAAATAGTATTCGGTAGCAAGTATTTAGTATCAAGAACTCTGTACTCACTACTCACTACTAACTACTCTGTACTCACTACTCTATTTTTTTACCTCAGCGGCAGGCTGTTTCATGCTGCAATTTCCGGCAAATACCGCACCCGGTTCTATGGCGAGTTTTCCGCTTTCTATATCGCCGGTAACTTTTGCCGTTGCTCGCAGCGAGAGCAATTCTTGGGTACTAATTCGTCCCTCCACTTTTCCTTCTATATCGCAATTTTGGCAGGTAATTTCACCGCGAATTTCGCCGGTGGCACCAAGCACCAATTTACCTTTTACGGTTAAATTCCCTTGCAAACTACCTTCTATGCGAATATCGCTATTGCACAGCACATCGCCCACAATGTTGGTGCCCGATGTTATCATATTGGTAAGAAATGAACTTGAATCATTTGATTTTGCCATAATCTGTCGTTTTTATTGTTACACAGTATTGTTCACTATCGCACAAAACGATACGAAATACAAAAATACAAATTTTTGCGAAACCAACGCGCACAAATTCACAAAAAATTAAGTTTTTGCGAATTTAAAAACTGCCTATGGCAGTAATTCAAAACTCACATTGATTTCTAAACTCACGCCCTGTTCGCCGCTTGGGAGTACCGCCGCCCCTTGGTCGAACGATGCCGATTCGGCAACCTCTTTCATATTAGCCATTGAGCGCGTTTGTGCAACATCATCTCGTGCGGGAACTTCGGTAATTGAGAGGGCTTTTCCCAATGTTTGCCCCGAAAGTTCGGCAAGTTGCGCGGCTTTTTCTTGTGCTTTTTGAAATGCAAGTTCTCTGCTTTTTTTGAAAAGTTCCGTTTTGTTTTCTATATCGAAACTAATATTATTCACTTCCACTCGTTCTATGGCGGTAAGCCCATCTATCACCGCCGAAAGGCGTTCGGGTTTATTGATAATATCGGTAACTTGTATGGCGAGCGATTGTTGGGCAGTTTGCCCCACACGCACCGAGCGACCATTGTGCCATTCGGTGGCGGTAAAATAATTGAGCGCGGTGGTTTGTATGAATTTATCGTCAATTCCTTCGCGTTTGAGTAAATCCACAATGTGCTGCATGGTTTGGTTGAGTACTTGTTTTGCCGCCTTTGTGGTGGGTGCCGTGTGCGAAAACGACACGCGCAACAGCACCATATCGGGTTGCGCACGCACTATTCCCGTGCCCGAAACCCACACCGTGCGCGGTTGTTCTTGAATTGTTTTGGTAGTACACGCCGCCAAAGCAAGCGCACAAAAAAGAGAAATTGCAATTTTTTTCATAGTGATTACGTGTTTAAATCTCTCACAAAAATACTATTTTTTTTGTTAAAAATTAAACATTGAGCATTGAAATTACGTACTAATTTGTATTTTTACCTCACGCAAACACCAAATATCATGGAAATACTTCAAAAAAACGGACAGAGAAACGGAGCGTTTCTTGCCACCGAAAACGGAACGGTAATTGGCGAAATGACCTACCTTTGGCAGGGCAACAATCGCTTTGTTATTGACTACACAGGGGTAATAGATGCCTACAAAGGAAAAGGCGTTGCCAAAAAATTAGTGGAACGTGCGGTAGAATATGCTCGCGAAAATCACTGTACCATTTGCCCGCAGTGCGGCTATGTACGCACGGTATTTGCCCGCTGCCCCGACATGGGCGATGTGCTGGATTAGTGAGGGGCGTTCTTTCCTCACCTTGCGAGGTTTCCCTAACATCAGGAAAGCCAAAATCTTCTTTGTTTTCAGCAGTTGTTTTTAAATTATGATTTTTTATGCTGAATCGTATAAATACAATACGCACCCACTGCAATCAACAATAAAATACTTATTTTTAAGTTTAATACCTACTACTAAAATCAGCACTAAAAATACTATACTTATTGTGTGAAACAGTATTTTACTATCCATATCTCTAAAAAATACTGATAGAATAACCCTTGTCATCATAATATTTTGAGACACCTATCAACCAATTGGCAAATATACCCCACCCTTTTGCTCTTTTCTTTTTCATAGTTACAACTATACGGTATTTTGTAAAAGAATACAACTGAAAACCCAAAAATCCTCTTTCTTTTACAAAAAAAAGAGGCTGTCCTTTTGAAACAGCCTCTTTGTTTTTTAAGAATATATGAATGTGCCTCGCAAAAAAAATGTAGGTTTCGTTTGGGGAATTATACCTGTAATTGTCTTTGAACCACAATTTTTACAAGATTTTATAGATTAGCGAAATTGTATAATCCTAAAAATCTTGGTTCAGACGATTTTCTTTCTTGCACACAAAAAAAACAGTACTTGCATGGGTGTTGCTCATATTAACTTTCTACATAGGAAAATTAGTTTTTAACAATTAAGATAATTTTTATCGCCAACAATCCAACCTAAATATAGGTCTATTCCGTCAATTTGTTTGCAATAATAAATTTTGTCGTATTCTATATTGCCTTCATTGATAAATAGTTTTGTAAAATTTTCATATGCATCAAAATGTTTATATTTTTGGCTAAATGAATGGACTATCATCATTGCTTTTTTTGTTCCGAATTGTTTTGCCGTTTTTACTGCCGATACTGTTCTATGAAACAACTGATAATAATACGAATCATAATCTTTATCTTTTCTCGCCTCTAATTGAAGTTGTTTAAGTAAATACTCAAATCTCTTTTTCTTACCTGCACTTTCTTGTTCCTGCCATTCTTTTATCGTCTTGTCAAATGCTTCTTCAACTTTTCCTTCTACCATAATAACAACTAACCCACTATTATCTTTTGCCAAAACAAACAAATCATTTTGACTTGGTCTTTTTGCCGTATCTAAATCCACTTTAAATTCCGGTAGAGCGAGAATAATTTCAGGTTGGTCTATTTTTGATTTCTCAAAAGCACATTCAAACTCTTCGGGAAAACCTTCATTATCTTCCCAACAATACGCCATTGTTCGTGCAGAATAACCTGTTTTCCAATGTTTCTCAGGGTCAGCAAGCAATTCTTGCCACGATTGCGTTCCTTTTGAAGGAACATAAAAAATCTGTTTCATAATTTTACTGTTTTAATTATTTATATGTAATTTTCTTTTTTATTCTTCAAACACCGAGCGCACAGAGCCTCCAAAGCCACAATTACCACTACCAAACTCTATACTATTATTGCCAAAACCTAAACCACAGCCAAGATTATCCTCCGCAGTACCACTCCAATAGTAACCGAACACACCGCTACTATTAAGTGAACCATCAACAAAAGAACGAAAACCAACAGATGGTAAAAACATCGAATTTCCGGTTGTTCTATCGGTGAATTTTCGTCCGGCTATGCCATTTTGCGTAGTCCATACACTCGTTACTTTTGTTTCATCTAACAATAATTGCATTTCATTCCGTGTAGGCACGCGAAATCCCGTAGGACTTGGGTCATTTGTTTTGTCCCATATTGATTTTGAAGTAGTAAAACCGCCCCAAATAATGGACAACACATTACTATCGGAATATTTTATAGGATTTGTACAACTAATACCAAGGTTACTGCCCCATAAATAAAACATACCTGCGTGTTCAGAACTTGCTGTAAATGTATTAGGTTTATCCACATTACGTGTTGCCCATTTTACGCCATTAATAAGCACCCACTCAGATGGTACGGTTACAATACACGTGTGCGATATTCCTTCTGCTGTGGCAGTAATTGTAGTCGTTCCGGTGGTTTTTGCAGTTACTACTCCACTGCTACTCACCGTTGCCACATCTGTATTGCTACTACTCCATGTTAGTGTTTTATTGGTAGCAATGCTTGGTAGTACAGCGGCAGTGAGAGTAGCAGAAGTACCTGTTTCAAGAGTAATAGCAGTTGTGGAAAGTGTTACATTTGTTACTGGTATAATTTCATCAACAACACTACGGATAGAGAGAGCACCGGTTTCTTCTGAATAGAACATATTTGTATAGGTATCCCCAAAATCCATGTAAAATACACCATTCCCATTATATCCTCCACCTCTTGAACTAGTCCAATAAGCATTTCCGCCAAAATCACACGTTCCTTTTGGAGAATATGTTATGTTCACACTTGGTAAAAACATCGAATTTCCGCTTGTTTTATCGGTAAATCTCAGTCCTTTTACACCACCTACCGTAATCCATTCTTTGGCAACATTGTTCACATCAAGTAGAGATTTCATTTCGTCTGAGTTTGGCACTCTATAACCTGACGGGCTTGGGTCTGTCACCTTTTGCCATGCTTCCGATTTAGGGCGGTCTGTGCAATAAATTGTAGCAGATAGGTCTAATTGTCCACCACCCCACCTATATAGTTTACCACAAGCCTCTGCTATGGAGGTAAAATATCCAAAAGATGCCACATTGTGATTCGCCCATTTTACTCCATTAATCAACACCCATTCCGGAAGTTTTTCTACGGTAACAATGCACGTTTGTACAAAATCGCCTGCTTGTACGGTAATGGTAGTTGTTCCTACCGCTATTACTGTAACCACACCGCTACTAATTCCTTTTCTATTATCATAATCTCCTTCTGCTGTAATCACGCTGCTACTGCTCACACTTGCCACCATAGGATTACTGCTACTCCATGTTATTGTTTTATTGGTTGGAACACTTGGCAATACTGTTGCAACTATTGAAGTAAAACTACCGGGTTCAATAGTAATTGCGGAAGAAGAAAGCGTTAATGAAGTTACCGGTGCTCCAACAGTAACAAGGCAGTTTTTTGATATTTCACCTACGGTAGCAGTAATTGTGGTATAACCTACGCTAATACCTTTTATATAAATATTGCCATTACTGTTTATAGTTATAGTTGCTATATTTGGATTGCTGTTGGTCCATGTTATAGTTTTATCGGTTGTGGTATTGCTCGGTACTACTGTTGCTGTAAGCGAACTTGATGTATTCAAACCAACAGAAACCGCAGGAAGTAAAGTTAATCCGGTAATAGGAACAATTACGGATACGGTACAAGTTGCGGTTTTATTGCCTGCTTTGGCAGTAATTGTGGCAGTACCGCCTGCTATTGCAGTTACTTCGCCGCTACTACTCACGGTTGCTATTTTCGTATTACTACTGCTCCATGTTACGGTTTTGTTTGTTGCATTATTCGGTAATACTGCTGCGGTAAGAGTTGCTGTTTTACCAACTTCAAGAGAATGCGTTGTGGCAGAAAGCATTACTTCCGACACAGGAATATTTGACACAGTAACCCAACACGTTTTCGATATATTCCCTGCTTTTACGGTAATTGTAGCACCACCTGCGGCTATGGCAGTTACTTTACCTGTGCTGCTCACTGTTGCCACACCTGTATTGTTGCTACTCCATGTTAGGGCTTTATCGGTAGCGTTACTTGGCACTACCGCTGCGGAAAGAATAGAAGTACTGCCAACTTCGAGGGAGAGCGTTGAAGCAGAAAGTGTAACGTCAGTAACGGGCACAAAAACTACTGTAAGCGAACAATACGCTCTCACATCTCCTACTATTGCAACAATAGGCACAGAACCGGGACTCATTGCTGTTATAACACCACTACTATTTACCCTTGCATTAAGATAATTTGGACTTGCCCATTGTACGGTTTTATTTGTTGCATTATCGGGTAACACCGTAGCCGTAAGACGGTAGGTTTTTCCTACTTCAAGGGTAAGCGTTGTTGGAGAAATCAGTATTTCCGTTACCGGAACTCCTACGGTAACAACGCAAGTTTGCGATACACCTCCAACTGTAGCAGTAATGGTAGCATAGCCTACGGAAATACCTGTTATGTTGCCATTATTACTTACCGTTGCGACATCGGTATTGCTACTACTCCATGTTATGATTTTATTGGAAGCAAATGAAGGGTCTATGGTTGCGATTAATGTTTCACTATCGCCAATTTCCAAAGAAAGTGCCGGTTTATTGAAAGTTATATTGCTTACAGGAATATCAAACACTACACTATCAACTTCTGCAATCGAAATTTGATATATCATTTCGTTATTTTTCTGTATGTATAGAGTAGTTTCTTGGATATCAGTATATACTCCATCAATTTCATTAAGGCTATTGGTATATGCCGGCACACCTTGTTTCATAATATATATGTTTTTCTCTTGCGCGTGCAATGTTTGTATTGCACATAAAAAAACTGCAATAGTCAGTAAAATTGATACTAATTTCTTTTTCATTATTCTAAAATTTTTATCGTTTGTTATTTATCTTGAACCAAGATTTTTACAAGATTTCTTCAATTACCGAGATTGCACTCTTGATAATCTTTTAAATCTTATTACAATTATGGTTCTGACAATTATTGTTTGATGATTTTTTTAACTATGTTTCCTATATGTACATAGTATATGCCGTTTGGCAACGAGGACATGTCTATACTGTTAGCAGCATACGTTCCTACGCAACGCCCCACGTTGTCGTATAATTCCACAGAAGAAACATCTCTCCCTTCCTCTATTGTAATTATTCCGCTTGTTGGGTTTGGAAAGATTCTAATGGCGGAGTGTTCAACAGCAGAAATCCCTACGCCAATCTCTTCCTTTCGGGCTGCGCCAAAGGTAATTTTACGCACATTGTCCAAAGGAATAGATATGAACGATGTACTGCCGGTATTTCGCAATAGTAAATAATTATAATTGAAAGAAGCATATTGCATTTTGGCAAGGTTAATACTTTCGGTGGAGCCGTCTTTTTTATGCACAATCAGTGCTTTTTGTGCGTGGCTTGCAGCCGCTGCAAGCATCAGCCCTGCGCATAGCAACCCTGTTTTGTAGTTTTTGTTCATTTTGTTTTTTTTTATAAAAATCGTTTTACATATTCTTGCTTGTCAATAATGTTCCGAGCACACAAACCATAACCCATTGGATTTGCATACGCAAAGTTGCAATTCCCTATATTTCCCAATTCTTGTTGAAGTTTTTTACTTGCTGATTTATAATTTGTTAGTAAAAAAACAAAATCAATGTTGGCTGCAACTTTTGTTATTTTGTTTTTATTACCATTGATTTTTATCAAATCTAATTCCCTCTTTTGTTCAAAAACATCAATCATATCTTGCTTAAAATGATTCACGTTTTCCGTATTAGCACAGAATTTCTTAAAATTGCATAAATGAGATTCCATTCCACTTTTCCCCGAAATTGCCTTACAACCTTGCTTTACTTCAAATATGGTTATTGTTGGTAAATAATTATTCTGCAACTTACGAGCAGGAGTTGTAGAGTCCCACTTTAAAGCAACAATATCGGCTCTGCCTGTATCTTGATATTCTATATCAATTATAAAAAAATCGGTATCTGACGCATTAGGGGAATAGTTATTTTCTTGAACTATTCGTTGTTGTATCTCCTTTTCCCATAAATGATTGCGTTTTACTGATACATAATTGTCAATTGCGTGTTTCGCTTGTGGAAAATAATTTGTGAAATTCTGTAAAGAAGGCTTTGTTTTTGCCTTTGTTTTTGACAAATATTTTTTATTTAATGAAATAAATGCTCCATTGTCTTTTACTTCTAATATATTTCCCCCTCGATAATAGATTGTGATTTTTGAACCTCGTAATTCCAAATCAAGAGTATGGTCATTTTGAACATATTGTAATAGCGGTTTTAATGCTCCTGTTTTTAATTCATCGAGGAATTTTTGTGATATTTTGCGTGCCATATTATTCTTTTTTATTTTGTGGTTTTTTCATTTTAACATCCTTGTTGTTGGTAATTTTTCTTTAGCATACCACACAAAAAAAGCGCAGGCTAATTTCTCTTTACTTACACCCAGAAGCCCGACCAGAGGCTTAAAAAGAAAGTAAAGAGAAACGCCTGCGGCAATCGCAGACGCTCCATCTTCAACTTTCCCCTCTTTTGTTATAATACTGGTCGTATTTTCTGGGTGAGGGAAATTTTAAAGCGAAACGCTATATTGTATGTATCATAAAGTGCTTGTTGGCACTCAGTATATTTTTTGTAAAATGTATTATATCAATTCAATGTGCAAACATACGGATTTTTTTCGTAACGAAATGCATGTTCGCAAAATATGTTTTGCAACACATTTTTATATGACGAAAAACATTGCTAAAAATTGTGTGGGGGGTAGAAAAAATTTTGTGTCCTCTAAAACTTATACGCCGCAAAAAGCGTGTAATTCTGCGGATTGCTGTGGGGATACAAAGCATACTGCTTGGGCAGCGTTTCGGGGTGGCGATAGAAAAATTTTGAAATTTTCGCTTCTACATACAAGCGTTTTTTCACATTCCACTCCACCACAGCGGCTACTTGCGAACCTTCGTAAAAATACGACTGCGAGGAATAGGCGTACTGCACATTTTCTTCCCACGCACTGAGCCGCGCCTCGTAGTCGGCATTGAATTGCGCATAGCGGGCATACAATTTCAAATTGCCAAGCGGTTTATACACAAAATCCTGATAGCACACAAAACCACGCACGCGCTCCTGCTTGCGAATAAACGCCTGATGCCACGAAGACGCTATATATACTTGTTCGCCAAAAGGCAATTTTGCGTAGAGCGTTACATAATTACGCACTTTTTCTATTGTTCCGCGCGTTTGTTCGCCGCTGGTGTAGTCGGTTTTGCGCTCGTTGCGAAAACTCATATATGCCCGCACTCCGCTCCACGTGCTGTATTGCAGCCGCGCCCACGAATCGCTGCCGCGTGTGGCATTTTTTACAAAATACCGCTCCGCCGGCATATAAAACACATCGTGAGCCACCGTAAAAAGCAGTGCGCGAGTGAGTTGCGCATCAAACGATTGATACACACCCGTTTCATTTTGCACCGCGCTTTGTTCCGAAAGCGAATGTGTCATAAAACTCTCATATTCACTGCCAAACGACCGCAGCACACAGGAATACACAAAATCCTGATGCAATTTTGCCTGCAATCCGGCACAGGCGGCGTAGTGCCACTGTTTATCGAAGGCTATTTCGCCAAAGGCTATAATTTTCGGTTTTGCGTAACGCAGCGAAACACTACTATTGAGCATAGTGCTCTGCACGCTGCCAAGCGAAAAATGATGCAAAAGCGACATAAGAGCGCAGGAAAACGCACCAACCGCCGAACTTGCATGAAGTCCGTAACTTTGCAGTGTTATTGCGCCGCGATTTGCAATTTCGGTCGCCGTGCGGTGATAGCCCGTTTCGTACAACTGAAACGAAAACGCCGTATCTGCCTTCGCTTTTCCATCTATGCTGCGCAGCGACACAAAGGGTGTGATTTCACATTTCGGCAGAGAAAATCGAAGCAACGCACCGCGAAAAAAATCAAATTCATTTGCGGAACTATGCACTTTTGCCTGCAACAAATTACTCTGCGTGCTGCGGTCTATGGATTTTCCGAAAAAACCACCTTGACTTACCACCAAACCTTGCCCTGCCTGCACTTCGTAATCGCCCACAAAATATTCCACCCGCTCGGTTTTGTACTGCGCATACGCCGATTTATAATCGAAGAGCGTGCGTTCGCGCGTGTAAAAACGTTCACCGGCATCGTTTTTGAGCGTTACGCCTGCCGCCAAGCGATTGAAAGAATTAAAACGATAGCGCACAATTTCTCTTGTGGGATTTCCTTCGTAGTGCCAAAAATCGCGATATTCACTAAAATTCACCTGCGGCAGAAAGTAGGAAAAAGCCAGCGTGTGATGCCCTTTTTGCAGCAATTCATGCAGTTGCAAAGGCGGTTTATAGGTACTCACATAGCAAAACTGTGCTAACAGTTTTGCTTTTTCTACAGAAAAAGCGAGCGCAAATTGCACTTCGTAAATGGATTGCAGGGGGCGATTGTGCGCAAGAAAATCCCACAAACTGCGTTGTTCAAATTCATTCAAAAACACAAATTCCGCGCAATCCTCTTCACGTATTTCATTCAAATTGAGCGGATTGGCATACAATTCCTGCAAATGCGCAATTTCGTCTTCGGTAAATTCCACACCACTCGTTACCTGCAAATTCAAAAACACATCGGAAAAATTCTGCGCATGGCAAATATTCCCAAGCACAGCAATAGTAATCACACAAGTGCGCATAGTATTTTTCACGATAGTGGTAATTTGTGGGTAGTACAAATGTACCAAAATCAAGGAAAATTCACTATATTTGGCGATAAATTTTAACAAACTCCCTCAACATAATACCATGTTACAAAAAATTCTCGATTTACGAAAACAACTTCACGAGCATAATTACAACTATTATGTGCTGCACGCGCCCACCATTTCCGATTTTGACTTCGACAAACTTCTTGCCCAATTGCAACAGTTGGAACAAGCGCACCCCGAATATGCCGACCCAAATTCTCCCACACAGCGCGTGGGCAACGATATGGACGAACAATTTGTGCACGAAGCGCACTCCTACCCCATGCTTTCGCTTGCCAATAGTTACTCCACCGGCGAAGTAGAGGAATTTGATGCCAGAGCCCGAAAAATTCTCGATGTGGAGCATATTACCTACACCTGTGAATTGAAATACGATGGTGTGGCGATTTCGCTGCGCTATACCAACGGTGCACTCACACGCGCACTCACACGCGGCGATGGCGTGCAGGGCGACAACATTACCGCCAATGCCCGCACCATTCGCAGTATTCCCACGCAGTTGCACGGCAATTTTCCGCCGGAATTGGAAATTCGCGGCGAAGTGTGTATGCCGCGTGCAAAATTCGCGCAATTCAACGAACAGCGCGTGGAAGCGGGAGAACAAGCCTTTGCCAATCCACGCAATGCTGCTGCCGGTTCGCTCAAATTGCAAAATTCGGCACTAGTGGCAAAGCGTCCGCTCGAAGCCTTTATGTACTACCTTCCGGCACATCAGCCGAGTGATTCGCATTTTGAAAATCTCGAAATTGCGCGTTCGTGGGGGTTCAATGTACCGCCGGTGGCGCAAAAATGCACTTCGCTCAGCGAAATTTATAACTACATAACACTCTGGAACGAAAAACGCCACACACTCCCCTTCGATATTGACGGCATAGTAATAAAAGTAGATTCCATAACGCAGCAGCAGGAACTCGGCTTTACCGCCAAAATTCCCCGCTGGGCTATTGCCTATAAATTCAAAGCCGAAGAAGCACGCACACAACTCATAAGCGTTGATTTTCAAGTAGGTAGAACGGGCGCAGTTACGCCGGTAGCAAATTTACAACCCGTACAGTTAGCCGGCACGGTAGTAAAACGCGCTTCACTCTACAATGGCGACCAACTTGCGCAACTCGATTTGCACGCAGGCGACTACGTGTTTATAGAAAAAGGCGGCGAAATTATTCCCAAAATCACGCGGGTAGATACTCAAAGTCGCTCGCTTTTTGCCGAAAAAGTAGAGTTTATAACCCACTGCCCCGAATGTGGCGCGGAACTTGTGCGCGAAGCAGGCGAGGCGGTGTGGTACTGCCCCAATAGCGATAATTGCGCACCGCAAATCAAAGGACGAATAGAACATTTCGTAGGGCGCAAAGCAATGAATATAGGACTTGCGGAGGCTACCATAGAGCAACTATTCAATGCAGGATTGATACACAATTACGCTGATTTATATACACTTACATTTGAAAAACTGATTTCCTTAGACCGCTTTGGCGAAAAATCGGCACAGAATTTATTGCAGAGCATAGAAGATTCCAAAAAAGTGCCGTTTTACAAAGTACTCTTTGCCATAGGAGTACGGCACGTGGGCGAAACTACGGCGAAAACCGTTGCCAAACGCTATCCTTCCATAGAACAAATTTCTGCCGCATCTATCATGGATTTAGAGGCAATTCCCGAAGTAGGTTCAAAAATTGCCGAAAGCATAAAACAATTCACCAAAAACAGTAAAAATCAAGAACGTATAGAACGGTTGCGAAGTTACGGCGTGCAATTAGAAGTTTCGGAACACGAACAAACAAATAACGCAATAGTTTCTACCGCTTTGGAAGGAAAAACAATAGTAATTTCGGGAGTATTTGCCCATCATAGCCGCGATGAATTAAAGAACATAATAGAAACGCACGGCGGCAAAAACGCATCGGGAGTTTCAAAAAACACCACCTTTTTACTCGCCGGCGAAGGCATTGGTCCGGGCAAATTGGAAAAAGCACAACAGTTGGGCGTTCCTATTGTGAGCGAGGAGGAATTTATGAGATTGATTGATAACTAAAAATGACACCTGTCAATTCTTCACTCTCAACTGTTTCAAAACCTCCCCCGCAATGTACAGCCCGAATATGGCGGTAATGTGCATAAGCGAACCGTTTACTCGTTTTTGTGCATTATCTACGATTTGAAGTTCGTGGGCTTCATCGTTTTGTTCCATGCTGTAAACGCACAAAAAATCGCGCTGCGGCACGCCGGTTTTGCGCATCAGTTTTCGCAAACGGCGGGCAAATAAACAGTTTTTCACCTTCCAAAATGGCGCAACAGCCACCATGCTCGCTTCCATTTTTCGCGCAGCACCCATACTCGACATAAAAAACGCATCGGTTTTGCAGGCTTCGCGAATCAAGTGAATTTTATTGTGCACACTGTCTATGGCATCTATTATCACATCATAGGTATTCAATTCAAAACTATCGGAATTTTCGGGAGTAAAGGTTTCGCAGCGTTCCATAATTTCCGCATCGGGGTTAATATCGCGCAGGCGAGCGGCGAGAGCAGTAGTTTTTTTCATTCCCAGCGTGCTGTGCAATGCCGGTGCTTGGCGGTTAATATTGCTGGCGCACACCTCATCGTAGTCCACCAGCGTGAGATTATAAAATCCGCTGCGCACCAAACTTTCGGCACACCAACTTCCTACGCCGCCTATACCGAATATAATCACGCGCATAGTTCTCATGCGTTCCATAGCGGCACTGCCAAGCACCATTTCGCTCCGTTGAAATTGTTCGGCTATCATCGTATTTGTTTTTCGCAAAAATACAGTTTTTATACAAAAAAATACCGAACAAACATTGTTTCCACTGCGAAGAACGCAAAATTGCGAAGAATTATATTGCGAAGAGCGCATTTTGTGCGAATATCATCACTACGAATACCAAGCGCAGATATTTTTCACACTTTTTCTTCGCTCACACGCCACAGGGCTTACAGGGATTTTTACAAACACGAAAAATTCACACTACCATTCGCAATCGTCAAAACTTATTAACAAAAACGAAAAAAGTGGTAAAAAGTGGAATAAAGTGGAAATTTATGTTGTATGTTTGTGAAAATTTTAGAAAAATTGCAATGCTTACATTTATAGGCGAACATAGTAGTAAAATTGATGCGAAAGGCAGGGTTTCGTTGCCGGTGCAACTCAAACGACAGTTTGGGAAGCCCGAAGAGGAACTGCGTTTTGTGTTGAAAAAAAGCACTTTTAAACAGTGCTTGGAACTACACCCTATGGATTCGTGGCAAATTATGATGGAGCGATTGACAAAAAAATTGAATCCCATTTTCAACAAACAGCACAATGCTTTTCTTACGCAATTCAGCAAAGGAACTTCGGAAGTTTCGCTTGACGGACTAAGTAGAATATTGATAAACAAGAACTTATGCGACTTAGCAGGATTTGACAAAGAAATAGTGTTTTTGGGCGTGGGCACAATTATAGAACTATGGGACAAAGAAAAATATTCATCGCCGGAGTGCGAAATGCCGCAAGAAGCATTTGAAACACTTACCAACGAAATTTTCGATGCCGATTTTAACTTATATGAATAGGAGGAATGGAATATGAACTATCACAATCCGGTACTTCTTTCCGAAAGCATCGCACAGTTAGGAATCAATCCAAGCGGTGTATATATTGACGCTACGTTTGGCGGCGGCGGTCATTCGCGCGAAATTTTGAAACACTTACAGAACGGACATCTCTACGGGTTCGACCAAGACGATGATGCACGGCAAAATATTCCCGAAAGTGCAAATTTCACTTTCGTTCATCACAATTTCCGCTACATTCGCCACTTTATGCGCTACTACGGCGTGGAGCAGGTCGATGGCATTTTGGCAGATTTGGGCGTTTCTTCTCACCATTTCGACACTCCCGAACGCGGATTTTCGTTTCGATTCAATGCACCGCTCGATATGCGCATGGACGCGGAAACAAAACTCACCGCTGCCGAAATTTTGAATAGCTACGAAGAAAGTGATTTGCGCAGAATTTTCAAAGAATACGGCGAAATAGACAATGCCTACAAACTTGCGCAAACAATAGTACGCGAGCGCGGAATTGCTGCAATAGAAACTACCGAAGAACTCAAAAAAATAGGACAACGCTTATGCAACCCCAAAATTGAAACAAAATATGTATCGCAAATTTTTCAAGCACTGCGCATAGAAGTGAACAACGAAATGGGTGTGTTGCGTGATTTTTTGCAAGCCGGACTTGAGACTCTGAAACCGGGCGGACGATTTGTAATCATAACCTATCACTCGCTTGAAGACCGCATGGTGAAAAATTTTTTCAAAACAGGGAACTTGGAAGGTTCGGTAAAAAAAGATTTTTACGGAAACGTGAGCACCCCCTTTGAACTTGTAAGCCGCAAAGCAATAGTGCCCACCGACGAAGAAATAGAAGAAAATAACCGCGCACGAAGCGCAAAACTGCGAGTAGCGGAGAAAAAATGAAAGAAGGAATAGACGATAGAAAAAAAACACCGAAGGAAAAGAAAAAATCGGGTGCGGCAATAGGTGCAAAAGGCATCATTGCGGGGGATTTTCTCACCAGCGAAAAAATCGACAAGCACATTGGTTTTTTGCTCTACATAGTGCTTTTGGCGTTTATATACATCAGCATGGGCAATCAGGTAGATGCTGCCGCGAAAAGTGCCCGAAAGTGGGAAGAACAAATAAAAGAAATTAAATCGCAGTACATAACCGAATACCGCAACCTGAACCGCAAACGTACTGCCATGCACATAAAAGAATTGATAGAAACACACAATATTGACCTCAAAGAATTGAACACACCTCCTTATATAATTTCCGCAGATGGACATAAGTAAAGAATTAGCAAAACGATACCTCTTGATTTTCATTCTCATTGCTGCCTTTGGAGTGGGCATAGTGGTGAGAGTGATTTCCATACAATTCTTCTCGGAAGAAGGGAGCGAATTGCGCGAAGCCGCCAAACAGGTGAACAACAAAAAAATAGAACCCACACGCGGTATTATTTACTCGCACGATGGCAAAGAATTGGCTATTTCGGTGCCGCAATACATAGTGTATTTCGATTATAGAACCATAAAAAAAGACAGTATTTTTGAAAACAACAAACGCGCTCTTGCCGATAGTCTGGCGCGAATGTTTGCCTATCAAGGAAAATCAAAAACCTACTACCTCAATTTGCTTGAAAAAGCAAAAAAACAAAAAAAACTTGTGCGCCTGCACGATGGCTACATAGATTACGACAAACGCAATCGCATTAAAAATTTCCCGATTTTAGAATACGGCGAATTTAAAGGCGGGCTGAATATTCAATCCTTTTTCGACCGCGCTTATCCTTACGGCGAAATTGCCCTGCGCACCATTGGCAACTTTAAAAAAGATGTGCGCGAAAGTGAATACGGGCTGGAACGAACTTTTCACGATGAACTTTCGGGCAAAGAAGTACTTGTGGATTCACTCGTGAAAGGCGACAAACCGCCGCACGCAATAGATGGCTACGACATTGTAACCAATTTAGATGTGGGTATTCAAAGTATTGTGCACGAAGAATTGCTCAAATCACTGCAAAAATTGAAAGCCGAATGGGGTTGCGCTATTGTAATGGAAACAAAAACAGGCGCAATTCTTGCCGTTTCTAACCTTTCGCTCAATCCGCACAATGCCGCCGACAGCAATTATTACGAAACAATTAAAAATTTCGCCGTAGCCGAGCGCAAAGACCCCGGTTCTACCATAAAACTCCCATCGCTCATGATTGCTCTTGCCGATGGCGTGATTCAGTTAGACGACACCATTCGCATACGCACTTCAAACGGCGACTACACCTATCGCTACGGAGGCGTGGAAACTCACGTGCGCGACTGGGATTGGAAATTACAACCCAATATGGATAAACGACTTACCGTAATGGAAGCCTTTGCCCACTCATCGAATTTGGGTGTAAGCAAAGTGATTTTCGATAATTATGTGAGCCACAAAAAAAGCGAAGATTTTTACAAACGCTTGAAATCTATGGGGCTTGATAAAAAAACCGGTATAGACCTGCTGGGCGAACCCGAACCGGGAATTAAAGAATTTGCAAAATGGGACGGCGGCACCCTCATTCAAATGAGTTACGGCTACGAAATGGCTCTCACGCCGCTGCAAATTCTTACGTTTTACAACGCCGTGGCAAATGACGGAAAAATGATGAAACCCTACTTGGTAAGTCAAATAAAAAACGGCAGTGAAGTGGTAAAAAAATACAAACCTACGGTGCTCAATGCTTCGATTTGCAACACTCGCACGCTGGAACTCGCCAAACAACTCCTGCGCAGCGTAATAGAAACCGACATGGGAACCGCCAAAGCAATTCGCAGCAAATACTACAACATAGCTGGAAAAACCGGTTCGGCACAAACCTATATAGAAAAACTCAAAAGTTACGATGGCAACGTTATTCGCGGTTCGTTCTGCGGCTATTTCCCTGCCGAATCACCCAAATACACCTGCATAGTGGTTATTCAAGGAGCGCAATACGCCATGCCGGTGGGTGGCGGTACTGCGGCACACTGTTTCCGTAAAATTTCCGACCGCATTTATTTCTCCGACCACGAATTGCGCAATCAAATGACCGCCGATACCGGGCAATTTGTGCAAATTCCGCAAACATTCAACGGCTACAAACGCGATTTTGCCCATATTCTTACTTCACTCGGATTGAGCAACAGCACATTGCCTTATGGCGATTGGATTGCCACCATTGTAGAAGAAGATAGCATATCATACTCCGCGCTGCACGTACCCAATAAAGAAGATAAAAAAACACCGAAACTCATAGGAATGGGAATGCGCGATGCGGTGTATATAGCCGAAAATACCGGACTCAAAGTAAAATGTACAGGCTATGGAAAAGTAGTGGCGCAATCCATTACTCCCGGCACACCCACCCAAAATTACCGAGAAATAACACTTGAACTGCGATAACATGAAAACTCTACACACACTCATAGAACAATGCGAAGTATTGCACACAGTGGGCAATGCAAGCATAGAAATTTGCGGCATAGAAACAAATTCCCGCGCAGTATTGGCACAATATGTATTTGTAGCGCGGCGCGGCGTAGCAGTTGATGGTCACTCCTTTATTCACAATGCCATAGAAAACGGCGCAACTGCCATAGTGTGCGAAGAACTTCCTGCGGAAATTAATCCTGCCGTGTGCTACGTGCAAGTAAAAAATTCCTCGATAGCCTGCGGCGAACTTTTGAAAGCATTGTACAACATAGATTTCTCAAAACTCAAAGTAGTGGGTGTTACCGGCACCAACGGAAAAACCACCACCGCTACACTATTATACAAAGTATATACTCAACTTGGGCATCGCTGCGCACTACTTTCTACTGTGTGTAATTATATAGGCAGCGAAAAATTGGAAGCAACGCACACCACTCCCGATAGCGTGCAACTTTACAAACTTTTCCACGCCATGCAGCAAGCGCAGTGCTCACACTGCTTTATGGAAGTGAGTTCACACGCCATTCATCAGCATCGCATCAGCGGTATTGATTTTGCCGGAGCCATTTTTACCAACCTCACGCAAGACCATTTGGATTATCACAAAACCTTTCCGGAATATTTGAAAGTAAAAAAATCCTTCTTCGACAATCTTTCTGCTTCGGCATTTGCGCTGGTGAATAACGACGACAAAAACGCTATGGTGATGTTGCAAAACACTCGCGCAAAAAAATACACCTATTCGCTCAAAAGCATGAGTGATTTTAAATGCAAAATAGTGGAAAGCCACATAGGAAGTACGCTACTGCAAATAGACGGCGTGGAAGTATGGACAAAATTCATAGGAACGTTCAATGCGTATAACCTACTGAGTGTGTATGCCGCATCGCTGCTTTTGGGGGCAGGAAAAGAAGGCATATTACAAATTATAAGCACCCTTTCGCCGGTGGAAGGTCGCACGCAATTTTATAGAAACGCCGCAGGACTTACCGCAGTAATTGATTATGCACACACACCCGATGCGCTTGAAAATATTTTGAGTACACTCAAAAAACTCTGCACCGGCGAAAGCAAACTCATTACCGTAGTAGGCGCAGGCGGCAATCGCGACACCACAAAACGTCCGCTTATGGGTGCAGCAGCAGCGCAGTGGAGCGATATGGTAATTCTCACCAGCGACAATCCGCGCGATGAAAATCCTTCGTGTATTGCTATGCAAATGTTGGAAGGAATTGCTCCCGAAGAACGCCAAAAAGTACTCACCATACTCGACCGCAAAGAAGCAATTCGCACCGCTACCATGTTTGCAAAACCTGCCGACATTATTCTCATTGCCGGGAAAGGACACGAAACATATCAAGAAATTTTGGGCGTAAAACATCACTTTGACGACAAAGAAGTGGTGCAGGAAGTATTCAATATACCAATATACTAATACGACAATATGCTAATTAACAATTAATCATTAACAATTAACAATTAGAAAAATGCTCTACTATATATCAACCATATTGCATCAATACAACATACCCGGCATGGGCGTATTTGAGTATCTCACCTTCCGCACTGCGGCAGCATTTATTACATCGCTCATTATCACCATTATTTTCGGAAAATACGTAATTCAATTTTTGCAAAAAAAACAAATGGGCGAAATAGTGCGCGATTTGGGTTTAGAAGGGCAAATGCAAAAAAAAGGCACGCCAACTATGGGCGGCGTGCTCATTTTGGGCGCAATCGTTATTCCTACCCTGCTTTTTGCCAAACTTACCAATGTGTATATTCTTCTTCTGCTTTTCACCACCGTATGGTTCGGTTGCGTGGGTTTTGCCGATGATTATTTAAAAAAAATGAAGGGCAATAAAGACGGACTTGCCGGAAAATGGAAAATTGTGGCTCAGGTAATTCTTGGTTTGTGCGTAGGTTTAACCCTGTATTTGAGCAGCGATGTGGTAATAGTAAAAAATACTGCTGCGCGAAACATTCGCGAAACACAGCAAAACGAACATTACACAGACGATAGCGTAGAACAATCGCGTATTCAACGCTTTGGCGAAAAATCCACCAAAACCACCATACCATTTTTGAAAAACAATGAATTCGACTACAAATGGTTTGTGAGTTTTATGGGCGACCGCGCACAAATGTTTGCATGGATAGTGTTCGTTATAGCCGTCATATTTATAACCACCGCCGTAAGCAATGGCGTGAACCTTACCGATGGTTTAGACGGACTTGCCGCAGGAACTACGGCAATCGTGGGTGTGGTGCTGGGAGTGCTCGCCTATCTTTCGGGTAATATTTTCTATGCCGACTACCTCAACATTATGTACATTCCCCATTCGGGCGAAATGGTGGTATTTGCCGGCGCATTTATAGGTGCCACGCTGGGATTTTTGTGGTACAATTCCTATCCCGCGCAAGTATTTATGGGCGACACGGGCAGTTTGGCGTTGGGCGGCATTATAGCCGTATTTGCCATTCTTATTCGCAAAGAACTGCTGCTGCCCATTTTGTGCGGTATTTTCTTCATGGAAAGTCTTTCGGTAATTATGCAAGTAAGTTGGTTCAAACACACCAAAAAGAAATACGGCGAAGGCAGGCGCATTTTCCTCATGACCCCCTTTCACCACCATTTTCAGAAAAAAGGAATGCCCGAATCGCGCATCGTTGCCCGATTTTGGATTATTGCCCTGTTGCTCGGTGCCTGCGCTTTGATTACTTTAAAATTGAGATAATGTAAAAATAGAATTATGAAAATTGAGGAATTGACTTTGTATGTTATTCAACAGCAAGAAGAAATACAACTTTAAAAAAACAAATACAGAAGTAATATGAAACAAAATATTTTAAAAATAGGAATCCTTTTATTCGTTTTCACAACACTATTTAGTGCTTGTAAAAAACAGAAAGAAGACCTTTTAGTAGGAAATACGTATATCGAAACATTTCCCATAAAAAATGGATATGCAATACATTTTATTGATAGAGAAAGACTTACTATTACAAGAGAAGAAGATGATATAGACACAATAACATATAAAATACAAAGAAAAAAAATTATTTGGAGGAGCGTGCAACATTACTTTCGCATAATCAATAGAAATAAATTTGAAATAGGCTATCTCCGTCCGTATATTCCTGAAGAATATCCGGGCAATATGATTTTTGAAAAAGTAAAATAATTTTGTATGAAGAAAGGTTTTTTAATAATTAGTTTGACCATATTTTTTAGTCTGTTTTTAAAAGCACAAGAACAGAGTGGGGATTTTTATTATTATTTTGACAAAAAAGTTTTTCTACAACAAAGAACAGATAAACTCTTTCTCAAATTTACACAAGATGCTGATGCGGAACAGGTACGTTCTATAATTAACAATAATAAATCTTTAAAAACAAAATCTGACACATATTTAGAAAGAAGTCCTCTGCGTGTTGTTATTCTTGACAATAAAGAAAAAAAACAAATTTCGCCCAACATTATAGAGTCTCTTAAAACAAACAAAGAAGTTGTTTCCGCAACATTTCTATTAGAAAATAAAGATAGTTTATTGATAGGTCTTACAGATGAGTTTATTGTAAAATTCAAAGAAACAACATCGTATGAGCAACTACAACGATTAGCAGACCAATACGAATGTACAATAGGAAAAGAAAATCAATTTGAAAAAGGAGAATTTATAATATCTGTTTCAAAAAAGTCGAAGTTTAACGCTATGCAAACAGCAAACCTATTTCAAGAAACAAGTCTTTTTGAATATTCATCTCCTAATTTTATTTTCTTCAACATTTTCCATTCAAACGACACATTTTTTGACCAACAATGGGGATTGAAAAATACCGGACAAGGAAGTGGTACTTCGGGAATAGACATTAAAGCAGAACAAGCGTGGAATATAACAAAAGGGAATCCTAATATACGAATTGCAGTAATTGATGAAGGTGTTGATTTAACGCATCCCGATTTGAAAGCAAATTTATTGCCGGGTTTTGATGCTACGGGACAAAATTCCGGTGGTGCTCCCACAAAAAGTTATGAAAATCATGGAACTGCTTGTGCCGGTATTATTGGTGCAATACAAAATAATGGCAAAGGTATTAGTGGAGTTGCTCCTAATTGCAAAATAATTCCTATACATGTTTCTTTTGACAATATGGCTTCTGCAAATTGGTTTGCAAACGCAATTCGGTGGGCTTGGCAAAATGGAGCGGATGTAATTAGTAATTCTTGGCATTGTGATAGTGTTTCAATCATTACAAATGCCATAAACAATGCTATTTCACAAGGAAGAGAGGGAAAAGGTTGTGTTGTAGTATTTGCTGCGGGAAATAATAATGTTACTGCGGTAAATTATCCGGCATATTTGCCAAATGTAATTGCAGTAGGAGCAATATCGCCCTGTGGCTCTCGAAAACGCAGTAGTAAAAACAAATTAGAGGTAAATATAGGAGTCCAAACAGATATTGATGGGGTTTCGTGTGATGGAGAAGCATGGTGGGGAAGTAATTATGGTTCCGCATTAGATGTCATGGCTCCGGGCGTGAGTATTTATACCACCGACAGAACAGGTAATGCCGGATATAATGCAACAGATTATAAAACAAATTTTAATGGCACTTCTGCTGCGTGTCCATTTGTCGCAGGTATTGCAGCCTTAGTGCTTTCTGTCAATCCATGCTTAACACAACAAGAAGTTCGTAACTGCATAGAAATGAGTTGTGAAAAAGTTGGACCATATTGTTATAGCACAACATCAGGCAGGTCAAATGGTTCGTGGAACAACCAAATGGGGTATGGATTGGTAAATGCTTATAAAGCAGTACTATATGCTCATAGTTCACAAACTCATAATTTTAGTAATATAACAGGTAATACATATGGCGGTGCTACGAATAATTATCAATTTGTAACATCACAAAGTTCTTGTGCATTAGTACCAGGAGTTTTCAATGTTAAACGAACAGAAGTAAGAGCAACGATATCGTATCTATATACTCCTGCCCCAATTGTTGTGGGTACAGCCAATGGTTTTTCAGCAGCAAGTCCGAATAATACCAAACAATACATTGGCGTAGTTAGTATTTCGGAAACATCTGCAACAGTAAATACCTATGTGTATGAAGGATTTAACGTTTTAGGACAAAATTTAGGTTGGTTTCCTTGTTCTCCATCTAATGTGAAATTTAATTTCAAAATATTGAGTGGTTTTGATAATGATTTATATATTCAAAATAGAAACGAAACCGGCACAGCATCATATCAAGCAATAAACACTATTTCCTCAGGAAATTACACAATAAAAAGTGGCGCGAATGTAACATTTCATGCAGGGAAAAGCATTACACTTTCCGAAGGTTTTAAAGCAGAAGCAGGTTCCTCGTTCAAAGCATACGTCGAGCCATATTTTTCATGTACATTTTCATTAAAATCAGCACCCGCAACTGCTGACACAGATTCACTACCTTTTATAACTGATTTTAGTGTAGAAAAATCAACTCTGATAGAACAAGAAGTAACAGAATTAGAAAAATCACACTTCAAACTCTATCCCAATCCCACAACAAACAATATAACCATTGAATATCAATTACCCAATAGTGCCGAAAATGTAGAGATTGTGATACATGACAATAACGGAAGACTTGTGTATAAACTCAACAATACTATATCTCACGAGTCTGGTGTTTACACACTTTCATTGCAAACAGTAAACTTACCTACCGGAACATACATTTGCACCTTAAAAACCAACAAACAAATATTTACAGAAAAATTCATAAAACAATAAAACTCCATGAAGCAACAATTACAACACCTCGCAATTTTTCTAATTTTCAGTTGCATATCTTTTGCAAATTTTGCGCAAAATGCACAGTGGATTTACACGACAAGTTCTGCAACGCTTAATCCTACTTCTGCTAATGTAGGAATTGGTAATAGTGCCGATAATAAAGCAAAATTACTATTGAGCAACTCAACATCGGCAACAGATACTCTTTTTAGTATGCGTTCTTTATTGAAAAATTCCAATCAAACATCTGCATATCCTGTATATGGTTTGTATGCCGAAAATAGCAATATATCAAAAACAGGTTCGCTCTATGGTGCTTATTTAAAAAACACACAACTTAGTGCCGGACAGGCTACCTCAAAGCCATTATATGGATTATATCTTGATAATTTGAACAATGCGTATAGTAGTACAACCTACGGAATTTATTCAAAAAATGTTGGAGGTAATTATAGTGGAAGTGTGTATGGATTATATTCAAATAATACAATGGGTGGTTATTCAGGAACAATATATGGAATTTATTCTGCCAATACATCAACAGCAAGTAGCGGAAGTGTATATGGTGTGTATTCAAATGTTTCCGGAACAAAAGTTGAAACTTCTTATTCAGGTTATTTCACAGGAGGAAAACTTGTGGTTATGAATGGAAATGTTGGTATCGGCTACTCCAATCCTACCGTTCCTCTCGATGTAAACGGCATTATTCGTGCACACGAAGTAAAAATATGCCTCTCGCAAGGTTGTGATTATGTATTTGAAAATAATTACAATCTTATGCCATTAAGTGTATTAAGTACCTTTGTAAAAACCAATAAACACCTACCCGAAATTGCACCTGCTGCCGAAATGGAAAGCGAAGGAATTAATGTGAGCGAAATGAACGCACTATTATTGAAAAAAATCGAGGAACTGACCTTGTATATTATTCATCAACAGGAAGAATTGCAAAAGCAAAACGCCGAAATAGAACTATTAAAAACAAAAATACAGAATTAATATGACTCGAAATATTTTAAAAACAGGAATCTTTTTGATTGTTTTTGCAACACTATTCAGTACTTGTCAAAAGCAAAAAGAAGAACTTTTAGTAGGAAATACCTATATTGAAACATTTCCTCAGAACAATTCCACAACAATACATTTCATTGATAATGAAATACTCACGATTAAACAAGGTGATTATCAAGATACATATAAATACAAGATACGAAAAAGGAAAATTACTCTAACAAATATTGAATCTTTGCCGGGATATGTGTTTGAATTTTATTTCCATATAATCAATAGAAATAAATTTGAAATCGGTTACCTCCGCCCATATATTCCCGAAGAATATCCGGGTAATATGATTTTTGAAAAAGTAAAATAATTTATATTTTAAAGGGATGAAAAAAAGTTTTTTAATAATTAGTCTAAGTATATTTTTCAGTCTGTTCTTAAAAGCACAAGAACAGAGTGAGTACTTCTATTATTATCAAGGAGAAAAAATATTTCTTCAACAAATTCCCAATAAATTATTCATTAGGTTCACAAAAAACATCAATAAAGAACAAGTACAAAATCTCATTAAAAATAGTCGTTTACAGTTATCTCCTGATAGCAATATTGAAGAATCAACCATTAATTTTATCATACTTGAAACAAAAAATGAAAAAGACATACCATTATTTACTACAAGAGAGACTATTATAACAAACCCGGAAATTGTATCTGTGGCACCAATATTTAAGTACAATGAAATTTCACAAGGACTTACCGATGAATTTGTTGTTAAATTGCAAGAATGGACGTCGTATGAACAATTACAAGAATTAGTAAAGGAACATGATTGTAGTATAAAAAGAGAAAATCAGTTTATTAAGAGTCAATTTATAATTTCTGTTTCTAAATCCTCTAAACTAAACGCTATGCAAATGGCAAATTTGTTTTATCAAACTGATTTTTTTGAATTTTCCGAACCCAATTTCATTGTTTTTAACGCTTTTAATTCCAATGATACATTTTTTGACCAACAATGGGGATTGAAAAATACCGGACAGGGAAGTGGTACTTCGGGAATAGATATTAAAGCAGAGCAAGTATGGGATATAACAACAGGGACTAATATACGGGTTGCTGTAATTGACCACGGGATTGATTTCTCACACCCTGATTTAAAAGCACATTTATTACAAGGATTTGACCCCTCTGGAAACAATGCCGGTGGAGCACCAATATTAAATGATGATAATCACGGAACTGCTTGTGCCGGCATTATTGGTGCAATACAAAATAATGGCAAAGGTATTAGTGGAATTGCTCCTAATTGTAGAATGATTCCTGCTTACATAGGCGCAGGAGGTAGTAATGTTAATTATGACTGGGCAGCCCTCGCTATTGAATGGGTTTGGCGCAATGGAGTAGATGTTATCAGTAACTCTTGGGGAGGAGGTTCTCCCTATTCGCCTCTAACAAATGCTATCAATAATGCTATTTCACAAGGAAGAGATGGAAAAGGTTGTACTGTGGTATTTTCGACAGGAAATAATTATTCTGCCGCAGTTAATTATCCTGCAAAATTATCCGGTGTAATTTCTGTCGGTGCAATTGACAACAAAGGCATTCGTGCAAGTTTTTCCAATTATGGTTCAGAATTAGATGTTGTTGCTCCGGGCGTTGATATTTATACTACCGACAGACAAGGCAATGCAGGATATAATGCAACTGACTATATGGCAGATTTTAGCGGCACTTCTGCTGCTTGCCCGTTTGTTGCCGGCGTTGCTGTGTTGGTGCTTTCTGTGAATCCTTGTTTAACTCAGCAAGAGGTGCGTAATTGTATAGAGATGAGTTGTGAAAAAATTGGACCATATTGTTATAGCACAACATCAGGTCGGTCAAATGGCTCGTGGAACAACCAAATGGGGTATGGATTGGTAAATGCTTATAAAGCAGTATTATATGCTCATAGTTTACAAACTCATAATTTTAGTAATATAACAGGTAATACTTATGGCAGTGCAACAAATAATTATCAATTTGTAACATCACAAAGTTCTTGTGCATTAGTACCCGGAGTTTTTAATGTAAAACGAACAGAAGTAAGAGCAACAGTATCGTATCCATACACTCCTGCACCGATTGTTGTGGGTACAGCCAATGGTTTTTCAGCAGCAAATCCAAATAATACCAAACAATACATTGGTGTGGTTAATATATCGGAAACTTCTGCAACGGTGAATACTTATGTATATGAAGGCTTTAATGTTTTAGGACAAAATTTGGGTTGGTTTCCAACTACTCCGGCTAATATAAAATTTAATTTTAAAGTAGTAAGTGGATTTAATAATGATTTGTATTTTCAAAACAAAAATGAAACCGGCTCAGTATCGTATCAAGCAATAAATACGATTGCAGCAGGAAAAAATGTAACTTCTGCGGTAGCAACAGGAGATTATACCATAAAAAGCGGAGCAAACGTAACCTTCCATGCAGGAAAAAGCATTACACTTTCCGAAGGATTTAAAGCAGAGGCGGGTTCTACGTTCAGAGCATACGTGGAACCGTATTTTTTATGCACATTTTCTTTAAAATCAGCACCCACAATTCCAAATACCGATTCACTCCCTTTTATCAGTGATTTTATTGTAGAAAAATCAACCTCAATAGATAATGAAATAATAACATTAGAAAAACCACAACTCAAACTCTATCCCAATCCCACAACAGATAACATTACCATTGAATATCAATTACCCGACAATACGGAAATAATAGAGATTACAATACATGATAGTAGTGGAAAACTTGTGTATAAACTCAATAATACTATATCTCACGAAGCAGGTATTTACACACTTACATTGCAAACAGCAAATTTGCCGGTAGGAATGTATATATGCACCCTAAAAACCGACAAACAAGTATTTACAGAAAAATTCCTAAAACAATAAACCCCAATGAAGCAAAAACAACTCATAGTAATTCTCGGAGCCGGCGAAAGCGGTGTGGGTGCGGCTATTTTGGCACAAAAGCAGGGCTTTTCGGTGTTTGTGAGCGATAGCGGCACTATTGCCGATGCTTACAAAACCCAACTGCAAGAGCGCGGAATTGATTTTGAAGAAGGTACGCACAGCGAAGAAACTATTGTGCAGGCTACTGAAATTATCAAAAGTCCCGGTATTCCCGAAAAAGCAGCAATTATAAAAACTATTCGCAAAGCAGGTATTCCCATAATTTCGGAATTGGAATTTGCCGCTCGCTACACACGTGCAAAATTAATTTGCATTACCGGCAGTAATGGCAAAACCACCACCACCATGCTTACCTACTACATTCTGCAAAATGCCGGGCTAAACGTAGGACTTGGCGGAAACGTAGGAAAAAGTTTTGCTCTGCAAGTAGCGGAAGAACAATTTGACTACTATGTTCTTGAAATCAGCAGTTTCCAATTAGACGATATGTACCAATTCAAAGCCGATGTTGCAATTTTACTCAACATTACCCCCGACCACTTAGACCGCTATGAATACAAATTTCAGAATTACATAGACTCCAAAATGCGTTTGTTGCAAAACATGACCACACACGATACCGTAATTTTTTGCGCCGATGACGAAGTGCTCGCCAAAGAAATGAAAAAATACCACACGCCGGCGCAAGTGCTCAGTTACACCGTACACAACGACCACAAAAAACAAGGTTTTTTAGAAAACAAAACTATTCACATACAAGCCACAAAAACACTTACTATAAACACACGCGATATGCAACTACAAGGAACACACAACTACGGAAATTCAATGGCTGCTGCCATTGCCGCACAAACAATCAACATAAAAAGCGATATTATTCGCGAAAGTTTGCAAACGTTTGCCAGCGTGGAACACCGTTTGGAAAAACTGCCATTCACCGTGCGCGGTGTAGAATATATTAACGACAGTAAGGCTACCAACGTTAATTCCACATGGTATGCTCTGGAAAGCATGGGTGAAAACGTAATTTGGATAGCCGGCGGTACCGACAAAGGAAACGAATACGAATCGCTCTACGAATTGGCAGAGCAAAAAGTAAAAGCACTCATTTGTTTGGGTGTGGACAATGCAAAACTCATTGCCAATTTCGGAGAACGAGTACCTATTATTACCGAAGCGAAAAGTATGCAAGAAGCGGTAGAGAAAGCCTACGAAATAGCGCAATCGGGCGACACGGTATTGCTTTCGCCGGCGTGCGCAAGTTTCGATTTATTCAAAAACTACATAGATAGAGGTATTCAATTCAAAAATTGCGTGAGGAATTTATAAGGTCAAAAATTTTGACCCCATACAAAACCATCAAAATCAATAGAATATGGAACTCATACAAATAGAAGACATAAATGATAAAATGATTACACTTCGCAACAAGCTTGTACTGCTTGATTGCGATGTGGCGGCATTGTATGGAGTAGAAACAAAACGAATTAACGAAGCCGTAAAAAATAATCCCGATAAATTTCCCGAAGGATACATTTTTACACTACAAAGTACTGAAACTCAGGAACTGGTCGAAATTTTCGACCGCTTCACTCAACTCAAATATTCCATAAGTACCAAAGCCTTCACAAAAAAAGGTTGTTATATGTTGGCTACTATTCTCAAAAGTCCCAAAGCAACACAAACTACCATTGCTATAATTGAGGCTTTCGAGAAAATGCAGGCAATGCAAGAATCAATAGTAGAACTTATGAAAGACCACGAAAACGAAGAAAAGCAAAAAACGCTGGTGCAAAAAGGCGAAGCACTCTTTGGCGAAATTATAGGAAACGCCTTAGACACCATAGATACCGAAACAAGTTTTGAACTCAATCTGGCAGCATTTAAAATAAAACATACCGTGAAACGAAGCAAAAAAATTGAATAATAGCGATGAATATATTTACCGACATATTTAAAATCAAATTAGAAGGCGATAAAGTTATTTGGCGCATTTTCTTCATTTTCGCCATTATATCGTTGCTGGCGGTATATACGGCTTCGTATATGAAGGCGGCAAAAAGCGGTGTGGTAGATAGAGAAGCCTTCGATATGCTGATAAAACACGCAGTGGGTTTTCTCATTGGCTTTGCGGTTATGTATTTTGTGCACAAACGCGATTATCGCATTATTTATCGCTGGTCTATTATTATTCTTATTGCAAGTTTTATACTCGTGGCACTGCTCTACACAAGTTTGGGTGTTTCCAAAAACGAAGCCGTGCGTTGGGTCAATCTCTATGGTATTTCCTTCCAACCGAGTGAATTTGCAAAATTTGCCCTCATTGTATATATTGCTCGCCGCCTTGCTGAACATCAAAAAGACATTGCCAACAAAAAAGCGGTGCTCTACCCTATTGCCGGCGTTACCCTCATTATGGTTGCGTTTTTGTGGAAATCGGGTTTTTCCACCGTGCTCTTCCTTGTAGTAATTGCCTTTGTGATGCTTATTTTGGGTAGAGTTCCTTGGAAACAATTATTGGCAATTATAGGTTTGGGCTTGGTTATGGCTTTCATTGTGCTTGGGCTTGCACTCAAAAGTCCTTCCACGCTGGGCAATCGCGGAGGAACCATACAAACTCGATTGACTACATTTATGCCGGCACTCAAAGCACACGCCAACATTGTTACCACACTGAGCGACCACGAAAATACCATGCAGCAACGCTACGCCAAAACCGCCGTAGCACTTGGCAAAAAACCCGCCGGACCGGGCAATAGTATTATGAAAAAACGCTTGGCAGAATCGGAAAGTGATTTTATTTTTTCCATAATTATTGAAGAATATTCCGTTGTGGCGGCTCTCATTTTGGTGAGTTTATACCTCATTCTGCTTTTCCGTGCAGGGCGCATTATGCGAAAATGCGAATACTCGTTTCCTGCATTGCTTGTTATGGGACTTGCATTTTACATTGTATTTCAAGGATTTATACACATGGGTATCAATGTGTCGCTTCTGCCGGTAACAGGGCAAACGCTGCCATTTGTGAGCTGGGGAAGTACTTCGCTCATTATTTCCTGTCTTTCGTTGGGCATGATTTTGAGTATTAGCAAAGAAGTAGATGCCCAAAAACCGGAAGCGGCAAAAGCCGCAGAAGGAGAAAAAACAAAAAAAGAAAAACCTGCAAAACAGGAAACACCGCAGGAAGAACATGAAGAATTTGAAAAAACAGAAGAATATTAAAAAAAATAACGATATGAGAGTAATAATAAGTGGTGGCGGCACCGGCGGACATATTTTTCCGGCAATTTCAATAGCCGAAGAACTCAAACGACAAGACCCTTCGGTGGAAATTCTTTTTGTGGGAGCAAATAACCGTATGGAAATGGAAAAAGTGCCGCAAGCAGGATTCAATATTGTGGGTTTGCCCATTAGTGGTTTTGTACGCAGTCTTTCGTTCAAAAATATGCAAACTATCAACAACATTTTCAAAAGTTTGAGCCGTGCAAAAAAAATCATCAAAGATTTTCAACCCGATATTGCCGTAGGTGTAGGTGGGTATGCCAGCGGACCCATGCTTTTTGCCGCGCAGCGTGCCGGTATTCCCACGCTCATTCAAGAACAAAATTCCTATGCCGGACTTACCAATAAAATTTTGGGCAAACGAGTACAAAAAGTGTGCGTGGCGTACGATAATATGACCAAATTTTTCAAACCCGAACGCATAGTGTTCACCGGAAATCCGGTGCGACCTGCCATTCAAAATATTACCTGTACTCGCGCCGAAAGTGAGGATTTTTTCAAATTAGATGCTACAAAAAAAACTATTCTTGTGGTAGGGGGCAGTTTGGGTGCTCGCACTATCAATCAAAGTATAGAGGCGCATTTGGAGGAATTTACACAAGCCGGCGTGCAAGTAATTTGGCAAACAGGCAAGCAGTATTTTGCGCAAGCACAAGAATCTGCCAAAAACTACGAAAATATCAAGGTTTTTGATTTCATACGTGCTATGGATATGGCATTTACTGCCGCCGATATTATTATTTCCCGCGCAGGAGCAGGCACTATTTCGGAACTGTGCATTGTGGGCAAACCCTGTATTTTTGTGCCTTCGCCCAATGTTACCGAAGACCACCAAACGCACAACGCACTTGCGCTGGTACATAAAAATGCCGCTCTATTGGTAAAAGACAGTGAGGCACGAGAAAAACTCTGTGCCGCAGCACTCGAACTTTTGCAAAACGAAACACGCATGGCAGAACTTTCGCACAACATACAAAAACTCGCCATTCCCAATGCTGCCGAACGCATAGTGAACGAAATTTTCGGACTTGTACAAAAACAATTTGCATAACATGATGACTAACAAACCTACATATTATTTTCTCGGCATAGGCGGCATAGGCATGAGTGCACTCGCACGATATTTCCATGCAAAAGGATGTACCGTGCTCGGTTACGACCGCACGCGCACGCCGCTCACCGAAGAATTGGAACACGAAGGTATTGCTATTCACTACGCAGCGCACAATCTTTCGCACGCAGATTTGAAACCCACAAATACTATTGTGGTATATACTCCTGCCATTCCTGCCGATTTTGAAGAATTTGTGTATTTCAAAACCAACAATTTTTCTATGCTCAAACGCGCACAAGTGTTGGGCGAAATTACCCGCCACGCCAAAGGAATGTGCATAGCCGGCACACACGGAAAAACCACCACTTCCACCATGACCGCGCATCTGCTCTATTCCTCACACGTGGGTTGCAGTGCATTTTTGGGCGGTGTTTCCAAAAATTACGGTACAAATTTACTTCTACCACGCAGCAATAGCGACTTTGTAGTAATAGAAGCCGATGAATACGACCGTTCCTTTCATCATTTATCGCCCTACATGGCTCTTATTAGCTCTATTGATGCCGACCATTTGGATATTTACGCCGACAAAGACGATTTTCGCCGCAGTTTCGAGCACTTTGCATCGCTGGTGCAAGAAGGCGGTTGTTTGGTGGTAAAACACGGTTTGCAGTTACAGCTTCCTGCGCACATACAAAGTTATTCCTACGGCATGAACGAAGGCGATTTTCATGCAGAAAACATCCGCATAGAGAATGGCGAAATTTCTTTTGATTTTGTAACACCGCACGAAATTGTAAAAAACATACAACTCGGCGTGCCGGTGCTTATCAATGTAGAAAATGCGGTAGGTGCAATGGCTTTGGCGCACACAGCCGGTGTAAGTCCCGAAGAATTACACAGCGGCATTGCTTCGTTCAAAGGCATCAAACGAAGATTCGACATTCAATTAAAAGCCGAAAAACTTGTGTATATAGACGATTATGCGCACCACCCCGAAGAACTGAAAGCAAGTATTTTGTCTATCAAAGCACTTTACCCCAATCGCACGGTGTGCGGCATTTTTCAGCCACATCTCTATTCGCGCACACGCGATTTTGCGCAGGAATTTGGCACAAGTCTTTCCTTGCTCGATGAAGTAGTGTTACTCGATATTTACCCTGCTCGCGAACTTCCCATTGCAGGTGTTTCTTCGGATTTAATTTTTAAAAACATTAGTATTTCACATAAAATACAATTACACAAAAACGAAGTAATAGAATTTTTGAAACAAAAAACCAATATCGACATTTTGGTAACCTTCGGTGCCGGCGATATAGACCAACTCGTAGTACCCATAACCCAAGAATTGCGCAACAAATGTTAAAAAAACTACTCACATATCTTCCCTTTGTACTCTTGCTTGTCATTGCAGGAGCGGCTATTTCGTTTTCGCAAAAGCAGCAACGCGAAGCCGCATTTGAGCGCGTGATAATTACTATCAATTCTGATTCTGCCGGCAATCAACTACTTGTTGATGAAGACATTCTGCAAATTCTTGAAAAACACGGCGACACGATTGGTAAAAAAATTCAGGATTTTGACCTTATGCGCACAGAACAACTCATTGCCGACAATCCTTTTGTGAGTGCGGCTGAGAGTTATTTTGATATGCACAATACGCTACACATACAAGTAGAACAGCGCGTACCTTTCGTACGTATTATGGGTCAAAGCGGTGATTTTTACATAGATACCACCGGACAATTAGTACCGCTGTCGCCGCATTTTGCGCCGCGAGTAATAGTGGCAAGCGGCGAAATTGCGCAAGCATATCGCAAAAATTACAATCTTTTTGCACCGCAAAACGACACCGTGCCCACCGAACATAGCATTTTGCAGGATATTTTCCGCCTCAATCAAGCAATAGCGAGCAATGAACTACTGCAAGCGAGCATAGAGCAAATTTACGTAACACATGGCAATGAATTTTTCTTAATCAGCAAAATCGGTCCGGCAAAAATTGAATTTGGCAGCATAGAAAATTACAAACAAAAACTGCAAAATCTCATAGCGTTTTACAACTCGAAAAAAGCACAGGAAAATTGGAATCAATACCGCGCAATTAATGTGAAATACAACAATCAAGTAATAGGAATAAAAAAATAATACTCTCAAAACATACAAAAAACACACAGATATGGAACACACACACACAAACCCCACAGCCATTGACCGAAATAGAATGTTTTCGGCAATAGATATAGGTACCACCAAAATAGTGGCACTTACCGGCTACACCAATAGTGCAGGAAAAATTATAGTGCTGGGACACGGCATAGTGCAATCGAAGAATTTCAATATTAACAAAGAAACCGAAAATTTGTGCTCCGACACCATACGGCAATCAATTTGCGATGCGGTAGAAACTGCACGCCGCGAAGCCGGTTCGTTCTGCGAAAAAGTAGTGGTGGGCGTTGCCGGACGATTTATGCGCAGTTATCAAAATCGCATAGAATTTACACGCACCATTCCTTACGAAAGCATTAGCAAAGAAGAATTGGAACGTCAGTGCGAGCAAAAAATCAACGATTTGGCTCTACCGGGCGAAGAAATTTTAGATGTTCGCAAACTGCAATACTGCGTTGATGGACAGTTCTATGCCCAAGCACCCGTAGGACGCACCGGTTCGGTGGTATCGCTCAATGTAGGAATTATCAAAGTGAAATCGAACTTTTTGAATCAACTGCGTGCCGTTATAGAATCGTGCAATTTACAGGTGGAAGAATTTATGTTTGAACCCTTAGCATCGGGTGCTGCGGTACTTTCCGAAAGCGACCGGCACAAAGGCTGCACTATTATAGACATTGGCGGCGGCACCACCGACATGGCAATTTACGAAAACGGCAGCCTGCAATTTGCCGAAGTTATTGCCTTTGGCGGAAATTCCATTACCAACGATATTCGCCAAGAATGTATCAGCAAAAGCATAGACGGCGGCGCAATTAATTATGCTTCCGATGATTGGAAAGTAGCCGAAGCCTTGAAAGTGAAACACGGAAAGTGCATATATAATGAAAGTATAGACAAACAGCAACTCACCATTACCTACGGCGAAGCACGCAAAACCGTTACCGTTTCTATTTGCGAAGTAGCGCGGGTTATTCACTGTCGCGTAAGCGAAATTCTTGATTCTATTCACAGTTTGATAGATTATTCCGGCTGCGTAAAAGCCGCCAAACGCGAAATTATACTCACCGGCGGTGGTTCAGAATTGAAAGATTTGGCGTTTCTGTGTGAGCAAAAATTACAATGCGCCGTGCGCGTGGCAGGTCCGCAAAATATTATATGTTCTTCGCACTTCGACTGCACACAGCCGCGCTATGCCACTGTGGTAGGATTACTCATGCAAGCGGCAAAAATTCACGCACAGCACTATGTGGCACCCAAAATGGAAGAAAAAAAACTACCGGAATTGGAAGAACTAATAGAAACACTCACACCCGTATCTTCCGCACCAAAAATAGAAGCAAAAGCGGTACAAACAAAACCTGAACCGAAAAAAGAAACAACCAAACGACCTTCTCTTTTCAGTAAAATGACTATCAAAATAGGGCAAACCGTAGGCGAATTTGCAGGAAATGTGTTTGCCGACACAAACGATGACAACGAAATAAAATAGCAACGAAACACGAAATACAGTAAACGCATGGAAACAATAGGAATAAACAATGCAGGCATAGACGAAAGCAAAACGTTTTCGGCTATCGACATAGGAACCACCAAAATAGTGGCTCTTACCGGATACACCAACGAACGCGGTGAAATAGTAGTTTTGGGTTGTGGCAGCGTGCCTTCAAAAGGAGTTCGCCGTGGCAATGTAGAAAATATTGAAACCGTAGTACAATCCATTAAAAATGCAGTGGACAAAGCACGCGAAGAAGCGGGTTTTTTCTGTAAAAAAGTAATGGTGGGAGTTGCCGGACAGCACATTCGCTCCACGCACAATAGGCACGGACACAATCGTGAAAATCACGAATTACCTATCAGTCAAAAAGAAATAGATGCCTTGTGCGATGAAAATCGACACGTCAATTTAGATATTGACGAAGAAATTATTCACATTATTCCGCAGGCGTACGTAATCGACTCCAAACACATTACCAATACCCCTGTGGGCGTTCCGGCACGAAGAATTGAAGGTTACTATCACATAGTGATAGGAAAAACCGAACTCTTAAAATACATTCGCACCGCAATTACTCGTGTAGGGCTGGAATTACAAGATTTCATGCTGGAACCGCTTGCTTCGGCAAAATCGGTTACAACTCCCGAAGAACGCGAACTCGGCTGCGTGGTGATAGACATAGGCGGCGGCACCACCGATATTGCTATTTTCCACGAAAATGCCATAAAATTCACCGAAGTCATTCCTTTTGGCGGTAATGTAATTACAAGCGACATACAAGAAGCCTGCAAAGTGCTCTTTGAAGAAGCCGAACAAATCAAAATAGGCTACGCTCGCTGTATTAAAGATGCCGCATCGAACGACACTTTGCGCTTTCCCGGATTGAACGGCGGAAACCCTCGCGAAGTGAGTTTTAAAACCCTTGCCGGAGTTACCCAATGCCGCATGGAAGAAATTATTGATGCCGCACTCTACGTAATTAATTCTTCGGGATACAGTAAATGCCTGAATGCCGGCATTATAGTAACCGGCGGCGGTGCCGAATTGAAAGATTTACCACAATTACTCACCTTCAAAATGCGCCACGAAACCCGCATAGGAAAACCGCGCCACGCAGTGCGCTACACTCGCCCCGATTTATTTAACTACCCGCACTTTGCTACCGCCGTGGGGCTACTCATGTATGCCGCAGAAGAACATAAAAAACAATATCGAAATAGTCCTCTTTCTACCGAACACGCTCTCAACGAACCAGTGGAAACCCACAACGAAACCTACATAGACGAAAAAAACAAAGCAGGAATTAAAATCAGTAACTTCTTCAAAAAAATTATAGGAAGCAAAAATTACGATGAAGAATACGCAAAACACGATACTCGCATAGCAGTAACAGAATAATTGAAAACTGAGAATCGGGAACTGAAAACAAACTTGCCGACTTACAAACTTTTAAACTTAGATTATGAACGAAGAATTATTGAATTTTACCTTGCCCGAAAAAGAAGAAACATTTATCAAGGTTATAGGTGTTGGGGGCGGCGGCGGCAATGCCGTGAATTACATGTACAATCAAGGCATACACAATGTGGATTTCATAGTGTGCAATACCGATGTGCAGGATTTCAAAAAAAGTCCGGTGGCAACTAAAATTGCACTCGGCGGCGAACTCACCGGCGGACACGGAGCAGGCAGCGATGCCGAAATTGGCGAACGCGCCGCTCGCGAAAGCACCAACGCCATTCGTGAACTATTGGAAGACGGCACTCGCATGGTATTCATTACCGCCGGCATGGGCGGTGGCACCGGCACCGGTGCCGCACCGGTAGTTGCCGAAATTGCCAAAGATATGAACATACTCACCGTAGGTGTGGTTACACTCCCCTTCCGATTTGAGGGAAATCGCCGTTTGGAACAAGCAATTAAAGGCATAGAAACCCTCAGTGCCCACGTTGATTCACTGCTCATTATCAATAATAATTCTCTGAGCGAAATGTATGGCAATCTCAAAATGAGCGAAGCATTCAGCAAAGCCGATTCTATTTTAACCACCGCAGTAAAAGGTACGGTGGAAATTATGACCAAACCGGGACAGCAAAATGTGGATTTCAACGATGTGCGAAAAGTGCTCAAAGATAGCGGTGTAGCACTCATGACTACCGGCATTGCTTCGGGCGAAGACCGCGCCTACCAAGCCGTGAGCCAAGCCTTAGACAATCCTTTGCTCAATAAAGCCGATATTCGCGGTGCAAAAAATGCCTTAGTAAACATTAGTTACGGCGCGGGAGAAAACGAAATCACACTCGATGAGGCTACGCTTATCAATGAATTTGTGCAAGAAAAAGCAGGTGCCGATGTGGATTTGAAATTCGGTTCGGTGATTGATGAAAATTTAAACAACGAAATCAAAGTAACGCTCATAGCCACCGGATTCGATGTGAGAGATATTCCCGATTTCAAAAATCTGAAAGTAAAACCCTCTTCTCCCTCCGGTAATCCGCAAAACACCGAAGCCGAAAATATTGTGATAGATTTTGTGAGCAGCGTGCGCGATAAAGAAGATTTGAGCGAATATCACACGCCGCCAAGTCAGCGAAAACCTATTGAGTACAATCCGCAGGCACACACTGCTGCGCAAACACAAGAAAAAACAACCGCTGCAAACACCGAACCAATTACCATTACCCTGCTCAATACCGACAATCAATTTGCTGCCAAAGCAGCGCAGGCGCAAGCGCACAATGCTGCGCCGCAAACCTTCGATTACGGTGCTGTGCGCGGCGGCGACATTAGCGCGTGGGAAAATCAACCGGCATATTTACGAAAAAATCAAAGCGTGCCACCGGTGCAAGAAGTAGCGCAACCTTACAACGAAATGCAAGTGGTAAACCCCGCACAATCCACTGTTTCTCGATTTTCACTAAGCGAAACTGCCGATGGTATTTATTTAGAAAAAAACAAATATATTCACCGCAACGTAGATTAAAATTTGAAAAATTGCGTTATCAATGTTTCAATTAAATTATCTATTTTTGCAGAATGAAATTACTTGATGCTATACAAATTCCCGATGATGTACGCAAACTGAGCATAGAACAACTTGCTCAACTCTGCAAAGAATTGCGCGAATTTATTATAGACGAAAGTAGTCGCAATCCGGGTCATTTTGGCGCAAGTTTGGGCACGGTGGAACTCACCGTAGCACTGCACTACGCCCTCAATACTCCTCACGACCGCATAGTGTGGGACGTAGGGCATCAAGCCTACGCGCACAAAATTATTACCGGGCGCAAAGAGCAATTTCACTCCAATCGCACTTTTGGCGGCATTTCGGGCTTTCCCAATCCTGCCGAAAGCGAATACGATTCCTTTATTGCCGGACACTCCTCCACCTCTATTTCCGCTGCGCTCGGCATGGCTATTGCCGCTCAGCAGCAAGGCGTGGAGCGACACATTGTAGCCGTTATCGGCGATGGTTCCATGACCGGCGGCATGGCATTTGAAGCCCTCAATCATGCGGGATTTGCCAATGCCAATATTCTGGTAATTCTCAACGACAACAATATGGCGATTGATGCCGGTGTAGGTGCGCTCAATCAATATTTACTCGATATTTCCACTTCGCGAATGTATAATACCCTTAAAAATACTACATGGAATTTTTTGGAGCGAGTAAGTAATTTTGGTGTAAACATTAAAAAAATGGCGCAAAAAACCGGCAACGCTTTCAAGTCGATGCTTTTGAAAGAAAGCAATCTTTTTGAAGCCTTCAATTTCCGCTATTTCGGACCGGTGGACGGGCACAATGTGTTTCAACTTGTGCGCACTATTCAAGATTTGCAGCAAATTCCCGGACCAAAACTGCTCCATATAAAAACCCAGAAAGGAAAAGGATTTAAACCCGCCGAAGAAAAACAAACCGAGTGGCACGCACCGCGAAAATTCAACAAACACACCGGCGAAATGATTTCTGCTCCCGATGCTCGCCTCACACCACCTAAATATCAAAAAGTATTTGGCGAAACATTGCTGGAATTAGCCGCCTTAGATGAGCGCGTAGTAGGCGTTACGCCGGCTATGGCTTCCGGTTGTTCCATGAATATTCTCATGAACGCCATGCCACACCGCGCTTTCGATGTGGGCATAGCCGAGCAGCACGCCGTAACCTTTGCCGCAGGCATGGCAAAAGACGGACTTCTGCCTTTTTGCAATATTTATTCGAGTTTTATGCAGCGAGCCTACGACCAAGTAATTCACGATGTGGCACTGCAACAATTGCCCGTAATCTTTTGTTTAGACCGCGCCGGACTTGTGGGTGCCGATGGTGCCACGCATCACGGAATGTTCGACATTGCCTTCATGCGTGCCATTCCCCACCTGATAGTGGCATCGCCCCTGCACGAAATAGAACTGCGCAACCTCCTTTACACCGCATATAAAGCCGAAAAACCCTTTGTAATTCGCTATCCGCGCGGTGGTGGGCAATTTGTGGATTGGAAACTTCCTATGGAAGAATTGGAAATCGGTAAAGGAATGTGCATTCGCGAAGGAAACGACATAGCCATACTCGCTTTTGGACCACTCGGCTACCGCGCCCACACCGTAGCCGAAACGGTGGCAAAAACTCACAATATCAGCGTTGCCGTGTATAATATGCGCTTTGTAAAACCACTTGATACAGAACTATTGAACAACATTTTTGCAAAATTCTCTGCTATTATTACCATCGAAGACGGTGTAAAAACCGGCGGTTTCGGTTCGGCTATTGAAGAATATGCGCAACAGCAACGCGCACAAGTTGCCATTACCGTGTGCGGACTTCCCGATGAATTTATTCCTCACGGCACGCAAAACGAACTTCACGCACTGTGCGGGCTGAACGAAGAAGGAATTACCCAAACTATTCTGCAAAACGCAAAGAAATAGGCACAAAAAAAATGTTTTGCCGAAAATCGACAAAACATTCTTCTCTTTATATTGAACATGTGGGTTTACAATCTATTGGCAAGGATTTTTTCAACTACTTCGGGAGTAATATCGCCGGCTTCGCCGAAATGCACCACACCGCGAGCAGCCAATCGTTGCGCAACTTTTTCGCAGGTATCTTTTTTCAAATCATAGGCACTCAATCGAGTGGGCACGCCGAGTGATTCAAAAAACTCAACCGTTTTTGCTATCGTTGCATCTATTCGTTCGTCTTTACTTCCTTTGCTAATTCCCCAAATTCGTTCGCCGTATTGCAGTATTTTATCGCCTTTCACTGTGCGGCGCACGTTCATATTGCCGGGAAGCACCATTGCAAGCGTGCGTGCGTGGTCTATTCCGTAGAGCGCGGTTAATTCATGCCCAATTACGTGAGTACTCCAATCCTCAATGGCTCCGCGCGAAATAATACCGTTGAGAGCCATCGTTGCGCTCCACATAAAATTCGCCATAGCATCGTAGTTTTGGTGTTCGTTCATTACCACCGGCGCAGAATCTATCAACACGCGGAGTACTCCCTCTGCCCACAAATCTTGCAGCGGTGTATTGTTCGGAATGGTTAAATATTGCTCCATTACGTGCACAAAAGCATCTACTATACCATTTGCTATTTGTCTATCGGGAAGCGAGAAACACACTTCGGGGTCTAAAATCGAGAATTTCGGCATTACAAAAGGACTTCCAAAACTCAATTTTTCGTGAGTACTTTTTCGTGAAACCACAGAATTTCCGTTCATTTCGCTGCCTGTGGCAGGAAGGGTGAGCACGCAACCAAGCGGCATTGCTTGTTTTACTTCCACTGTTCCTTGCAAAATTCCCCATGGTTCCACACCTTCCGGCAAACATAGTGCCGCAGCCAAAAATTTAGTTCCGTCTATTACCGAACCACCGCCCACAGGCAGCAAAAAAGTAATACCTTCGCGTTTTGCAATTTCATACGCTTCCATCATAGTTTCGTAACTCGGATTAGGTTCTATTCCGCTAAATTCTATGTAATCGAAGCCTTTGAGAGCCTTTGCAACTTGCTCATATACACCATTGCGTTTGATACTACCTCCTCCATAGAGAAACAGAATTTTTGCGTCTTGCGGAAGATGTTTTGAAAGTTCTGCAATAGTATTTTTTCCAAAAATAATAGATACGGGATTGTAAAAATTAAAATTGTTCATGGCAGTAATTTTTTTATAGTTAATAATTTATTTCGGCTCTGCTCGCAGAGAAATATGTTGCGAAAATATAACAATTTTGCATAGTTTTCTTTTTTTCGTTATGAAAAAACTCATACGTGCATTATGAGTTTTTTCATAGTTTATATGCTGTTTTTTTCAAGAAACTTATACTCTGCGAGTTGTGTTTTTTCGCGCCGAAAAATTATTTTGTGGGCAAGTGATGAAAAAATGTATCGCCGCGCAAACCCATACGAAGTGCTTCCAATGCTATAATTTCGTTGGTGGCTATATTTCCCACATTCACATCGCTGCCAAAAAGATGTATAAACAGCACTTGTTGGGTTTTGAGCGGAGCCTCCCACATAATTTTTTCAATGGGCACATTGGCACCAATAAAATTGATGAGTTCCATATTGGGCGAGCCATCACGATTGAAAATACCGATGGTGCCGCTTTCGCGTGCTTCGGTAATTACTTTCACCGAACCGGCTGCGAGTTCTGCCTGCATTTGTTCTATCCATTCTTGCGGAGTGTAGTGCACACTCACGTCTTTGGACCCCACTTCGGAAATCACCGTAAAATTTTTCTTCAATTCTTTTATGTATTCAAGTTTCTGCGCGTGTTCCATATCAATAGTGCCATCGCTCACTTCGGCAACTTCTATGCGGTATTTTTCCAAAAACTGCTGATATTCTTTGAACATATTGCGAGCAATAAAGAGTTCAAAAAGCGTTCCGCCAAAGTAAGGAACAATGTTTGCCGCTTTATAAATGCGGATTTTTTCTTCCAAATTGGGAGTAATGAGCGAAGTGCCAAAGCCTATTTTCATAAAATCGACATATTCGGCACTATCGGCAGCAATTCCTTGTGCTTCTAAGGACGTTAAACCTTTGTCGATAACCATAGTGAGTGCCTTTTGGCGCGGTTTTTCTTCGCGTTTGGGCACGAAGGGTAATTCAAAATTTAGCATATTCTGTATGTATTATAGTGTGAAAAAGTTTTAATTGTTCGGGGTTCAATTGACAAGTATCGAAAAACACCTCTGCCATATCGGGATTTTGTGCATATCCTTTTTTTAAATACGCTAAGGCTTTTTTCTCTTTCTTTTGTGCTATGCACAATTCCGCGAGCGTATAATATATTGGTGCATCGGTGGTGTATTCCAAGGCATCGTGTAATACCATTATTGCCTTATCGGGTTTGCCGGCATTACGAAGTATTGTGGAAAATTTTAACCAAATTTCAGTATTCGCAGCATCTATTTGCACTGCGTTGAAACACAGTTCAACAGCCTCTTTGTAAAGGTCTAACGCCGAAAGCAACATAGCACAATCCGCCGCAATATCAGTATTGTCAGGGTCTATCTGTAAGGATTTTTCAAACATTTCAAGTGCGGTTTGATAGTCTTCGTTCAAGGCTTTTATGCGAGCAAGTGCCGCCCATGCTTCTGCGTGATTGGAGTCTATATCAAGTACTTTTTGCCAATACATTTCCGACATTTCTATATTTTCCTCCCTAAAATATATATCTGCCAGAATTTCGAGTGCACCCAATTGCTCCGGATTCAGTTTCAGCACTTCATGATACATCTCTTTTGCTTCTTCATGTTTCCCCATGTTTTGCAAACACGAAGCCTGCAATAATAGTATCAATTCATCGTTTGGATTAATTGCTATGGCATAATTCAGCGATTCTATGGAATTTTCATACTCGCCTATTTCCCAATACATGGTTCCCAAATCAAACCACGCTTCAGCATGATACGGATTTATGCGCACTACGTCTTTAAAGAGCGGTATTGCTTTTTTTGCATTGTCCTGCGCTTGATAACAAAGAGCCATAAGATAGAAAAAATCGGGGTTTTCAGGTTCCAAATTCACCAACTTAAGGAGTATTTGCAAAGCATCGTCTTCTCTGCCGCAATCCAACAAAAACCGTACTTTTCGCGCCGCTATCTCTACGGTGAAACCATGTTGTTTTTCGGCATAATTGAATAATTGCAGTATTGTTTTATCCGGCACACCACGTTCGGAATACTCATCTATAAGAAATAAAAATTCCGCACTATCAAAATACTGCTCCTTACGAGTTTTCAACATGGCATCGCATTTTTTGAGCAATGCGGCAATTTCTTTATCGTTACAATTTTCGTGAGTCATATAGTTTATGTTTGTTCTCAGTTTTCAGTTAGATAAATGCTCCGGACGCAGTAAGTCGGTAATTTCTTTCACCGGATTGAAAGTTTCTATGGGAATTTCCACAAACAGAGTGTTCCAATTCGACATGGCACCATTCCACAATCCCGGCAATTCCAATGCTTTCAAATCCTTACCGTTGCTGCTTTTGGTGGTTATAATTCCCGAATTTTCATCTACAAAGTCAAATAAGTTATATTTTTTTCCTTCACTATTTTTCACGCCGCACACCAAATCCACCGGATTGAAATGCGTAGATGCGTTCAAAATTGCCATTTGTTGTTCGTTGTCAGTATCAATCTGTGCTTTTTCTATAATTTGCAGTGTTTGCGCACCATCGCTTTCTTGCACAAAAAATGGTCCGCCGCCCGGCTCTCCTTCATTTTTCACCATGCCGCACACACGAATAGGGCGATTAAGCACTTCCAAAATATATTCTTTGGCATCGTTTCGCGCCCACGTTTCAAATCCATCGGGAAAGCGGAAAAATAATTTTTCCGACAAAAATCTACACACATTATTAAATCGTTTATCCGACAAATGACGGCTTTTACCCACTTTTGCAAAATATTTATAGAGCGTATTTTGATAGTCTATCAAAATGCCGGCAAGCACTTTTTTGTACAACACCGTAGAATCTTTGTGCGAATCAGGAACAACGTTGTCTATATTTTTTATAAAAATAATATCATAATCCAAATTATTCAAATTTTCTATCAACGCACCGTGTCCTGCCGGGCGAAAAAGCAGCGAGCCATCGGCATTTTCAAAAGGAGTGTTATCTACATTCACCGCAATGGTATCGGTAGAAGGCTGCTGAATACTATAATTGGTGTAATATTTTGCGCCGTATTTCGCCTGATAGTCGCCTTTGGTATCGTTCACGCAATCTTTGAAACCCTGCATAAATTCCGGCGACACGGTGAAGTGAATGTTCACATCGTTATTGTGCTGCTTAGCATAGAGCGCACCTTCCACCAAATGTTCCTCCACCGCCGTGCGGCTTTTCGCGCCGTATTTGTGAAAAAGCACCAAACCTTTGGGCAAATTGCCGTAATTCAATCCTTTGGGCGAAACTATATAATCCACTATGGGTTTATAGTCTTTTTTTACCAAAAGAGTTTCAATGGCAAAACCATCGTGCCTCAAAACTTCCGCTAATTGCCCATAAAACGCAAATTTTTCAATATTTTCTATAAATCCCGAAGGCGTGTGCAGTCCTTGTTTGGCAAAGAGTTTTTCGTAACTTTCGGGTGTGCCATCGTATTGTTCCAAAATAGTAAAAAGCATTTTAAACATGCGGGTAGCAGCACCCGAAGCCGGCACAAATTTCACAATACTTTTGTGTTTTTTCTTTTTATCGTAGAGTTTTGCATATTTCGCCGCTTCTTTGTCGTCAAAGCGCAAAATACCATGCCCCAACACTGCCGGAGCCACTATATTCATGGGGGGAAAACCCGTAGCAAATCGTTGCAACTGTTTTTCAACACGTTCCACCGCAATATCTTTATTTTGAATTTCCAAAGTTTGTAATTGTGTTAGCATAATTGATTGTGTTTTTGTAAATTAACGCCCAAATATAACAATTTTCACAGAGAGATGTATGTACACGCCACAAAAAATCGCAAAAATATGTTCTCACCGCATGGTTTTCAATCTCCCTGCAATTTCTTCCATAAGCCATTTAGGAGTAGAAGTGGCACCACAAATACCGATTGATTGCTGTTTATGTATGGGCAAATCACTCAAATCATCTGCCGTACTCACAAAGTGGGTGTTGGCATTCACTTGTTTGCAAATATTGAAAAGCACTTTTCCGTTGGAACTCTTGCTGTCGCTCACAAAAAGTATCATATCGTATTGCTGCGCAAAGAGTTTCAGTTCGGCTTCGCGATTTGCCACTTGGCGGCAAATAGTATCGAAAGAAGTGAAGTGCGTGGGTGTGGACAGTGTGCGCAGTTTCCACTGAATGGTGTGTTGTAACTGTTCAAAATCATGCAAACTTTTGGTGGTTTGCGAGTACAAAAACAGCGATTTTCCGAAATCAATGCGATTTATATCTTGGGGCGAATTAATAACGAGTGCGGTATTTTTGGTTTGTCCCAAAAGCCCCACTACTTCGGCGTGTCCTTCTTTTCCGAATATCAGAATTTGCTGCGTTTCGGGAGAACCTTGTTCAAACTGTGCTTTAATTTTCCGTTGCAATCGCGCCACCACCGGGCAGGTGGCATCTATTATGGTAAGATTATTTCGTTTTGCAATTTCATAGGTTTCGGGCGGCTCACCGTGCGCACGCAGCAACACGGTAGCATTGCGCAATTTTTTAAATTCCTCGTACTGAATGGTGCGTAGCCCTTTGTGTTCCAAGCGTTGTACTTCGGCATTATTGTGCACTATATCGCCCAAGCAATAGAGCGGTTGTGTGGTTTTGAGCGCGAGTTCGGCTTGCTGTATGGCATGGCGCACACCAAAGCAAAAACCCGATTTGTCGTCTATTTGTATGAGCGGCTGTTCTGTATATAATTCAGTATCCATGTCAGTTGTTCTTCGCGTGTCATATTCGAGGTATCTACCACCACCGCATCGGGGGCTTGCCGCAGGGGACTTTCGCTGCGAGTGCTGTCTATCAAGTCGCGCTGTTCTATATTTTTGAGCACTTCGGCAAAATCGACGTGTTCACCTTTTGCCTGCAATTCATCGTAGCGGCGTTGCGCACGCACCTGCGCGGCAGCAGTTACAAAAAATTTAAAATCGGCATGAGGAAACACCACCGTGCCAATATCGCGACCGTCCATTACAATATTTCCTTGCGAAGCGTAACTTTGTTGCAAAGCCACCATTTGTGCCCGCACAAAAGGAATTTTAGCCACTTCGCTCACCACATTTGCCACTTCGAGCGAGCGAATGAGCGTTTCTACATTTTCGCCATTGAGGTAAGTTTGCTGCACGTTTGTGGTAGAATCTACCTCAAAACGAATATGAATATCACCCATCATGCCGCGCAATGTTTCTTCGTTCACGCGCGAATATTCCACGCAGTGATGGCGCATAGCATAGAGCGTAACGGCGCGATACATTGCCCCTGTGTCTATATATACAAAACCGAGAACCTGCGCAATTCCTTTGGCAATGGTGCTTTTCCCGCACGAAGAATGTCCGTCAATAGCGATTATCATAAGGTGTTTTGTTTGAAAAGTGTATTTGTTACGTGTTGCATATTTGCCGACACGGTAAAAAAGTGCGTTCCGCCGGCGGCGTGTTGTTTTGCGTAGCCGTAGCCGAACTTCCAATTGTGGCGTTCGTAGGCTGCGCCAAAACTCAGCCCTACGGCATGTCTGCCCGTATCCCACGTAAGGTCTTGGAATTTTCGGAAATTAAAACCTGCCATCACGTCTATGCGTTTAAACAAACGCACATCGCTGGCTAAGGAAATGTGTTTCAATAGATTATTCACAAACGAATTATCATTTCCGGAAAGTGCAAATTGCTGTACATCGCTGTACGCGAAAGAAATAGCAAAAGGTGCATATTTTAATTTTTGGCGAATTGCCACATCTACACCAAAAGGAATATCTTCGTAAACTCCTGTGTATGTGCTGATTTGACTACCTGCATTGCGCACTATAATAGTGGCATTGGTAAGCGTGTCGATACTTCTATAGCGCACCGCAAAATCAGCTAACACTCCTACGGACGAGTAACTTTCTAAAAACGAAAGTACCGGTTTGAGCGAAACTCCTGCGTAAAAATTCGGTAGAAATTGATAGCAAATACCGGCAGTGAGCACATTGTCGGAGGCTGAAAAATATCCAATAAAATGCGCATCTTCGTCATATCCATGAAAAGAACCGTAAATCACACTCGAAATACCACCCACCAGCATCAATTTTTCGCGGAGTGGGTGCGCATACGAAACAGATGCTATGCTCGTGCCGTTGGTTTGCAGGGCAAACATATTGCCCCACGTAAGGCTTGCCGAGCGGGAAAGCGAAGAATCTAAAAGCGAGGGGTTTTTGAGCGTGAGCGCAACATCGCCGCTGCGAGCAAGTGCCGTTGCGCCAAGTGCATTTTCGCGTGCCGAAACCGCTCGCTGCACAAAAGAATACACCACACTTCCGCCACTTTGCGCCCTACTTGCGCAAGGCAGAGCAAGCACTACGCATAAGTGCAACACAAATCGAAGAGTGAAAGATTGTAAATAGCGCATTATTTTTGAGTTACCACATAAATATCCTCATTGTCTTTTTTCATGGTGTATTGCTCGCGGGCTATGGTTTCTATGTATTCGGCTTTATTCAAATTCTCTATTTCACGGCGAGTATCTTCTATTTTGCGCTCATATTCCCTATACTGCGCCTCCAAATCGGCATTTTTTTGTGCCAATTCATGATTTCGCGCCAAATTTCTATCATCTATCACCGTAATCCACAGCACAAACACCACTGTTACTATAAAAAATCGGTTTGTAACAATGTTTTTTGCCGTTTGCAATATTTTTTGAGAATCCATACACAAAAATTTTCGATAAAAATACAATTATTTTTACATTTCGCAATCGCAAAAAAATGATTATTCACAAAAAAAGCAGTCCGTCATTACCTTCGTTGAGGGTTTCGCCGTTTCTGCGAAAGCAGAAATCTCATAGAGGCATAGTATAGAGTTTTTTTTTAATTCCGTATCAAGTGCTGAATAACAGAAGAAATAATGAGAATTTCGGACACTCATAAAAAAAATAAGGCGGAAAGAGAAGTGGAGTTCTCTTGTCCGCACCCATTCATTAAAGGAATAATAAAGCGTAACAGTTTTGCAAATATAAAACATATTTTTTGCTGAGCAATACTTTGTTTACATTTTGTTGATTTATTTAAAATTTTTCTACTTTTGGAAACACAAAACACACAAATTTTAATTTAAAACACACAGTATTATGAAAAAAAATCTCAACCTCGCAATCGCTCTCTTTTTCTGCGCCCTACTTGGTGCGTGCAGTCAAAAACCACTTCAATTTGAGAGCACACAAATTCAATTCGGCGTAGAAACCGACACCGCAGTTTCTATTCCGGTGCGTAGTATCAACATTTCGTTTGAAACTCCTATTGCAGGCAGCAACACTGCTCTGCAACAAATTCGCGAACAAATTATTTCGGCAGTATTCGGTTTTCCCACCGATAGCATTGTAACCGATAGCACACTATTGGTTGCCCTGCTTTTCGACTTGGATAGCGTGCCTGCACCCGATAGTTTGGCTACAAATTTTGAATATTCCGCCACCGGAACGGTTATTTTCAACAACGAAAAAATTCTCAGTTACGAAGTTTCTTCCTACTCTTATAGCGGCGGCGCACATGGTACCGATTGGGTGCAATACTTGGTATTCGACCTCAAAACCGGCAATCGCCTTGCGGAAAACGATGTATTTAAAGGCGACTACGAAACGGTACTTACACAATTTTTTATAGCACAACTTGCTTCCGAAGATGGTTTTGAGAATTTTGAAAAAGAAAACATTCGCCCGAACAACAACTTTTTTATGGACGATAAAGGCGTAACCTATGTGTTCAATCGCTACGAAATAGCCTGCGGCGCCTGCGGCGGACCTTTCAAAATCTTCATTCCTTTCAGCGAAATTCAAGGAATTTTGAAATAACACACACTCACTTTCTCATTTTTGAGGGACATTTTGCACACGCTGCGCAATGTCCCATTTTTTGTATCTTGTTTCTTATTGCTAAAAAACCTATCTTTGCCGGCAAATAATTTAAACCGTACAAAATGGGAATACAAAAAACAAAAATCGTGGTAGCCGACCCTACCACACTCGGTCTTTTCGGATTGGCAATAGTAACATTAGTGGCATCATCGCAAAAATTGGGTATTACCGATGGCTACGCAATAGTGCTGCCGTGGGCAATTTTACTCGGCGGCGTAGCACAAATTATTGCCGCCATGTTCGATTTCAAACACAACAATCTCTTTGGAGCCACCGCTTTCACCGCCTATGGACTTTTTTGGATAGGCATGGGATTTACGTGGCTTATTAAACTCGGCTGCTTGGGCGAAACGCTTGCAACTTCGACAGACACCAAACAGTTAGGATTTGTATTTGCAGGCTACGCCATTATCAGCATAGTATTCACCATTTCGGCACTCAAAATGTCGAAAGCAATGTTTGTGCTTCTTGCATTAATCGTAGTACTTTTTGTAACCTTAGCCTTAGATGCCTTTGGCTGCGGACACGTATGGCACGCCATAGCCGCCTATTCGGAATTAGCAATTTCGCTCCTCACATTCTATGTGCTTTCTGCAAAATACTTAAACAGTTTTTTCGAGAAAGATATGCTGTGTGTAGGAAAACCTATTTGTAAATAATCCGCTCAATTTCCATATCAAACGGGTACATTTGAAGTTCAAGTGTACCCGTTTTGCGTTTTCGGTAATTCTCAAAAAATTAATCCCTCATTTTTCAACCACTATTAAATAAATATTCCTATCTTTGAACCCTCAAAAAAATTTTTAACAAAATATCTATACAAATATGTCAAACAATTCAAATACTTTATTTGGAGAATTTGCGCCGGTTACGCCCGAACAATGGAAAGAAAAAACCATTATCGACATTAAAGGTGCTGATTTCGACAAACGAATGGTGTGGAAAACCATAGACGGTTTTTCGGTGGAACCACTCTACTGGTTACAAGATTTAAACTCTCTTTCGTATTTAGACGTAATGCCGGGTCAATTCCCTTTTACACGCGGAACGAAAAAAACGTCCAACGAGTGGTACATTCGTCAAGCAGTGCAAGTAACTACGCCTGCTGAGGCAAATGCAAAAGCACTCAACATTCTGCAAAAAGGTGTATCATCGCTTGCGTTTGAAATTGCCGATGGCTCAGCATGGACACAAAACGATATGAGCGCGTTGCTCAAAAGCATAGAATTAGAAGCCATAGAAACCTGCTTTGTGGTGGGTTGCGGCAAACGTCATATTCTCAATTTATTCACAGCACACGTGGCTTCGCACAAATTCGATACCTCAAAAATTCACGGTTCTATCAATGCCGGATATTTGAATAGTTTGATAGTAAAAGGTGCATTTTGCTGCGGCACACAAGCCGATAGCGAAAAACACGTACAAGATTTAATTGCTGCGGTTCACGCACTTCCAAAATTCCGCGTAATAGAAATTGATGCCAACACCGTGAGCAATGCCGGAAGCACCATTTCACAAGAACTTGCCTGCGCACTTGCTATGGGGGTAGAATATCTTTCGGCTGCCGAAGCACAAGGATTGAACGCCGGCGTAGTTGCACCGCGCATGAAATTCAATTTCGCGGTTTCTTCCAATTATTTTATGGAAATTGCAAAATTCCGCGCAGCAAAAATGCTTTGGGCAAAAATTGTAGAAGCGTACAAACCCGAATGTAATTGCGAAAAATGCGAATGCCAAACCGAAGAAAAAACTACCGGTTGTGCGTGTTGCGCTCCGCAAAAAATATGCACCTGCGCAGGAAAAATAAACATTCACGCCGTAACATCTATTTGGAATAAATCGCTTTACGACCCATACGTAAATATGCTCCGCACGCAAACCGAAGCAATGAGTGCCGTAATCGGCGGTGTTAATTCACTCACCGTACTTCCCTTTGTGGGCAAAGAATCGCTTACGCCGCTTGCAGAACCTTCGCAAGAATTTAGCGAACGCATTGCTCGCAATCAACAAAGTTTATTGAAAGACGAATGTCATTTCGATAAAATTGTGGACCCATCTGCCGGCTCCTATTATATAGAAACACTTACCGATAAAATTGCCGAAAGTGCATGGACTATTTTCTTGGGAATCCAAGAAAAAGGTGGATTTGCAGAGGCTTTCAAAGCAGGATTTATACAATCACAGATAGAAAAATCGGCATCTACGCACAATAAAAACGTAGCAACTCGCCGCGAAAATTTACTCGGTGTGAACCAATTCCCGAATTTCAACGAAGTGATTACTGCCGATGTATGCGAATGTGCATTTAAACCGGTGAATAAAAAAGCCGACAACGCCATAGCCGAACCGCTGCACGTGTATCGCGGAGCACAAGCATTTGAACTCATGCGCTACAATACCGATACATTTGCAAAAACAAAAGGTCGCCCCAAAGTATTTATGCTCACCATTGGAAACCTTACCTTCCGCAAAGCACGTGCGCAATTTGCGTGTAATTTCTTTGCCTGCGCAGGTTTCGAGGTGATAGATAATAACGGATTTGCCACCATAGACGAAGGAGTGAAAGCAGCGAAAGAAAGCGGCGCACAAATCGTGGTAATTTGCTCATCAGACGATGAATACGCCGAAGTAGCACTCCCAATTTTCGAGAAATTACAAGACAAAATTGTGGTGGTAGCCGGTGCGCCTGCGTGCAGCGAAGAACTCGCGGCAAAAGGATTGAAAAACTTTATCAGCGTGAAATCGAACGTGTTGGAAACATTGCAACAATATCAATCAATGTTAGGAATTTAATTGAAAAAAACGAGAAAACATGAAACCGGATTTTAAATCAATACACATAAAAAGTTCCAAAGCAGGTTCTTGCAATGTTCAAGAATGGGAACAAAAAAACAACATTTCAGCCGATTGGCTCACACCCGAACAAATTCCCGTGAAAGCGGTTTACACCAAAGAAGATTTGGCGGGTATGGAGCACTTGAACTTCACTTCGGGTTTTGCGCCAAACCTTCGCGGACCATACACGGCTATGTATCCGTATCAACCGTGGACAGTGCGTCAATACGCAGGATTTTCCACCGCCGAAGAATCGAATGCCTTCTATCGCAGAAACATTGCCTCAGGGCAAAAAGGTCTTTCGGTAGCGTTTGACTTGGCTACTCATAGAGGTTACGATTCCGACCACCCTCGCGTGGTGGGCGATGTAGGAAAAGCCGGTGTTGCAATCGACTCTATTATGGATATGCGCATACTGTTCGACCAAATTCCATTGAACAAAATGTCGGTTTCTATGACCATGAACGGTGCAGTATTGCCGGTATTGGCATTCTACATTTTGGCAGGTTTGGAACAAGGCGCAAAATTAGACGAACTCGCAGGAACAATTCAAAATGATATTTTGAAAGAATTTATGGTGCGCAATACCTATATTTATCCACCTGCATTCTCTATGCGTATTATTGCCGATATTTTCAAATACACATCGGCAAATATGCCAAAATTCAACTCGATTTCAATTTCGGGCTATCACATGCAAGAAGCCGGTGCCACCAACGACATAGAAATGGCATATACTCTTGCCGATGGCTTGGATTATTTACGCACCGGTATCAATGCCGGTTTGGATATTGACGCCTTTGCCCCACGCCTTTCGTTCTTTTGGGCTATTGGCATGAATCACTTTATGGAAATTGCAAAAATGCGTTCGGCGCGTATGATTTGGGCAAAATTGGTAAATCAATTCAATCCGAAAAATCCGAAATCACTTGCACTGCGCACGCACTCGCAAACTTCGGGTTGGTCGCTCACCGAGCAAGACCCATTCAACAACGTAGGTCGCACTTGTATAGAGGCTATGGCAGCAGCACTTGGGCACACCCAATCGCTCCACACCAATGCTTTGGACGAAGCCATAGCACTTCCTACCGATTTTTCGGCACGTATAGCGCGTAACACGCAAATTTACATACAGCAAGAAACCGAAATTTGCCGCGCCATAGACCCATGGGCGGGTTCATACTATGTAGAAAAACTCACTCACGAACTTACTCACCGCGCGTGGGATTTAATTCAAGAAGTGGAAAAACTCGGCGGTATGGCAAAAGCAATAGAAACCGGTATTCCAAAAATGCGTATAGAAGAAGCAGCAGCACGCAAACAAGCGCGTATTGATGCCGGACTTGATGCAATTATTGGTACCAATAAATACCGCTTGGAAAAAGAAGACCCAATTGAAATTCTTGCCATAGACAATACCGCTGTGCGCCAAGCGCAAATCGAACGATTGAAACAACTTCGCGCAAATCGTAACGAACAAGAATGTAAAGCATCGCTCGAAGCCATTACCAAATGTGTGGAAACCGGCGAAGGCAATTTACTTGAACTTGCAGTAGAAGCGGCTAAGAAAAATGCCTCATTGGGTGAAATTTCCGATGCCTGCGAAAAAGTAGTGGGACGATATAAAGCAGTAATTAGAAATATTTCAGGAGTGTACGCATCAGAAGCAAAAAACGATGGCGATTTCCAAAGAGCAACAGAACTTGCAAAACAATTCGCCGCAAAAGAAGGTCGCCAACCACGTATTATGGTTGCAAAAATGGGACAAGACGGTCATGACCGAGGAGCAAAAGTAGTGGCAACAGGCTATGCCGACATAGGTTTCGATGTGGACATGGGACCACTATTCCAAACTCCCGAAGAAGCCGCCAAACAAGCAGTAGAAAACGATGTGCACGTACTCGGTGTTTCTTCACTCGCTGCCGGACACAAAACCCTTGTACCACAAGTAATTGCAGAACTCAAAAAACTCGGAAGAGAAGATATTATGGTAATTTGCGGTGGGGTAATTCCTGCGCAAGACTACGATTTCTTGTACGAAGCCGGTGCCGTTGCAATTTTTGGTCCGGGTACTTCGGTTGCAAAAGCCGCAATTCAAATTTTAGAAATTTTGGTGGACTAATACCCTCAAAAAAAGCCTCATTGTGTTGCAATGAGGCTTTTTTTTATACCCAAATTTTGCACTTTTGAAAAATCAAATACTTTTTTTACTATATTCGCAGTTATGTATAGTACACAAACTACTGCACAGTACGCATAAATTTCAAAAACAATGACACGCAGAACAGAAATAAAACAGGCTCTCACATCGCAAAATATTGACACAGAAATACTTATAAAAGGCTGGGTACGCAATTTCAGAGGCAATAACTTTGTACTCTTTGTGGCACTCAACGATGGTTCGAGTTTGCAAAATCTACAAATCGTATTCGACCGCGAAAAACACAACACCGAAGCCCTCAAACAAATTACCGTAGGTTCTTCGTTGAGTGTTTTCGGGAAATTAGTACGCTCCGAAGGCAAAGGGCAATCGGTAGAAGTACAAGCCGAAACGTTTGAAGTACTCGGACTTGCCGATGCTGATGAATATCCGTTGCAACCAAAAAAACACTCACTCGAATTTTTACGCGAAATTGGGCATTTGCGCTTTCGCTCCAATACCTTTGGAGCAATTACCCGCGTGCGCCACGCTATGATTTACGCCGTGCACACGTTTTTTACCGAACGCGGATTTTACAACATTCATACCCCTATTATCACCGGAAGCGACTGCGAAGGTGCAGGGCAAATGTTCCGCGTTTCCACCCTCGATGCCAAAAATCCTCCGCTTACCGAAGCAGGCGAAGTGGATTATTCACAGGATTTTTTCGGCAGAGAAACAAATCTCACCGTTTCCGGACAGTTGGAAGTAGAACTTGCGTGTATGGCAATGAGTAAAGTATATACGTTCGGACCCACCTTCCGCGCCGAAAATTCCAACACTTCGCGCCACTTGGCAGAATTTTGGATGATAGAACCCGAAGTTGCCTTCAATACCATTGAAGAAAATATGGATTTGGCAGAAGAATTTTTGAAATATTTAATTCGCTATGCGCTTGATAACTGCCGCGAAGATTTGGAATTTTTGCAAGAACGCCTTACGCAAGAAGAAAAATCGAAACCCGAAAGCGAGCGTTCTATGCCACTGATAGAAAAATTGGAATTTGTGCTTGCCAACGAATTTGAACGCTTAACCTATACCGAAGCCATCGGTATTTTGCAAAATTCAAAACCGGCACAAAAAGGACAATTCAAATACGAAGTAAAAGGTTTCGGTACCGATTTACAAAGCGAGCACGAACGCTATTTGGTGGAAAAACACTTTAAAAAACCGGTAATTCTCACCGGCTACCCCAAAGAAATTAAAGCCTTTTACATGAAACAAAACCCTGATGGCTGCACCGTAGCCGCTATGGACGTACTGTTTCCGCAAATTGGCGAAATTATTGGCGGTTCGGAACGCGAATCGGATTACGAAAAACTCAAAAACCGCATAGAAGAAATGGGAATACCTATGAAAGATATGTGGTGGTATTTAGATACACGCCGTTTTGGCACCGCGCCTCACGCCGGATTTGGTCTTGGTTTCGAGCGATTGATGCTCTTTGTTACCGGCATGACCAACATTCGCGATGTAATACCATTCCCACGTTACCCAAAATCGGCAGACTTTTAATCTAACAGAATGGCTTAATCATAGAATTTCAGTTGTTCTGTTACTCAATTACTCAGTTATTGCAAGAAGGTATGATAAAATTAGAAAGTAAAGTAACAAAAAATAGTTGTCAAGACGAGCAGTTGTATCACTTTGTGAGCGATTTCCGCAATCTTGCCACACTGTTTCCGCCCGAATATCGCGATAAAGTGCGATTTTCGGAGAATTTCATTAGTTTCGAGGCTATGAAAGGAACAGATATTACCTTTTCTATTTTAGAACAAGAACCATACAAACTACTCAAATTGGGAGTGGAAAGCACACGCGATTTTTTTATTTGGATTCAACTAAAACAAGTAGCCGCTTACGACACGCGCATACGCATAACCATGCACGCCGAAATTCCCAAAATCGCGAGTTTGTTTGCCAAAAGTAAGTTACAACTATTTGTAGATTCGTTTGCCGATGCGCTGGCGCAAATTCCGGTGTACGCATTTCAAGCATATAATTTGAATTAAAACCATGAAAATCAGACACATACTTTCTGTACTTGCATTTATTACGCTGGGTTACTTAGGTTATTCCCTATATAGCAGCAGTAATCACAATATAGAAGTGATTACGCACAATAATATTATACAGGTGCAAACCGATTTTCGCCCCGAAATTCAAGATGTGTTAGACGAATACGAACAATTTTACAAACGAAGATTCAAAGAATGTGGCTCGGTGGGTGGTGCACTTGCCGTAGTATATAAAGGGCAGGTGGTGCACATAAAAGGCTACGGGCTAAAAAAAATAGGAACCAAAGATTCCGTAGATGTGAATACAGTATTTCGCTTAGCATCGGTATCAAAAGGATTTGCCGGCGTGCTGAGTTCCATACTTCACAAAAAAGAATTACTCAATTTAGATACTCCCTGCGTGGCGTATTTGCCCGATTTTAAACTACAACGTCAGCACAATACCAACACCGTAACCTTGCGCCACACACTTTCGCACACCAGCGGATTAACCGCTTACTCCTTCGATACCGACGTAGAATCGGGTGCTTCGTATAATAGTTTGTACCGGCAATTACACATAGCCAACGTGCAGTGCGCTCCGGGTACTACCTTTGCCTATCAAAACGTAATTTTCAGTTTGATAGACACCGTTGCCCGCAAGCACTTACACAAAACCTACGGCGAATTGCTGCACGAATATGTATTTACGCCACTCGGCATGAACAATGCCAGCACAAGTTTTGAAGGTTTCAAAGCATCGGAGAATTTTGCCTATCCGCACAAAGGCTACGCCAAAGGCACTGCTGCCGTAAAATTGAACAACCGCTACTACCAAACCGCACCCGCCGCCGGAGTAAATGCCAGCATAAGCGACATGAGTAAATGGCTGCAAGCCCTACTTGGCTACGCGCCTTCGGTAATAGCACCTTCGGTGGTGAGCGATATAAGCACACCGTTGGTACAAATGCCCGTAAAAGCAGCAACCAACCAAGTGTGGGGAAATTTGAGCAACAAAGCCTACGGCATGGGGTGGCGCATTTTCACCTCGCATGGCAATAAAATAGTATATCACGGCGGATTTGTGGAAGGCTACCGCGCCGAAATAGCATTTTGCCCCGAAAAAGAAATCGGCATAGTATTTCTGCAAAATTCCGCAAACACCCTCGCCCTCGAAGCCGTGCCTACCTTTATGAATATGTTCTTCAAACACGAAGAATTGCTTGCGCAGAAATAGATTACATCATTTTTTCCCGCAAAAACAAAGTCGCGCTCGAAAAAAACGTATTTTTGCCTCGCATTTTCAACTTTTTTGCACTCACGCCATGATAGTTTGTACCAACAAAAACGCACTGCTCACCGCGCTCGACACACTCAAAACACAAGGGAAAATCATAGGATTTGTACCCACTATGGGTGCTTTGCACGCAGGGCACATTTCGCTTATCCACCATTCCACTGCCGAGTGCAATACCACCGTAGCAAGTATTTTTGTCAATCCGGTGCAATTCAATAATCCTGCCGACTTGCAAACCTATCCGCGCACGCTCGATGCCGATTTGGAACTTTTAGAAAAAAACGGTTGCGATGTAGTATTTGTGCCGCAGGTAGAAGACATGTATCCCGAAGGAACACAAAACCTTGAAGCGTACAATTTCGGCACTCTCGAAACAGTTATGGAAGGTGCCTTTCGCCCCGGTCATTTCAATGGCGTGGCAGTGGTGGTAAAGCGGCTTTTTGATTTGGTACAGCCCGACAAAGCATTTTTTGGCAATAAAGATTTTCAGCAGGTAGCAATAGTGCGCGAATTGGTGCGCCGCTGTATGTTGCCCATAGAAATTGTAGCCTGCCCCATAGTGCGCCAAAGCGATGGCTTGGCTATGAGTTCGCGCAATGTACGGCTCTCGCCCGAAGAACGCACACAGGCAGCGAAAATTTCACAAACGCTTTTTGCAGCGCAAACGTTGGCGCAAACCGAAATACTACAAACGGTGAAACAATATGTGATAGATACCATAAATGCCGTGCCGGAATTAGAAGTAGAATATTTTGACATTGTAGATAATAGCACCCTGCAATCCATCTCTTTGTGGGAAGACGCTGAGCAGGCAGTAGGTTGCGTAGCAGTGAATGTAGGTGCCGTGCGATTGATAGACAACATTGCATTTATGCGTTAAGAGCACTATTTTTCGCATACATACAATTATGTGCCGCTGTTTTACGTTATGCAAGCAAGCTTTCTGCAAATAATTTACAATTTACAATTTACAATTTACAATTAAATTGTACTTTTGCAGCAATTTTAAAACAAACTCAGCACAGATGCACATAGAACTTTTAAAATCAAAAATCCACCGCATAACCGTAACCGAGGCAAACTTGGATTATATAGGCAGCATTACGCTCGATGAAAATTTGATAGAGGCTGCAAACATTATACCCAACGAAAAAGTGCAGGTACTCAATATTGCCAACGGTGCTCGCATAGAAACTTACGTAATTCGCGGTGAACGCGGTTCGGGCGTGTGTTGCTTGAATGGTCCGGCAGCACATCATTTTACTCCGGGCGATATTGTGATAGTAGTTGCCTACGCGCAAATGGATTTTGAAGAAGCAAAAACCTTTGAACCGACTGTTATTTTTCCCGATACCGACACAAACAAGTTAGTGTAAATCAAAAAAAATTTCCAAAAATCGTTTCGTTTTTGGGAAAAACACTATATTTGGAGTTCTACAATAAAAAAACCGAAATACTATGATAAAAAAATACGGTATTACAGCAATGATAGCAACAGTGCTCCTATCGCTTTTTTCGTGCCAAAAAGCCACCGAAGGACAGGTAATAGGCAAATGGAAAATAGACGGTGTGGGTGCGCCCTACGAGCGTCCGGGTGCGTATTGGCAATTTGAAGGAAATGGTGCAATTACCCTTTACCTCAACCCCGAAAATCCTACAAACAATGGTGTAGCAAAAGGCGATTGGAAGATTAAAAAAACCATGACACGCCGCTTTATAGAAATAAAAATTACCGAAACCATTGGCGAGATGGACCCTCACAGCCCTATCGACATGACCGGAAAATGGCGCATAGATTTTTTGAATAGTCGCGAAATGGGCATTGTGCGCGTGGATTGCCCCACCTGCCCCACCGAAGGGCAAAGTTACATTCGCCGCGATTTTGTAAAAATACGATAAACTCGTGGCAAAGCAAAAAACAGTGTTTATTTGCCAATCCTGCGGTGCACAATCGCCAAAATGGGTAGGAAAATGCAATTCATGTAATGCGTGGAACTCATTTGAAGAAGAAATTGTGCAGGCTACAAGTAGCGGCGCAAAATCTACCACCTACATTTCTTCGCAAAAACCGGTGGCACTGCACAGTGTGCAAGCCCACAGTGTAGAACGCATAGACACCCACATTCACGAACTCAATCAAGTAATGGGCGGCGGCATAGTGCCCGGCTCAGTAATTTTGCTCGGTGGCGAACCGGGAATCGGGAAATCAACCCTCCTGCTGCAAGTGGCGGTAGAATTGCAAAAAAACGTACTCTATGTGTCGGGTGAAGAAAGTGCGCAGCAAATTTTTCTGCGAGCAAAACGCCTCAATATAGCCGCGAGTAATTGCATGGTTTACACCGAAACCAACGTTGCCGCCATAGTCGAGCAAATTCGCGAACTCAAACCCGAATTGGTGATTATAGATTCGGTGCAAACGCTCCGCCACCCCGATATTGATTCCGCTCCCGGCAGTATTTCGCAAATTCGCGAAACATCGAATATTCTCATAGAAATAGCCAAACAAACGCACATTCCCATTATGCTCATAGGGCATATCAATAAAGAAGGAAGTATAGCCGGACCGAAAATTTTGGAACACATGGTAGATGTGGTGTTGCAATTCGAGGGCGATATGCACAATATTTACCGCATTTTGCGCAGCCACAAAAATCGCTTTGGAGCCACTTCGGAAATCGGTATTTTCGAAATGCAACAATCGGGTTTGCGCGAAGTGCTCAATCCTTCGGAAATGCTTTTGAGCGGCAATCCCGAACAACTAAGCGGAGTGGCAATAGCCGCTGCTATGGAAGGAATGCGTCCATTTTTGGTAGAAGTGCAAGCACTTGTGAGCACTGCCGCTTACGGCACTCCGCAGCGTAGCGTTACCGGCTACGATGCCCGCCGGCTCAATATGCTCCTTGCCGTAATTGAAAAACGGCTGGGCGTAAAAATTTACACCAAAGATGTGTTCCTCAACATTGCCGGCGGCATAAAAATTCAAGATACCGCCCTCGATATGGCAGTAGTAGCAGCAATTTTATCGTCAATTTTCGATTTCTACATTCCTGCGCAATACTGCTTTGCCGGCGAAGTGGGCTTAACGGGCGAAGTACGCAGCGTATCGCACATAGAAAAACGAGTAAAAGAAAGCCTAAAACTCGGCATGAAGAAAATATTTATTCCCAAAAGCGACAGCGCACCGCACAGCAGCAACGTGGAACAATGCGCCCGAATTGACAGCACATTTCGCGCACTTTTTCAAAAAGCAAACAGAGAATAAACCCTATTAAAAATTTTCGGGACTTATTTGTTGTAAATCAATTTTTATTTGTTTTATAGCAGCAAAGAGAGGTAGCATATCGACTTTCAACACATCGAACACCACATCAGCATCTATTTCAAAATACCCGTGAGCAATCCTATCGCGCATTATTTGATTCATAAACGCCGGACGCAAATTATTGTTTTTCCGCACCACATCAACAGGAACGCAAAAAAAGATTTCAAGTTTTTCCGGCAATTCCACAAGCGATTTCAATCCAAGCGATTTTCCTTCATAATAAATATCCAAATCACTCTGCTCCGTTTGTTCGCCACGCGCCACAGAGCCAAAAATACCTATACGTTCAATACCGTATTCCGAAGAATATGGTTGTTTGAATAAACGTAATTTGCGTAACAAATCTGTTGTATTGTGCATGGCAAAAATTTTTCGATACCAAAGACACATAATTTTCAACTTTCCATTTACAATTTACAATTAAAAAAGTGTATTTTTGTGTTTCGTAAAAAAACAGAACAACGTACCAATGCAGAAAGCCGTAAGTACAAAAAAATTGCTCAGCACTATTATTGAAGGGATTGCCGAAAAAAAAGGTGAACACACTATTTCACTCGATTTCAAGAATATAGAAAATGCAATTTGCAAATATTTCGTTATTTGCGAAGGAAATTCCACCACGCACGTGACAGCCATTGCCGATGGTATAACCGACTATGTACAAAAAAACACAGGTGTAAAAGTGTGGCAAAAAAGCGGTTACGAAAATGCCGAGTGGATTATTTTAGACTACGCCGAAATTATGGTACACATTTTCCAACCCTACGTGCGCAATTATTACAATATAGAAGAACTATGGGCAGACTGCCCTATAAAACAATATAAATAACAGAATAATGGAATAATAGAATTTCAGTTATTCAGTCATTCCGTTATTCAAAACTTACAATGTATGGCAAACGAAGAACAAAAAAATACCGACAACGCCGCCGCAGGCGCAGGCACGCCGCCGCCGCGACCAACAAATCCCCGAAACAGCAATCAATCACCCATGAATATGGGTAAAGGCGGTAAAAATTCCATGCTATGGATTTACGCAATCCTCATCATTGCGTTTTTGGCTATCAATTTCATGGATTTTGGCGCAGCAAAAGACAACCGCATAAGCGATGTGGAATTTTTTCAAAAACTCCAAGCCCGTGAAGTGGCTCGCATAGTGATAGTAAACAAAGAACAAGGGGAAATTTTTCTCAATTCCAACCCCGATGCCCGAACTTCTTCGCGCATGGCAAAACCCGATTTTACTATTTCCATAGGTTCGGCAGATAGTTTTGAACGCCGTGTAGATGCTATTCAGGAGCAATTCGACATGGGCGACCGCGCAAGTATAGAATACGAAACGCGCCGCAATTATTTGGGCGATATTATCGGCTGGTTGCTTCCGCTCGTATTACTTATAGTAGTGTGGATGTTCATTATGCGCCGCATGACAGGCGGCAGCGGAGGTCCGGGCGGAATTTTCAATATTGGAAAATCGCGTGCAAAACTATTTGACAACAATGGCAATAAAATCAACATCAATTTCAACGATGTAGCGGGATTGGAAGAAGCGAAAATAGAAATTCGTGAAATAGTTGATTTCCTAAAAAACCCGAAAAAATACACCGAATTGGGCGGAAAAATTCCCAAAGGCGCACTTTTGGTAGGACCTCCGGGAACAGGAAAAACCTTGCTCGCCAAAGCGGTAGCAGGCGAAGCCGGTGTACCGTTTTTCTCCATGTCGGGTTCCGATTTTGTGGAAATGTTCGTAGGCGTGGGGGCTTCGCGTGTGCGCGATTTATTCAAAGAAGCAAAAGCAAAAGCACCCTGCATTATTTTTATAGACGAAATTGATGCCATTGGTCGCGCTCGCAGCAAAAATTTAAGTATGGGCGGAAACGATGAACGCGAAAACACGCTCAATCAATTACTTACCGAAATGGACGGTTTTGAAACCGACAAAGGAGTAATTATACTCGCTGCCACCAACCGCGCCGATGTGCTCGACAAAGCCCTTCTTCGCGCCGGACGTTTCGACCGTCAAATTCACGTGGAACTGCCCGATATTACCGAGCGCGAAGCGATTTTTAAAGTACATTTGAAACCGCTCAAAGTGTCGCCCGAAGTGCAAGTGGACTTTTTGGCAAAACAAACACCCGGATTTTCGGGTGCCGACATTGCCAACGTGTGCAACGAAGCCGCACTCATAGCCGCTCGCCGCGACAAAAAACAAGTGGAACGCCAAGATTTCTTAGATGCCGTTGATAGAATTATCGGCGGTTTGGAAAAACGCAACAAAATCATTTCACTCGAAGAAAAACGCACCATTGCCTACCACGAAGCCGGTCATGCTACGGTAAGTTGGCTTTTGGAATATGCTCACCCCCTCCTCAAAGTTACTATTATTCCGCGCGGAAAAGCACTCGGTGCGGCGTGGTATTTGCCCGAAGAACGCCAAATTACCACCAAAGAACAAATTATGGACGAAATGTGCGCCGCGCTGGGTGGACGAATTGCCGAACAAATTACTTTCGGAAAAATTTCAACCGGAGCACTCAACGATTTGGAAAAAGTTACCAAACAGGCATACGCTATGGTTACGTATTTCGGCATGAGCGAAAAAATCGGCAACATTAGTTTCTACGATTCTTCGGGGCAGTCGGAATATTCATTCTCGAAACCATACAGCAGCACTACCGCCCACACCATAGACGAAGAAGTGCGCTCAATAGTAGATGAGGCATACAAAAAAACCTACACGCTACTTTCGGAACACCGCGAAGGGCTTGGACAACTCGCCGAACTTTTGCTCGAAAAAGAGGTGATTTTCAGCGAAGATTTGGAACGAATTTTCGGCAAACGCAAATTCCCCGCTGCCGGCGAACATAAAATAACCGAATCGGCAATAACGGAATAACTGAACATTCTATGGCAACTTCCACAGAAAATCGCACAAGCATTTTGAATGACTTGCAACACAAAGCGCAACTCGGTGCCGGTGCCTATTCGCCCGTTACTTCTACCGAAGAATATTTTGTGCAACCGCAAGCACCGCTCGCTGAAGCCTTCAAAAAAACACTCGAATCCATAAGCGGATATTGCACCATAATGCAAAGCGAAAGCGAAACTTTTGCAGAAATTGCGAAAATGTGCGAAAACCAAACGGTTTTTTGCAACAATCCCGACCTCACAGCACTCTTAAATGCTCACGGAATTTCGCACAACAGTGATTCGGAATACACACGCACCGCAAAAATTTCAATTACTTCGTGCGAAGCACTTTCTGCACGCACCGCGAGTGTAGCAGTATCGGCAGCACAAATCAAAGGTCGGCGGGCAATTGCCGCCCCTGAAACTCACATTGTAATAGCCTACGCTTCGCAACTGTGCACCGATTTACCCGAAGTATTTGCACGCCTGCAAGCAACATACGGCGAAAATTTCCCTTCGCAAGTTACTATGATTACCGGTCCAAGCCGCACTGCCGATATTGAAAAAACACTCGTGCTCGGTGCTCACGGACCTAAAAAATTACAGGTATTTATTATACATAATCAATAAAATCAATTCGGCAATTTTGCCGCAATGTTATTCAATTTTTCTTTGATTGCCTCCAATTTGCCAATCACATTGATTTTCAAAAACGCATCTTCGTTGTTTTCTTCCAATTTCTTTTTCGCACCCTTGAGCGTAAGCCCCTGTTCTTTCACAAAATAGTGTATGAGTTGAAAATTTTTCACATCGGCGGCGGTAAACAAGCGATTGCCTTTGGCGTTTTTCTTGGGTTTGATTACATCAAATTCCGTTTCCCAGAAACGTATGAGCGAAGTATTGACATCGAACATCGTTGCTACTTCTCCTATGGAGTAGAATAGTTTTGTATCGGAGAGTTCTATTGCTTTCATACGTTGAAAATTTAAAGTGTATAGTGTACATTACTCGTTATCTTCGGCAAACCATTCTGCCCACGAAGTTGGGGTTTCGTAAAGCCGCAGGCTGTGTAGCACAACGGTTTCGGGCAGCGCGTGCAGTATAATTCCGGCAAAATGCGCCACCAAATTTTCACACGTGGGTTGAAAGGGCACTTGTATAAGTTTATCTTGGTCTTGTATTTGCAAAAAAGACTCACTCTGTGCGTGTTTTTCGTTGAGCACCAGCGCGTGGTCGAACGCATCAACCACAAGTGGTTTTATAATTTTTTTCAATTCTCCAAAATCCACCACCATGCCTTGTTTAGGTGAATTTTCGTTGGTATTTATGTGCCCTTTCAGCGTAACCTGCAAGGTATAAGTATGCCCATGAATATTGCAGCACAACCCATCGTAGCCCAGCAGTGCGTGAGCCATATCGAAGGTAAATTCTTTTGTGATGCGAACGTTCATAATGGTTAATAATTAAAATATATTTGATAAATATTTCGTAATAAAACGCTTCGCTGCTAATGCCTTCAACGATAAATTTATCACTATCTATCTTGTGTCTAAATATGTTTAATTCTCTCCATAGCCTCTATCACATTTTCGCGAGCGGCAAATGCCGAAAAGCGGAAGTAGCCTTCGCCACTTGGACCGAATCCCGAACCGGGAGTTCCCACTACTTGAATAGTATTGAGAAGTTGGTCGAAAAACTCCCACGATTTCATGCCGTTTTTGGTTTTCACCCACACATAAGGCGCATTCACGCCGCCAAATACTTGAAATCCTTGTTGTTCAAGGCTTGCTTTCATAATGCGGGCATTTTCCATGTAATAGGCTATTACATCGGCTATTTGCTGCTTTCCTTCGGGAGTGTAAATAGCCGCTGCTGCGCGTTGCACGGGGTAACTCGCACCGTTGAATTTTGTAGATTGACGACGATTCCACAATGCTTTCACACTCACTTGTTCGCCTTTGGAATTGGCGGCTTTGAGCGTTTCGGGAATAATTACGTATGCACAGCGCACACCGGTAAATCCTGCTTTTTTCGAGAAACTGCGAAATTCAATGGCACAGGTTTCGGCTCCGGGAATTTCAAAAATCGAGTGCGGAATATTTTCTTCTTGAATATATGCCTCGTAGGCAGCATCGTAGAGAATAATAGCATTGTTTGCTTGCGCGTATGCCACCCATTTTGTCAATTCTTCGCGCGTAGAAGTAGTTCCCGTAGGATTATTCGGGAAACACAAGAAAATTAAATCCACTTTTTGCGTAGGGAGCGCAGGCGTAAAATTATTTTCGGCAGTGCAAGGCATATACACTATGTTTTCGTAATAGCCGTTTGCCTGCATTGCGCCGGTGCGTCCACCCATTACCGAAGTATCCACATACACGGGGTACACGGGGTCTTGCACGGCAATGGTATTGTTCATACCGAAAATTTCAAGAATATTGCCGGTGTCGCATTTTGAACCATCGGAAATAAAAATATCATCAGCAGAAATGTGTATGCCGCGACTGTGAAATTCATGTTCGGCAATTGCCTCGCGCAAAAAGGCATAGCCTTGTTCGGGTCCATATCCTTTGAATGTTTCCGATTTCGCCATATCTTCCACTCCGGCGTGAAATGCTTGTATAACAGCCGGCACAAGCGGTTGGGTAACATCGCCTATACCCATGCGGATAATTTTTTTATCGGGATTTTGCGCGGCATACGCATTTACTCGTCTGCCAATTTCGGGAAATAAATACCCCGCTTGTAATTTTTCGTAATTTTCGTTTAAGTAAGCCATTTTTTCAATTAAGAATTAAGACAGTTGTTAGTTATTCGTAGTTTGTGGTTAGGTATTGCATATTAGCACATTGCTCTATTTTTTCTGTGATTTTTGGTAGCGTTCGTTCATCAATTTGAGTACCGGTTCGGTTATATTGAGTTGCTCTTCGGCGTATAAAATATTGCTATTGAACACATTATTGAGCACTATTTTGAAACGGTTGTCATAGTTGAAGGCACTAATAGCAGCCGTTACACTATCGCGCAATTCTTTGGTGAGAGCCATTTCTTTTTGCTCAAATTCTTGCGATTTGCGTTGCTGTGTTTGCACAAAATTTTGATAGCGTTTTTCCAAATCCGCTTTTTTTGCTTCGGCATCGCGGCTGGTAATAAGCCCTTGCTGATACTGCGTTTGCAGTGCATACATATCCTGCTCTATTTGCGCACCTTGCTGTTGCAATTTAGTACTTTCGCGCTCGGCTGCCGCGCTGTATTCTTTTTCGCGTTTTGCAAAATAATCATAATTACGCATCAGAGAATCGAGCACTATGTAGGCTATGGGAAATTGCTGCTTGCCCAGCACTTGCCCCGAAGAATCGGTTACTGCAACAAACGTGGTTTCAGAAACAGCAACAGTTTCCGGTTTTCGCGATTTTACTACAAGCACCAGCACTATGGCTATGGCAAAAGCAAATACTATGTTTATGAGGTATTGGTATTTCATGATTTTCGGATTTTAATTCTCTTGCAAAAATAACAATAATTGTAAATTGTAAATTGTAAATTGTAAATTATTTTCATTAGGAGTTAGTTGTTAGTGATTAGTTGTTAGAAATAAAAAAACTCTCACAAACCGAAGTTCGCAGGAGTGTTGTAACAGCAAGGGGGCATGCCCCCTTGTTATCTCACTCGTTTTTCGGCACTGCCATTGCTATACTGTACAATGTACATACCCCTTTGGGGTTCTTCGTTCAGTTTTTGCCCTAACAGATTGTAGTACGCCACAGGCACAGCCGGCACGCTTATAGTTTCTACACGTACTGGCTCAGTTTTTTCGCCGGTTTTAAACACACCTTCTTTTATTTTCGTTTCGCCATCTTCAGAGAGTGCAGTAATGGTATAATAAAAAGTTTCGTTTTCTTTTAAACCAAGTGTAGAGGCATCAAACGAAAAAGGTTCGGAGGTTTTTAAGAACCCACTTTTTGTTGTACAATCTATATATCTGCCCGAATCGTCAATATTTACAATTGCAAAAAGTTGTCCGTTTGTGTCGTAAATATTTATACGAAATCCGGTTGCTAAACTAATTTCCTCCCAAGTCATAACTGTAGAATTTGCAGTTTCCAAAAGTTTACCGGCAAATTTAATATAATAAATCGTTTCGCCAGATAGATGCGCATAATGTACATTGGTATATAAAGAATCTTTTATCATAAAACATTCATTTTCCATTAATTCTGCATATATATTCACTCGTGAATCAACGGTTGCTTCTTGTTGTAAAAGCATTTGGCGTCCGCGCATGTCTGTATTACTTTTTTGTATTCCATCTAATATTGGTAGCATGGTAGCACTTTCTATCTTTGATTGTTTTAGAACTATCATACCATCTGTATTTTCTATCAGTATATATGTGTATGGATTGGATATTATAAAAATATCCGATGTGTATATTGTCATTAAACCATTAAAATATTTCGGTTCACCAGCATAACTCACTGCGCTGCTTAATAATAGTATTAAGCCTATTGTTACTATCTTTTTCACAATATTTAATTGTAAGTTAATACTCAAATGAGTTGCTTTTTACACACAACAACACAATCTAAATTCTTACAAAAATGATTATTTTCATAAGCGATATTTTCTATATTGGTTTGTAAGTGTTTGCAAATATATAGTAAAATATGTCAAAAAACAAATGACGAATATGTAATTATCGCATAATTTTTTACTTTTTCCCAAAGCAATAACTTTGTAAATTATTGTGTATCAATAAAAAAAACAAGTGTTTTTATAGCGCAAAAAACTCCTGCGAAACGAAGGTCAAGCAAAACAAACACTCAAACTTTTAAAAAAAACTCTTCGAGTGAAATTCCAAAATACGTACAAATATCATACAACACAGAAACAGATACATTCACTCTCTTGCTCTCTATGCGTCCTATGTGTATATTAGTATCGTAATAAAACTCCATTTGCGAAACCTTTTTTTCTTTTCGCAACTGCTTTATGTGCAAAACAATTTTTAAGAGCAACTCCTCATCGCAACGTTGTTTTTTATATATAGAATTTTTCAAAATAATATCAATCTTTTATCTTTTATCTTTTATCTTTTATCTTTTATCTTTTATCTTTTATCTTTTATCTTTTATCTTTTATCTTTTATCTTTTATCTTTTATCTTTTATCTTTTATCTTTTATCTTT
>JAITUU010000009.1 GCA_031286165.1 Bacteroidales bacterium
GCAGTTGCCGCACATATACATAGTAGCTTAATTGCTCTTTTCGCCACACGGTGAGTTGCGCTTCGCCGGTGGCGTGCAGTGCAAATTCTTGAAATTTTTGTGCAGTACTATCGTTTGGAAATTGCGTATAGCCGTTTTTGCTGCCATTTGGCGTGCCGAATATATAAAAACTAAAATTCATGTGTTGTTTTTCATTGATAAAATTTAACTACTCCTTGTACTCTATCTACCGAAATTTCGCGAAAGCGTTCCATAACCGATTGCCCCAGCAGCAAGGGAGCCTGCTGATGTTCCACCACTACGGCTTGCACGTTTTCGAGCATGATTTGCTTATCTATCGACACTTCGCGCAAGCGAATGCGCAAACCTTCGGAAATAGAGCCATCGGCGGTTTGATATTGCTGAAAATCAAGTATATCGTTATCGGTCAAACTGCCTTTTTCGTACAAATACTGTGCTTCGGCAAGGGTTATGGTGGTGGTAGAGGCTCCTGTGTCGAAAATCATATCAAGCCCCATGCCGTTTATTTTCACAGGAATGGTAATAGTGCCGCCGGGCATTTCGGTATAGGGAATTTCTATCACATCGGCATTGTAGGTAGTTGCAGGGCTTGTGTATTCCACATAGTCATCGTTGCCCTCTGCCCACGAAGTATCGCCCGAAGTGGACGAACAGCCGCCGCAGCCCGATAGCAAGAAACACAAGAACATACTACTTGTGATTGTTAATTTTCTTTGTATATTCATTGGCGTAAGGTTTTGTTTTTAATTCTCTTTTCCCTGCGAATTTTCCTGTATTGGTGCAGGTTTTTCTTCGTTTCCTTCATTTTTTTTCGGACTATTTCCTGTTGGCGTAGAAGATGTGCCGTTTTTTGTAGATTGTGTGATTGTGGCGGCAGGTGTTTTTTTTCCACCACTTCCTTGTATTACGGTTTGTGCTGGTTTATTGTTCGGGGCAATTTTTTGAATATTTTCAGCATATTCTTTCTTTTTTGTATTGTCCGAAGTTTTCTCAATTTCTTTCAGGTAATAGTCTATGGTTTTGGTCTTAAAATCACTCTCTATATCTTTCGGAATTTCTCCATATCTTCTGCTTTGAATTTCTTGCAATTTTTCTATGGCTGCGGTATATGCGTCCATTTGTTTAGTTCCCTTATCACCGGCAGTAGCACCTCCTTTTTCAAATATTGCCTTTGCTTGCGCTATAAGTGTATCGGCTGCCTGTTTTCTTGCGGCATCAATGTTTTGCTGTGTGGCATTGTGTGCTACCTGCAAATAGCGTGCTTTTTGATAAATTGCGATTGCCTCATCAATATCGGCAAATGTTCCTTTTGCGCGAAAATCATCGCCTATTTCTATATATGCCGCGTATTTTCCGTCATCGAGATTGTTTGCCGGCTGTGATGTATTCGGCGTAAACATAAGTACACCTACAATAATGAGCACAAACAATGCCACCGCTGCGGCAGCAATAAGTGTTGTATTGTTCTTAAACCACACTGTATCCGCTTCGGCAGGTGATTTTTCTTCGCCTCTACTTGCAATCCTGCCATATTGCGCCACTTCGTTTTTCTTCTGTGCCCAAATTCTTTGGAGTGCTTCAATCTTCGCGTGCGGCACACTCTGAAATTGCCTACTATTGATTGCCTGTTCTAATTGCGCAATTTCGGTTTCCATTGCGTTATATGATTGGTCAAATTCTTGCCATTTCTGCCTGCATTCTTCTCGCAATTTTTTTAATTTTCCCGGCTCTATCTTGCTTAAACGCAGTGTGAGTGATTCAATTTTTTGTTTTTCTTCTTCCTGTTTTTTTCTTTCCGCCTCTTCTTGTTTCCGTTTCTGTTCGGCAATTTCGGAACGAGTAGGATATTGCGGCGAAATAGAAACAGTGGTATATTGTTTCAATGCCGCAAGTATATAGTCATTCTCTTCGCGTTGGCTTATGTTCACCGAAGTATTGTGTGCTGCAAAAGAAGTATCTAAGGGACAAATACTACCGGAATTATTTTTTATGTTTTGAGCAACACTCTTTTCAATAAATTCCACTTCGGCTTTGGCTTCGGCAAAGGTTTTTACGCAATATTTTGCCTGTGCTTGTGTGTGGTCTATATTGTTATCGGTAATCAGTTTTCCTCTCGTTACTGTGTGCTTATATACAGCATCAAAAATGTCGTACAATCCTCGTATGTCGTTGAAATACTCATGTTTGAACAATACCGACATGCCAAAAAACGAGTTTTGCCGCCCGGTACTCGAAATCAAATTGTAGCGCAGGTAGGAATATACCACTATTCCATTGGGTCTTCGCTGAATGGTGAGTTTTGCGTTTTCCGAACTTCCATTATCAAATTTTTGAAAATCAGGAATTTCTCTTGTATCACCCTCAAACAAATCGAAGGTGTGCGGCGCACCAAAAATTCTAAAATCTATATTCATTTTTTTGTATAAAAATTACCAACCCCCTTTTACTGATTTCTCAATAGCACTCCATAGTTTTCGCGGAGTACTGTCGTTGCTTGCCACAAACTGTTTTCCGCCTTCGCCATCATCGGTAAAAAGTCCTGCCGAAAATGGCACAAAATCGAAATTATAGGGTTTAAACCAACTTACAATGGGGCGATTTTCACGGTATTGTGAAAAAATATTGGGATACTGATTGTGTATATCTTTGAAAAACAGCGGCGTATTGTAGTTTCCACCCTGCATATAGTGCTGATGCAAATCGGCTTTGTGGCAGGTAAAAATCACTTTATCTCTCGCATTGACATACAGTCGTTGTAAATCGGTAATTTTTTGCGCAAAGTGATTTCTATCGCTTTGATTGAGCCAATCTTTTTCTACAATAAATATCCACGTTCTTCTATTGGGTGCTTGACTAATAGTATTTATGTAGGTAGGAAACGGTCTGTTTGGAAAGTTCGGGTCAAAATAATGTTCGCCCGGTGCTTCGAGTAGTTGGCACACAGTACGCCCCATGTTATCCATTACTTTTACGAGCATAAAATCTATTACTTGATTTCGCCCCGGTGCTTTGGTGCTATTCACTATGGTTGTAAAATTATCGCACATTTTTTGATAATGCGTGTCGCGCGAATCGCGAAAAGTTCTTTCGGGCACTACTTTATAGCCTTGTGCTATCAAAAAGCGTGTCATACGTATCAAAGTCATGGTTTTTCCCGAAGAACCCGCACCAAAAAGAATAATCACCGGACTTGGGTCGGCTATGGTAACGGTATCGTTTGCGCCGCTGGTATAACCTCCGGCACTTCCTATTGGAGCCTCCGGCTCTATTGTGTGCTCTCTTTCTTCGTTTGCTACGGAAGTTTCTGTTGCTTCACTACCGCTTGTGGAATTGTTTGTTGCAATGAAATCTTCTTCATCGTATAAGGTAATTTTTGCCATATCTGTAAGTTTGTATGTTTATTTGTTTATTTGTTTATTTGTTTATTTGTTACAATTCGTCTTTTTTAAATGCAATGTCGAAAAATATAAAGCCGGCAATATCTATGAGTGCGCCGAGCATAATCCAAAATACAAAACCTCTACCGGCGTATTTTCCGGCAAAAAAATCTCGCCACACATCTACCACACTGCGCATGCGCTCGGTTTCCGAAATTCCCGAAAAATATTTTTTCTGCTCTTGCGTAAGTTTCATTTGGGGAGGATTCGATTTTTCAAATTCTTGTAAAAGCACATCGCTGTAATTATTGATAATGCGGTATGACTGCGAGAGTACAATGCTTGTTTTTTCGGTAGGTTCATCAGTACGCTTCGGATTTTGCTGCATTTTCTCCTGCACTTTTTGAATTTCAGCAATCAAGTTTCGTATATCGTTTTGATTCAATTCTTTATTGATGCTTGCCAAGCGCGTGTCATACACGGTTTTGAGGTGCGAAGCGAGTTTTTCATCGACTTGTTTGCGCATGGCGGCAATAAGTTCTTGCCTGCCTGCGTGGGTATTGCTGCGCAATTTGAGGCGGTTGAGCGTTCCCAATGCTCGATCCATTTCAATAATATATTTTTCGGCTTTATCTGCCCAGCCCGGATTGCCCGGATTATTGACTTCGGAAGCAAAATTTGAGAAAAGTCCATTGATTTTATTGGTAAAATCTTCTTTTTCTTGCTTTATAATCTTTTCGGCAGTACCTCCCTGCAAGAGTGCTTCCAACTGCGAACGAGTATTGGTTAAATCCTGCACCAATACATCTTTGATTGCTGCCCTGTAAAAGAACGTGTGCGTGTTGGTAGGGAGCGAAAAACACACCCAAAACGCAAGCAACAACACAATACCGCCAATCAATCGTGCGCCTCTGCGGTCAATAAAAGCGTGCTGATTGAAACTATCGACAATGAGTTTGGTACCAATAGATGCCACCACAAAAAAGACCATAGTGATAGCCCAAAAGAAAATAACAGGCCACGAAGGCAGTAGTAAATGCAGTGATTCCACAGTTGCCCAGCAACTTACTCCCAGTAACACTACAAACGCACAAAGTGCGAAAATTTTAAGAAAACTTGGTTTATTCATATCTATTGTTTTTATTGATTACAATTACCGGAACATATACAAAGCGAGTGCTTACCACGCACAAATCCCCTGCTCTTTTTTGTGAAAAAGCAGAGGAATAGATTGATACAGATTTTTTTTGCTGTTTAGTAGAGAGGTGTGTGTGTGTGTGTGTGTTTATACAAAAATTTGAACCCGCCAAATTTTTGCACACATTTTTTTCACCAAAATTATTTTTTTCACACACGCGCATAGAATACACAGAATTTTAAAAGAGTGCAAAAATACGCACTTTTTTTGAGATTATACATTGAAAAACGCAGAAAATTACGTTTTATTGTGTAAAAAACGTAACAAATTCTTCTATTCGTATAACATTCACCTGTGGAAATGATATTGTTTTCAAAATGTCAAAATGCGTATCTTGCGATACAATGTAATCAGCATTTGCTATAATTGCACAATCAACAAACTTATTGTCATCGGGGTCGGCAGTAATAAGTCCAAAACGATACGAGGGATTGAAAAAGGCAATATTTTCGCTATTCAATAGTACTTGAATTATCATATCGGCAAAGACAGGCGAAGTTTTGCGAGCAATAATTTCTTCATACTCGGTCAATATTTCATTCGACACACACAAGCAAAATTCCTCATTCAAAAACGAAGTCCACACTGAATGAAATTTACTACTGCGAGCAATGCTCACAAGCAAACAATTCGTATCTAATACTACATTTCTCATACGTATGGAGTACGAAGATGTTCTTGCAGCATACAGTCGCTTATCTGATAATTATCTGCGTCTTTTTCTACTTGCTGAATATAAAAATTACGCAAAAGTTTCTTTAATTCATGCAGCGTTTTTTCGGTTTTGGTAAATGAAAACATCTGCAATAAATGTAATTGCGTTGCATTTAAAGGCTGTTGTGCGACTGCTGTTTGCATATTTTCTTTCTTGATTTTGCGCAAAATACACACTTTTTTGAGATTATACATTGAAAAACGTAAAAAATTGTATTTTATTACACACCTCTATTCTATATTACCACAAAATCATCTTGGGGTTTGGGGGGCTTTACTCTACTCGTTTGAGCACTATGCAGGTTTGCGAAGGCACATAGAGTTTGAGTAAATACTCCGTGTAGCGGGCGTCTTCGGTAATTGCCATAGTTTGGTATAGCATAGTTTCGTCTATACGGTTCAAACCGCCGTATTTGGTGCTATCTACGGTGAGCATAACTTTGTATTCGCCTTCGGGCACAAAAAATCCGTAATCGGGGAAGGAATGTGTGGGATTAAATGAAAACACAAAATACAAGCCGCCGCGTTCAAACATCAGAATTTGGTCTTGAATATTTTCGTGCACAAATTCTGCGCGTTTTTCAAAAAATGCGGGAGTATGTTTTACCAGCGCAATCATATCGTTATCAAATTCATTCAAAAAATGATAGCGCAATTCGGTATCGGTTTTCAAATTCCACTGGCGGCGAGCGTATTGATACGACCAACCGTTGCCTTCGCGCGGAAAATCTATCCATTCGGGGTGCCCAAATTCATTGCCCATAAAATTAAGATAACCATTTGGCGCACAGGCAAGCGTAATCAAGCGAATAATTTTGTGCAGAGCCATTCCTCTGTCTATCACCAAACTTGGGTATGCCACGTGCATAAAATAGTACATATCTTTATCCATCAAGCGGAAGGCTATGGTTTTATCGCCCACAAGTGCTTGGTCGTGGCTTTCGGCGTAGGAAATCACTTTTTCATCGAATCGCGCTTGGGTCAATTCGTGGAAAATAGAGCCCACATTCCAATCTTCGTCGCACTTATCTTTTATCATTTTAATCCAAAAATCGGGCACACCCATAGAAAGGCGATAATCGAATCCGTAGCCGCCGTATTCGAGAGGCGAAGCAAGTCCGGGCATTCCGCTCATATCTTCGGCTATGGTAATTGCCTGCGGTTTCACGGCGTGAATAAGTTTATTGGCAAGCATTAAATAGGTAATGGCATCGCCGTCTTGCGCTCCATCGAAATATTTATCTACCGTAGTAAATGCTCTGCCAAGCCCGTGGTCCCAGTAGAGCATACTGGTAACTCCGTCAAATCGAAATCCATCGAAATCAAATTCCGTGAGCCAATATTTGCAGTTGGAAAGTAAAAAGTGTATCACTTCATTTTTTCCGTAATCAAAGCATTTTGAATCCCACGCATCGTGATTTCCTTTGTTTCCTTTGTGAAAAAACTGAAAATCGGTGCCATCGTAGCGTCCCAAACCTTCTTCTTCGTTTTTCACTGCGTGTGAATGAACAATATCCATAATCACGCGAAGTCCCATAGCATGTGCGCTGTCTATCAATTCTTTTAAATCTTCGGGCGTGCCAAATCGCGATGATGGCGCAAAAAAACTCGACACATGGTAGCCAAAGGAACCATAGTACGGGTGCTCTTGAATTGCCATTAATTGCACGGTATTGTAGCCGTCTTTTTTTATGAGCGGCAATATATTTTTGGTAAATTCCTTATAGCTGCCCACTCGTGCATCTTCGGTAGCCATTCCCACGTGGGCTTCGTATATCAGCGGTGCTTCGGCGGTAATTTGTGCGCTTTTATGTTTCCATGCGTAGGGTTTTTTGTCCCATATTTGTGCACTGAAAATTTTTGTTTCTTCGTCCTGCACCACTCTCCGCGCCCACGCCGGTATGCGGTAGGCATGCCCCCCTTTCCAATACAGAGAAAGTTTATAGTACTGCCCATGTTGAATAGCATCTACGGGCACGCGCAATTCCCAATAATTATCTTTTTCTTCAAACACAAAATTCACCTGTTCTTCCCACGAAGAGAAATCGCCCACCAAACAAATATTGGTAGCATTGGGTGCCCATTCTCTAAAAATCCATTCTGTTTGGGTTTTATGACAACCGAAAAACAAATATCCGTTGGCAAAATCCACCAGATTCTTCTCAGAAGCACATAATTCCTGTTCGCGAACAGCGGTATATTCCAAGCGACTAATTATTTCATTTTCAAAACTTTGTAACCAAGGGTCGTTTTTAACGAGTAGAGGAGTTTCCATGCACACGCGATTTTTATTTGCCCAAAGGTAATGATTTTTTATACAATTATGATTTTTGAACGAAAAAAAAATGATTTACAAACGCTTTTACCCCTGCAAAGGGTGCTACATAAAAAAAATATGTATTTTTAACCTAAAAAATCAAAACACCATGAATACCTTCAATAATAAAGAACTGAGCTGGCTGCTTTTCAACGAGCGCGTGCTGCAAGAAGCGCAGGATACCGATGTGCCGCTGCTGCAACGCCTGCGTTTTTTAGGAATTTTTTCCAACAATCAAGATGAATTTTTTAAAGTGCGGGTGGCTACTCTTTTACGCCTCAGCGACATTGCCGCCGCCAAACACGCGCAACTCACCGGCGGCTACACTCCTGCCGAACTGCTGCTCAAAGTGTATGAAAAAACCGAAACACTGCAAAATAGTTTTTCTCAAACCTATGCCGAAATTCGTGCCGAAATGGAAGAAAATGGCATTTTTTTGATAGACCACACCCAACTCAACGAAGAACAACTGCAATTTTGCACCAATTATTTCACTTCTATTATTAGTATTCGTTTGGTGCCGCTCATGCTGCGCAAACACGCCGAAATTCCTTTTCTGCCCGATGGAAAAATTTATTTGGCAGTGAAAATGAACATGAAAACACAATCGCGCTATGCTATTATAGAAGTGCCGGTGAGCGATGCAAGTCCGCGATTTGTGGTGCTCCCACCCTCTGCTGCCGGACGCAGCGAAGTTATGTTTGTTGATGATATTATCAAACTTTTTTTAGACGATATTTTCTTCATGTTCAATTACGAAAGCATAGAAGCGCACACTTTCAAATTCACGCGCGATGCTGTGTTTACCTTAGACGATGATATAAGCAAAAGTTTTGTGGAAAAAATGAGCGAAGGACTTTCGCAACGTCTTCACGGGCGGGTAATTCGCCTTACCTACGACCGCGAAATGCCCGAAGATGTACTCAAACTGCTGGCGCACAAATTCAAACTCAAAAAATCGCAACAGTTGGTTGCCGGCAGCCGCTACCACCTCATGCGCGATTTGATGAAATTCCCCAAAGTAAATCCCGCGCTGGAAAACGAAAAATATGCTCCCCTTCCGCTCCGCGCCATCGACCCCTTTGAAAGTATTATTTCGGTGATTAAACAACACGATATTCTGCTCTATTATCCCTATCACAGTTTCAATCATTTTATCAACTTTTTGCGCGAAGCCGCCATAGACCCCAGCGTGGAATCTATTTACATTACCTTATACCGCACCGCATCGCACTCCAAAGTAATAAACGCCCTGCAAAATGCCGCCAAAAACGGCAAAAAAGTAACTGTGTTGGTGGAAATTAAAGCCCGATTTGACGAAGAACAAAATATAGTAAATGCAAACACTTTGCAGGAGTCCGGCGTAAAAGTGCTCTATTCGCCCGAAAGCATAAAAGTGCACAGCAAAGTGGCACTCGTGGAACGCAAGGAAGGCAGCGGCAAACGCAAGGGCTACGTGTATGTGGGCACCGGCAATTTCAACGAAAACACCGCCACCGTGTATTGCGATTTCGGGCTATTTACCGCCCACCAAAGCGTGGTAGCCGATGCGCGAAAACTCTTCGATTATTTGGAAAATACGCACAAACGCTACGAATACGATACACTGCTCGTAGCACCCTACGATTTGCGTTCCGCTATCAATAAAATACTCAATACCGAAATTGAAAACGCAAAAAAAGGTAAAAAAGCCTATTTCTACGGAAAATTCAATTCGCTCACCGATGAAAAAATGATAGAAAAACTCTATAAAGCGAGCAATGCAGGAGTGAAAATTCGTTTAATTATTCGCGGAGCCTGTTGCCTACAACCGCAACTAAAAAAATTGAGCGAAAACATTGAAATTCACAGTATTGTAGATACCTACTTGGAACACGCACGGGTAATACTTCACGCCAACGGCGGCAAAGAGCGAAGTTATATTCTGAGTGCCGACCTTATGCCGCGCAATTTAGACCGCCGCGTGGAAGTGGGAACTCCTATTTTAGATAAAAAAATACACGACATTGTGCGCACAATTTTCAACTTACAGTGGCAGGACAATGAAAAAGCACGCCTACTTACCAACGATAAGGAAAATACCTACTACGCCGGCAATAACTACACAAAAATCCGCAGCCAAATTGCTCTGTATGAATACTTAACCGACAAACAATAATGAAACTTCTCTTACATAGTTGCTGTGCGCCCTGCGCATCGGCATCGGTGGAACAACTGCTTGATGGCGGTAATACGGTGGAATTATTCTACTATATGCCCTCAATTTTTTCACTCGAAGAATACGAAAAACGATTAGATTCACTACAAATTCTATCAAAACACTTTCAAATTCCCTTACACGCAGGAAGATACGAACACGAAGCGTGGCTTTCGTTTATACAAGGGTTGGAAACGGAAAAAGAGGGCGGCGCACGGTGCTTTCGCTGTTATGAATTTTTACTCCGCGCCTCGCAACAAAAAGCACAGGAATTGGGTTTCAATCAATTTTCTACCACACTTACCATTAGCCCCTACAAAAATGCTGAAAAAATTCGCACAATCGGGTTGCAGTGCAACGGATTTGCATTTTTCGATTTCAAACAAAACAACGGCTACCGCCGCAGTATAGAACTAAGCAAAGCACTCGGTTTGTATCGTCAAAAATTCTGCGCCTGCGAGTTTTCAAAATAAAAAAGCCCCGCACAATGGCGAGGCTTTTTCAGATTATAAAGAGAAATAAATTATCCCATAGTAACTTCCACATTCACTTCACCCGAAGTAAATACCGGAACTATATTACCTTCAATTTCTTTACTGTTTACCACCACTTTTTTCACTCCTTTCGATACGTGATTTGGGTTTGAAACAGAAATTTTATAGGTTGCTCCGCGAAATTTACGAATTACTTTGAAACCGTCCCACGAAGTTGGAATACAAGGGTCGATAATCAAACCATCTAAGGCAGGACGAACACCGGCAATCCACTGAGTACCCGCTACATACGTCCACGAAGATGTTCCCGAAAGCCATGCGTTACGCCCCATGCCAAATTGTTTGTGCTCATCGCCCAACACATTTTGTGGATAGCAATATGGTTCCGATTCAAATACTTCCAATTTATCGTTTTTCGATGCAGGATTGATTTGATTGTAATATTGGAAGGCTCTGTCGCCGCGTCCGGCAATGGTTTCGGCTATCATCATCCAAGGATTGGCATGAAGGAAAATACCGCCGTTTTCTTTTGCTCCCGGAGGATAGGTTGATACGCCACCAAGTTCAGGGTCGAAACCGTTGTAGCCGGGCCAACTCAATTTAATACCATACGATGTATTCAATTTTTCGTAAATAGTATCGAGCGCGGTAATCATGCGTTCGCCTTCGGCAAAACCTGAAATTACTGGCCACGATTGACCGTTGGTAAACACTTTTCCGTATTGATTTTCATCACTTCCGAGTGCTTCGCCGTTGGCTTTAAACCAGCGTTTCCACCATTTTCCGTCCCACGCTGAATCATTTACGGCTTTTTTCATTTCAGCATAGTAGCCTTCAAGCGTTTTTTTGTATTCGGTTTCGCCTATGGCATCGCATATTGCAATCATTTCTATCAATGCTTTTCCAAAAAGATTGGCATTGAAAAGCGATTCCGCGCCTTTTGCCAAGTTCACGGTGTCGTTCCAGTCGGCAAATCCCAAGTGTGGCAATCCGTGCTGTCCTCTATCGTTCCAAGTAAAGTTGATTGAACGTTTCAAGTGTTCCCACACCGTTCCTTTTTCGCGTTTTTCGAGAGGTAATTTTTTATCGTAGAAGGTAATTTCTTTGTTCAAGAAATCGAAATTTCCTGTTTCTTTCAAATATTGCGCTACGGTTTGCACTATCCACAAGTGGTCATCGCCGTAGTAATCGGGCAATTCCGGTTCTTCACGCGAGTCGCCTTCGTTTGCTTCCATTGTTGAAGGAAAATATTGGTGCATGGCAGAACCGTTTGCCAACTGTACCGAAAGTAAATTTTCGGCAAGCACACGAGCCTCTTCGGGCATGTGCGACATGGCGCCAAGCAAATCTTGCGATGAATCGCGGAAACCAATACCGCGCGAACTTCCAAATCCAAGTTGATACATAGACAAATAGCGCGACCAGTTTTTAGTAGTGTGGCACTGACGCGGATTGTGCACATTTATCATAGAATTGAACGATGGATCGGGACTTTCTATGGTCATAGTAGTTAAATACTCTTCCCAGAATGCTGCCAAGTCGGCAAATGCTTTGTCCACATTGGCAAGATTGCGATATTTTGCAATTTCTTCTTGTGCATCGGCAATAGACGCTTTTTGTGTAAGTTGGGTGCAAGTACGCTGCGTTTCGCCGTTTTTCATTACACCGAATTGTATCATAAGTGCTGCCACATTGTCGCCGCGCACACATTCAGAATTTGAAAGTTCCGGTTTTTCCAACGAAAGCGGATTGGCAAACGAACCATATTCATAGTCGCCCAAGAACACACGGCGGTCGCCTTCAAATGAAGATACCGGACGGTCGCACGTTACTAAATTCACCGCATAGTTTTTCTTCATAAATGCGTATTGCTCCAAAATCACATGTCCGCCTTTTTCCCAATGACCGTTCAATGTCATAGTTTGTGGTACCCAATCGGCATTGGTAAGTTGTTTCAAAGCATCAAAATGCGTAAATTCATACACCGGAATTACGTCTATTTCCATATCTTTTCCCGAAATATTGGTAATTTTTATGTCTTGCAACAATGTTTGCGCTCCGGTAGGAATAAAAATCGTAATTTCTGCTTTCACGCCGTAGGCTTCTACCACCCATTTCGAGTACGAAAGACCGATGTGGCACTCAAATTTGTCTAATTTTTTGAGCGTAGGGGTGAAAAACGGAGAAAATACGGTATAACTTCCGTCAGCATTTTTTATACGAATATACACCGTAGATGCTTTAAAATCCGATTGCGGCATTTGTGCTATGTATTTTGTAATACGATTGAGCGCGGGGTCGCCTTTGCATATAAGCGCACCACCCGTATTATCTACAATACCTCCAAATTCCAATGTTCCCACGTAATTAGCCCACTTAATCGGTGTTTTGGGGGTTGTAATTACATACTCTTTTTTTGCGTCGTCAAAATAACCGAATTGCATAAAATAAATGTTTTATAATGTTTAACAATAATTAACTAAGTCTAAAAGTCTTGTGTCTAAAAGTCTAAAAGTCTGTTTTTTATCCTAAATAGGTTTTCAAAATTTTACTTTTCGAGGTTTGTTTCAATCTTCGCACGGCTTTTTCTTTGATTTGGCGCACACGCTCGCGCGTTAAACCAAATTCCGCACCAATTTCTTCGAGCGTGTAAGGATTTTTCACGCCCAAGCCAAAATACAAGCGCACAATAGATGCCTCTCGTTCGGTAAGCGTGGAAATAGCACGTTCAATTTCCTTACGCAGCGATTCTTGAATCAATAGTTGGTCGGGCGAAGGCGTATCTTTATTATCGAGCACATCGTAGAGCGTTCCTTCTTCGCTTTGCGAAAGCGGCGCGTCCATAGAAATATGACGACCCGAATTTTTGAGTGATTCTTTCACATCGCGAGTACTGCAATCGAGTTGCGCTGCCACTTCTTCGGCAGTTGGTTCGCGCTCATACTCCTGCTCCAATGCCGAAAGCGTTTTATTGATTTTATTGATAGAACCAATTTTATTGAGCGGCAATCGCACAATACGCGCCTGCTCTGCCAAAGCCTGCAAAATCGACTGACGAATCCACCACACGGCGTAGGAAATAAATTTAAAACCGCGCGTTTCGTCAAAGCGCTGTGCTGCTTTTATCAAACCCAAATTACCTTCGTTAATTAAGTCAGGCAGGCTTAAACCCTGATTTTGATATTGTTTAGAAACCGAAACAACAAAACGAAGGTTTGCTTTTATCAATTTATTTAAAGCACGCTGGTCGCCTTCTCGAATACGTTTTGCCAACTCCACTTCCTCTTCGGCAGAAATCAAATCTACTTTACCTATTTCATGTAAATATTTATCTAACGAGGGCGTATCACGATTTGTAACCTGTTTTGTAATTTTTAATTGTCTCATTCTTATATAATTAGAGTAAATTTACCAAAATTGCTCGCAAATTTCGCATTTTTTTTGAGAATAACGCTGTTTTTTATAAAAAATTTCCCAGCCCACCATATATTTTGTTGGGCATTACTGTTCGCCTCTCTGTGTCATAATTTTTTTCTCGAAAAATGTATTTTGTAAGCATTTGATTATGAATAAATAATACTAACGGTATTTTGTTACAGTTTATTTTTCTCAAAAAAAGCACACAAAAAGTTTGGCAGGTAAAATACAAAATGTATATTTGCACTCCCAAATGCCGAAGTGGTGGAATTGGTAGACACGCTGGACTCAAAATCCAGTGAAAGCGATTTCGTGTGGGTTCGAGTCCCACCTTCGGTACTATTTGATTTTCAAGTCGTTACGTTTATCGTGGCGACTTTTTTTATTTGTAGTAAGTATTAGTTTCTAAGTATTAGTAATTAAAGATATAAGATAGAAGCGCATTTACGCACAAAAAAGCGATCGCGCACAATGCTAATACGATTGATTTTATGTGTTTTTCTTTCATTTTTGTGTTTTTTTACGTTTTTTCTTGACTTTCTATGTTTTTTGTTGTATATTGCTGAAAAATAAAATTTACTGCCATGATTACCACACTATTAACCATATTATTTGTTGTTTTGGGTTGGATTTTATATATTTTGTTCGATTTATGGATTACCACTCCTACGAAAAATTACAAACCCGACCTTTCAGGTGGTATTCCCCCGAAACCAATGAACATGCCATATATTGGAATTTTTTACTAAATCTCAGCAATACCGACTTCTATCATTTCGATTTTTATAATCGGTTTCGCTCTTTTGGTAGCCATTAACGTAGCCAAAAGCATATATGCTTAAAACAGCAATGCAGCATACAATTACTATTCCTATTATTGCTATCATTGCTCCCCCTCCCCAAATTCTTCGTTTAGTTGTTTTTCCACCCAAAGCAAATACGCCTCTTTGTCGGCTGTTATGCTATCGGTGTCGTAGGTTGTTGTTGCAATCATTGTTTCGGGGTCAAAGTCAAATTTTCGGTGTTTTTTCGCAATTTTGATACCCTCCTCGTGGATTTTTGGTGCACAAAAAAAAGCCGCAAACAAAAAAATTGCTTGCGGCTTTTATAATACAGAGGTAAACTATCATATCACACTAAACGCCACCGTAAGTCCTGCCATTACGATAGAAACCATGCTCATGAGTTTGATAAGAATGTTGAGCGAAGGTCCGGAGGTGTCTTTGAACGGGTCGCCTACGGTGTCGCCCACTACGGCGGCTTTGTGCACTTCGCTGCCTTTGCCGCCGAAATTGCCTTCTTCTACGTATTTTTTTGCATTGTCCCACGCGCCGCCGGCGTTAGCCATAAACACAGCGAGTACAAATCCCGTAGCGCAACCACCTACCAATAAACCCATTACGCCTGCCACGCCGAGCAATATGCCGATTGCCACCGGAATAAAAATAGCCAAGAGCGATGGCAACAACATTTCGCGTTGTGCACCTTTGGTGGAAATTGCCACGCAGCGAGCATAGTCGGGCGTAGCCTCACCGGTCAAAATGCCTTTGATTTCGAGGAATTGGCGGCGAACTTCTTCCACCATACTTTGCGCGGCGCGACCTACGGCATTCATCGAAAGTCCGCAGAAAAGGAAGGCGGTCATAGCCCCCACAAACGCCCCCACCAGCACTTTGGGGTTCATTAGGTTAATTTGGTAATATTGAATAAAATCTATCAAGGTGGAGTTTTGAATTTGTTCCAAACTGAGTTGCGCCACACCCACTTGCACGAGTGCCTGTCCGTTTTCGGCAAGGCGTTCAAGTCCCACTTTAATTTCTTCGATATACGAAGCAAGCAGCGCAAGTGCGGTGAGTGCCGCCGAACCAATGGCAAAGCCTTTTCCGGTAGCGGCGGTGGTGTTTCCAAGCGCGTCTAAGGCATCGGTGCGTTTGCGCACTTCGGGGTCAAGTCCGCTCATTTCGGCGTTTCCACCGGCATTATCGGCAATCGGTCCGTAAGCATCGGTTGCCAGCGTAATACCCAGCGTAGAGAGCATACCTACGGCGGCAATACCGATTCCGTATAGTCCCAAACTGAGATTTTGCGCGGTCATTAAGTTATGCACATCAAAATTGATAGCACAAAGATATGCCATAAGAATAGCCAATCCGATGGTTATCACCGGAATAGCGGTAGAAATCATACCTGTTCCGATACCCGAAATTATCACCGTAGCCGGACCTGTTTTTCCGCTTTCGGAGATTTTCTTCGTTGGGCTATACGAGTGCGAAGTGTAATATTCGGTGGATTGCCCAATAATTACGCCGGCAACCAAGCCGCTGATAACCGAGAAGGAAAGTCCCACCCAATTTTCGATACCGAGTGCGTACAAAATACCGAAGGTAGCCAGCGCAATGAGAGCCGAACTCACGTTCACCCCTTTGCCCAGCGCACCGAGCAGTTGTTTCATATTAGCACCTTCTTTGGTGCGCACCAAAAATATTCCGATAATCGAAAGCACCACGCCCACAGCGGCAATCAGCATAGGGGCGAACACGGCTTTTTCCTGCATACCGTCTATGGAACTTTTGGCGAAAGCGGCGGCACCCAGCGCGGCAGTGGCGAGAATAGAACCTGCGTAACTTTCATAAAGGTCGGCACCCATACCGGCTACATCGCCTACATTATCGCCCACGTTGTCGGCAATCGTTGCCGGGTTGCGCGGGTCATCTTCGGGAATTCCTGCTTCCACTTTGCCCACAAGGTCGGCACCCACGTCAGCGGCTTTGGTGTAAATACCGCCGCCCACGCGGGCAAACAGAGCCTGCGTAGAGGCACCCATTCCGAAGGTAAGCATGGTGGTGGTTATTATCACGAGTTTATTGTGCGCACCGGCATCTACAAAATGGTCGAGCACCCAATACCACACGGCAATATCGAGCAGGGCAAGCCCCACTACCGTTAAACCCATTACCGCACCGGAACGAAAGGCTACCGTCAAACCGCTGTTGAGCGAACGTTGCGCAGCGTTGGCAGTACGCGCCGAAGCGTAGGTGGCAGTTTTCATACCGATAAAACCCGCCAAACCGGAAAAAAATCCGCCCGTGATAAAGGCAAAGGGCACCCATGGATTTTGCACTTCAAAACCGTAGGCAAGCACGGCAAAAAACGCCGCCAGCACCACAAACACAATCAATACGATTTTGTACTGCTGTTTGAGATACGCCATAGCACCTTCGCGCACATACTGCGCAATGGTTTTCATGGTATCGGTGCCTTCACTCTCCTGCATCATTTTGCGGAAAAAATAGTAGGCAAAACCGAGCGCAAGCACGGCTGCAATGGGGACAAATGTAAAAAACACATTCATAATTACAAATAATTTAAAAAGTTAATAAAATAGAACTACGCGATAAAACTGCTAAATATCACATTTTTACATGATTTTCAACAGGGAGCAAGATACATATTTTTTTATTGCAAACGGAAAATTTTTTCGATTTTTTATGCACTTTTTTTGCATATTTCCGCATACAAAAAAAGCCTGCAAAAAGCAGGCTCAAAAAATATGCGGAAGCGGAGGGATTCGAACCCTCGGTACGGTAACCCGTACGTCAGTTTAGCAAACTGGTGGTTTCAGCCACTCACCCACACTTCCTTTTTGTAAAAGCAGTGCAAATGTAGTATTTTTTTTATAAAAAAAAACTTTTTTTGCATTTAATTCATTTTTTCTATCGACACCGACAAACCACATTCGGTTAAAGTATTTTTACAAGTCTGTAATACAGTAAGTTCCGCTTGCATAATGTCGGTTTTGCCGGTGTAGTGCGTTAAAAACGCACATTGCACTGCTTGTTCGGCACTGTGATTGCATACTTTTTGCAAGGTATCTATCACAAAATCAAAACTATGTACATCATCGTTGTACAACACCAATACCTGCGTTTCTTCCTCTTTTTCGGCTGTTCGGGAATTTTCCTGTGTGTTTGTTTTTCTAAAAATTCTCATATCACACATTTATTTAAACACGTATCCAAACACTTTTTGCACAATATCGCTCACGTACTGAAACGGATTGCGGCGAATTTGCTTTTCCTGCTCTCCCACTTTATTGAACAATCCCGTGAGTGCTTTGGTGGTTACAAATTCACCTAAATCGGTATCTACCAATTCAAACGTTTTTCCCGTAAGACTTGATGCCACATTCACCTTTTTTGCAGCATTATTATATGTAGAAGTGATACTATTCCATAAATCAGATGCCGAAATATTGCCCACAAGTGGTTTTCCCAATGCAATGTTCATTTTAGGCGCGTACAAATCGGTTAAATTCACAAATGTTTGCGATTTTAAATAGTTTGTAGCCGCCAAAGAATCAAATTCTCCCGATTTCAATACCGTTTGCCCCTGCAAAATAGATAAACCATCGGCAATAGTGAGATTAGTAATAGCATCAGAGAAAATCGGTGCAGCATCTTTTGCCGCTTCGCTTGCCGAACTATTAATAGACTGTACCAAAGACGTTACTTTCGCTTGAATATCCGATTTTAAATTAGGCACTAAACTTGCAATTATTGGATTAGAAGTGATTTCTTCCACATTTTTCAGAATGGTATTTGCCTCATCGGGCAGTGGAATACGAGTTGCAAGATTATTATAATATCCGCCATTTGCCGAAAGTCGATTGGTGGCAGTGTCCACTCCTATTTTCAGTGCGGTTTTTAGTCCGGTAACAATATCTTCTTGTGAAAGTGTGCTCGGTTGCGGCAGCAAACCATCGCAAGAGCAAAACAAGTGCGTAGAAAGCACAAAAGCAAGTCCGTAAAAAATGTGTCGTTTCATAACTATATATTGTAAAAAATTTCGATAAAAATACAAATTAATTGTAAACAACAAAGCCCTCAACGAAGTTAATTGCAATTTACAAATGGTAAATTATTCGCGAAAAACACGCATTGCGCACACAAACACTATAATTTTAAGCAATAATTTGACTATACAACTGCGAGAGAATGAAAAAAATTGTATCTTGCGCCCCAAAAATAACACACTCATGAAAAAGGAACAAATTGAATTGGAATACGCAATAAAGGCTTCAATTAAGAGTTTATATAGCAAGATTTCCACTCCCGAAGGACTTGCCGACTGGTTTGCCGACACGGTACACTTCGATTTAGCAAAACAGGAATACGAATTTTGCTGGGACGGCGAAACGCAGAAAGCGAGGGTTACGGCACAAAAATCACCGAATTTTATTCGCTTCGATTGGGAAGACGAAGGCGATGGATACATAGAATTTCGCATAGATATAGATAGTATAACACAGGATATGGCACTCGTAATTACCGATTTTGTAGAACCCGATGAGGGCGATGACGCGGCGCAACTGTGGAATTTACAAATAGAATCGTTGAAAAAAAGTTTAGGGGCAAATTAATTCATGCTTGGAATAAAAAAAATTGACATTTACCTCCTGCGTTCCTACATAGGTCCTTTAATACTTATGTTGTGCATTACCACTTTTATTTTGCTTATGCAATTTTTGTGGAAATATGTGGACGATATGGTGGGCAAAGGTTTGGAGTGGTCGGTAATTTTGGAATTACTGTTTTTTGCCACCATGAATATTTTGCAAATGTCGCTGCCGCTTTCCATTCTGTGTGCTTCAATTTTTGTGTATGGCACTCTGGGCGAATCCAATGAATTGATAGCCATAAAAGCCGCCGGCGTATCGCTCTTTCGCATGATGTTGCCTCTCATTATTTTCAATGTATTTGTAGCCGGATTTGCCTTTGTGTATGCCAACAATATACTGCCCTACTCCAATTTACGACTATGGTCGCTTATGTACGATGTGCGCAATCAACGCCCTGAAATGAACATAAAAGAAGGCGTGTTTTTTACCGATTTAGACCAAGTGCGCATAAAAATAGCGAGAAAAAATCCGGAAACCAACATGATGTACGATGTAATGATATACGACCATCGGAACAATTTGGGCAATACCAACATTACCTTAGCCGATTCTGCACAAATGAGCATTATCAACGAAGGGCGGTATTTGCAATTTTTGCTTTTCAGCGGGCGGCGATATGAAGACGTGAGCGAAGGCGTAGATGCACAATATATGCACGAAAAAAATCCCTTTCGCACGGAAGAATTTTCAAAGCAACAAGCGGTGTTTGAATTAGAATCCTTCGGCTTCAGCCGCACCGACATGGATTTATTTCGCCACAATTCGCAAATGCAAAACTCTGCGCAATTGTTGGCTACCATAGATTCCTTACAAGAAACATTTACCTACCGTAACCAACGTTCTTTCGATTACTTTTTTACGCAGTATTTTTTCAAATCGCGCAATACCGCAGGCGGTGGCACAAAAGTAGATATTGACAGCATTTTTGCAACGTTCAATTCCGCCTACCGAGAACAGGCTGTTAATCGCGCCCTGAACTACGCGCGTTCTTCGGAAAATTACCTAACCACTGCCATTGACAACAATCAAGCGCAAGATATGGCAATCAATAAACATCGAATAGAACTGCACAAAAAATTCACACTGGCACTTGGTTGTTTTATTATGTTTTTTGTGGGAGCACCCTTCGGAAGTATTGTGCGCAAAGGCGGTTTAGGCGTTCCCATTATTTTCTCGTTTTTCTTCTACATGGCATACTACATTATTACCATGCTGGGCACCAAAAGCGTGAAAGCCGCCGAACTACCGGCATGGCAAGGTATGTGGATTCCTACTGCCATTATTTTTGTGTTGGGTGTGTATTTTACCTACATGGCAGTACACGATAAAGTACTCCAAAGTCCTAAATATATGTTCTCCGGAGTGATTAAGAAATTCAAAAGCGTAAGAAATTTCTTTGCAAAAAAACGCGAAGAATAGACACAAAAAAAAACTGCGCACACACGCAGTTTTTTTGTAACGGCAACACGAGGAAAAATTACTTATTCCACCACTTTCACGGCGGCTTCGTGGCGTTTGAATTTCACGTGGTAAATTACTTCCATAATAGCATATACTATGCTCATAACTCCTATCAAACGCATAATAAAGGCAGCAAAACTCTCCGGATTTACCACCACAATAACGCCGGCAACTAAGAGCAACACCGGTATAATATAGAAAAACGTGGGTACTTGTGTGTTTGCGCGAGCGCGAATTACGGTAACAAGTTGTTCAATTCCCGCGAGGAGCAACACAACGCCCAAAATGTACATAAGCACCGCTACAAAAAAATCGGGCTGCCACACCAGTGCCACACCGAAAAGCAAACTTCCCAATCCTGCGAAAAGGAACAAAATATCGGGTCGCCGCTCGGAATTGGAAAATAAATACTTAATAAATGCGAATAAGCCCGGTACTATAAACAAAACGCCGATAATAATAACAATAGTTTTGAGTGCTGTTTCGGGAATTAATAGAAAAATTACGCCGAGCACAACAGCCGAAATAATGCGTAATGTAAAGAAACTGATAGTTAGTTTTTTCATGATAATAAAATATTAGTTATACCTGTATTAATTCTGTATCAACGATACAAGGCAAAGAAACACGATTTTTTGAATAATGCAATGCAGGCGCATTATGAATTTCGTCATATTATATGCCCATAGAAAGCACAAAAACGAGAAAAACTACGAAAGTTTTGATTTGTACTTGTGAGTTATCAAAATAAAGGTACCGGCAAGAGTAGGTATCACAATATTGATGAGCCATATAAGTACACTCACTTGAAACACAATGAGTTCCTGCGAAGTAAAAAATCCAAATACAAACATTGCCACCGAACCGCGTATGCCTATTTCGCCCAACACTGAGGTAGGAATAATAGTGGTAAAAAAGTAGGTAAGCGTTACACCCACAAAAATTTCCAAATACGAAAGTTCGCCAATAAAAACGCTAATAGCAAGGCAAAACTGTGTGCAAAATACCGCATAGCGCAGTAAACTCATGCCAAAAAGCGGAAGCAACGAACGCAGCGGATAATACACCAACACGGCTTTAAATTTGCGAAAATTCGATTTTCCCACCACGCGCAAAAGCAGTGCATACAGCCATCGCCGGCGGCGAAAGAGTAAAAATACCAGCACACACGCCGAAAATGCCGCCACCGAACTATATGCCGCCACCGAAATTACCGTGTGCGTAGGCAAAAATAGCATATACAATACAAAACCCAACAAACCGAAGAACAACGTGGCACAAAGTTGCGATAAACTACCGATAAAAGTAGCAAACATTGCTTTTTTGCGTTTTTGCGAAAGCACCACCGCCCTACCGCCTATTTCGCCTATGCGATTGGGCGTAACCAGCGCAAGCGGCAATCCTATCAATACGCCGCAAACTGCCGTACGCCACGAAATAGGCATAATTTTCGCTATCAACCACCGCCATTTGCTCACTTCCAAACTCCAATTTACTACCATAAGCAGCAGCAAAATTGTAATAATAGAAATTCCGAAACGCACATCTACAAAAATATGCAACACATCGGCTTGAATGTCGCGCAATTTATACACCACATAGCCCCACGCCGCAGCAAAAACCAAAATTTTTACCGCCCATACCGCAAATTTTTGGAGAGAAGATTTCGACATTGTATTATTTTTTTCAAAAAAACGCATTTTAATTTGATATTCATAAACTTTATAGCAATTTTTGCAAAAAAGTAATTGAATATTCAGTTACTCCATTGTTCAATTATTCAGTTATTCAATTAGTAGCCATGCAAGTAAAAGCAAAAAAAAGTTTCGGACAGCATTTTTTAAAAAACGAAGGCATTGCACAGCGCATTGCAGAATTGGCGTTGAAACACCCCACGCGGAATTGTTTGGAAATTGGTCCCGGCATGGGTGTACTTACCAAACATTTACAAGCCCTCAATGTGAATTTAAAAGTTGTAGAGGTCGATAAAGAATCGGTGTCTTATTTGCTCGAAAACGGCATTGTGGCACCGCAGAATTGCATTGAAGGCGATTTTTTGCGCCTACCCCTCTCTCCTATTTTCAATAATGAAGAATTTTCGGTTATCGGAAATTTCCCTTACAATATTTCGAGCCAAATCGTGTTTCGCATTGTGGAACATCGTGCACTCATACCCGGCATGTCGGGAATGTTTCAGCGCGAAGTTGCCCGCCGCATAGCATCGCCCAAAGGAAGTAAGGAATACGGCATAATTTCGGTGCTGGTGCAGGCATTTTTCAATACCGAATATCACTTTACCGTAGATGAAAACGAATTTAATCCGCCGCCGAAGGTAAAATCGGGCGTCATTTCACTCTATCGCAAAGAAAATCAAACCCTGCCCTGCGATGAAAAAACCTTTATTCACGTAGTAAAAACCGGCTTCAACCAACGGCGAAAAACCCTGCGCAATTCGCTTAAATCAATTTCATTTGAAGAAAATTTCACTCAAAGCGACATATTCAATCTCCGCCCCGAACAACTATCGGTAGAAGATTTTGTGTTTTTGGCGCAACACGTGGTGGGGTAATAATAGGGAGTTTCGCAAAAGTTCAGATACAAAAAAAGCGACAAACATTTGTCGCTTTTTTTGTGATCCCGCTGGGATTCGAACCCAGGACCCCATCATTAAAAGTGATGTGCTCTACCAGCTGAGCTACGGAATCTTGTCTGTTTGTTTTTAAGACGGTGCAAAAGTAGTCATTTTTTCTTACAATGCAAGTTTTACACAAAGAAAAATGCAGTTTTTATGAAGTTTTTTTTACCTCAATTCGTAGTGTTTTGATTGTAAAAGATTTACAATTTTCGCTATTGCAGTTTTTGCAGAAATCGTAATCCCTGCTGTGCCGCGCTATTGCCGTGAAGTACCAGAATACAGTCGCGCAACACGTAATCGGGGCGCAGCGTACCGGTTTCAAAAAAATCATTGCACTGCTCCACTTTTGCTCTATTGTAATTGTAACATCTATCGGTTTTGGTAATAGGCAGAAGTTTATAGAGTTGGTTTTCGGCAAAAAGTTCTTTTTTAGTGGAAAATCGGCTGCCTATCCACACTTCGGCAGCCTGCGAGCGTTGCAATACCTGCTCAAAATTCATAGGTAAACTGCCACGTTCATTATTTTCCGAAAATAGATAATCGCCACCGGCATCGGCTATAAATTGCGCTATGTAACTATTACCGCCCGGTGCGTACCACGTATCTTTTACCATTTCGCCCAGCAATACTTTCGGGCGATGCGCAGCATGAACATAACGCGCTTTTTGCTCGTTATACGAATCGCGAATTTCGGCGAAAATACTATCAGCCTCATGCTCTTTGCCCAGCAACATTCCAAAAAATGTAATCCATTCGGCTCGCCCCAGCGGAGTAGCCTCCTGCCAATTATTATTGTATATAATAGGAATACCCGCCTGCACATAGAGCACGTCATTTTGCGTAAATGCCGTAGAATATACCGTTTTTATGAGTAATTGCGGTTGAATTGCAATAATTTTTTCGGCATTTTCGTAGAGTTCCGAACCCACATCTGTAATGTTTCCTGTGGCATAACGCGCCTGAATTTCGGCATTGCAACTGCGAAATACTTCGCTCACGGCTATAATTACATCTATTTTGCCCAGCGCGGCAATAGGTGCTATGTCGGTGGTAGAAGTTACCGCTACCTGCTGCGCCGGCGTGTGAATAAAAAAGGTTTTTGTAGCCGCATCGTATATATTCGCAGGTTTTTCCGACACTAATTCATACACCACACTATCGGTTTTTTGCGCGTTCAAGTACAAAATTACCGTAGTACTCCCCTTTTCCGAAAATAAATTGACCGCGTATTCAAAGCGATTGTTACTGCGCACAGTGTGCTGCACCGTGTTACTCGAATTGCAGGCAAAGGTGCACAATGCAAGTGCAAAAATTGAAATTGAATAGATTGTTTTCATAGATTACAATAAAAAAGCCGTTCCCAAAGAAACGGCTAAGTAGCGAGAGCGGGGCATGATCCCGCGACCTCATGATTATGAATCATGCGCTCTAACCAACTGAGCTACCTCGCCATAAAGTCAAACTAAAGCATGAAACCTCGCGTCTCATTTTTTGTGGTGCAAAAGTAGTGTTATTTTTTAAAAATGCAACTTTTTTCCGCAAAAAAACCGCAGCAAAAGCCACAATTATTTGCGTTTCTTTTTCACGCGCGTTTCTACTTTTTCTATTTCGTCCATCAATTCTTTGATACTCACATTGCTATCTATGGAATAATCTTTGGTTTGTTGATATTGTTTTTTGTCGATTTCCACCGTTTGCACGGTTTGTCCCAAAAATTTTTCAATGTCGGCAAATAAATCCTGCTCTTCGCTGCTGCAATAAGAAATGGCATTTCCGCGTTTATCTGCCCTACCTGTGCGCCCTATACGATGCACGTAGGTTTCGGGGTCTTCGGGAATGTCGTAGTTAATTACAAATTCTATTCCCGGAATATCAATACCGCGAGCCGAAACATCGGTAGCAATCAGAATTTTCAAACTCCCTTCTATAAATTGCTTAATTACTGCATTGCGTTCCTGCTGGGTTTTATCGCCGTGAATAGTATCGGCAACAATATTCACGCGCTGCATGGCAGTTTTCACTCGCTCGGCACGTACTTTGGTGCGCACAAACACCAACATTTTCGAGTGCTGATGTTCATTTACAAATCGCTCCAAAAAAAAGCGTTTATCGTCCATTTCCACCGAAATTACGCAGTGATTCACGTTTTTCGTAACCGGATTTTTCGGTGAAATTTGAATCCGCACCGGTTTATGTACCAGCGAATATGCCAAATCCTTGATTTCGGGACTAATGGTAGCCGAAAAAAACAGCGTTTGCCGTTCGCGCGGAATGTGGCGCAACAATTGGCGAATATCGCCTATAAACCCCAAATCGAGCATGTGGTCGGCTTCGTCGAGCACCAAAATTTGCAAATGCGAAATATCTGCCTCACCTTGACTAATGAGGTCGAAAAGCCGTCCCGGAGTTGCTACCAACACATCTACCCCTTTACGCAGTTGCGCTATTTGCGGGTTTTGTTCCACGCCGCCAAGCACACCAATTACTTGTAAATCGGTGTATTTTGCAATACTGCGCACGGCGCGTGCCGTTTGAATTACAAGTTCGCGCGTAGGTTCCATTATTACGCACAGAATATCGCGATAGCGTTGTTTTCGTTTCTGCGCAATAATTCGCTCCACCACCGGAATGGCAAAGGCAGCGGTTTTTCCCGTGCCTGTTTGCGCTATGGCAAGCACATCTTCGCGGCGCAAAATACTCGGAATTGCTTTATATTGTATATCTGTGGGGCGGCGATATTCCAAATCTTCCAACGCACGTTTCACTTCGGCACTCAGCCTGTAATCTTCAAATTTCATGGTTTTTGGTATAGGTTATTACGCAAAAAAGAGGTCAAGCCTGCGCCAAACCTCTTTACTTGTATCTGCAATAAAATTCGTTTTATTGAGCAGAAATTGCACCTGTTGGACATACATCAGCACAAGCACCGCAATCGGTACATTTTGATGCGTCAATTGAATAGATTTCGCCTTCGGAAATTGCTTCTACCGGACATTCACCTATACACGAGCCACAGGCAATACAATCATCAGAAATTTTGTGAGCCATAATTATAATTTTTAAAAGTTTTTACAAAGGTAGGTTTTTATTTCAAAAAAACAAACGTGTCGATTTTATTTTTTTTCTTTATATCGTTTAAAACGCAACATTTTCAGTAAAATCGTAGGAATTGGCTTATGCGGATTGCGTTTTTTCAAATTCAGTGCCAATCCTTTCACAAGCGGTAGTTTGTGTGCTTCCACAAATTCTATAAGCGTGCCGCCTTTATCTTCTATGTAAGAAAACTGCCCTTGCGAATCGCCCATATCGAAACTATTGCCTTTGAGTGCTTCGTGGCTATCCACCGTGAATGCGTACCCTTTTTCGGCGCAATACATACGCAGTGCGTCCATTCCCTGCATATCGAAACACAAGTGAATAAATCCGTGGTCGCCCCAAAAACGCCCTTCAAACATTTTGCGCGGTGTGCGGTCTGCCACTTGCACAAGTTCTATTTCCGAAGGTCCGAAAAGTTTACCGAAACCTCCTGTTCGCTGATTGGAATGTTTCAAAATCACACGGCGAAAATGCGAATTTCCTCCTGCTACGGGTGCAAAATCGGCATATTGTTTTGTTTCTTCACTATCGAAGGCTACAATGTCGTATTCCAAAATATCGCGATATACTTTGAGTGCTTCGTCAATATCGGGCACGCCCACTACGGCACCTATCACCAAATTGGTAACAGCCCCTTGTTCCGAAAATTTATGCGGTTTTTGAATTACCTGAAATTGATTACCAAAGGGGTCTTGCAACCAAAAATAGAGTTCATGGAGCGGATTTTTTTCAATATTCGATACCTTTTCTCCCTTTTGTGTAAAAAAATCGTGTGCCTTTTGCACATCTACCGTTCCGATTTTTGCGGCAAAAATACCCAAATCACCAAGTTGAATATCAAATGCCGGTGCAAGCGATGTGCGCCCCTTATATTGCCAAATTTCAAAACCGCCGCCACCTTGTAAATTCACGGCAAGAATAGCCCTGCGGCGTTGCACTTCGCCACCGGTGTAAGGAAGCATAAAATTCGCCGTTTCGTCATCATCAAACACTTTAATATCGGCACCTAAATTTTCGCGGTACCATTTCCAAGCCGTTTCTATATCGGCTACGCCTATGCCTATTTGCTGTATTCCTCGTATTGTGTAGTTCATTTTGTAATGATTAATTATTAATGGTTAATTGTGAATAACTGAATAATTGAATAATTGAAATTTCTCGTAATTACCTTCGGTGAGGGCTTCGCCGTTCGTAATTGATAATTCGTAATTGATTATGTTGCTTTAATTTTGCCTGCAATAATATGAAAAATTTTTGGAAACACACGATAGATATACACCATAAGCACTTCTTTTCGTCCTATCAAAATTTCATGTTTTTTTCGTGAAATTGCTGTAAGCATTTGCTTTACAAACACTTGCACTGACATTCCCGATGCTTGACCTTCGTCCATTTTTCCGTGCGCTGTGCCATCTTTGGTAAGTGCCGAGTACGAAATATTGGTTTGAATGCGTCCGGGCGATACTATTGTTACCGCCACAGCATGCGCACGCATTTCAATATCGAGTGCCTCAAAATAACCATACATGGCGTGTTTGGCGGCGCAGTATGCCGTGCGCTGCGGAAATCCGAAACAGCCCGAAATAGAACTTACTGCCACTATGTGTCCGCTCTTGCGCTCTATCATGTGAGGCAATAGTGCTTTGGTTATAATAACACCGCTGAAATAATCAATTTCCATAATTTTTCGGTCGTTTTCTATGGGAGTTTCCTGCGCCAGCGAACGCTGACTAATACCGCCGTTATTGATAAAAATGTCGATTTTTCCGAACAATGCAATTGCTTGTTGCGTTTTTTCGGCGAGCGTGTCGGTTTGTTCCAAATCCAAAGGCAGAATTTCGCAGCGTGCGCCGTTATGTACACATTCGGCATGCAATTCTTGCAATTTTTCCACACTGCGTGCCGAAAGTATGAGCGACACCTGCGGCATTCGAGAAAGTTGCACGGCACACTCCCGCCCTATTCCGCTCGATGCACCGGTAATCCATATTGTTTTATTGTTGAAGTAGTTCATGGCATTACAAATCAAAACACAAAAGTACATTTTAATTAGTAATTGTTAATTGTAAATTGTTAATTAATTTTACTGCTACAAGACTTTTTAACACAAACACAAGAAATCAAAAGATTTATCTACCTTTGTTCAAAAATTACAAATATTCCCCTCACACAGTTCTTTTGAATCATGAAAACAGTGCGAATATACTACTTCAATCCTTTTCTTACCGCCGACACATTGTCATATTTGGAGCAACACAAACTTCCGCTACATTCGTATTACGGGCTATTTCATTTTCGCAATGACGTTGAAGTTATAATTCACTCACAGAAAAAACCGCATAGCAACAGCATAGGCAACAGGATATTCAAAAATATGTGCAATGCTGCAAAAATCATAGGTGCGTACCGAACATACGACATTGTGTATGTAACTAATTCGCGCGGCATCAAACTCATCGCGTTTTTAAGAGCATTAAAACTTTTTCCAAAACCTGTGTGTATGCTTATGCACTGGGGAATTGCTGCACCAAGTGCGAATAGATTCAAACGATTTTTCTCTCATCTGTACATCAAAGGCTTCGACTGTTTGTTGTTCTTCAATAAGGAATTATTAACCGAATCTCAAAAAAATTGCACCATTACCGCTAAGGTTGTTCACTGGGGTAGCGATGTTGATTTTTATAAAAACATTGTGTGCACCGAGCCTACCATACCATTTCTTTCTACCGGAACCGAACGGCGAGATTTTAGCACTCTGATACGCGCATTTGAAAACCAACACACGCCTTGTACTTTGTATTTGACGGAAAAATCGGGAAATATCAATTACAAATCTCTGTTTGATACTCTTTCGTACAACAAATCCTTGATAGATGCACATTTTTTACAACAAAAAATAGATGTATTAGCAATTTCGTCTTCTGCCCAATGTATTGTAATTTGTCTATCGCCTTTTGCGCGGGGCAAAATCTATCCGCTGGGGCTAACTTCGTTGCTTGAAGCAATGTCGCTTGCAAAACCGGTGATTATTACCCATAATTTGTATAACGGCATTGATGTAGAACGCATCGGTTGTGGCATTTCGGTTGCCTACGGCGATATTACCGGCTGGGAAAATGCCATACAATACATGAAAGAAAACAAAGAAATTGCGCAAAAAATGGGGCAAAGAGGACGAGAATATGTGGAAAAACACTACAATTTAGACATTTTTGCTGCCGAACTATCGGATATATTTAAAGAAATCTACACGCAGCACTATTGTTAATTTTCAGACACAAAACGTATTGCCTTTTTTCAACTTTCAATTCTCAGTTCTCCACAAAACAATTTCCCCTGCCACAGTTCATTGCGCAGCATATAGTCTTCCAATTTTTGCACAAAGGTTTCGTATTTCACCCCTTCCCACACAGGGGCTATGCGCACGCGGCGCGGGCTATCGCCGGCAAAACGTTCTATTTTTATAACCGGCGAAAGGCGACTCACAAATTCTGCCACAAAGGGAATATATTCTTCCACCGAAAACAAGTGAAAATGCTGCGGATTTTGCTCATACTCTTCAGCAAAAGCGGTGTTTTTCACTATGTGCAACTGATGCAGTTTGAGTGAATGAAGGGGCAATTTTGAAATTTCCGTTGCCATTGCCATCATTTCTTCGTGCGTTTCGCCGGGTAAACCGAGAATAATGTGTGCACCAACAGGAATACCATACCGAGCGGTTTTTTCAATTGCTTCCACACTTTGTGCGTAACTATGCCCGCGATTGATGCGCTGCAAAGTTTTTGCATAAATACTTTCCACGCCATACTCCAGCACCACATAGTGCGTTTGTGCCATTTTCGCAAAAAATTCCAACTTTTCATTGTCTATGCAGTCGGGGCGCGTGCCTACTATTACACCCACAATTTCAGGGTCGGCAAGTACTTGTGCAAATAAATTGCGCAAGTTTTCAATCGAAGTGTAGGTATTGGTATATGCCTGAAAATAGGCAAAAAATTGACGCGCTTTGCGATAACGGCGTTTCACAAACACTTTTCCATCGGCTATTTGGCGTTCTATACCGTGTTCGGCGGTGCAGTAGGCGGTAATAAAGGCATCGTTGTTGCAAAACGCACAACCGCCCACCCCCACTCGTCCATCGCGATTTGGACACGAAAATCCGCCATTCAAACTGATTTTTTGAATCCGTCCGCCAAAGCGTTCGCGTATATAATTGGAATACGAATTAAACGGGCGTTCGTGCCGCCACTCGTGGATTTTATTCTTCGTCATCGTCATCATCGTCATCGAAATCAAAATCCGAAAAATCGAAATCTACAAAACTATCCTCAAAATCACGCGATTTCCAATAGTGTTCTATTTCCTCATCATCGAGCGAATGTACATTGGTAAGTATAAAATCTTGTTCTATAAATGTATCATGCTGATTGTTACACTCTTGTGCCACTTTTCCCACCAGTGCGTGCGCTTCGGCAGTAAAAGGTAATAGTGCAGAAATTTTGGCAAAACTTCCCGAAAATTCTATGGATTCGCACTCGGCATTGTGTTGCGAAAACACATAGCTAAGTTCATCGCGCAGAATTTTTTGCTGCACCGCGCTATACGGTTTTTGTTCGACATGAAAAAGACAGATAAAAAAACGCAATTTAGTACCTTTTCCTCCCAAACCGGAAGAAATAAAGGTAAGTTTTTCGCCCAAAAGAGAACTTTCAAGCGCAATTTTCGATTCCTGATAAGCGAGCGCAATGTAGGGTTTTATATCGCCCTGAGCAACGTTTTTGTATGCCTCCAAGGCTCGAAATGCCTCTACTTGGTCGAAACCTGCAAGTACAATAATAATATCGCGTTTTTCTTCCAATCGCGTGTGTTCATCATACAAAAGCGGCAGTTTTGCAAGCACATCTTCCAACGAATGTTGCTGCTTGCGCAAGCGTTTCGAACGTTTCAAATAGTTGATTTGCAAATCCATATCAATCGGTTCTTCAATCACATTGAACCGCTGCGGATTTGCCTCAAACATAGTTTGCAAATCTTCAAGACTTGGAGCATCAGTATTCATATCGGGGTAGTTTTTCTCGCGCAAAGATACACTATTTTATCACTTCGGCAAAGGAATTGTGTGCTATTGTGGTTTTGCAATCATTTGTATGACACAACTCATACCGAAAAAACAGAGCATTTCATTTTTTTTACTACATTTGCAAAAACACTTGTAAATACATGAAAAAAACAACCATTCTCTGGGCTGACGATGAGATTGAACTGCTCAAACCCCATATTTTATTTTTAGAATCAAAGGGCTACGAAGTAATAGCCGTGAACAATGGCAACGATGCCATAGAAGAAAGTAGTAATCCGAATATCGACATTGTGTTTTTAGACGAACAAATGCCCGGTATTACCGGTTTGGAAGCTTTAGAGCAAATCAAACGCCGCAATCCGAACGTGCCCGTAGTAATGATTACCAAAAGTGAAGCCGAAGATATTATGGAGGCTGCCATAGGTGCGCATATCAACGATTATTTGATAAAACCGGTGAATCCGCATCAAATTTTGCTTTCTATCAAAAAAAATCTCGACCAAAAAGATATTATTACCCAAACCACTACGCAAACCTATCAAGCGGAATTTTCGCAACTCGGTATGCAAATTGCATCTGCCGAAACGTGGCAGGACTGGATTGCGGTGCACAAAGAACTCACGCATTGGGAAACAAAACTTTCGCAGTCGAAAGACCGCGCTATGAATGCCGTGTTTGTAATGCAAAAAAACGATGCCGATGTGCAATTTGCAAAATTTATCAAACGAAACTATATTTCGTGGTTAAACACCAACAATCCCGACAAACCACTGCTTTCGCCCAATGTGGTGAAAGAAAAAATAGTTCCGCTCATAAAAAGCGGACGGCAAACCCTCATGCTCCTCATAGATAATTTGCGCTACGACCATTGGTGCAATTTACGTCCACTCCTAAGCGAATACTACAATATTACGGAAGATTCGCAGTATTACAGTATTCTGCCCACGTGTACGCAATACGCTCGCAATTCTATTTTTGCAGGACTTATGCCCTTAGATATTGAAAAAATGTACCCCGAATTGTGGAAAAACGATGACGATGAAGACGAAGCGAAAAATCGCTACGAAGAAGAATTGCTTGCTACCCAACTCAAACGGCTGGGCTACACCGAAAAATTCTTTTTTGAGAAAATCACCAGTATCAATCCGGGTCGCCGCGTGGTGGACAAATTGCAGGCAATTCAGCAACATCAATTTTCGGTGATTGTATATAATTTTGTGGATACACTCAGCCATGCCCGCACCGAAATGGACATGATAAAAGAACTCGCAGCCGACGAAGCCGCCTATCGTTCGCTCACGTATTCGTGGTTTACTCACTCCACGCTGTTTGAACTCTTGCAAGAACTTTCAAGTAAACATATAAACATAGTAATTACCACCGACCACGGCAGCGTGCGTGTACAAAATCCCATAAAAGTACTTGCCGATAAATCGGTTACATCGAATTTACGCTACAAACAGGGAAAAGCCCTCAATTACAACCCCAAAGAAGTATTTGAAATCAAAAAACCGCACGAAGCGCATTTACCAATGGTAAATTTGAGTTCCACCTATATTTTTGCTACCAATCAAGATTTTTTTGCCTACCCCAATAATTTCAATTATTACGCCAAATACTACCGCGACAGTTTTCAGCACGGCGGAGTTTCGCTCGATGAAATAATCATTCCCTGCGTGCATTTGCAGCCTAAAAGATAGAAAGAAACCATGATGCAGCAAAGCAACGTTGATTCTGTAATACCAATTTCAACCGATTACCAAACGTATTTCGTTCCAATAGGTTGCGAAAGAAGTGATATAAAAAAACATGAATAGTACAACTCAAAATACCCTTTTCATTTCCTCATTACACGAAATTTCCGCCGCTGCCGAAGAATTTTTAGAACGCACGAAACAGCACAACGTGATAGCCTTCAACGGACAGATGGCTGCCGGAAAAACTACCTTTATAAAAGCACTCTGTGCCGCGCTTGGTGTGGCGGAAGAAACTACAAGCCCCACATTTTCACTTGTAAATGAATACCAAACCTCCGCCGGTAGCACTATCTATCACTTTGACCTCTACCGCATAGAGCACACGGAAGAATTACTCGATATGGGCTTTGAAGACTACGTGTATAGCGGACACAAGTGTTTTATCGAATGGGCTGAAATTGCCGCAGTTCTCCTTCCGCCCGACACGCTGTGGGTTACACTCCGCGTAAACGAAAACGGCGTGCGAATAGTGGAATTTTAATCTACAATTCGCAACTTCGCAAATTTGAGCAACATTCGTTTTTCGCCAACTGCTTGAAATTCTATCACAGCCAATCGACCGCTGTCTTGCACGTCCTGCACCAGTCCTCTGCCAAATGTTTGATGTTCCACCGTGTGCCCTGCACGCACATCGGCAGGATTACTCGGTGAAAAATCGACAGGAAGCACAGGTTTTGCCGCAGTCGGCGGTTTTTTAAATCCGGTAAATTGCGGTTTGGAATACGAAGTGTTTCCGGAGCGATTGCCAAACGCGCTATTGAAACCACCGCCTCGCTGAAATCCCGAAAATCCGGAAAATCCCGAACGAATTTCTTGTTCCAAAAACTCAGGATTCACTTCTTGTAAAAACCGACTTGGTGCGGCAGCGGTAATATTGCCATGTATGCGCCGCGAATTGGCATACGAAAAATACGCCGCTTGCTTGGCGCGAGTGAGTGCCACGTAAAACAACCTTCGCTCCTCCTCTACATTGCTCGGCGACTGCGCTCCGAACATATTCGAGGGAAACAGATTTTCCTCCAATCCCACTATAAAACAATAGGTAAATTCCAGCCCTTTTGCCGAGTGAATAGTCATAAGCGTTACCTTATTGCGAGCATCGTCATTGTCGGTATCCATATCGGTAAAAAGCGCGACTTTTTCCAAATAATTGGGCAAATACGGTGTTTCGGCATTTTCATCGGCTTCCACAAAATCTTTCACACCATTGAGTAATTCCATCACGTTGTCCAAACGATTTACTCCCTCTATACTGTCATCGGCTTTCAAATCTTGCTCTATGCCCGTTTGCTTAAACATTCTGTTCATAAGCGAATAGGCATCGGCAGTCTGCAAATCGGCACTAAACGATAGTAACAGTTCGCGAAATTGCGCAATTTTGGCAATCGTGCCTTTATTGAATACATCGTAGGCTTTTTCTATATTCAAAAACACGTCCCACAACGAAATAGTGTTGCGCTCCGCCAGCATCGTCATTTTTTCCACCGAAGTAGCCCCTATTCCCTTACTCGGATAGGCTATGCAACGCATGAGTGCTTCGCTGTCTTTGGGATTTACCGCCACGCGCACGTATGCCAGCATATCGCGCACTTCTTTGCGCTGAAAAAACGATGTGCCGCCATATACTCTACACGGAATTTGCTGTTTGTTCAGCATTTCCTCCATAATTCGCGACTGCGCATTGGTGCGATACAAAATTGCTATATCACTGTAATTCACACCCGAATCGGCGAGTTTTTTAATTTCCTTACTCACCATTACCCCTTCTTCAATGTCGGTATCGGCGGCAAAAACTTTTATTTTTTCACCATCAATTTGTTCCGAAAAAGTTTTTTTGGGAATTTGATTTCTATTTTTCGCAATCACCGAATTTGCCGCATCTACTATGGTGGGCGTGGAACGGTAATTTTGTTCGAGTTTAAAAATTTTGTAGTTCGGATAATCGGCACTAAAATTCAAAATATTTTCGATTTTTGCACCGCGAAAGGCATAAATACTCTGCGCATCATCGCCCACCACACAAATATTATTGTGCGGCAACGCAAGTTTTTTCACTATCAAATTTTGCGACACATTGGTATCTTGAAACTCATCTACCAAAATATAGTGAAACCGCTCTTGATATTTTGCCAAAATTTCGGGATTGTCGCGAAATAAAATATTGGTATAGAGCAGTAAATCATCGAAATCCATAGCATTTGCCTGCCGGCATCGCGCCACATAGCGTTGGTAAATTTCGCCCGCCTGCGGTACTTTTTGCATCAAATCGTGTTTGTAAAAATCTGTATTTTGCAAATACGCCGCCGGTGTTATCAAACTATTTTTTGCGTTGGAAATTCTACTCAAAATAGCATTTTGTTTATAACTATCTTTATCCAAATTCATTTCGCCAATAATTTTTCCTATCAAACTTTTGCTGTCCGAAGTATCGTAAATGGTATAATTGGCATCAAAACCCACATACTGCGCTTCTACGCGCAAAATTTTTCCGAAAATAGAGTGAAAGGTACCCATCCACAAATCGCGGGCATGGTCGCTGCCCACAAGTTTTTCTATGCGCTCTTTCATTTCGCGAGCGGCTTTGTTGGTAAACGTGAGAGCCAAAATGCGCCACGAAGGCACGCCCTGTTGCAGTAAATAGGCAATTCTGTGTGTAAGAACTTTGGTTTTTCCGGCACCGGCACCGGCTATTACCAATACCGGACCATCGCTCTGTTCCACCGCTTGCAGTTGTGCGGAATTTAAACCTTCAAAAAGAGGATTCATTATATTGTTGTAATTTTCTAATTATCAATTGTTTCCATATCGTTTCACAATATCGCCGTAAGCATCTATACGGCGGTCGCGGAAAAAGGGCCATATTCTACGTACCTGCTCCGAGCGTTCGAGCGATACAGAAACTATCATAGTTTCTTCCTCACTATCACTCGCTTGCGCCAGAATTTCTCCCTGCGGACCGGCTACAAAACTCGTTCCCCAAAACCTAATACCCTTCGTAGCACCCGAAGGGTCGGCTTCCACACCCACTCTATTTATTGCAATCACCGGCAATCCGTTCGACACGGCATGTGCGCGTTGGGCAATTTGCCAAGCCGAACGTTGGCGTTCTTTTTCTTCTGCGCTATCGCTGCTTTCCCAGCCTATGGCGGTGGGGTAAATGAGTAGGTCGGCACCGTTCATAGCCATGAGCCGCGCGGCTTCGGGATACCATTGGTCCCAACATACCAGCACGCCCAATTTTCCCACCGAAGTTTCTATGGGCTGAAAACCCAAATCGCCCGGAGTAAAGTAAAATTTCTCGTAATATGCAGGGTCATCGGGAATGTGCATTTTGCGATATTTTCCGGCTATGCTACCGTCTGAATCGAACACCACTGCCGTATTGTGATACAAACCGGGAGCGCGTTTTTCAAAAAGCGATGTAAGCAACACAATATGCAAACGTTTTGCAACGGCAGCGTAAAACTCCGTAGCCTCGCCCGGAATAGGATGCGCGTAGTCGAACATTTCTGTATGTTCCGTTTGACAAAAATACAAACTATCGTGTAATTCCTGCAACACCACAAGCTGCGCACCCTGCGCGGCGCAGTGTTCTATTTGTTGCGCCAATCGCGCTCTATTGTGCTGTACATCGGCATCTATTGCCAACTGCACAATTCCCACCTGTATTTCTTTTTTCATAGCATGTGTAATTTCGTGCAAAGATACAATTTTAATAATTAGACTTTGGTGCTCTACGGTGAATTTTACAAACAAAAAAAATGTAATTCGTTGTGAGTAATTCGTAATTATTACCTACTTTTGCCTTTTTAATTTTTATTATATGGCATATAATTTACTCAAAGGAAAGAAAGGAATTATTTTTGGTGCACTCAACGATATGTCGATTGCTTGGAAAGTGGCAGAGCGAGCCGTTGAAGAAGGTGCTGAAATAGTATTAACCAACACACCGCTTGCCATTCGCATGGGCGATATGGACAAATTAGCAGGAAAAACCGGCGCGAAAGTAATTGCCGCCGATGCCACAAGTGTGGAAGACCTCGAACATTTGTTGAAAGAATCTATGGCGCATTTTGGCGGACAGGTAGATTTTATACTGCACTCCATAGGAATGTCGCTCAATGTGCGCAAAAATCGCCCGTATGACGACTTAAATTACGATTACATGATGAAGTCGATGGATATTTCGGCTATTTCGTTTCATAAACTATTGCAAACTGCTCGAAAATTGGACGCTATCAGCGAATGGGGTTCAGTGGTAGCACTTTCGTACATTGCTGCGCAGCGTACATTTTTCGGCTACAACGAAATGGCAGAGGCAAAAGCAATGCTGGAATCCATTGCACGCAGTTTCGGCTACATTTACGGTCGCGACAAAAAAATCCGTGTGAACACCATTTCGCAATCGCCCACGCTCACCACAGCCGGTCAGGGAATTAAAGGCATTGGCGATTTGATAGATTTTTCGGAACGAATGTCGCCGCTGGGCAACGCTTCGGCAGACGACTGCGCCGATTACTGCTTGGTAATGTTTTCCGACCTCACGCGCAAAGTAACCATGCAAAATTTGTTCAACGATGGCGGATTCTCCAACGTGGGCATGAGTTGGCGCGCAATGAACGTATATTCCATGTCGCTCGAAGATATGAAAAACAATATGAACCAAATTATAGACTAAGTACCAAAACCGTATTTTTGTTTTGTAGAAAACTCTAAATTCAATACTATGCAGCACGAGGAACAAACACAGGAAGAAATTGCAGCACAGGGCGAAATCACCGAAACGAACACAGATGCAAATGGTCTGCACCAAGAACAGTCTCCTACTTCCACCGAAGAAGAACAGGAGGAAATGCCCAATTATTTTGAATATTCGCTACAAGAACTTGTAGATGAATTGCAATCGCTGTGCACCAAAGAAGGAGTAGAAAAAAATCGTGCAAAAATTGAAGAAATTCGAGTAATTTTTTACAAAAAACTAAAAGCAGAAATTGAGGCAAAAAAAGCAGAATACGAAAAATCTGGTGAGGCGATTGAGGATTTTTCTTACGATTCAAAAGAAGAAAATGAATTTAAAACCTTGTATGCCAAAATTAAACAACTGCGAGCACAGCACAGCGAAGAAGAAAATTTGGTGCGCGACAATAATTTACAAAAACGCTTGGCAATTATTGAAGAACTCAAAGAATTGGTAAACAAAGAAGAATCGCTGCAAAAAACCTTCGATGAATTTAAAAAACTGCAAGAACGCTGGAAAGAAATAGGACACATTCCACAAAGCGAAACCAAAAACGTGTGGGAACAATATCATCACCACGTGGGAGTGTTCTACGACTATGTGCAAATAAATAAAGAATTGCGCGACCTCGATTTACGCAAAAATTTAGAAGCAAAAATAGAATTGTGTGAAAAAGCCGAAGCACTCTTGCTGGAACAGCGCGTGGTAGATGCCTTTAAAAAATTGCAAAAATTGCATGATTTGTGGCGCGAAACGGGTCCGGTGGCACAAGATAAAAAAGAAGAAGTATGGCAACGATTCAAAACTGCTACAACCTTTATAAACAAAGCACATCAGGATTATTTTTCGGAATTGAAACAGCAGGAAACCGAAAATTACGAGAAAAAATTACTCTTATGTGAACGCATAGAAGAACTTTTGGCACAACCAAAAAACAGTTTGAAAGATTGGAACGCCACTTCGCTGGAAATTACCGAAATCCAAAAACAGTGGAAGTCGATAGGATTTGCACTGCAAAAATACAATGCGCAAATTTACGAACGCTACTGCGATGCGTGCAACAAATTTTTTGAGGAAAAACGCGCGGCATTTGCCTCAGCAAAAGGCGATGAAGACAAAAACAAACAGAAAAAAATAGATTTATGTGTGCAAGCCGAAGCCTTGAAACAACGCACCGATTGGAAAGATGCCACGAATGAATTTTTGGAATTACAAAAATTGTGGAAAGAAGTGGGCAGCGCAAGCCATAAAGACAACGCACGATTGTGGACACGATTCCGCGCCGCTTGCGATGAATTTTTCAATGCACGTCAAGCACATTTCAAAGAAAAAGACAACGAACAAGCAGAAAATTTCAAGAAAAAATGCGATGTGCTGAACCGAATTACAAATTTAGAACAAAAAACAACGCCCGAAGAAACCCTTGCCGAACTCAACGCACTGCAAAAAGAATGGCTCGAAATAGGACTTGTGCCCATTAAAAAGAAGGAAAAACTCAATGCCGACTATCATGCCGCCATTCAGCAAAAATTGCAAAGTTTGCACCTTCCGGCAGAGCAAAAACAAAAATTTACACTCAAAAATACCGTACATGCACTCAAAGACCACCCGCAAGCAGGCGCAAAACTGAATATGGGAGCAAATAAAGTGCAAACAAAAATCAGTGCACTGCAAGCCGACATTCGCCAAATGGAAACCAACATAGCATTTTTTGCAAAAAGTAAAAATGCCGATAAACTGCGCGATGATGTGAACAAAAAAATTGCACAACACAACAGCGAAATTGAAACGCTGAAACAACAACTTAGAGCCATAAAAACAGCAAAAGAAGAACAAAACAATCAGCAATGATTGTAAGAACCTAAGGTGAAACTCAAAAAAAAACAGAAACTGTGGACAAAACAAAATTTATATTCGTAACCGGCGGTGTGGCATCGTCATTAGGAAAAGGAATTATTTCGGCATCGCTTGGCAAACTTTTGCAAGCACGCGGCTATAGCGTAACTATTCAAAAACTCGACCCATATTTGAATATAGACCCCGGAACACTCAATCCTTACGAACACGGCGAGTGCTACGTTACCATAGATGGAGCCGAAACCGACTTGGATTTGGGGCATTACGAACGTTTTTTGAACCACCCCACCACACAGGCAAATAACGTTACCACCGGAAGAATTTATCGCAATGTGATAGAAAAAGAACGCCGCGGCGATTTTTTGGGAAAGACCGTGCAAATTATTCCACACATAACCGATGAAATAAAACGCAACATAAAATTGGTGAGCACCAAAGAACATTTCGATTTTGTAATTACTGAAATAGGCGGCACTGTGGGCGATATAGAATCGCTGCCATTTATAGAGGCTGCTCGCCAAATGAAGTGGGAACACGAAGGACAGTGTATGTTTGTGCACCTCACATTTGTACCCTATCTTGCCGCCAGCGGCGAATTGAAAACAAAACCTACGCAGCACTCCGTGAAACAATTACTCGAAACCGGTGTGCAACCCGATATTTTGGTACTTCGCACCGAAAAACCACTCACACACGACATTAAACGAAAAGTAGGACTTTTTTGCAACATAGACAGCGAGGCAGTAATAGAATCGCGCGACTTGGATACCATTTACGCCGTGCCGCTTGCCATGCTCGAAGAAGGGTTGGATAGCATTATTCTCAAAAAATTCAAACTCAAAGTAGGCGAAAAACCCGCTCTCGAACCATGGCGCAATTTTGTGGATAAACACCGTAATCCCAAACAAACCGTACAAATTGCCCTCGTGGGAAAATATGTAGAACTCTCCGATGCCTATAAATCTATCATAGAATCGTTTGTACACGCCGGCGCAGCCCTCGAATGTAAAGTGCAACTCAAAATGATACATTCCGAAAGTGTAACACCCGAAAATGTGCAAGAACTCTTAGGCGACTGCAAAGGAATACTCGTGGCTCCGGGATTTGGCAGCCGCGGTGTGAACGGAAAATTTGTGGCTATACAATATGCTCGCGAACATACCGTTCCGTTTTTCGGCATTTGCTTAGGAATGCAGTGTGCCGTGATAGAATTTGCACGCAATGTGCTGGGCTACGAACGCGCCAATTCCACCGAAATGGACAGAAAAACACCCTACCCCGTTATCGACATTATGGAAGACCAAAAAGGCGTGCTCGAAATGGGCGGCACCATGCGTTTGGGAGGATTTCCCTGTGTTATCAAGAAAAATTCTTTGGCGTACAAAAGTTATAAAACTACCGAAATTGTGGAACGCCACCGTCATCGCTACGAATTTAACAATAAATACCTGCCTGAATTTGAAAAAGCCGGCATGATAGCCACCGGAACCAACCCAAACACCGGACTTGTGGAAATTGTAGAAATTCCCACGCACCCATGGTTTGTGGCAGTGCAGTTTCACCCTGAATACCGCAGTACGGTAATTGCGCCGCACCCACTTTTTGAATCCTTCATTAGCGCGGCACTTACCTTTGCGAAAAAAACAAAATAAGAACCAAAGCCTCCCCTAACTTCTTCTCCAATGGAGGAGTTAGGGCGGACTTTTTCAAGTTTCAAGTTTCAACTTTCCACTATCAACTCCCCACTCGGCGCGTGCCATTCATACTCTCCATCGCGTTTGAGCCACGTAATTTGCCGTTTGGCGTAGTTGCGGGAATTTTGTTTGATTTTTTCTATGGCAAATTCGCGTGTAGTGTTGCCGTCAAAGTAATCGAAAAACTCGCGATAGCCCACCGTTTTGAGCGGAGTAAGGTGGCGCAGGTGATACACCGCACGTGCTTCTTCTTCAAGCCCCTGCGCTATCATAGCCTCTACGCGGCGGTTTATGCGGTCATAGAGTTCTTCGCGCGGCATATTGAGCGCAATTTTTTGAATTGCGAATGGTCGTTTTTTGCACGTATTTGTTCGCGCTTCGCTATACGATTTTCCCGTTTGCACACACACTTCGAGCGCACGCATGAGCCGCGTATGATTTTTCAAATCCACTATGGCATAATATTCGGGGTCTAATTTTTGCAACTGCGTGCGCAAACTCTCAATTCCCTCTTCGTGAAATTGGCGCGTAACTCGCTCACGAATTTCGGGGTCAATATCGGGAATGTCGTCAATTCCTTTACACACGGCATCTATGTACATTCCCGAACCACCGCACAGAATTACCTCATTGTGGGTTTTGAACAAGGTTTCGAGTAATTGCAATACGTCCACTTCATATTTATACACATTGTAATAATCGCTCACGCTCAAATTTCCCACAAAGTGGTGCGACACCATAGCACGCTCTTCCGCAGTGGGTGCAGCAGTTCCTATGGGAATTTCTTTGAAGAATTGGCGCGAATCGGCAGAAATAATATCCGTATGCAATTGTTTTGCACACACTATTGCCGCTGCCGTTTTTCCCACTCCGGTGGGTCCTGCTATTACAATGAGTTTTTTTTCGGGCATAGTGCGTTATTCGTCAATAAACTCATTCAGTCCTTGCCCAAACTCGGTTTCAAGCGCGGCGAGCAACTTCGCGTTATTCGTATCTATGGCATAGTTGTACAACGCCTCCATGCGAGTACGGAGTTGCGTGCGTGAGGTATAAGAATCTTTGTGTGCAGGATTGATGCCGTATTTTTCGAGCACTGCTGCATTGCTCGTGAAGTCAAAAAGCGACTTATCTTTGATATTTTCGTACATAGTGATAGGTGTTTTTAGGTTTGAAAACAAATATACGAAAAATAATTGAAAATTGAATAAGCGAATTATGAAAATTACAAATCATATATGTTTATAGAACGTCTAATAATCTTGTATCTCATTTTCCTCTTTCAGTTTTCAGTTTTCAGTTTTCAGTTTTCAGTTCTCAACTCCCTACGGAATATCAATAAATTTATGTGTTTGCAATGAAATACGCCACTGCGGATTGCGTTTGCAGTATTCCACTATCAGCGGTGTAATGCTTTGATGCACACTATATTCGGGCTGCAAATATAATATGCAATCTTTTTGCACTTTTACAGCACATGCTTCTGCCCACGCAAAATCTTCGGGCGCGGCTATTATTACTTTCAATTCGTTTGCCCGCGCAAAATTTTCTTCCAACGGTTTGTGCTTTTGCTTGGGCGAAAGACACACCCAATCCCACGTGCCGGAGAATTTGAAAGTTCCGCTGGTTTCCAAAAAAGTGTGAACACCGTGTGCGTGCAGCAAAGCGCAGAGTTCATCGAGATTGTGCATCAAAGGTTCGCCGCCGGTAATCACCACCGCTTTTGCCTCGTGCGCAAGAATTTCCGTAAGAATTTCCTCGTTTGTTAAACGCGGGTGCACATGCGGATTCCACGATTCTTTCACATCGCACCAGCCGCAACACACGTGGCAACCGCCAAAACGCACAAAAAATGCCGCTTTCCCTGTGTGAAATCCCTCGCCTTGCAAACTGTAAAATGTTTCTACTATGGGAAATGTGTGTAACTCGTTAAAATTTTCTGCTGACTTCATGCGTTATCTCCTAAAAAACCTCTGTAATTTTGGCAAAAGTAACAAACAATTACAAATTACGAATTAAAAATTACGAGTTTTCAACTCTCAATTTTCAACTCTCAACTAACATGAAACATATAATCCCCGCTCTTCTGCTGCTGCTGCCCTTTTCGCTTACGGCGCAAAATCCTGCATCATACAATGTTGCACTGCCGGTAGATATTCCCGTGTCGCTATCGGGTAATTTTGGCGAATTGCGGTCGAATCACTTTCATTCGGGCATAGATTTTCGCACGCAGCAAGTAACGGGCAAAAACATTCTCGCCATAGAAAGCGGCTACGTGTCGCGAGCGGCGGTGCGTCCTTCGGGCTATGGAAATGTGTTGTATGTAACGCACCCCAACGGATTGACGAGTGTATATGCACATCTTTCGGCATTTTCGCCGCGTATAGACAGCGTAATTCGAGCGCGGCAGCGTGCGCAAAAAACCAATAATTTCGATTTTGCCGATTTTTCTCCTGCGGAAATGCCGGTGGAGCGCGGTGAAATGATTGCCCTTTCGGGAAATTCCGGCAGTTCGGGCGGTCCGCACTTGCATTTTGAAATTCGCAATACACACAACGAACACACGCTTGACCCCATGCAATTTTATCCGCAAATTATAGACAAAGCACGTCCGCGAATTTCGGCTGTGGGTGTGTATGCCATAAATTCCAACAGTTTTGTGGAAAAACAGCGAGGTAAACGATTTTACACCGCCGTAGCGAAAGGCACTACCGGCGATTACACGCTGGCAAAACCCATAGAAGTATGGGGCGATATTGGTTTTTCCATTCAAGGTAACGACCTCATGACCGGCAGCAACAGTGTGTTCGGATTCTACCGCGTAAAACTTTCGTGCAATAAACAAGTGCTCTACGAACGAGAGATAAACGAAATAGACCTCGCCACCACCAACGACCTCAATTCCCTGATAGACTACGAAGAACGCCAAAAATCGAAGCGTTTTTTTGAAAAAGCATTTGTGGACAAAAACAACGACTTGCAAATTTACACTCACCTGCACAATTCGGGGATTTACTCCGCCGCACAACCCGACACGGCGCAGTGCGAATTTATAGTATCCGACATTCGCAACAATGCCACTTCTCTGCAATTTACACTCATTCAAAAACCATTGAACGACAGCGAATTACAAGTATTACCAAAACTCACCGAACAAGGCGAATGGTTTGATTGCAAAGAAGAATTTCGCTATTCGCAAGACGATTTTACCTTCACTGCCGATGATAAAACTTTTTTCACCGATTTCACCTTTTCGGCAAAAGAAGTTACCACTCCCACCAAACGAAGCTACTATTCCAAACGCTACGCTGTGCAAACCAATCAGCCGATTTTCAAGAAAAATGCAACGATACAAGTACAAAGCACTCTGCCCGATTCGCTGCGCGGCAAAGCACTATTTGAGCGAGGCGGAGCTGCCGTGTTTGCCAAAATCAATAGTGAAGGAATTGCTACGGCGCAAGTAAAAGTGGGCGGCACCTACGGCATTGTGATAGATACCACCGCACCCAAAATTGCCATCACGCTTGCACCCGGCGAAAATATGCAACAACGCTCGCAACTTTTCTTCAAAATCAGCGATGATTTTTCGGGAATTGGTAGTTACAATGCCTACATAGACAATGTGTGGACAATCATAGAATACGATGCAAAAACCGCAACGGTGTTTCTACCTTTTAAATACGCCGCCTTTGCGCCCAACACCATGCACGAACTACGTATAGAAGTAAGCGATGTGGTGGGCAATAAAGCAGTAAAAACAATATCGTTTTTTAAATAACCTCCCCCTCTCACTCCACAGGAATAATCACATTATTGTGCAGCGCAAACCACACATAGGCAGAAACGGTTTTATACCCAATTTCACGCAATAATTTCACGTAATTTCGCACTTGTTTTTCGTATTTCGGAAGTGCTTTTTCGCTTTCAGCAAATTTATAATCCACCAACACTACTTCATTATTCGGTGCTATCATTACCCTATCGGGGCGGTAGGAAACAAGTTCAGAATGTTCGTTTTTACAAATAATTTCCGCTTCATTGAGTACTCGATACGAACCATCGAACCACGACTGTACTTCTTTATGCAAAAGCATTGCACAAATCGTTTCATTAATTTCCGCTTCATGGTCTGCGCGAATATCGCCGCGTAAGAGTGCTTTTTGAATTGCCGCTTCGGTATCGCGTACCTGCACTATATCCGCCAAAATTCCGTGCAGGGCTATTCCCAACATTTGCGGCGAAAGTATGGTATCGTTTTTTTGTTCTGTGCCTACTACAAAACCATCCACAAACTGCTCTGCTTTTTTCGTTTGCGAATAAGTTATTTCCGCCGATTGTGCACTAAATTCGGGAATTATGGGCGTTTCTTCGGGAGAAAATATACTTGCTCGTTTTTCTGTTTTTTCATGCTTTTGCTCGGTTTCGTTCACCGCATAGCGCACACATCGTTCGCCGCGTTGCGTTTCGGGTTGTGTTTCTAAAAAACGATAGAGTAAATCCGCCACGTTTTTCTTTCTGTCTTGCTTGCCTTTGGTATCGGAATTTGTGCCGCAGATAGCAAGCGATTGTTCGGGGCGAGTGAAAGCCACATAGAGTGCGTTGAGATTATCTATGGTTTCCAAGCGTTCTTCTTGGTGTTTCACCGATTCAAAATACGTGTTTTTCAAACTGCTCTTAATAGCCGGCAGCACTTGTAATTCACTCAAATCAACCGGAATATCGCTTTCGTTTTGCAATTTTTCTTGCGTTGTTTCACAATCGCTTATCCACAAATAATTGTTGTGAATGTGGTCGTTAGTTTTCACAAATTTCCAATTACAAAAAGGAATAATCACCGCCGGAAATTCCAAGCCTTTGGAAGAGTGCACCGTGAGTAATTGCACACTATCGCCCTGCGCTCCTGCCGAAAGCGGAATGGATTTTTCCTGCAAACTTTCGTTCCAATACTGCAAAAATGCCGCAATATGGGCACTGTAACGAGTAGAATACTCGTGAACCGCATCGAGGAAGGAAAATAAAAACGCATATTCCTCGCGGTAATCGAACAAATTGAAACGATGAATGCTGTGCAACACCAAATCGAAGAGCGATTTATTGAGCAGCGAAGTTCTGTCGGTTTGTAATTCGCGCAGTGCCGCCGCATTTTTTTTACCGCAAGCAATTTGCACAAACTCCAATGCCGTAGTGTTCTGTGGATTGAATACGTATGAAAGAATATTGATAACAACGCGCACGCTCAGTGCCGAACGGTAGTAAAACGCCTCTGCCGACACAAAGGAAAGCGGTTTTTCGGAAGAAATCATAAGTGGTTTCTCCAAAAAATGGTCAATAATTGTACGTATTTCCTTTTTCTCTTTACACAAAATCGTAATATCCTTTGCCTCGTAGCCGCGAGCGTATAAATCCGTTATTTCTTTTCTCACAAATTCCAACGAATCGCTTGGGTCTATAACTTCTTCGTCAGTGTCATCGCTCTTTTCTGTGCGTTTTTCGCCTTTTCCTTCAAAAATTTGACATACAATACGTCCACTCCCTTTTTTGTAGGCAATTTGTGTATCTTTTGGGGTATAAATTGCATTGATTTTTTCCAACAAGTCTTTGTCGGCAAATATTCCGTCTTGTAAACCGCCGGTAAACAATTCATTATTGAAAGTTACGATATATTCTCCCGTTCTAAAATTTTTGTCGAGTATTACGGCTTCTGCTTCGTAGTTTTTTCCGGAATTTAAGGAAAATCCTTTATTTCGCAAATCGGAGAAAATCTTCCAATCGCCATTATTGAAACGGTAAATAGACTGCTTGGCATCGCCCACAATGATAGACGTTTTGTTATTATCGAGCGATTCGGCAAGCAGGAGTTTGAAATTATTCCAATTCAACTGCGAAGTATCTTGAAACTCGTCTATCATAATGTAGTGATACCGCTCCCCCATTTTTTCAAATACAAAAGAAATATCAAGTCCTTCATCGGACATTATAATTGCGCTGAGTAATTGCGCCGTTTCGGAGAGCAGAAATACATTGTTCTGCGCCATAATGTGGCGTTTGCATGTGTGTATGCCGGCAAGTAAGCCCAAAGAATTAATGTCTTTTAAGAGCAATTTTGCAGTGTTATAGGCTTTGAAGTGCGTTTCTAAATACCGGTACGTTGTATCAAAAAATGCTCGTACTGCTTGTTCGGAATGTAGTTTTTTCACCAAATCACTTCCTTCGCACACTGCTTTTTTAATCGTTTTTGCTGTTTCCGGGTCAGGATTGAGAAGTTCAAACCATTTTTCAGGTGTTTTTATTTTTGTAAATAGTTGTAACACAGCACCATTTTTTCCTCCCACAAAATTATCTTTTTCCAAATCAAATTGTTTTTCAAATTCATTGGAAAAATTCGCAAGACTATCTCTTATTTCCTTACAAAACTCGGCACACCCTTCTTTGATAGGTTTCAATATGGCAGGGTCGGAAAGTTTTTCCAAATCCACGCCTTTGACTTTAAAGGTTTCTTTTGTCAAGGCTTTGGCAAACGCCAATAAATCGCGTTCCACGTTCCATTTTTTGCCATCGCGTATGCGTTCTTGAATAAACTCGCGATACCATTCTTTCAATTCTGCATTTTCGGTCATGTGGTCTATGCTGTGGCGAATTGCTTCTTCTATAATAGTGCTATCGTCTAAAATTACGTTAAACGATGCCCCCAAACCAAGTTCGCGAGTCATATTGCGCAACACGCGCTGAAAAAACGAGTCGATAGTTTCTATGGAAAATCGCGAATAATCGTGAAGGATTTTATGCAGGGCTATTTCACTCGTTGTGCGTATTTCAATGTCCGTTTTTCCTGTTTTTTCTTGAATTTTTTCGCGATAACCTTTGTAATTTTCATCGGCGTTACTCAATCCGTACAACACCTGCATAATGCGTTGTTTCATTTCGGCAGTTGCTTTGTTGGTAAAGGTTACGGCGAGTATGTGCGCATAGTTTTCGGGATTTTCCATGAGAATACTAATGTATTCCACCACCAAACTGAAGGTTTTACCCGACCCTGCCGAAGCACTATACACGCGAAATTTATTCTGTTTTTCCATAAATTTTATTGTTTTCCGTAGCGCAACATTTGTTCTGTGTAGCCTTCGGTGTAGTCTATTTTCACATCGAGTATGTCGCCTTTTTTGTTCAACACGGGGGTATAAACCGGATTTACAAATCCTTTGTAGGGCGCAAGATTGAGGGTTTTGTAGCGTGCGAGCACTTCGGCATGCAGCGTGGGGTCTATTTTTACGCCGTATTGTTCTACCAATGCTTTGGCGGCATCATAGTCGCCAGTAGATTTTATGCGTTGAATTTCTGCCAAAAGATTTCCGAAGGCTGTGCGCAGTGCTCCATAATCGTTCACGCGAACAAAGTGGTTTCCATCGCGTTCCACTATTTCCACCGCGTTCGCGCCATTGTGAGCAAGTACCCAGCGTGCTATCAACGCACGGTTTCGCATGTGCGATTCTTCTATATCTTTTCCCTGCTCTATGCGAATGAGTTGAGTGAGCAATCCGTTCATCATATAATTGTAATATTCTGCTTTGAAGGCTTCGTTGTGAGGCAAAAGTCCAAGTTCCACCAATTTGGGGTCAGCCAAATAATAGAGTGCGAAAAGGTCGGCGCGGGCTTCTTCTATGGTGGCTCCGTAGGCTTTGAGCGCGTCTTGACTTACGCCGGGCAGCAACTGACCAGAACCGTGTCCCACACATTCGTGCAAATCGGTATGGAGGTCATCGCCAAGTTTTCCGTAGCGTTTGCGGCGGTCTATTTCCACTGCGCTGTACATAAATTCTTCGGCAAAACCGTTGCCTTGCGAAGCGCGGTCGTAGGCATCGGTAATATTGTCTATTGTTACCGATTTTGAGCCGTGCATTTCGCGAATCCAATTCGAGTTTGGCAAATTAATTCCTATGGGCGTAGCCGGATAGCAGTCGCCGCCGAGCATTGCCACCGTAATTACTTTTGCCGACACGCCTTTTACTTGTTTTTTCTTGAATTGCGAGTCCACAGGCGAATGATTTTCAAACCATTGCGCGTTGGAGCAAATCAGTTCGGCGCGTTTGGTTGCCTCCACGTTTTTAAAATTCACAATACTTTCCCAACTTGCTTTTATGCCCAGCGGGTCGCCGTAGGTTTCTATAAATCCGTTCACAAAATCCACGTGCGATTGGGTATCGTGCACCCACGCAATGCTGTATTCATCGAATTTTCGCAAATCGCCCGTTTTGTAATATTCTATCAATAAGGAAATTATGTGTTTTTGACTATCGTTTTCAGCAACTGTTTTTGCTTTTTCGAGCCACGTTATAATTGTTTCGATTTGCTCGCCGTACATGCCATAGAGCCGCCACACGTTTTCAAACAGTGCGCCGCTCGGCAATTTTTCCAATCTGCTGTTCAGTCCGTAAGAAATAGGCGTTTTATCATCGGGATTGCGCATGGCGTTGTAAAAATCCTCCACCTCCTGCTGCGTGAGCGGATTTTCCTCACTCTCGGAATAGTAGTAATTGTTGGCAGAAGTTTGAATTAAATCCGCACCTTCGGCTTGATTGACCCTTTTGGGCATTACCGCAGGGTCGAATATCACGCTCACGAATTTTTCGCGCAGCATTGTTTTTGTATTTGCATCACCTATAAGGTGGGGAAATGCTTTTTCGGCAAAAGCGTTGAATTGTTCCGTAAAAAATTCCTTTGAAAATTTCGGCGTAAATTTATCGGTGCTGTAATGATGATGAATACCGTTGGCAAACCACACTTGCTTTAAGTAGGTTTCAAATTGACGGAAATCATTACTCGTTTTGTCGCCCGTGTAATTCACATACATAGTTTCGAGCAGGGTGCGAATGGTGAGATTGTAGCGATTATTTTGGTCAAACAAAATATCGCGACCGGCAACGGCAGCCTGCGATAGGTAGTAAATGTACTGTTTTTGCTGCAAAGAGAGTTCCTCAAATCCGGGAACTTGATAGCGCAGCACCTCAATGTCGGCAAATCTATCGACATGAAGATTAAATTCTTGTGTGTTTTGTGCCATAGTATTGGTGTATAAAGCGAAACTCGCTATTGATGTACAGAGTATGTTTCTCATGGGGTATATATTATGTTAATTTTTCGTTTTAATTGTTGTATTTTTCTTTATTTTTCCACTTTCAATTCCCTCACGGCAGTTCCGGCAGTTTGAGTTTGCGAGTTTCGCCCGAAAAGCATTGGTAGAGCGAGGCGGTGCTTTGCGCTACGGCAAGTGCGAGGGGACTCATTCTGCCGCCTACCAGTACGTCCGTGTCGGGAATTTTCAGCAAATGCGCTTTGTGGTCGGTGGTTAGTTCTTCGGGATAGCCTATTTTGTTGGTCAGTTCCAGCACCGCGCTATCCACAAAGGGGCGGTAGGCTTCCATCATATCGTCAGCCAAGCAGTAGGCGTTGTAGCGGTTGCGGTGGTGGATTCCCAGCGTGGGGAGCAGTCCGCTGGCAACAAGCGCACGCGCCACCACAGCCCGCAAAATGGCGTATCCGTAGTTGAGCAAATTATTGGGCGGCGTACCCTCTTTGTCGCGCGTGAAATGCTCGATGTTCGGAAAGGCTTGGCTCCAATAGTAGGCTGCCGCACGCGCCTCAAAATTGTCGGTGTCGCCGCTGCGCACTTCGCCTGCCCAATGGAGCATATTTTTCACATTGCAGGCGCGAAACCGTTGCAATACTTCGGCTTGATTGGTAATTTTTGCCCGAATGGTTTGCTGCCAGAGTTGTTTTTTGAGCGGTTCGCTGACGTCTATCTGCTCGCGAAAGCGTTCGCTCTGCGTGGTATTTCCGCTCAGCGGCAGCATTAGTCCTACGGGCATTCGGCGGCTATCGCAGGTAATGATTGCCACGTTGTTGTCTAAAAGTTTTTCGATTAAGCCCTGCGTGAGGGTAATTTGCTTGTGGTTGAGCACCACCACACCCACGTCTTCAATGGGTAGCGTGCGCTCCGCCGATTGCTTGAACGTATCGGGCAGGGTTGCGCACTTTTCCACTTCGGGCAGTTTGATTACAATCTGCTCGCTGCGCAAACTCAGGTAGGCGGGATTTCCAAAATAGAGGGTTTTCTTAATCATCGCTTAGTGTTTGAAGTTGTTTTGAGTGCGGTTTATTCCACATTTTTTATCTGTTTATCAAAATCCGATTCAAACACTCTGTCTTGCAAAGGGCGATTGCGGATTATAATCCATATGGCAACCAAGCGTTTGAGTTTGCGGTGGAAGAAAAGTAAATCCAAATGGTGGTCTTCGCCGTCAATAATCATACGTTTTTGCCACTCCACAAAAGCAAACCCTTTCCCCATTTCCAGCACAAATTGCTGCAACTCTTTGAGAATGGCATCTTCCAAATCTGTTTCAAAATATCCCTTCGGAAGATTCAGAAAATCCAAGAAATAGGGGTCTTTGAACACATTAAATGGCAGGGGCGACTCTTCCGAAACCTGCAAATTGGCAATTTCCGAACGCTCAAATTCTTTGCGCTCTATGGATTGTTGAAGTTCTCTAACTCCCCAATGCCTTTCGGCAACCTCATTTGCATAAAAAAGACGTTCTTTATCGTCTTTTAATGGTATAATTAGTTTAAAATGAGACCAATATAATTGTCGCGACAGCGTAGCGACAATTTCAATGTCGGGAAATAATTCGGCAAACTGCATCATTCGGCGTAGGTTTTTCAACTCGAAATTTCTTCCGTATTTCTCACTTAATTGTGTCGCCAGCAGCGACACAATTTGCTTTCCGTAATCGGCACGGCGATTTTGCAGCACATCTTCGTTGATGCGCTTGCCAACGTTCCAAAACAGCATGGTCATCATACTGTTTGCCTGCACCACCACTACGCGCTTGCTCTGCTCTATGAGCAGCGAGAGGTCGGCAAGCAGGTGCTGCTCCGCAGGTTCTATTTTTTTGATGTTTTCCATAATTTCCTCTATTACGCAAACCTACTATTCGTCTCCTACCGAAATAATGTGTCCAATATGATTGATACGGACTTTGAAAATGCCCTCAAAATAAGGCAAACTTTTGATAACTTTATAACCAGTATCTCTCAGTTCTTTTGATTTTTCCACAGTAGAACTTGTTTCATAATGGTGGATAGATTCAAGCACCTAACTTCGTTTCAATTCGTCAATTACCGCCGCAGGATTTTGTGCGCCGAAAATTGCGCTTCCGGCAACTAAAATATCGGCACCGGCTTTAGTTAGTTGGCAACAATTTGTAGTATCTACTCCCCCATCTACTTGTATCAGTGCTTTGGAGTGTTCGCTCCGAATGAGTTCTTTCAAACGAGCAATTTTACCAAGCGACTGCGTAATAAATTTTTGCCCGCCAAATCCCGGATTTACCGACATAATGAGCACCATATCGACTTCCGTAAGTATATCGCGCAGCACTTCCGCCGGCGTGTGCGGATTGAGCGCAACGCCTGCTTTCATGCCCTGTTGCTTAATTTCCTGAATGGTACGATGCAAGTGTGTACAGGCTTCGTAGTGCACACACAAAATATCGGCTCCGGCTTGTTTGAAATCGCTAATATACCGCTCCGGTTTTTCTATCATAAGGTGTACATCAAGCGGCTTTTTCGCGGCTTTTTTTATGGCATGCACCACCGGAAATCCATAGGAAATATTAGGCACAAACACACCGTCCATAATATCTAAATGAAACCAATCGGCAGCACTTGCGTTCACAAAATCTATATCGGCTTGCAGATGCAAAAAATTTGCAGAAAGCATTGAAGGAGAAACTATTGACATTTTTTTAATGATTAATGGTGAATGATTAATGGTGAATAACTGAAAAATTCGTAATTCGTAATTTTTAATTGATATGTAATTCTCCGCTTTCGTATTTTTTGTATTTAAAGGCTAAAAACGCCAACAAATGTGTGATTGTTTTGAAGGCTTCTTCGCTTTCTTCGCTGATTTTTTGTTTTTTCAAGCGCAGCAGCAGCAAGCCATACACGGCGGTAATGCAGGCATCTATTTCGTTTTTGAGCGTATTGTTCGATTTTTCTATAATAGTGGCAATGTGCGGCATGGCGGCATTGAACGCTTCTTTATACTGCACTTCTTCGGGATTTTGCAGGAGTGCAATATTGAAAGCCGAAAGGTCTTGCACCAATTCTTTCAACTGCATTAAGTGTCCGCTTTGCTCTATTCCTTCGTGTTTCATAGCCGACAGAAACGCTTGAAACCACTGCCGTTCTTCGTAGTGCGCATGGTCGGTCAAATTGCGCTGCGCCACCACGTGCTCAAAATTGAAGTTGCAGGCACGAATAAAATCCTCTAATTGCCACATATAAAGAATGTATTCTATAATATTTTCGTTGCGTTTTTGTTTTGCTATGAGCATAGTGTATAATTTTGTACAAACATAACAAAACTATTGCAAATACCCAAATTCCTCCATATCGCGGCGGTCTTTTTTTGTGGGGCGACCAAGTCCGCGCTCGCGAAACACGGGTTTTACCAATCGTGCCGTTTCCCATTTTTCAATTTCTTCGGCAGGGGTTATATCTTCCACAAAATCTACCACCACTTTTGCCGATTCGCGTTGTGCCAAAAGCCCCAGTACCTTATACGTGCGCGGAAATGGCGGTTTTTTCACCAACACCACATCGCCCACTTGCAGTGTGCGCGAAGGTTTTACAAACACAGCGTTTACCGCAATTTGATTGTTCTTGCAGGCAGCAGTAGCCAAACTCCGCGTTTTGTACAAACGCACCGCCCACAACCATTTATCTATGCGTATATTTTCTTCTATTTTCATATATCAAATAACGGAAGAACTGAATAACTCAACTCTCAACTTATTTATACCACCCAGCATACATCACGTAATTGTTGGCAATTTTGTTAATCATTTCGCGGGTTTGCGCAGGGTCTATATCCTTCACTTTTTTGGCGGGCACTCCGGCGTAAATACTATTGGGTTCCAGCACTTCACCATCGCGCACAAGTGCATTGGCGGCTATTATGGTATTTTCTTGCACTACAGCGTGGTCCAAAATTGTGGCACCCATACCTATCAACACATCGTTTTTTATGGTTGCTCCGTGAATGGTTACATTGTGCCCTACAGAAATATTGTCGCCCATCACAATTTTTGATTTTTCGTACAAACAATGCAACACCGCACCATCTTGAATATTCACTTTATTGCCTATGCGAATAGAATTAACATCGCCGCGCAGCACCGCATTGAACCATATACTGCAATCGTTGCCCACCGTAACATCACCCACAATAGTGGCATTTTCTGCTAAAAAACAATTTTCGCCAAACTGCGGCGTACATCCTCGTACCGATTTTATTAAAGCCATACTGTTGTTTATCTCTAAATTTTTATGTAATTTTGTAGTGCAAATCTACACTTTTTTTCTCCAAAAAGCAAACGAGAAATGGCTGTTTCAAATTTCAATCTAACATCGAATAACTAACAACTAACAACTGATTGTATGGCATCACTTTTAATTGTGGACGACGAACGCGCCATTCGCAACACGCTCAAAGATATTTTGGAAGTAGAAAACTACTCCGTAGATACCGCCGAAGACGGCAAACAGGCTCTCGAAAAAATTCAAAACGGCAAATACGACCTTGTGTTTTCCGACATTAAAATGCCCAATATGGACGGCACGGAACTCCTCGAAGCCATAGTGCGCGAACGCGGAAACACCCTGCCCGTAATTCTCATTTCGGGACACGCCACCATAGACATTGCCGTAGATGCCCTTAAAAAAGGTGCCTACGATTTTATAGAAAAACCTCTTGACCTCAATCGCATACTGATAACCACGCGCAATGCGCTCGAAAAAAACGTGCTAATGCACGAAACCTCGAAATTGAAGAAAAAAATAGCAGGGCAGTACGAAATGATAGGAAATTCGACAGCATTGCAGGCTATCAAAACCGATATTGCAAAAATAGCACCCACCGATGCCCGCGTGCTTATTACCGGTCCCAATGGTGCCGGCAAAGAATTGGTGGCTCGCGCTATTCACGAACAAAGTGCGCGTGCAAAATTTCCGTTTATAGAAGTGAATTGCGCCGCAATACCAACAGAACTCATTGAAAGTGAACTATTTGGACACGAAAAAGGTTCGTTTACTTCGGCAGTAAAAACCCGCATAGGAAAATTTGAACAAGCCGAAGGCGGCACTATTTTTTTAGACGAAATTGGCGACATGAGTCTTGCCGCACAAGCAAAAGTGCTCCGCGCTCTGCAAGAGAAAAAAATTACCCGTGTGGGTGGAGAAAAAGATATTTCGGTAGATGTGCGCGTAATAGCCGCCACCAACAAAGATTTGAAAGAAGAAATTGCCGAAAAACGCTTTCGCGAAGATTTATACCACCGCCTGAGTGTAATAGTAATACGAGTACCTGCCCTCAACGAACGATTAGACGATATTCCCCTGCTCGCCGAACATTTTTGCACAGCCATTTGCGCCGATATGGGTATTCCGAAAAAAACAATTTCACCGCAGGCAATAGCACAACTGCAAACCTATTCATGGTCGGGCAATATTCGCGAATTTCGCAATGTCATAGAACGCCTCATCATTCTCGGCGGCAAAACCATTGACGAAAACGATGTAAAGCAGTATATGTAGATAGGTTTCAGGGATTAGTTATCAGTTGTTAGAAAAAAAACCTCTGCAAACAATGTGCAGAGGATTTTTTTATAGCGAACAACTCGTGAATTATTTTTGTTCGAGTTGAAGGGTTTTTGTTGTTTGGTCACACACCGAACTTGGTCCCCAATATTGAATTGGACCCGGATACACGTAGCAGGTTTTAGTAGCCCATTCTTCGCGTTTCGATGCAAAGAAGGTATATGGTTTTCCGGTAAGTGTTACCAATGCTTTTTGAATTACGGGTTTCATGTGTCCATGACGTTTTTCCATGTTCATCATCATGGTTACAGGCACTCCGCCCGCTATCCATTCGTTTGCCGGTGCGGTGGTGTTACGAATAGACGACATATAGCCGGTTTTTCCTGCACCAATTAATTGTGCAGCATTGAAACCAAGTGAATAACAATAATCGGCATCAAAATTCGATGGTGCAGCGCAACGACCTTCGTAACCGAAGAAGTGTGCCAGACCTGAGAATTTACCTTTGTATGAACCGGCACTTTTGCGAGCGGCAAGTTCTTTTCCTACCATTTCGATAAGTAATTTTTCGGTTTCTATAAGCGATACTTGCACGTTTCCGTGAGGGTCGCGGTCGAGTGTTAATTGGCGAGCAATGGCATCGGGCAAACTATTATATACCGCTGCGCTTGCAGGCGTCAATCCTTTGAGTGCTTTTTGCACATCGGTTTCGTGCGCCAAAAGGTCGTTCAATTCCGAAATCAACACTTTCATTTCGGGAATAAATTCAATTAATCCTTCGGGAATAAGTGCCACACCAAAATTTTCACCATTATTGCCGCGAGCAGCCACCACATCGGCTATGCTGTTTACCACTTCTTTCAAGGTTTGTTTTTTTGCCTCTACTTCTTCCGAAATAATGCAAATATTTGGTTGCGTTTGCAAAGCGCACTCCAAACCAATATGCGAAGCCGAGCGACCCATTAATTTGATAAAGTGCCAATATTTTTTTGCAGAATTTGCATCGCGCATAATATTTCCTATCACTTCGGAATATACTTTACACGCCGTATCGAAACCAAACGATGTTTCTATCATTTCGTTTTTAAGGTCGCCGTCTATTGTTTTTGGGCAACCTATTACTTGTATGCCGGTATTTTTTTCCAAATAATATTCAGCAAGCACACAGGCATTGGTATTTGAATCATCGCCGCCAATAATTACTAATGCTTTAATATTCAATGCATTGCAAATCTCCACACCTTTGTCGAATTGTGCGGTTTCTTCCAATTTTGTGCGTCCGCTACCAATAATATCGAAACCGCCGGTATTGCGATATTCATCTATAATTGCAGCCGTAAGTTCTATATATTGGTGGTCCACCAATCCACCCGGACCGCCGAGAAAGCCGTAAAGTTTATTGGCAGGGTTGAGTTTTTTCAAGCCATCGAAAATTCCCGAAATCACATTGTGCCCACCCGGAGCCTGACCGCCCGAAAGAATTACACCCACATTGATTGCAGGTTTTTCGGTAGCGCATGAGCATCCGCACGCCGGCGCACCTTCTTCAAACGAAAGAATAGGCATTCCGTAGGTGTGAGGAAAAAGTTTTTTAATTTCGGCTTGGTCGGCAACCGATTGAGTAGCCGCACCGGTTACAAGTTTCACCGAAGCACCTTGCAACGATTTTGGGAGTTTGGGAGCGTATGCTGCACGCTCTTTTTGTAATGCACTTATTGCCATACTGTTGTATTTTTAATTATTGTAAAAGTTATTCATTGGAAATTAATTGCCACAAAAATACAATTTAATTGAGAACTGAAAGTTGAAAATTGAAAATTATTTCCCTTAATGCAATTTTGCTCCTACGAGGAGCATAAATTCTTCGCGAGTTTCTTTGTTGGTAAACGCACCGGTAAATGCCGAGGTGGTAGTGGCGGAATTTTGTTTTTGCACACCGCGCATTTGCATACACAAGTGCTCCGCCTCCACTATTACCGCAACTCCCAGCGGATTCAAGGTTTCTTGTATGCAGTTGCGAATTTGTACCGTAAGGCGTTCTTGCACTTGCAGGCGGCGCGAAAAAATTTCCACCACGCGGGCTATTTTACTCAGTCCGGTAATGTACCCGTTGGGAATATACGCCACATGCGCCTTGCCTATAAAAGGCAGCAAATGATGCTCGCACAAGGAATAAATTTCAATATCTTTTACCAACACCATTTGGCGATATTCTTCTTTGAACATAGCCGAACGCAGTACTTCCTGCGGATTGCAATCGTAGCCGTGCATAAAAAACTGCATAGCCTTTGCCACGCGCATCGGCGTTTTTTCAAGTCCTTCGCGATTGGGGTCTTCGCCGAGTAAATGTAAAATTTCTTTATAGTGGGCTGCCAATTTGTTGGTGGTATCATTGTTGAACTGCTCTATGCGTTGGTAATTCGCCGGTTCAAAATCATCGTCTTCGCTGTAAATCATTGCAATAGTATTTTTTTTTGCAAAAATAATCAATTACGGATTATTACTTACGAATTACAACACATTTTGTTCGACAAATAAACAGTGAAACTTCTTTTTCCAAAATAATACAACATACGAGAAACTGAAAACTAACGTTCCTGCAATTTCTTCGCCGCCTCTATTTGACTGCGCGATTTGCTTTGCGTAACCACATACACGCCGGCAAACACCAACACGGCAGCAAGTGCGGTATTCCAGCCGAAAGCATCTATGCCCACTACAATTGCCACCGTGGTAGTTACTATGGGTTGCACGTAATTGTACATACTCAGCGTGGTGGGGCGCAGCAGTTTTTGCCCGAAGGGAATACACAAATACGTAGCAAAGGAGGCAATTATCACAATATACGCAATTCGCGCATAATCATATCGGTTTATAGTTTGCCACGCGGTTGCCTCCACATCGTTCAAGCAAAAAGGCAACGACACAATCGCGGCAAAAAGAAACATCCACTTCATAAGTGTAACAGCCTTGTGTTTGAGAATCAGATTTTTGAACGCAGTGAGATACAGCGCGTATGACAGCACCGAAAGCAAACACAGTAAATTTCCCGACAAACTACCACCTGCTCCGCCCACGTGCATACCCGTTACTATGAGCAATAGTGCACCACTTGCGCCAATAAACACGCCGGCAGTTTTCTTTTTGGTAATGGGTTCTTTTTGATACAATGCCGCCAAAATCATGGTAACAATGGGTCCCAGCGTAATAATAATAGCAGCATTGATAGGCGTGGTGAGCGAAAGACCCATAACAAAGGAAAATTGATTGCCCACCACGGCAGCCATACCTGCCAAAAACAGCATGAGCAAATCGCGTTTACTCACGCGCTCTTCTTTCATACATGCCGATACTGCCCAAAAAAGCACTGTGGCTCCCAGCACACGCAAAAAATACAGCGTATAAGGACTCAACACAGCGAGTACGCGCTTACTCATGGGATTATTCAGCCCAAATGCAACATTTACCAGCAACATAGTAAGGTGTCCTTTATAACTTTTTTCGTTCAGCATAATACGAGTGTTTGTGTATAGCATGAAATTGTACAAGTCAAAAATACAGTTTTGTTTGAAACCACTACCGTCTTTACTCGTTTATTTTCGTGCCACCATAAAAAAACGGACGAAACAATCTCTTGCTTCGTCCGTTTTCACAACTATGTATAAAAAACTTTTCTTAGAGAGGATACTCATCAAAAGCATAGAGCACGGTAGAGAGGTAGCGTTCGCCGGTGTCGGGCAATACGGCTACAATGTTTTTGCCTTTGTTTTCAGGCAAAAGGGCAAGTTGCAAGGCGGCATACACGGCTGCACCGGAAGAAATTCCCACCAAAAGACCTTCGTTTTTCGCCAATTCGCGCGAGGTGCGAATAGCATCATCACTTTTCACAACAACAATGCTATCTACCGAAGTGCGGTCGAAGGTTTGCGGCACAAAACCGGCTCCAATCCCTTGAATTTTGTGTGGCGCAGGATTCCCGCCCGAAAGTACGGGCGATTCCGCCGGTTCTACGGCTACTATTTGTACGCTTGGTTTCAATTCTTTCAAGCGTTTACCCACTCCCGAAACGGTTCCACCGGTGCCCACGCCCGAAACAAAAATATCGACTTTCCCGTCCGTATCACGCCAAATTTCTTCGGCAGTGGTGCGAATGTGCACGGCGGGGTTTGCCGGGTTTTCAAACTGTTGCAAAATAATTGCATTCGGCGTAGATGCCTGCAACTCTTCGGCTTTGGCAATGGCACCTTTCATACCTTTCGCTCCTTCGGTGAGCACAAGTTCCGCGCCAAGTGCTTTGAGCAAATTACGGCGTTCCAAACTCATGGTTTCGGGCATTGTTAATATCAGGCGGTAGCCTTTGATGGACGACACATACGCCAATCCGATACCGGTGTTACCACTCGTAGGCTCTATAATTACCGAACCGGGTTTGAGCGTGCCTTTCTTTTCAGCATCTTCTATCATAGAAAATGCAATGCGGTCTTTCACGCTGCCAAGTGGGTTGAAATACTCCAATTTACCGATAATATGCGCACCGGCATGGTGTTTTTGTGCGAAATTGCCCAACTCCAAAAGCGGGGTATTTCCAATCAGGTCTGTCAGTTTTTTTGCGATTGTACTCATGACTATTTGTGTTTAAAAGTTTATATTTATATTTCCATTACTTTGATAGTGCAAATATATACTAAAACTATCGGCTTTGAAATACCTTTTTGACGGTATATTTTCAAAATACGTATTAGAGCGGATACAAAATTACCAACCTACGCCACCGATAGCATAACAGCCGACAAAGAGGCGTATTTGCTTTGGGTGGAAAAACAACTAAACGAAGAATTTGGGGGGTCGGAAGAATGATAGCAACAATAGCAGAAATATTTATAGTGATAGCAACACTCGTAGGCATGTTTTTAGCAGGTTACATTAAAGGCTATCACGATAGCACACGCAATGAAAACGAATACAGAGATAGAAGTCGGTATTGCTGAGATTTAATAGTATTCTAATACGGGAACACCATTAATAAAATATTTTACTCTCGCTCCTTTTCTACTCTCTGGCTTATACCCTTTACTTGGAGTAGTTGCCCATATAGTAATAAAAACAAGAAATAAAATAAATAGAATGAATAATATGAGTGCTACATATTTCATGGCAGTAAATTTTATTTTTCAGCAATATACAACAAAAAACATAGAAAGTCAAGAAAAAACGTAAAAAAATGGAAAAATTAAATCAAAAACCCTTTTTAAGCGAACAAGACGTATTAAATAAAATAGTAGAACTTGAACAACAAATACGAGAAGCGTCCTAATCCGGGTAAAACCGGAGAAGATAATCCTCTCCCTACTCCACCACCACCTTAGTAGTAGTGCGTACTGCTGCCGAAGTTATTTCTACAAAATAGATACCGCGTGGCAGTGAGGTAGAAATTTCGAGGTCGCTTGCTCCGGTTATGTTTTGACTATACACGGTAATTCCTTGCAAGGTGCGTATGCGCACTATTCCCGAACTTGGAAGTTGTGCTATGTGCAATGCACCGCCTTGCGGTAGCGGATTCGGATATACTTTGGAAGCACCGGCGGTTGCTGCATTGGTAATTGCGGTGGGTTCTGCCGCTTTAAATTCCAACCAATTAATGTTCACGCCGCCTGACACAATTTTGAGTTTCAGTTCATGAATTCCTGCTGTGAGGGCAAATGCTTGGCTTGGTTTGGTAAGGTAAAAATTCCAATCAGAAGCATGGGTTGGTCCAACATCGTGAGTCAATAGCTTTTTGTTATCCACCAAAATATCCATTGAGGCGTTACCTGCCATACCTCTTGCCACGCGAAAATCTATGGCGTAGGTTCCGTCTTCGGGCACGTCAATAGTGTAGGTTAGCCACGAGGTATTTTCCAAATAACCGAGCGCGTAACCTTCTCCGCCATCGGTGCAGCTTCCTATTTCATAATTAAATGCTTCGCAGAAATTCTCTGCCTCTATGCGATTGGCAATAGAGTGCGGCGGACATGGGTCATACACTTCTACCTGAATAGTGTGCGGCGCAAAATCGGCTTGATTCAAAACCACTACATAACTGCCAAGTGCGGAGGTGGCAGTGAAGTTTCCTGTTGCGGAAATCGAAGCACCTGCGGCGTTATCTTGAATACTCCACGAAGGATTTATGCGGTACGGATTGCCATTTTGGTCGAAACCTTGCGCTATGAATTGCACAGAGGTTTTTACAGGAACTTTCACTACTTCATCGGCAGGATATATATTTATGGCAGTTAATTCTTTGACACCCTCGGTTTTCGGCAATAGTTTAATCCAATTCAAATTGAAACTTCCGGACAGCGATGTAATGGTAATGTCGTAAGTGCCTTCGGGCAATTCTATATCGTAGCCATGAGTGTTGTAATTTTGCAAACCCTCCTGAACCATTGGAAATATTTCGGATTCAAAGTCAGGGTCATTACTTAATGAAAGTTGTAAACTTGAAGAAGAATTGGTAGCATAACGATACGAAACCGTATAAGTGCCAGCTACGGCTATTGTTATAGGAAAGGTAATATAACTTCCTGTTTTTGTGAAATTGATGTTTTTACCGCCTTCGCTGCACGTTTGTTTTTGCACAGCATGTTGCGAGCAATAATTTTCAGCCTCTATGTGCGCCGGAAGTGCTATCACATCGCAGGGCTTATTCCAATTTATCATAACATCGCGCACGTATTTTCCCGATTCGGAGTAATTATTTTCTGTCCATCCGCTGAGTACCGAAGTGTTTTTCAAAATAGCGGCTGTTTCGCTAATGTTATGCACCGACCAGTTGCACAAACTAATGTGATTTTCTTTGGCAAATGCCATCCAATCATCGCTTGCTGCCGGGTTAAAACCACCATTACCGCTGGCATCGCAGGTTCCCCATTCGGTTATAAACAGTGCTACACCTTTGTTCATTGCCGAAACTGCCCTATCGCGCAACCATTGTTTGTGTGTATCGGCGTAGAAGTGCAGCGTATAAGCAACGTTCGGGTCGTTTATGGGATTGTTTGCCGCTTCCAGCACCTCTTGCGACCACGAGCGCGTGCCCACTATTATCAAATTATCGGGGTCTTTTTCGCGAATGGCGGCTATCACCGTTTCGGCATAGGATTTTATGGTAGTCCATGCTGTTTCTTTTGGTTCGTTGTAAATTTCGTAAATCACGTTGGGATAGTCGCCATAGAGTTCCGCCATTTCAGCAAAAAATTCCACTGCTTTGGCTGTGTAATTGTGTGCTGCGTGTGAGTGAAAATCTATAATTACGTACAATCCTTCGGCTATGCAGGCTTCTACAACGGTTTTTACACGATTTTTTTGAATAATTGCATTATTTGCACTCGTGGTGTATGCGCCGCTCACATCGCCATCTACTGCCATGGCTGCGCGAATAATGGTAGATTTCCAATCGTCTTTCAAATAGTTGATTGTTTCGGCATTGTACCAGCGTTCGCCGCCCCATGTGCTCCAATAGAGGCTGTTGCCGCAAAGGGAAATTTTGTCGCCGTTTTCGGCGGTAACGTAAGAACCGTTCACTTGCAAGCGACCGTAGGTTTCAACAATAGTTTGTGCAGAAAGCAGCGAAAACGAAAAAATGGCAAAAATTGTACAGAAGAAGTTTTTCATAGTAAAAAATGTAAAAGACGTATTGGGAACAAAGATAGGAATTAATTATCAGTTATCAGTTATTAATTGGTAGTTTTTTTAAAAAGTTTATATGTCTAAAAATCTAAAAGTCTAAATACTAACTACTTGTTACGTTTTTTGTTTTTTCTTTTTAGCGGCAGGAAAAAGTACATTGTTGAGTATCAATCTATATCCTGCGTTATTTTTATGATTATCTAAATTGGTGGGAGCATCGCCTACCAAATGGCGGTAGTCGGCAGGGTCGTGTCCGCCGTAAAAAGTCCATGTGCCATTGCCCTGCGTGCCGTGAATATAGCGTGCTTCGCCGGCAGATTGCAGTTCACCCATAATAAGCACCTGCGGTTTTATGAGTGATTTACGAAATGCCGAAGTTTGCCCCATAAATCCTTTCACTATGTGGTCGTGATTTTGGCAGAGCATGGTGGGCACGGGGTCCCACTTTGCGGAAAATTCAAAGAGAGTAAAATAATCTTCTGTTTCCCCCACATGACGCGTGTCGCTTACGTCAATGTCGGAATATTCGTATTCCATAGGATTGCGCACGAGGGTAAAATTCTGAAAAGCGAGGGTTTTCGTAAAATCCAATTTTTGCTGTGCTTGCGGGTCGGCAGGGTCGCCATCGAACATTGCTTCGCAAATATCCACGCCTTCGGCAGCAAGGGCAATGTCGAAGGTATCGGCTCCGGAGCACATGGCAAAAAGAAATCCGCCGCTTTCAATATAGGCTTTTATGGTTTTCACCACATAGAGTTTGAGTTGCGATACTTTGGAAAAACCCAGCGCGTGCGCACTTGCTTCGGCATTGGCAACTTGGGATTTGTACCAATCGGCATAGCGATAGTTGGCATAAAATTTTCCGTATTGCCCCGTAAAATCTTCGTGATGCAGGTGCAACCAATCGTATTTGCTAAGGTCTCCGCGCACAATTTCTTCATCGTAAATCACATCGTACGGAATTTCGGCATAGGTGAGTGCCAGCGTTACGGCATCGTCCCAAGGAAGTTTATCTTTGGGGGAATATACGGCAATTTTGGGGGCTTTTTCCAATTTTACCGCGTCCATATTCACATCGTTTCCTGCAATTTCGGCAAGAATGTGCGCGGTTTTGGCATCGGCTATAATTTCGTAACTCACGCCGCGAATGTCGCACTGCGATTTTATGGCTGCGCTGTATTCACACAAAAAACTGCCGCCCCTATAATTCAAAAGCCACTGCGCATCGCTATTGTTTTGCAACGCCCAATACACTATACCGTATGCTTTTAAGTGATTTTTCTGCGCTTCGTCCATAGGAATAAGAAAACTCATGGCAATTGCCGCATGAAGTGCACAAAGAAAAAATATGGTGGATATGAAACGTAAACGGTAAGACATGTGATTTTTTAGTTAGTTGAGAACTGAGAACTGAACGTTGAAAATTATTATATTCATATAGTGTGTATCTAAAATCTCAATACTCATATCTCTGTACTTGGGGTATAACGGTGAATGTGGTGCTTTTGTTGTGAAATGTATTCAAGAACTTTTCATATTGTATCGGGATTTCTTCTACAATCCCCAATATGAGTACTAATTACTTTGGTTTTGTCGATAAAATATATGATTTTATAATGATTTCCTTCAAAAACACACTTATTTCTTCTCATTGATTGGCATTGTGCTCATTATTGAATAGTATCAATAAGTTCTGTTTTCAATGCTTGCATTTGTTGTACCGTCATAGCCTTTGTTTTTAGCAATTACTGCACAAATATACACTATTTTTCTAACATCTCGTATCTAACACATCAATACACAAACTCAAAGTTTTTCACAATCAAGCGGGCATTTTTTTGTCCTTTAAAATAATCGCCGCGCCTGCTCGATGCAAACACTACGGTAACGTGAGTAATTGCTTCGGTACCTTTTCCTATTTGCGCACCTTTGGGCAGCGCATCGCCATTGGCATGGGCTTTGCCATACACAAACTTGGTTTCGAGCGTGCGCAGTCCGTTTTTATCGGGTTCCGATATACTGATTACGCCTTCTTTTGATTTATCGTGGTCGGTAGTGGCACTATACCACGCCGTGCCCACGTATTTACGCACGCCTTCGCTGCGATTTTCCACCACAGCCATTATGGTACACGAATCGGTCAATCCTTCGTATTTGAATTTCACGCGAATAGCCGTAGGGCGACCCTCAAACGGCACTCCCCATTGAATTAAATCCTTACCATCTTTGCTGGTAAAACCCATTAATTGCATAAGGCTCATATTGCGTTCTATGCGCCCCACAAACAAATTTCCGCTGGCAATAATGCCCAAAATACTGCGTGTGGTGAGTTCGGCTGCATAACTTCCGTCTGCCAATTTGATTTTTTTCGTGGGCCAGTTGCTGCTTCCCGAAGCGGCGTAGGCAGGATTGCCGCAATCCCAAATTTTGTGTTTGTCGCTACCGGGCATATCATCGCACTGCGTGTGTCCGAGTGTTATAAAACCGGTAATAGATTCACCGTGCCACGTACCAAAATCACTGCCCGGCAGTTGGTAGCCACCCTTGATTTGCCATTCTTCGTTGCCCACTTTAAATTTTGTCCAATTTCGTAAATCCACCACATCGGGCAGGGTGTGCGCGGCATTGTTTTCGGTGGTAATTTTTTCTACTTCGGCACTGCGCAGCGCATACAGTTTTCCATTCATTTCATAGGGCACCATCACCACTATACGATTGGCTTTCGTGTCGATTTTCGCATCTCCTACTTGTCCTTTTATACGTATGCTTTGTACATTTTGTGCCCACACAAACGTAGGTAGCACACACGCATATATCAAAAAAATAACTGCTCTTTTCATATTCAACACCTCACTCCTGTTTCCTAATTCCTATTATAGTCTTCCCGGTTTGAGCGATGAATACACCTCTTCCATTTTTCGCACCGATTCGGCTACGCGGAAGGTGTCGCCTTTTTGGGCGTATTCTTTTCCCAGCGCAATGCGTTCTTCGGGGTGCTCTATCCAATAGTCAATTTTTCGTGCCAAATCAGCGGCATCGCCTTGTTTGAAAAGCGAACGGTCGTCTATGGCAAAATACACGGTTGCACTTTTTTTAGAATTGGCAATAATAGGCACAAGTCCGCAACTGAACGCCTCCATGCAGGCTATTGCCTCAATTTCTGCGTCCGAAGCGTGCACATAAATATCGGTGCTGCGCATGAGTTCTATCAATCCTTCGGTAGTGTAGAAATTGAACGAAGGCTCGTGCGGCAGTCCTTTCGAGAGTTTTTTGTATTTTTCGAGTAGAGGTCCGTGTCCGGCAAAGTAGAGTTCTATTTTATCGGCATATTTTGATTTTCGCGCGGCTTCTATAATCAAATCCTGCCGTTTTTCGGGCGAAAGTCTGCCTATCATAAGCACGCGCAAATTTTCGTGTGCTATGGGTTCACGCGGATAAAACACTTCGCTCACGCCGTTGGAAATAACGTGCAATCGGGCTTTGTAGCCGTTTGCCTGCAATTCGCCGGCTATAAACTGTGTGGGACAATGAATATCGGCAAATCGCTTGTAAAAATACGAGTGCAGGAATTTGTAGAAAAACTTATTTGCAAGTTTACTTGTGCCCATGCCAATATTGTAGGTAATATTTTCGGCTTGCACGTGAAACGCCGCCAAGCAGGGAATATTCATTTCCCGCGCAATTTTTTCCACTGCTCGTGCCAGCGGAAATGGCAGGTAAAAATGAACCAAATCCACGCCGGTTAAAAATTCGCGGATTACTTTTTTATCAACTTTTGCAAAGGCAATGCCTTGTTTATCGGCTAAGTAGGTAACTAAGGGTATAAAGGCTTTGGGCAGTATGTATTTATCGGCACCAGGCTCACCGGTAGTGAGCACGCGCACCGTGTGCCCGTGTTTGCGTAAATTTTCCACAAATCGCTTTGCCGAAGCGGTAGTTCCGTTGGTTATATTATCGTATTGATCAACAACAAATGCTATGGTCATAGTATTGATTTTTTTATGTTTGTAAAAAAGTAGTACGTTCTTTGAACAAAACGTTTTCGGGCGCAAAAGTAGTAAACAATTACAAATTATGAATTATGAATTATAAATTGTTATTAACACAATGTTATCAGGTGTTAGACACAAGATGTGAGATGTTTGTAGATATTCATTGATATTTATAGATAGTAATAGATATTTGTTGCTATTGAGAGATTTATTGCTTTTCTCTTTCAATTACTCAGTTATTCTGTTATTCAATTATTGTTAAAACGGCGGTGCGGTTTCTATGGTAGTATCAAATTCCGAAGTTGCCGTTTGATTCATTTTAGAAGAATAGGTTTGGGTTTCAAAAGTTCCCATGCCGCTCGAAAGTGCAGTATCGAAATTCGACACCGGAGGCAACGCGCCGTTGAGAGCAAAAGTATTTGCCGGATTACGGTCGGTAAATTTGGTGAGTTTCGGTATAAAGGTTAAATTCACATCGTCCACCGAACCGTGTCGGTTTTTGGCGATAATAATTTCGGCTAAGCCTTCGGTAGAATTTCCTTCTTCGTCCTCCGTTTGCCCATAGTATTCGGGGCGGTGAATAAAAAGTACCATATCGGCATCTTGTTCTATGGCACCCGATTCACGCAGGTCGGAAAGTTGCGGACGTTTGTTGCCGCCGCGAGTTTCCACCGCACGGCTCAACTGCGAAAGTGCTATAATGGGAATATTCAATTCCATAGCCACCGCCTTTATTTGCCGCGAAATCATACTTACCTCCTCTTGACGGTTTGCCGGGTTGTTGGTGGTCATGAGTTGCAAATAATCCAAAAATACGCATTGAATTTTCTCTTTTTCGTACAAGCGGCGGCATTTTGCGCGAAATTCCATAATAGAAAGTGCCGGCGTGTCGTCCAAAAAAATAGGTGCACTGCCAAGTGATTTTGTTCTACTGTATAGCGTGCTCCAATCATCGGCAGTCAAATCGCCGGTTTTCAATTTATCGTGCGGAATTTCGCTTTCGCCCACCACCAAACGGTTTACCAATTGGGCATTGCTCATTTCAAGTGAAAACATTGCCACCGGCACTTGAAAATCAATAGCCATATTGCGCAGCATAGAAAGCACAAAGGCAGTTTTACCCATAGCCGGACGCGCCGCTATAACCACCATGCTGCCAGCCTGCCAACCCGAAGTAATGGCATCTAAATCGGTAAATCCACTCGGCTGACCACTGTATTTATTTTTATTTTCCTGCGCCTTTTTAATGTTTTCAAACACCTGCTCCATTACCAAATTAATAGGCAGCGCGGCTTTTTTTATGTTTCCTTCCGAAACTTTGAAAATTTCCGTTTCCGAAAAATCCACCAATTCATCAACCTCAACTGCCGGGTCGAAGGCTTTTTCCTGAATTTGTGCCGACACACGAATCAATTCGCGCTGAATGAATTTTTGCGCCAAAAGTTTGGCATGATGCCCTATGTGCGCCGCCGAAGATACTTTTTGTGTGAGTTGCGCCACAAAATACGCCCCGCCTACGGAATCCAAATTTTCATCGCGGCGAAGTTGCTCCACCACCGTTTGAATATTCACCGGATCTTGATTGGCACTGATTTTATGAATTGCCTCGAATATGGTTTGATGTTTTTTGTTGTAAAACGTTTCGGGTTTCAAATCCTCTATCACCTGCAAAATAGCATCGTCTTCGAGCATAAGTTGCCCCAGCACGGTTTCTTCCAAATCTTCGGAAAAAGGCGGAATTTTGCCGGCGTAGTCTATTTCAAGTTTTTGCGGAGTGCGTTTGTTGTATTCTCGTGCCATATCATTGTGAATTTCGGCAAAGGTAGAATTTTACCCTACACCAAAAATGAGAGTGCAGCATAAGTTTTCAACAAAAAAATATATTTTGCAGAATGAAAATAATGTAGTAGATTTGCAAATTGATTGAAATAAACCGTATTTGCCTATGATATAGAAACAAGGAAATTACACACATAGTAAAAAAGCATTTTAAGTTATCTTTCTGCGAGAAAAATTTGGCGATTTGAAGTAAAGAAAGAGTGTAAGTTGAAATGTTCGTGCCGTTCGGCGTGAACTTTTGATTTATTCTGTTCTTTACGGGTTACGCCAAATACCTCTTGCAGCGGGATACGAAAAAGTATCACGCTTTTTTTATGTTGGAAAATGAAGGAATTATGAATAAAAATCAGTGGTTAAATAGAATAAATGGAGACTATTTCTTATCGCAACCTAAAAATAGTGTGTACGTTATGGCATTGTACGCAGCACACAAACCCAACACTGAAAAAGAGTTAGTTACTCTGATTGATTCTCATTATAAAACAACGTGTCAATGTGGAATCAAAAGTAAAGGAACGCTCAAAATGTTTGCACAAAAATTATATGAAGCACAAAGTTATAATGATTTAGCAAAACAATTATTTGCATTGAAAAATAAGGGGGAAATTTGCACATTTGAAGAATGTTTCGAATATGTGTATGATTTGTATGTCCGCAGCACTATAAAAAAAGCAGGTCCTTCTCAATCTTTGAGTTTAGAAACTCTCAAACAAAAATTGCCAACACTTATTGTTGAAGAATCCAACAGTACAGACGATTTGGCTTTTGCGGTTGATATTGTTGTTAAAGATAAGAACAATAATATTCTTGCAGGCGTGCAAGTTAAATCTAACCTATATGAAAGTAAAACTGCAAAAAACGCACACAAAATGAATATTGAGAAAAATCAAAAATTTCAGAAACCTGTTTTCTATTTGATTTACGAAAAACTAAACAACGGGAAAATAATTCTTAAAAATAGTGATTCCGTTGTTGATGATATATACAGTCTAATATTGCCTAAAAACTTTGATAAAAAGGAGTGAAAAATTGATATTGGTTCAGGCAATTTTTATCTCTCTTTTTCAAATGAAAAATTACTTTTAATTATCTTGAACCAAACCAATTAAATACTTGTATTTGATATATGGCAAAGAATTTTCAAATAGGCATAGTAATCGCAACAGCATTTCAAAGAACAAATTTACTTTTTGACAGGTCTTTGAAATCAGTATTAAGTCAGACATATTTGCCTGATTTTATTGTCATTGTTGATGACAATAAAAATGAAAATGAATTTGAAATTATTGCCGAAAGAGCAACCCAACTCAATAATCCAAATGTCTTTTGTATTCGTAATTTCAAAACCAAACACAATTCAGGAACAGGTGCGTGGAACTCAGGCGTTGATTTTCTTTGCGAAAAATTTGAAAACACAAGAAACGGTTATATTGCAATTTTAGACGATGATGACGAATGAAATAGCACCTATTTGGAAAAATGCGCCAATCAAATAAAAGCACGAGCGACCCAAAATACAAAAGCGATTTTTGCTAATTTAATACGCTCTCACAAAGATTTTGAAGTAAAATTCCAATTAGACAAAGATAATTTAACTATTGAAAATTTCCTTATCGGCAATCCCGGAGTGCAAGGTAGCAATCTGTTTTTCAACCTGCAATCATTTTTTGACATTGGAGGTTTTGATGAAAATTTGCAAAGTTGCACCGACAGAGATTTAATGATTCGTTTTCTGCAACAAAATTCTACCGATGAAGTTGCTTTTATCAATGAAATATTGGTATATCATTATGCACAAAGCGAAAATACGGTAACAAATAACCCAACAAGCAAATGGGCAGGATTAGACAGGTTTTACAAAAAATATTTGAATTTATATGTTGCCGAAACATTGGAAAAATCATTGCAACGAGCAGAAAAATATTTCTCCTATCCAAATCGAGAGCAGATTTTGAAATCATTTGTCAATCTCGAAAAGATTGTTTTAGCAATGCCGTTGCATAATGGCGAGGCAACTATTCGCAGAGCCGTTTTGTCGGTTGTCAATCAGAAAAATGTTCAACGAAAATTAATCCTTGTAATTGGAAATGACAATTCTACCGATAATTGGCAACAAGAAATTAAAAATTTGATTACCGATAATATCGTTATCACAAATGTTGCCAATGGTGGAAAATCATTTAAAGTAAGAAATGCAATCAACGATTACATTTTGAAAAATATTAAAAATATCGCATACATTGGCAGGTTAGATGCTGACGATGAATTGGTAGATGATTTTGTGATTTCAAAATTGGAAGAATTTATTGACAAGCAAAATCCCGATGTGATTTTTGCAGGAAATTATCAAAGACGAGAAAATAAAATTGTTGGAGTTAATATGCCTACTAAACAATTTTGGGATTTTTCTTATTTGGAAGAGCGTTTGTACAAAATGAGTATGGGAGATTTTGAGGCAGAATTACCCTCGTGCAATACATTCTTCAAGCCTCAATATTGTATCAAGTATCCAGCGAAAGATAGTGCGGAAGACCACTGGCAAATGGTTAAATTTCTCTTAGAATCAAGTAGGTTGAAAATTTATATTGCAGAGAATTTTTTATATGCAATTTATTCTATTTCAGGCGATTTAACAGAGACAAATAGACTAAAAGGAAATTATATTAAATCAAGAAAAGAATTGTATCACTATTATAAAAGTAAAATTAATGGATAGAAAAAATAAAGCGTTTGAGGTCTTGCAGTCGTTTAGACAAGGTAATTACAAATATCTTGGAATGGGAGCGGAAGGTGTTGTTTTTACGGATGAGATAAAAGTATATAAAATTTATGACTCAAACCCACCGGAGCAAAAAATCAGTTATTTGAATAATTGCAAGGCATTACTCCGAGATGTTAAACATTTATATGAAATAGAGGAATTAATACCATTCAAAGGTAATTACATTTTGATTTATCCTTTTGAAAAAAGCGATCCGATTACGGAATTATGCAAAGATGATTTTATTGGTTTTCTTGCCGAAATGTGGCAACGAAAATTGATAGCAAAAAACATCAAACCCGAAAACTTTGTCAAAGCGAACGGAATTATTAAACTAATAGATTATGAATTAGAACAATACACAGACAATTTATTTTTGAATATGTGTGTTCGGTCATTCATTCACGCAAAATATTTTGGAGAAGAAAAATCTTTTATCAATAAACTTACTCGTAGTGCAATTAATAATTTTGATTTGCCCGAATTGCAAGGAGTCCAAGAATTTGTAAACAAAGTTTTTTCAACGATTATTTTTAAAGAAAGCGAGTTGGCAATTCAACAATTATCGCACAATTTGAATATACAAAACAATATTACGGAAATTCCTTTTAGAAAAACCGTTTCGTTGATTATCAAAACTTGTCCGCAGGATTATGAAACAATTTATGCAAGCGTAACACACATAATAAAGCAATTAAATACACCCAACACATTTTTTGAAAAAATAATTGCAGTAGATACTAAAGAAAATAATTTCACTCGTCAATATACAAACAAAGGAACTCTGGAAAATTTGATGCAACAAGTAAATTGCTTGGTTGCTGAAAAAGTTGTCGACAAATACATTATGTTGCCAGCAGAAGAAATTGCTGATATAAATAATCGTTGGTTTGGTATAAAAACGAATACAACACATAGTGCAAAAGGTGTGCCAATTACACCACAATTATACGCTTTTGAACAAGCAAAAGGCGAGTATGTTTTTCAAATGGATTCCGATGTTTTGATTTGTCGCAAAGATTTGTCGCATTCTTTTTTGGAAGATATGGTTTGCGAAATGGAAAAGAATGAAAAAGTTGTTTCAGTTGGTTTTAATATTTGTCAAGAAGTTGATTATAAACCGTATTTTGGATTTGAAAATGGCGGTTTTGTTCCCGAAGTCAGAATGGGATTATTTCATAAAGAACGCTTATTTGCATTACGACCTTTCCCAAATTCTTTGGATAAATCGGGGAAACTGCAACTGTCGTGGTACAGAGCAATGCACCAAAAACAAAAAGAAACAGGTTTTTGTTCTATTCGTGGTGGCGATAGTCGTTCTTTTTTCATTCACCCACAAAATTATCGAAAAACAAATGCAGATGTTTGGACTACAATTTTAGACCGAGTTGAAAGCGGACATATTCCCGATTGTCAAAAAAATGAATTTGATTGTGCCGGTTCGTATTACGATTGGACAATTCCCAAACGAAATGAAAAACTTGTCATTGTTTGTTTGGTAAGAAATGTGGAAAATGCTCGATTTTTGAAAATGTTTTGCTCGGTTATTTCCCAAACATACAAGGATTGGGGAATGATAATTATTGACGATGCTTCTAACAATGGATTGCCGATTTTTATAGACAAAATCATTAGAGATTATTCCGGAAAAATTACGTTCATAAAAAACAGAGTTTGGCAAGGTGGAATGGCAAATACCTACAAGGCAATTCATTATTTTGTTTCCAATCCCGAAACCGTAATAATGACCATAGACGGCGACGATGCAATTATTGGAAATTATGTGTTTGAAAAAATCATGCAAAAATATGATATTGATAATGCAGATGTGGTAATTGGTGGAATGTACCAAACTTATCGTTTACAAGCACATTATCGTTATCCTGTCAATTTTATCAACCCACGAGAAAACGGAGGAAATGTGTGGCAACATATCCGCTCTTTCAAAAAGTATCTTTTTGATTCTTTGGAAATTACCGACTTGAAGATTACTGACCGAAATCAAAGTTTGATAAAAAAATCTCTCTCTAATGAGTGGTTGCCCGATTGTACGGACTATGCGATGATGATTCCAATAGTAGAAATGAGCAAAAATCCGATGCGGATAGATAATTTTACATATTATCACGAAAGAGAAATTACAGAATTGGAAAGGAAAGCCGTAAAAGAACAATGTATTGCAGATATTTTGCATAAGCAATCCAAAAATCCGTCTTTTGTTTTTAAAGAAAGAAAAAACTTTCTGCCGAACATAAATAAGGTAGAAATTGATATTACCTATGAATGTAATTTGAAATGCGTTGCTTGCAATCGTTCTTGCTCGCAAGCACCAACAAAAGAACAAATTGAATTTTCAGATATTGAGCGTTTTGTTTCCGAAAGTATAGAACTCGGCAAAAAATGGGAGTTGATAAATATTCTTGGTGGCGAGCCAACTTTGCACCCCGGTTTTGAAAAAATTATAACATACATTTCAGAACAATATATCTCCGTTCATTCGCCAAAAACTATTTTACAAATCGTCAGCAACGGATTGACGGCTGAAACTCGTAATCTTTTAGAAAAAGTAAAAAAACTTCCAAATGTTTTTATTGACTACAATTCATTCAAGACCAATAACAAAATAGAATATTTTTCGCCATTTAACGATGCTCCGATTGACGATGAAAATTTCAAAAATGCTGATTATTCAAAAGCGTGTTGGGTAACAACTTATTGCGGAATAGGATTGAATAGATTTGGTTATTATGCTTGTAACCTGAGTTCGATTAATAAAACAATGCTAATTGAGTAGATTTTTGATTGGTTTGATATGTAATAGCCGGTTTTTTTGGCAAAAAACAATATGCAATCAATCCTGCAATAAGATTTGA